>DASTSG010000025.1:0-39775 GCA_035760805.1 Pseudolabrys sp.
GGCCTGCGCGGCGGCGGCAAATCGACGCTCGGGAAGCTGCTTGCCGCGCGGCTCGATGTGCCATTTATTGAGCTCGATCGCGAAATCGAGCGGCGCTGCGGCGCCACGCTGAGCCAGATCTTCGAGATGTTCGGGCAGGAAATGTTCCGTCGCGCGGAACGCGAAGCGCTAGAGAGCGTTCTGAAGGAGCACCCGCGCTTCGTCATTGCCACCAGCGGGAGTATTGTCACCGAGCCTGGCACGCTCGAATTGCTGCTTTCATCCTGTTTTACCGTTTGGGTCAAAGCTGAACCGGAAGAACATATGAAACGCGTGATCGCGCAGGGCGACCTGCGGCCGATGGCCGACAGGGCCCGCGCCATGGAAGACCTGATTTCCATCCTGAAGAGCCGCGAGCCGCTTTACGCGAAAGCAGAAATTGCGTTAGTCACCAGCGGCAAAACACCCGAAGAGAATGTGGCGGAGCTGATGCAGGCCATGCGGGGCCAGCCAGCCGAGCTGGTGCGGAGAATGGCATAATGCTGCAAAAGACTGATCAGCTGCTCGAGGCAGAACGCATGGGCGAAGAGATCAACACCGACGTGCTGATCATCGGGGCGGGCCCCGTGGGGCTATTCGCCGTGTTCGAGCTCGGTCTGCTCGATATCAAGACGCATCTCGTCGACATTTTGGACAAGGTTGGCGGCCAGTGCGCCGAGCTTTATCCGGAAAAGCCGATCTTCGACATCCCGGCCATCCCGCGCATCAATGGCAAGGAGCTTTGCGATGCGCTTATGGAACAGATCAAGCCGTTCAATCCGACCTTCCATCTCGGCGAGATGGTGACGACGGTCGAGAACATTGGCGATCCGCTTTTCCGCGTCACCACCGAGGCGGGCAAGGTGTTTGTGAGCAAGGCCGTGGTGATCGCAGCAGGCGGCGGCTCGTTTCAGCCGAAGCGGCCGCCGATCCAGGGCATTGAGCCATACGAGGAAAAATCAGTCTTCTACGCCGTGCGCAAGATGGAAGCTTTTCGCGGCAAGAACCTGCTCATTGTCGGCGGCGGCGACAGCGCGCTTGACTGGACCCTAAACCTGCAGCCGCTCGCCAAACGGCTCACGCTCGTTCACCGGCGCGACGAATTCCGCGCCGCGCCCGACAGCGTCAACAAGATGCGCGCGTTGGTGTCATCGGGTGCGATGGACCTGAAGATCGGACAGGTCACGGCGCTCGAAGGCGAAAACGGTCAACTCACGGCCGCGACGATCAAGGCCAGCGACGGCACTCTTTCGAAGGTCGCATGCGACGCCATGCTGCCGTTCTTCGGATTGACGATGAAGCTCGGCCCGGTGGCGAATTGGGGGATCAAGCTTGAAAACAACCTCATCCCGGTGAGCACGGCGACGTTCGAGACGAACGTGCCGGGCATCTTCGCCATCGGCGATATCAACACCTACCCTGGCAAGCTGAAGCTCATTCTTTCGGGTTTCCACGAAGCCGCCCTCATGGCGCAGAAGGCGCACCACTACGTGCACCCGGAAAAGCGCCTCGTGTTCCAGTACACGACGTCATCGACCAGCCTGCAAAAGAAGCTCGGCGTTGCCTGAATTCTCCGCCATGCCGAAGATCACCTATATCGAGCACGACGGCGCGACTCACACCGTCGAGGGCGAAACCGGCGCGACCGTCATGGAAACGGCACTGCGTAACGGGATCGCAAGTATTGTCGCCGAATGCGGCGGTAGCTGCACGTGCGCGACGTGTCTTGTGCACGTCGATGATGCGTGGAGCCCGATCGTAGGACCACCGTCGGCGGAAGAGGAGGACATGCTCGACTCGGCATTCGAAGTGAAGCCGACCTCGCGTCTGTCGTGCCAGATCAAGGTGACCGAAGCACTCGATGGGCTGATCGTGCGTACTCCCGCGTATCAAGGGCGGTAAATCTGCTCGTCATCCTGAGGCGCGAGCGTGCGGAGCGCGCGAGCCTCGAAGGATGACGTGTCATGAATCGAGCCGCCACCTGCAAGGGCCGTGCATTTGCAGCCGGCTCAGGATGACGGACAAAGTTGCAAATCCATACTCACGAAGCACGCTTATCGCTTACCGTGCCGCGCTCGATGAAGTAGGCGCGCGCGAGGAGATCGAGCACATGCACCTCGTTCGATTCCGCGATCAACACCGACACACCTTCCGACTTGAGATTGGCCAGCACCTCCCCAAGCCGCCGCGCCAGCGCAGGCGCCAGTCCTTCGAACGGCTCGTCCAGAAACAGAATACGCGTGCCTGCCATTAATGCGCGCGCGAGCGCCACCAGTTTTTGCTGGCCGCCGGAAAGCTCGAGTGCCCGCCGCGCGCGAAAGCGCTCGACTTCGGGCATGATGGAAAAAATCCACTTTAATCGATCATCGGCGCCATCCACCGCAACCGACCAGGTCGGCAGGCGTATGTTTTCCTCGACGGTGAATTCCGGCACCAACCGTCGATCCTCCGGCATATAGCCAATGCCATGCGCGCTGCGCCGATGCGCCGGCAATGCCAGCAGATTGATGTGTTCCAGTTCGGCCCGGCCGGTAGCCGGCACGGCGCCCATGAGCGCGCGGAAAAGCGTGGTTTTGCCGGCGCCGTTGCGCCCGATGAGGCCGCACATCTCGCCCTCATTCACCATCAGCGTCGCGCCGCGAATGATCGGGATCGGTCCGATCGAAGCGCTCAGGTTGGAGACGCTAAGCATGCGCCGACGTACCTCCGTTCGTTTTTGCCCGCGTGCCACTGATCAATTCCTGCACCCTCGGATCGTCGAGCGTCTGTGCGGGCGCGCCGTCGGCAATGACCGTGCCCTCGTAGAACGCAAGCACCCGATCGGAAAAACGCTCAACGATCTCCATGTCGTGCTCGACGAAGAGCACGGTAATCTCACGGCTCTTGAGTGCCGTCATCACGATTTGCATCAGATCAAATTTTTCCTCGATCGAGATGCCGCTGGTCGGCTCATCGAGCAACAGCAAGCGCGGATGACCGGCGATTGCCATTCCGATGTCGAGGAGTTTGCGAATGCCTTGCGGTAGTGCGAATGCCTTTGTGTTGCGATAGGCACCGATCTGAAAAAGATCGATCGCGGCCTCCGCGTCCGCAACCGTTTCCGCGGACCGCAACGGCATAACGATATTGCTAAAAAACCCTCCGGCGTTCCGGCCGATGGCGGCAGCCGTGCACATGTTCTCGAACACGGTCAGCGTGGGAAAAATCTGCGCGACCTGGAAGGACCGCGAAATACCGAGCCGCGTGATCTCGCGACTCGCGCGACCGGTGATTTCCCGACCCTCAAAAAAAATAGAACCTTTGGTAGGCCGCAAATGGCCGGTGATCATATTAACGAACGTCGTCTTGCCTGCACCATTCGCGCCAATAACGCCGACCGTCTGCTGCGGCGGAATACTGACGGTAATATCACGCGCGGCGACCAGTGAGCCGAAGACTTTCTCCAAATCGCGCACCGCCAGGATATCGCTCATGACGGTTCAACCTTCTTGCGGCGTAGCCGAAACACCACCGATCCGAGTCCCTCCGGGACGAACAGGATCGTGACGAGGAGCACAGAGCCCAGAATCATCTGCCAGAATTCGGGCACGATATCGACGGCGAGCGATCGTATCGCTTCGAACAACAGCGAGCCGACAAAAGCTGCGGCCACAGATCCGGCGCCAGCGAGGATCGCGACAAAGACAAAGCTGCCCGACGTCGTCCAGTACGACATGTTCGGATCGACGTGCCCAATCGCGAGCGCGGCAAGCGCGCCACCGAGCCCCCCCAGCGTGCCCGCGATGACGACTTTAGCATGGATAATGCGAGCAACCGAGACGCCGAGAAATTCGACGCGAATCTCGTTGTCGCGCACCGGAGCCGCCAGGGCACCGGCGATGCTGCGAAAGTATGCACTGACGCCGAGCGCACTCGCCGCGCAAATCGCAAGCGTAAACCAATAAAGCACAAGATTGAGGGTGTCGCCGTGCGGCGCAAAAGTCAGGAACGTGGGCGTAAGCACGCTGAAACCATCCGTCGATCCGAGCGACTCACTTTTCACGAGCACGCCATAAAGAATCATCGACAAAGCAAGACTCAGCATGGCGAAAAAGATTTCGCGATAGCGGGCGATAAGAAACCCGACCAGGAACGATATGAGGCCCGCGGCAACGGCGGCGAGCAGTATCAGTACGAAAGCATCTCTGAGTCCGAGCCAGAGCCCGGCGAGTGCAACGGTATAAGCGCCGATGCAGTAATAGAGCGCCTGCCCGAACGAGACGAGACCGGCCCGCCACAGCACGATCAGCCCGAGCACGACAAGTGCATTAGCGAACGCGATAGTCGCGAGCGAGACCACCCAGATCGGCAAAAACGGCGCGATCACAGCAGCGGCTATGAACGCCACCCCTCCACCCAGGACTTTGCCGGTCTTCGCCATTGTCAAATCTTTCGCGGTTGCGCACGCACAAACAAGCCGTACGGCCGTACGATCAAGACAATGGCCATGACGCCGTAAATCACGAACAGCTCGATTTGCGGCACCAGATGCACGGCCGCCGCACGGCAGATGCCGACGATCAGGGCGCCGACCAGGGCACCCTCGATTGATCCCATGCCGCCAATGGCAACGACCGCAAACGCCAGCACGATGACCTCGACGCCGATGCCGAGCGTGACCGAAATCTTCGGCGCCATCACCGCGCCACTCAGCGCGCCGAGCATCGCGCCGATCAAAAATGTCACGGTATAGACGACAGTGACATTGATGCCGAAGGCGGCGGCGATCTCGCGATCAAAGATGACGGTTGTCAACAACCGGCCATAGCGGGTGAATTTCAGTGCCCAGTAAGCGAGCCCCGCCAGCATCGCCGCGAGTACCACGAGAATGATGTCGTAATTGGACAGAACCAGGTCGCCGATATCCACGCTACCCGCGGCCACCAGCGGCTGGTAGGCAGCGTAAGACTGCGCGCCCCAAATCAGGACGATGATGTCTTCGAGAATGAGAAATGCAGCGTAAGTGACCAGCACGATAACGACTTCGTCCTTGCCGTAAACGAGGCGAAGCAAGCCGCGTTCGAGGATGAGACCCATCACAAGCCCGATCGCCATCGCAACAACGATCATGAACAGAAAGCCGCCGGCAGCGTACCAATCGTGTCCGTTGAAATAGATGCCGACCGCCGTGGCTGCGCCGTAAGCGCCGAAGGCATAAAACGAACCGTGCGCGACGTTGAGAATTTTCATGACGCCGAAAATGAGCGTCAGACCGATCGCAATGATGAACAGGTAAGCCGCGTAAGCGAGCCCATCGGTCAGGATCGAAAGGACGGTCAACAGCACGGCGATTCCGTCGGTTTCTAAAACGAATTCGGGCTGAACTCTTTCCGCTCACTCCTACGCGCGTCGGGATCCCGTTTCTTTTCGATCTGAACTCGCGCTTTCGCAAACACGAGCGGCCGGCGCTGGTTCGGTTTGAGTCGAACGGAAATCGGTGCGGGGGAAGCTCCCCGCACCTTTTCTCCAATTATGGCGCCGGTGCTAGTTGCACTTCGCGCCCTTCATGCCGCCCTTGATCCAGGCTTCCGCTTCCACGCCGGGAGGCGGATTTACGCACTCCGCCGCATAGCGGATGATATCCACCACTTCCGGCTCCCGTGTCTTCTTGTTGAAGCGATAAATACCGTAAGCGGTCTCCGCGATACCCTGATGGCCATCGCCGAGAGCCATCTTGATGTGGCCGGCCGGCCCGTCAAACTCCATGCCCTTGAAAGCGGCGGCCACTTGCTCCTTGGTCGGCTTGCCATTGGCGGCCTTCATCGCCTTTTCATAGGCGAGCTTAAGACCGAGCAGCGACTGAGCCATCTGGTAAGACGGATAGGTCGGCGGCACGTTGTAACGGTCAGTGTAGATTTTTTTGAACCACCGATTGAGTTCGGTATCGCGCGCGAGCGGTCCGCTGGCACCCCGACCGCCGATAATCGCGCCGTCCGGCATCTTGTCGCGTAGCCGCCAGATCGCGGCCTCGCCAGTCGTCAGGATCATGGTCATGCGCTTGTCGAGCCCGCGCGCCTGCTCCTGATAGATAAATGCCTCAAGGTCACCGTCGTAAAAGCTCGAATGCAGCACCTGGGATTTCGACGTCAGCAGCGTCGAGATTTCAGCGCCATATTCGCCGGCGAAAACCTTCGGAAAAAGTACTTTATCGACGGTCACCTTCGGTGCCAGCACTTTCATCGCGCCGACGAAATCGCGCCAAGAGTCCTGGCCCCAAGCGTAGTTCTGGTTGATGCCCGAATAGCTCTTCAGATTTTTTTTCTTGGCGAGGATGTAACGCGCAGCTGCGACGTTATCCATCGTTGCGTGCGGGCTGACGCGGAAAACGTAAGAGCGCGGCTTTTCCTCGAAGATGCGGGGCGTGCCGCAATCGTAAAAGACCGTGAGTTCTTTCAGTTCTTCCGCAACCGGTGTGACCGCAAGGCAACTGCCGGACGACACGTAACCCACGACGGCATCGACTTGATCGCGCTGCGCCAGATTGCGGAACTCGGTCACGACGTTGGCTGCGGAACCCGCTTCGTCGACATATTTGGCTTCGATCTTGGAACCGCCAAAGCCGACCTGATTGTAGGGCGCGGGCGCCTTGCCGGAGTTCAAAGCTTCGATGACGATTTCGGCGCCGTTGCGACCCGGAATACCAAAAGGAGAAGCGGCCGGCCCGGTCAAAAACGATACAATGCCGAGCTTGACGGGCGTGGCAGCCTGCTGCGCGTGCGCAGGCATAATTGACATTGCGAGCGAAGCAGCAAGCAGCGCGGAAAACCGCGCCAAACCTGACGTTTGCGACATTCCCATTCCCTCCCCTACGACGCGCCCGTTTCGGGCTTTTATGAAGTCATAAGCAAACGCGATCCTATCGCGATATTCAACTGCTAACTTGATTGTGCCCCACTCGAAGACACCGAGACCGGGTGATAGGCTGAAGGCTCCGGTACACGGTCTGCAATGTCCACGGCTCAAATGTGTAAAGACGAGGCGCAACTTTTGCCGAGCATTGCCGCCCGGCGGGCGATCCGACGCGGTGAAATCCGGGGGGCGACCGCAGGGCTAGCTTCAGGCTATGTGCAGGGCAATCTTGCCATTCTGCCGCAAAGCCTTGCGAGCGATTTTCTGCGTTTCTGCCAGCTTAATCCCAAGCCATGTCCGTTGATCGCAAGTGCTGCGCCGGGCGACTGGCGCATACCCACACTAGGCGAAGACCTCGACATCCGTACCGACGTGCCGCGGTACCGAGTGTGGCAAAACGGCGAATTGGTCGCGGAGCCGCACGATGTCCGTGACTTCTGGCGCGACGACCTCGTGAGCTTTGTCATCGGATGCTCGTTCTCGTTCGAGGAAGCACTGATGGCCGATGGGATCGAGATGCGACACATCGCTCTCGGCCGCAACGTATCGATGTACCGGACCTCGATTGCGACAGCCGAAGCCGGTCCGTTTCACGGACCCATGGTGGTTTCCATGCGGCCGATGACACCCAGGAACGCTATCCGCGCGGTCCAGATCACCACTCGCTTTCCATCCGTTCATGGTGCGCCGGTTCACCTCGGCAAACCGGAGCTGATCGGCATTGCTGACCTCGGTACACCCGACTACGGCGATGTCGTGCCCATACGCGAAGACGAGATTCCGGTGTTCTGGGCATGCGGTGTCACACCACAATCGGTGATCGCAACGGTGAAGCCGGAATTCTGCATCACGCACTATCCCGGAAGCATGCTGGTAACCGACCGGCGCAATACTGAATTGGCGATTATGTGAATGCCTCAGGCCGCGTCACGGGCCTTCGCATCGAGTAACCCCGCTTCCACCAGTGCCTGACCGATACGCATAACCTCCGCACGATCGAGTTTGACCAAAGGCGGTCTCACCACGGCACGCGGCAGTTTCCCGAGCAGCACCAGCGCTTCCTTCATGCGGTTGTGCATGTCGACGAACGGATCGGCGTAGAACACGCGCGCCGTCGGCTGGATGCGATCATTAAGACGTTTCGCTTCTGCGAGATCGTTCGCCTGCACCGCGCGGAACAGTTGCGCCTGCAGATCGGCGATGACACTACCCGAGCCCGACAACAGGCCGTTGCAGCCGAGTACCAGCGATGAAAATAGCCATGAGCTGTGGGTCGTTAGGACGTTCACGGGCCGCGGGAGGTTTTGCAGTGTGCGGATATGCCACTCGTGATGAGGCACATTGCCGATCCAGTCCTTGATCGCCCGAATGGTCGGCACTTCTTCGCAGAGCTTGAGCAACGTTTCCTTCGGATAGCCCTGCCCCGTAGCCAGCGGATACTGGAATGCGATCAACGGCAGGTCGGTGGCGTCGGCGATGCGCTTGAAGTGCGCGAGCGCCATTTGCGGCGATTGTTGCAGCGTGAACGGCGCCGGCGGAAAGACGAGCAACGCGGATGCGCCGCCCTGCTCCGCCATACGGGCGATGCGCGCGGCTTCCAGGCTGCCGTCCGCCCACACGCCGTTGATGAGCGGCAGGCGTGCGCCAATCTCATCCTGCGCGATGTCGAGCACACGCCGCTGCTCGTCGAAGGTACAAGAGGCGACCTCCGTCGAGTGTGCATTGATCGTGATGGCCGAGATCCCCTCGGTCGCCGCCACGTCACGCAAATGCTTGCGGAAAGACGCTTCGTCAATCGAGAGGTCATTTTCGAACGGCAACAGGACGGCCGGGATAACCCCATGAGGGATGTAGCTGGCGTGGCGCGGCATTGGCTGCCCCCATGCTTGCGAGAGTTATGGAAATCTACACCGGTTTCTCATCGTCGGTCACGGGTGAAGTGACCACCAGGAAAACGAGGTCGCACAAGCCGGTATTCGAGATCGAGTGCTCAACGCCCGGCGGCAGATAAACGTAATCGTGCTTGCGCACGACATGATCCTTCCCGTCCACGTGCATCAGCCCCTCTCCCTCGATCACATGGTAGATCTGCTCCTGCAGCCTATGGCTGTGCTTCTCGACGTAGGCCTTCGGCTGATACATCGAAATGCGGTAATCAATGTGTTTGGCGTGCGCTGTTTCCGGCATGACGAGCGGCTTCGAGAGCGCGCCGCCGAAGTGATTGGGAAATTCCAGCCACGGCACCTCGGCAATGTTCCGGATGAAAGCCTGGCGTTTGTCCGTCATGGTGCGCTATTTCGCGGGTTGTGACTGCGGCAGATAGCGATTGCCGAATACCGGCTCATTGTACGGTTTCGGCGGCAGCTCCCACGCGCCCGTTGACGGCGGGCGGACTTCCGCATCGACATGCGCGTCGATCAGGAACGGCTTGTTCGCTTTCACCGCGTGCTCCAGCGCGCCTTTGAAATCCTCCGACTTCGTTACCGTTACTGCCTCGACGCCGCTCGCGCGCGCCCAGGCAGCAAAGTCCGGATTGTAAGGCTTCTGGTTCGACCCCTCGTGGAACATGGTGCCATACTCGCGGCCGCCGAACATCCCAAGCTGGATGTCGCGGATGGACGCCCAGCCGAAATTATTCCAGATCACCCACACGACCGGAATGTTGTACTCGACGGCCGTGCATAGCACGTGCGGTACCATGGTGAAGCAGCCATCCCCCGTGACCGCAACGCAGGGCCGATCCGGCGCGGCAAGTTTGGCGCCCAACACGCCGGCGGCTCCGAAGCCCATACCGGAAAATCCCCAGGAATTCAGCATCGTCTGGGGCCGGCGCGGTTTCCAGAACTGCATGTACCAGTTGTGGCTGACGCCGACGTCACAGGCGAGGATCGCGTCATCCGGTAGCACCGCCGCACAATCAGCGACGATGCGCTCCGGCCGCATCGGTGATGCATGCACGTCGAAATTCGGCCGTGTGAAGTCGTCCCACTTCTTCTGCCAGCTTCTGATGCTGTCGTGCCATTCTTTCAACGCGCTTGCGTGTTGCGTGCCGCGCCGCTCGATTTCGGCCAGAAGCTGCCGCAGGAATGTGCGCGCGTCGGCGAGAATGCCAAGATCGGGGGGATAATTGCGTCCGAGCTCCGCCGGGTCGACGTCGACATGAATGAGCTTCGTTTGCGGAAAATTCCACGAATAGCCGGGCAGCCATGACGAGGCCGAGCGGTCATCGAACCGCGCGCCGATCGCGATGACGAGGTCGGCGTGGCGGCCTGCTTCGTTCGCCGGATAGGCGCCGTTGCGGCCGATAAACCCGAGCGACAACGGATCGTGCATGTCGAAGGCGCCCATCCCGTTCGGCGACGAGATGACGGGTATTTGCAGTTTGCGGGCAAATTCGGTGAGCTCACGGCTTGCCTCCGAGAGTGTCACGCCATGACCGACGAAGATCACCGGCCGCCTGGCTTTCAAAATCATTTCGACCGCAGAGGTCATTTCTTCCGGCGATGCGCCGCTACGCTGCGCATTGAGCGTCGGCGCGGCCGGCGGCATTTCGACCTCATCCTCCTCTTGAAATACATTGAAGGGGACGTCGAGATTGACCGGCCCGGGTCTTCCCGACAGCATCGTCGTCATCGCCTGCCGCAGCGCGAGCGGCAGCATATCGACGCGCGTCGGCTGGAAGCTGCGTTTTACCACCGGACGAATGATGTTCGGAAAATCAGCCTGGAAATGCCGGTTGATCTCCTGGAACGGGCTGCGATTAAACTGCGAAGTCGGCACGTTCGCAGTAATTGCAAGCAATGCTGATGAGTCTGAAATTGCCACCGCGAGCGGCATCACGATATTGCAGGAGCCGGGGCCACATGAGGTAAGCGTTGCTGCCGGCTTGTGGCTCACGCGGAAATAAGCATCCGCCATGTGCGCCGCGACCTGCTCGTGGCGTGGCGAAACGAGCTTGATGCGATCGCGGGCCTCATAGAGCGTGTCGAGAAGGCCGACATTGCCGTGGCCGCAAATGCCGAAGATGTAAGGCATGTCATTTGCAATCAGGTACTCCGTTATCAGTTCGGCGCCCTTCATCCGCGGCATGCTTGCTCCTCGTTTCTGTGCGACGGCACTATTTCAAAACGAGTCTAGCCGCATCTGAGATATCCCGACAATCGGGAAACGGTTTCGCGCCGTGAAAACGAAAACAGGGCGTCCGTGGCATGCGGACGCCCTGAGAAGAACTTCTGTGATGCGCTTACCGATAAACTTCGCTGACCACCACGTGAGTCGCAGGATCAACGAGCAATACCCGATCGTTCACCAGTGCATAATCGTAGGACGACACAACAGGGATATCATCCACCACGTCCTCAGGAAACGCATAAACCGGCACTGCTTCCGGTAAGATGCTTCCCACGGAATAGTCAACTTCCACAGGAGCGATGGTTTGCCCCACCACGACAGGCGGCCGCTCGTGCACGACGGTACGATAGATGGCGCGGCGCTGCGTCGTCGTCAGGTGCACCGGGTGCCTGACGTGACCCGATATATGCCGAACTGTCCGATGTCTCACGATGCGCCTGGGCGGCGCTGTAACGACATCACGCTCTTCAATCACGCGGGTTGGTGCTGTCACGATTGTGTCTTCCGGCACGACTTCTCGCGTAATGACCGTGTCGGAAGGTCCTGCGACAATCGGCGGCCCGTCGATAACGTCGCGCGTAATTACCGTCTGTGCATGAGCAGCGGCCGAGCCGATGACCCCCACCACCGCGCCCACGACCGCATAACGTAAGTAGAGCTTCATTGAGTCCTCCTCCAGGTTCCCCACATCCAGATACTTTCGTCGCGGAGAAAACGCCTGGCGTCGGACGACGTTCCTTTCGCAGGCCATGTCTGCGGGCACATTCCCGCGAAATTACAGCCACATTTGCGGCGCCTTTAACAGATGCAAACGCTGCGCTCCGAATCAGGTCCTGCCTCCTGGCTGGACTCGAACTCACAGAATTTTTAGACCGGACCCTACTCGCAACAGGACACTACGGGTACCATTGTGGCGATCGTCAGAGATCTATTTGCTAGGCTTCGCATCCGCTGTCTCGCGCGGTGTCCTGAAAATTATGTCAGAGTGCCGCCGTGACGGATTCGCAAAAACCGGATTTCGAACTTGCGCCCCCCGCGCATGCGATCAAGCCGCGCAACCTTGCGCTCGGCATCGAGCGCATGGGCTTCGTGTCCCTGTCGCATCCGGTCTTGATGGGAATCATATTCCTGGTTCTGGGCGTTCTGGCAGCGGTCGGTTTCACGCGGCTCAAAGTCGACGATTCGCTCAGCCAATTATTCCGATCGGACACACCGGAATTCCATGCTTATGAGGATGTCACGCGGCGGTTTCCGTCGAGCGAATTCGACGTCCTGATCGTCGTCGAGGGCAATTCTCTGCTCGAACGATCGTCGCTGGCAAAGCTACGCAATCTTGTCATCGATTTGCAGCTTGTAAGCGGTACGCGCGGGATCATCTCGATGTTCTCGGCGCGCCAGCCGCCGGAAAACGGCAGCATTCCTGCTCCACTCTTCCCGCAGAAGCTTCCAGAAGGCGCAGAGTATCAAAAGCTCGTTCAGAGAGTGATGTCGAACGAGATTATCCGCGGCAAGCTGCTGTCGGAAGACGGGAAACTCGCATTGATCGTGCTGGCGCTCGATCCTGCGGTCATGCAAGGCGACCAGCTGACGGGCGTCATCAAGGAAGTGCGCGAAACGATTGCCGATCACCTCGCCGGTACGGGATTGAAGACCGAGCTTTCCGGCGTCCCGGTCATGCAGCTGGAGATCCGTAACGCCATCCGCAGCGATCGGCTGGTGTACAACACGCTGGGCTTCATCGCCGGTTGTTTGATCGCGATCATGTTCTTCCGGCGCGTGTCATTCATGATTATCGCGGCGGGACCGCCGCTCGCCGCTATTCTGCTGGCGTTAGGAGCGCTCGGCTGGCTCGATTTCAGGCTGAACATGTTCCTGAACGTGATGACTCCGCTCATCATGGTCATCAGCTTCTCCGACAGCATGCAGCTCACTTTCGCGGCCCGCGACCGTCTGCTCGCCGGCGACAACAAATATGAGGCGTTCCGAAATTCGCTCCTTGTCGTCGGACCGGCGTGCGTGCTGACGCACGCCACGGCCGGCGTCTCTTTCATCGCGTTGCAATTCTCCAAGTCGAACCTCATCCAGACGTTCGGCGAAGCGGGATTAATCGCAACCGCCGTCGCTATGGTGGCCGTGCTGACGCTGGCCCCGCTTTTAGGCGTGCTGCTTATTCGCCACGAGGACATCTTTGTCGATCGGGTCAAGGGCGTCGATACCGCGCTCGATTGGCTGCGCCGGTTTTGCCGATGGATCGCCGTTCTGATGGTGCGGCGGCCGGGCCTCTATACGCTGATCGGGCTGTTGATCGTGGTCGTTCTATCTGTCGCATATGCGCAGTTGGAGCCGCGCTACCGGTTGGCCGACCAGGTTCCGGATCGGCAACAGGCAGTGCAGGCCACCCAGCGTCTCGATGCCAAATTGACCGGAGCAAATCCGATAGACGTTCTCATCGAGTTCCCGGCCGGCAAATCGCTCTACGCGCCCGAAACACTCGGGATCATCGCCGACGTCCACTCAACGCTCGAACACCAAAAGGGCATCGGAAACGTTTGGTCGCTTGAGACGCTCCGGCGCTGGCTCGCGGAAAAAGCGCAGAAGTCCGATGTCAGTACGCTCAAAGAATACGTCGACCTGCTTCCGCGCTACCTGACGCGCCGATTCATCTCAGCAAAGCAGGACGCCGTAGTGGTGAACGGACGCGTGCCTGACAAGGATGCGAGTCAGCTGCTGCCGATCGTCAGTGAGCTGAACAAGAAGCTGGACGCGGTCCGCGCGAAATATCCGGGCTACAAGATACTGGTCACCGGCTTGTCGGCCATTGCGGCGCGCAACAGCGCCATCATGATCGATAAGCTCAGCAACGGCCTTACGATCGAAATCGTGTTCGTTGCCGCCTTTATCGGCCTCGCGTTCCGGTCGGTCATCGTCATGTTGGTAAGCATCCTGCCCGGTATTTTCCCGATTGTGCTAGCAGGCAGTTTGCTTTGGGTGCTCGGTTTGGGTTTGCAATTCGCGAGCGTGATCGCGTTGACCGTTTCATTCGGACTCGGCCTCAGCGCGACAATTCACTTCCTCAACCGTCTGCAAATCGAAGATACCGAGATCAACCCGGCAGTCGGCGTCGAGCGCGCCACTATCCTTGTCGGGCCGCCGCTGATCCTGACTTCGGCCGTCTTGGCATGCGGGCTTGCAATGACCGCATTTTCCAGCCTGCCGTCGTTACGGCTCTTTGGCTGGCTTAGCGCCTTCGCCATGATTGCGGCGTTGGTGGCCGACCTTTTCATTCTGCGGCCAACGGCGATGTTCTTGAGCCGGGTCGCGCGGCGCTTCACCAGCCATTCATTAACCGGAACGTAGAGCTTGGCTCCAGCTAGCTTCTGCGAAGATGGATCGATGCGCCGCGCAGCGTACTGTCTTGATCCTCGGATCTGATCACGACGGTCTGGCGCCGGCCACGCGTGGTCAGCATTATCGTTGCTGCGAATGCCGAACCCCTGGCGAGTACCTGAATGCGCTCGCCGTCAGCTTCGCCACTGAGCGTACCTCCGGCATTGCGTGTCGACTCGCTCCACGTGCCGCTGACCCTGCCTGATACCGATTTGACGCTGGCACGAAGATCGAAGTTATAACTCTCGCTCGCGCAACGAATGTTGAGCTGCAGATCGCGTACGGACAGCACGTCATAGGCAGCGCGGCAATGAATCGTTTCACGACTGCCGTTCGACAGTTCGACGTTACCTGCGCCTGACCAGCGGCCGGCCAATCGGGCAAACGCACCGGTCCCTTGCGCATAGCCGACCGTGCCAACCGTCAGGCCAAGCCCAACCGCAAAAAACATTAGCAGGATTGTCTTGTTGATCGTTCGCAATTTTATCGACATGTTCGGGTCAACACCTTACAGAGATTCCGGCAACCGTCCCCGCATCGTCCCGCGTACTAACCAGCATGGCAAGTCCCGGTTCCGCGAAATAGCGATGCGCAATCCAACCGCCGCAAGTCAACAATAGTATGACAATAGCCGAGGGGCAGTAATGTTCTACCGCATCGTACCCGCCTTCACCGTCCTGATGGTATTGAATGGTGCATCCACTTACGCGCAAGCCGCCTCGCAAATTGCGCAGTCCGCCTCGGGCGGTCTATTTCAGGGTACGCCGGAAGAACGGAAAGCCTGTCGTCACGATTCGGTAAAATTTTGCAGCGACGCAATACCGGATTCGCTGCGGGTATTGGCCTGTCTGAAGGAGCACAGGGAGCACCTGACCAAGGCGTGCGACCAGGTCCTGAAAAATCACGGCCAGTAGATCACGCTGTGGGGCTCGAGCGGCTGGCCCGGGTAAATCCGCGCCATAAGCGGTAGAGCGTCGCGAGTGTACGCAACACGCTACGCCGGCGCGGAATCGTTTCGAGAGTGCGGACCGCACCGCGCTCAGAACCGAAACAACCGCGATGCTTGATGATGGCCCATGCAACGGGGTTCCAATCCTGCCAGACTTGCTCGGCCTCCTGCCGCAGCAAGCCAACGATCACCTCCGGTACGGCGCCAAAAGCTTCCGGCATGACATTCGAGATTTCGGTGTCCCGAAGAACGCTCCACTTCGAAAAGCCACCCATCATCGGAGAGCTGATCGCAAACACCACGCGTGCGATGCCCGTTTCCCGGATTGAAAATGAGCACATCGCGCACGGTTCGATATTGGAATAAATCGTGCACTTGGAGAGGTCGTTGCGTCCGAGCAGCCGCTGTGCCTCGGAAACAGCGAGCAATTCCGCGTGCTGCGTGACGTCCGATTTGCGTACAACGTGATTCGTAACCTCGACGATGATCCGATCGCCCTCAGCAATAAGAGCGGCAAACGGAAATTCACCCTGCTTCGCCGCTTCCGCCGAAAGCGCGATACAACGCCGCATCATAATGAGATCAATGGCCGATTGATCGGCGGCCCTCGGACGCAGTTTTGCCAACATAGCCCCTCGAAAAAGCGAGGACCCCTCGAAAACTTCATTTGGTGAATGCAATTCGGTTTCAAAAGTTCCACCCCACCAACCTCGCAGAATGCCTGTCAAAGCAAAGTTCCACCGTCGCTGAACGGCCCTAATGCGGCCATCGCAAGTACCGTGTTCTGGTGTTTACAGAGTCTTGCTTATTTGGTGAGCACTGGACCCGAGCGGCGCAACGAGCGTTGTTGGCGGGGCGTAATCCACGCAACATCAGGGTTTCGACACGCGTGCTACAGATCAGCTCTTTTGCACAGCGCAGCGCGATCGTCGCGCTGGCAGCTGTTTCCATTCTCGCCGCTACCCCTGCGATGGCGCAAGGCATGAACCCACAGACGGCACAGCCGGCCACTCCGGAAGCGCCGGATCCGACCGGCGAATGGTTGACCGCTAAAGGTTACGCCAAAATCAGAATTGTCGATTGCAGCGGCCGTCTATGGGGCGTCGTTTCGTGGGAAACCTATCCGAGCGTCGACGATAAAAACCCCGATCCGAGCAAACGCAATCGGCCGACCTTGGGGATGCCGATCCTACTCGGCATGACGCACACCGACCGGAACAAGTGGTCCGGCGAAATCTACAATTCCAAGGACGGCCACACCTATTCGGCGAGCATCAGCCTGCTCAATCCGGACGTGCTGAAGGTACAAGGTTGCGTGTTCGGAATCTTCTGCGGCGGCGAGAATTGGACCCGCGTCACGCAGACTGCCACAACGCCCCCGCCTTCGAAGCGAACTCAAGGATCCGGCGCTGCACGTTCCCGCGCTCAGCAGAGAAGCACCGCGCCGGATGAGAATTCGCTGCCGCCCGACACGAATATTTGCCTACGTGTCGGCGGCACTACGGGGTTTTCCCATCAGCGCCGGTTGAAATAGCACTGCTGCGGCGAGCGTCGTCACCAACGATAAGGCCATTAGCTTTCCCATGCTCGATGTGCCGGGATGGCTCGATAGCCATAGACTTCCAAACGCCGTTGCAGTCGTCAGCGCGCTCCAGATCACCGCGCGTGTAAGACTCGACTGCAGAAGATCGGTCTGGCCGGCACGCCACGCCATAATGTAATAGATTTTGAACGCGACACCGACACCGAGCAGCAGCGGCAGCGCGATGATATTCGCGAAATTGAGCGGCATACCGATCAGCACCGTGATCTCCAGCGTCACCGCACCCGCAAGCAACAGAGGCACGAGCGTAAGCAGCACGTCGCCAAAGCGGCGCAGCACGATCCACAAGATGATCGCGATCGAAATCAACGCCCACGCCCCGGCCTCGATGAAGGCTCGAACCACTGTATTGCCCGATTCCAGAATCGAGATCGGGCCGCCGATCGCCGTCGGATAAATGGAAAGAATAGTGCGAGCAAACCGGCGCAATACTTCGGTATCGTCGGTATTGCCGCTCGGCGATATCTCGACTCGCGTTTGCCCTTGCGGCGTCATCCACTGGCGTTTGAGCTTGGCCGGGAGATTGTCAAGCGTGACTTGCTTTGCCTCCAGATAACCCCGCAACTGCGCGAGATCAGCCTTTAGCGGTACGATGAAAATTTCCTGCGCCTGGTCGCGTCGCGCCTTGTCGGCCGCCGCCAGGCGTTCGGCATCGGCGGCAAGGCGCCTTGCAGCGTCGGCTCCCTTGCCTTTTGCGCCACCGGCGGCCTTCTTCAGTTGATCGGCAATACCGTGTAAGGCCGCGACATTCTCGGCATCGCTCGGAGGCGCGCCCGGCGGACGCTGCAACATCGGCCCAATCTGCCGCTTGAGGTCTTCGATCATTCCAAGCTTTTTTTGCTGATCCTCCGGGACAAAGCTCGCGAGCGAAACAACGCGAGAAACTTCAGGAATCTTGCGTAGCCGATCGACGGCTTCGTTAGCCTTGTCGATTGTCGGCATGATCACGTTGATGGAATGGATGCCGACGTTTGGATCGGAGCCAAGATCGATCAGCGTCGCAACGGATTCAACCTTGGGGCTGCGCAAGTGGATCGGGTCGAAATCAAAGCGCAGGAAGTAGAGCAGCGGCGATCCCGCAATGGCTACCGCCAGCGTACCGATGATTATTGGAACGCGGCGGCGTTGCAGAAATCGATCCACCGGCGCCAGAAATCGATATCCCACGACATCGGGCTCGCCCGGCGGATTCAACACGGAAAGCAATGCGGGAAGCACCGTGATGCTCGTCGCGTAAGCAATGAGCATCCCGACGCCGGCAATCTGCCCGAGTTCGGAAACACCACGGTAGGTGGTCGGCAGAAATGACATGAACCCGGCCGCAACGGCGGCAGCGGCGAGAGTCAGCGGTACACCGACTTTTTCGGCTCCGCTTGCCAAGGCTGCGCGCAAGTCGGGAATGGCATGGCGCTCGGCGCGATACCGCACGGAAAACTGAATACCAAAGTCGACACCCAGCCCGACGAACAGCGCTGCGAAGGCGACCGAAATCATGTTCAGCGCGCCGACCATCAGCAAACCGAGCGCCGCCGTTATCGCAAGGCCGACGAACAAATTAATGAACACTGCAAAGATAATGCGCGCGGACTTCAGCGCCAGCCACAGGATTACAAGCACGACAACAACGGTGCCGATCCCGTTCGCCACCGCGCCCTCTTGCACCGTCGCAAACTCCTCGTCTGCCATTGGCACCGAGCCGGTCAGCCGAACGCGTGCCTGATAGCGCGAGCTTAAATCGAGATCACGCGCCGCCTTCCTGATCGCTTCGCTCGATGCTCGGCCCGGTTCGAGCGAGGAGTAGTCGAGAACCGGATGCACTTCGATGAAGCGCCTCCGTTCGCTCGGAGTCGCACGTTTGCCGCTCAACAACTCCTGCCAGGAGAAGGCCGCGGGGCTGCCGGCGAGTACGTCTTCGATGACATCGGAGGCCATCGACAGCGGACGCACCATGTCATCGAGTTTGACCATCCCCTCCGAAATGCCGAACAGACCGAGCGACAGGGCGCGCGTCAATCCGCGCAAGCTCGGATCTTTCGACAGCGTGCTGATGAGCGGTCCCGCGTCGCCGAGACCTTTCGTTAGGCTGGCAACCTGCTCAGTCGACCTGAACAGCAATCCGTTGTGCGCGAAGAATTCCGTTGCACTCATATCTTCGACCGAACGAAACCGATCCGGCCGAGACATCAATTTGTGCGCCAACTCGGCGGCAGCGGTTGCTGCGAGTTCAGATGTTGGCGCGTCGACTACGACTAACGTCGAACGGAAGTGACCGGGAAACTCGCGCTCGAATGTCCGCTCGCGCTGGCGCCAATCGAGACTGGAAGAGATCAGTTTGTTGATGTCGGTTGTAATCGCGAAATGCGTAACCGAATAGGCTGCAGCGCCGGCCGCCGTGCATACTGCTAAGATAATGACAGGCCAGGGAAATCGCGTGCAGAAGCGGACGATTCCGGCGACGATGCGACCTAGCATGAACGATGCCTTCGGCCCACGCCGTTTTCGCCCCCCGTTCGGGCAAGGCCGCTACCCAAAATCGGCCCTTCCCAAGCGGAACCTTTGATAGCAAAGTTTATTGTCAAAGTTCGAGAGCCTTTTTGAGCCCAGCCGAAGAGGTTTCAACGGGGGGCATATTGATCTGACGACGCGGTGCCGAGGGGGCGAGCGCTTCCGAGTTCATTGCTGAAGGGTAAATCACGAATGACGGCTCCTAGTCCGATCTTCGACGCATCGGCGACACCCGCAATTCTCGACTCCATCAAGAGTCCGGCCGATTTGCGGCGTATCAATGCGCGCGACCTCCGGCAAGTTGCAGACGAGTTGCGCAATGAAACCATCAGCGCCGTGGCCTTGACCGGCGGACATCTGGGCGCGGGTCTCGGCGTCGTCGAGTTGACGGTCGCCCTTCACTACGTCTTCGACACGCCAAATGACAAGTTAATTTGGGATGTCGGACACCAGGCCTATCCGCACAAGATTTTGACCGGCCGGCGCGATCGTATCAGGACCATTCGACAAGGTGGCGGTCTATCCGGTTTCACCAAGCGCGCGGAAAGCCAATACGATTGCTTCGGCGCCGCGCACTCGTCGACATCGATTTCCGCCGGCCTCGGCATGGCCGTTGCGCGCGATCTCAGCGGTGCGCAACACAACGTCGTTTGCGTGATCGGCGACGGCGCGATTTCCGCCGGAATGGCTTACGAGGCCATGAACAACGCAGGCGCCCAGAACCGGCGCCTGATCGTCATTCTCAATGACAACGAAATGTCGATTGCGCCGCCTGTCGGCGCCATGTCGCATTATCTTGCGCGACTGTTGTCGAGCCCGACATTTATGTCGTTGCGCGAGATCGGCAGAAGCTTCGCCGGTCATTTGCCGCAATTCATAAAGGACAAAGCGGTGCGCGCCGAAGAACTGGCGCGCGGTTTCGTTACCGGCGGCACATTGTTCGAGGAGCTTGGATTTTATTACGTCGGCGTCGTCGACGGGCATAATCTCGATCAGCTGCTGCCAGTGTTGGAAAACGTGCGCGCTGCAAACTTTGGCCCGATTCTGGTGCACGTGCGCACACAAAAAGGAAAAGGCTACGCCCCGGCGGAAGCGTCTGACGACAAATATCATGGTGTCGTCAAGTTCGACATCGCGACCGGAAAACAAAAGAAGGCGAGTCCGGCAGCGCCGTCCTACACGAAAGTCTTTGGCCAGAGTCTCGTCAAAGAAGCGGAGAAGGACGATCGCATTGTCGCAATCACCGCAGCCATGCCTTCAGGCACCGGCGTCGATATTTTTCAGAAGGCATTTCCACAGCGCACGTTCGATGTCGGCATCGCGGAGCAACATGCCGTGACCTTTGCCGCGGGTCTCGCGACTCAGGGGTTCAAGCCATTTGCCGTGATCTACTCGACATTCCTGCAGCGCGCCTACGACCAGGTCGTGCACGACGTTGCTATTCAGCGCCTGCCGGTGCGTTTTGCAATCGACCGCGCGGGGCTCGTTGGCGCCGACGGGCCGACCCATGCAGGATCGTTCGATGTGACGTATCTGAGCTGCCTGCCCGGTTTTGTGGTTATGGCGGCAGCCGATGAGGCGGAACTGGTCCACATGGTGTCTACCGCCGCTGCCATCGACGACCGGCCGAGCGCGTTTCGATATCCGCGGGGAGACGGCGTCGGCGTACCGCTTCCGGACGCCGGGATGCCGCTTGAGATTGGACGCGGCCGCGTGATCCGCCAAGGCAGCACAGTCGCACTTCTGTCGTTTGGCGCACGGCTCGGCGAATGCCTGAAAGCAGCCGAAGCGCTCGCATCGCGCGGCATTTCAACTACTGTGGCCGATGCGCGCTTTGCAAAGCCGCTGGATGCGTATCTGATTTTGCAGCTCGCGAAGAATCACGAGTTGCTCATTACGATCGAAGAAGGTGCGATCGGCGGCTTCGGATCGCATGTGATGCAACTATTGGCCGAAAAAGGTGCATTCGACCAGCGCGGATTCAAGATTCGCAGCATGGTTTTGCCGGACGTGTTTCTCGATCAGGATGCACCGTCTGCAATGTACGCAAAAGCCGGTCTCGATTCGAATGGTATCGTCGCCAAGGTCTTTGAGGTTTTCGGCCAGGGCTCCGCAACATCTACGCAGCCGGACATTTCGGTCCTCGTGAACCAGGGCTCCAACACGAGAGGGAAAAACAAGTTGCGTACCGGCGCGGCAGCCACCGGGGGCGCGCGATGAAGATCATCCTCGCTCAGCCGCGCGGTTTTTGTGCCGGGGTCGTGCGCGCAATCGAGATCGTCGAGCGTGCGCTCGACAAATACGGCCCCCCTGTCTACGTGCGGCACGAAATCGTTCACAACAAATGGGTCGTCGACGCTTTGAAGGCTCGGGGCGCAAGATTCGTCGAGGATTTGTCCGAGGTGCCCGAAAACGGCATCACGATTTTCAGCGCCCATGGTGTCGCCAAGAAGGTTGAACTTGACGCGAAAAAACGCGGCCTGCACGTGCTGAACGCAACCTGCCCTCTTGTGTCCAAGGTGCACAGCCAAGGGCGGCACTACGTGAGGCAAGGCCGGACGGTCGTGTTGATTGGTCACGCCGGCCACCCGGAAGTCGAGGGAACGCTGGGCCAGATCCCCGGGCCTGTTTTGCTGGTGCAGACGGAAAAGGACGTCGAAGCGCTCGACCTGTCCCCCGACACGCCGATTGCCTATGTGACGCAAACGACGCTTAGCGTTGATGATACGAAGGGCGTTATCGCGGCGCTATACCGGCGCTTCAAGGATGTGGTAGGGCCCGGCACGCAGGATATCTGCTATGCGACCCAAAACCGCCAAACGGCACTACTCGAACTCAGTAAGAAGGTTGACGTTATTTTTGTAGTTGGCGCCCAGAATAGCTCGAATTCGAACCGGCTGTGCGAAATCGGCCTGGAGGCCGGCGTTCCCACTCATTTGATCGCCAATGGCGAGGATATCCGGCCGGAGTGGTTGAAAGATGCCGAGGTTGTAGGCATTACGGCGGGTGCCTCGGCGCCGGAGGTGATGGTCATGGATGTGATCAACTCGCTGCGGCGGCTTGGCCCGGTCGAAGTTTCGACGCTTGCAGGCCAGGAAGAACACATGGAGTTTCGTGTTCCGGTCGAATTACTCGACGTCCCGGGCAGCAAAATAGGTAAGGAAGGCAATCTTGAGCATTCCACTTCTGCAAAAGTTTCTTGTCGGTAGCTACGTCATTCGCCAGCGTCTCGCCGGCCGCAAGCGTTATCCCCTCGTTTTGATGCTGGAGCCGCTGTTCCGGTGCAATCTTGCCTGTGCGGGTTGCGGCAAGATTGACTATCCCGACGAAATCTTGAACCAGCGCATCTCGGTACAAAAGGCGCTTGAGGCTGTCGACGAGTGTGGTGCGCCCGTGGTGTCAATCGCCGGCGGTGAACCGTTGCTGCACAAGGAGTTGCCGCAAATCGTCAAGGGAATCATTGCGCGCCGCAAATTCGTTTATTTGTGCACCAACGCATTGCTGATGGAAAAACGCATGAAGGACTACGAACCTTCACCGTATTTCGTCTGGTCGGTGCATCTCGATGGTGACAAGGAAGATCACGATAAGTCCGTTTGCCAGACGGGTACTTACGACCGCGCAGTGGCGGCTATCAAAGCGGCAAAGGCAAAAGGATTCCGTTGCAATATCAACTGCACGCTATTCAACACCGCCGATCCTGAGCGCGTGGCGAAATTTTTCGACGTTGTGATGGCGATGGGCGTCGATGGCATTACGGTCTCTCCGGGCTACGCGTATGAGCGCGCGCCTGACCAGCAGCACTTTCTCAGCCGTCAGACGACTAAGCAACTCTTCCGCGAAATCTTCAAGCGCGGCAACGGCGGTAAGAATTGGTCGTTCAGCCAGTCCGGACTTTTTCTCGACTTTCTTGCCGGGAACCAGACCTACCACTGCACACCTTGGGGTAATCCGACCTACACCGTATTTGGCTGGCAGAAGCCATGCTATCTGCTGGGCGAAGGGTATGCGCGCACGTTCAAGGAACTTATGGAAGGCACGGATTGGGATTCCTACGGCGTCGGCAATTACGAAAAGTGCGCGCAATGCATGGTGCACTCCGGCTTCGAAGCGACGGCAGTGGAGGACACATTCAAGCATCCGCTCAAGGCGCTGACTGCGACCGTGCGCGGCATCGACACCCAGGGCCCAATGGCACCGGAAATCCCACTCGATAAACAGCGTCCCGCGCAATACGTCTTTTCGCGCCATGTCGAGCAAAAGCTAGAAGAAATACGCAAGACCGCGCCAAAAAAGCAGACAGCATCGCCAACCAAACGCGAAGCACCTGTAGCGCAAGCAAACTAAAGCGGGAAAACCGTCATCCCTGCACTAAACCGCCACATTTGGCGGAACTTTGAACAGCGTTGATCGGTTACGGAATAGTGGCCGAGGTCCCTTTGTGGTCGCGAGGGAGAGCAACGCGATGCAGCGGCGGCAGATGATCCTTGCATTAAGCGTGCTTGCAATCGCGTCGTTCACACCTGCAACTGCCAGTGCGCAGTTTGAATTGAGTCCGGGTGGGATATTAGGCGCACTTACACGCCCGTTACGCCACATTCTGCAGCATCACCGTGCTCATCGCGCGTCCCGGCACCACCACGCCCGCGAAACGCGGGCGGCCTCGCGCGAATCCGATACAACACACGACGCGCGACCTGTCATCGCCGGTCCGATCTGGCCGGATGCTTACGCCGAGGTCGTCGGCTATGTTTTTTGGCCGAACGAATACCGGCAGAACCTCCAGCAGCATGGGTTCGGCGACATCGTGATGGCGGTCATCGGCCCGCTTCCTTCGCGCGCGACGACCGTGGGCACGGCGGCCCGCGACACCGAGGATACGGACACGATTGGTGATGCCACCAAGAATGCCGACACTGCGGCAGTGTCCTGTGTCAGCAGTTCCGAGAAAAAGAAGACTTGGCCCGCGGCAAAAATCGAGCAGGCGATAAGCCTGGATACCAAGCAGCGCGAAACGTTTGAGAAGCTTCACGCGTCTTACCTCAGCGGCGCCAAGTCAATCGATTTGAATTGCCATGATCTCGCAATGTTAACGCCTACCCGACGGCTTGAAGCCACGGAGCAGCGGCTTTGGACGGTGCGGGATGCGGGCGTGCTGATCCGCGAGCCACTCAAGGCATTTTACCAATCGCTCGACGGCCAACAGAGGGCCAAATTCACAACGAATAACAAGCCTGCTCCGAAAAATCACGATAACGGGAGAACGACCGACGCCACGATCGGGCGCGAACAGCAGGAGTGTTATGGAAAGGAATCGAGTGAGTTGCAGCGATTTTTGAAAACGATTGAAGAAACGGTGCGACCGACTCAAGCGCAACGCGAGAGCTTTGAAACGTTGCGCAAGAAATCTTCACAAATGGCGAAGCTTCTCATGGCGTCATGCGTGATACCTCCACCATCAACCCCCTTGGGCCGGCTCGACGCGGCCGATACGCGCCTTACCGCCATCAACTACGCTGCAACGACGGTCGATATTGCGCTAAATGACTTCTACGCACGGCTCAGCAAAGAGCAGAAGAAAAGATTCGATGCTATGGGGCGCTAAAAGATTAGCGTCGTATCGGCAACCCGAAACAATCACGATCCCATCCAAACGTCCGTGCTGTTTCCCGGCGATCATGGGCTAAAGCGGAACTTTGGCCGTGCGCCAGAATAAGTCTCATACTTGGGCCGTGTTGGTACGGCATCGGCCTTATCCGGCTACGGCAGCGCCGCCGGTCAGCCGGCGGGTGATCAGCCCGTTGAATCATAACATCGTCGCCTATTTTCATCCGTTGCATTAATTGCTGCGAGGCGATCGGTGAGTTGAGGGGAAGAAAGTGGCATTTAGTGGAGTTCCGACCTCACCACTCTGAGGCGGCACGTCAGTACCCGTGCGGGCGAACCGGTTGAATGCAATGGCGTTAGGTTCATGGGCGATGCGGAACTTTGCCTGTACAACGGATTGGCTCCGTGCGCTCACCACAATCAGGGTTTGCACCGATGGCGCCGTACGGACTTCCACGTCAACCAGCCAACGCCAACGAGCCCCCGCTGAACTGGCGGCGCGGTTTGTTCCGTGTCTGGCTGCTCCTTTCAGTTGCATGGATAATGGCCTGGGTCGTTTACCTGTCCCTGTATGGAATACGAGTCGGCTTCAGAGAGCTCGGTGATTTCCTGGCTCTGCCGGTTTTGTTGTTTGGTCCGCCGGTGGCGCTCTTATTGTTCGGCGCGATGGCGGGATGGGCTTTCAGAGGCTTCGTTCCCGACAAAGAGCGCTGATGAGACCGGTGCAACGCCTATGGCCGCTGACGCCCGAGCCGCGCGGCGGGCCAATTCGTTGCGCCCGCACGAAGGTCACGCCACCATTTTTCACGCTGGCACACTCGTGAACCGGGTTACCCCCGATCGTTATTGCGCCATCGACTGCTCGGGCAACCAAAATACGATCTTGCGGCGAATGAGCTGCATAATCGTGTTGAGAATAATACCCATTGCCCCCAGCACAACCAGAACCGCAAACATGCCGGTCACATCCATGTTGTAGTTCATCTGCAGCAACAAATAACCAAGACCTGCCTTGGCGCCGATAAACTCGCCGACGATCGCGCCCAGGACCGACATCACGATGCCTATGTTGAGACCGGCAAAGATATAGGGAAGCGCTTCAGGAAACTGAATGTACCAGAAGATCTTTGTCCGGCTTGCGGACAGTGAACGCATCAGCTCGATCTTTTCCGGCGGAGCAGATTTAAGGCCGACGATGTTGTTAACCAGCATGGGGAAGAACGCAACCATCGCTGCGATAACGACCTTACTTTCGATGCCAAATCCGACCCAGATCAGGATGAACGGAGCGATCGCAATTTTTGGCAATGTTTGCAGCGCGACGATATACGGATACAGAACGACTTCGACAATGCGCAGCTGACTGATAAACATGCCGCACAGGAATGCGGCGACTGCCGCAAGGGCGAACCCGAGAAGCACCTCAAGCAACGTCGCCTTGAGCGCACCTGTAAACAGGCCGGTTTGAAATCCGGTGACCAGCGCGCCGACAATCCGCGAAGGTGGCGGAAGAAGAAGATCGCTGACTTGATAAACCCGGCAGCCGACCTCCCAAGCCGTGAAAATAAAAATCCCGAACACCACCACGAGCACGCGGTGGGCGAGCGCCTCTCGCCGCTCGCTCAAACGGCGGCTACGAGGCGCTTGCTTCGGTCTACTAATGGTGGTCGTCGTCATACGACTTAGTCGGATATTTTATACTCTTTGGCCTGCCGGACGATCGCGGCCGCGTCGAAATCATTTATTTTCGGGATCAACGCGTTCGTATAGTACGCGTTAGTGTCGATCTCCTTCGGCAGCTGCTTTGTCTCGACCAGGTATTTCTGAAATTTCGTCATGTGATCGGCGGGTAGATCGCCGAAATGTCCCGTCTTGAATGCTTCGCGCGATTGAATTGGGATGCGAACACTGGAAACGATCGTGGTTTCCTTCAGCACCTCCGGCGTCTTGCCCTGGCGCGGAACCGATTGCGGGTACACCTTCCAGTGAATCTTTACTGATGCCTCCGGGTTTGTGCGCTGGAAAAGCTGCGCCTTGGCTATTCCACGCGCGAGGCCGACGAAAACGTCGGGGCGCTTCTTCAGGTCCTCTCCGCGCACAACGATTGAACCTGCAATGGACGTGTCGGCGCGATCGTCGGTGTAGATTTTCTCGAATTTGATTCCGGCAAGCTCCATCTGCTTGAATTGCTCATCCCAAAGGCCAAGCGCCTGCACCTGTCCGGAGCGCAGGGCTGATGCGGCACGTGCGCCAACACCCACCTCCACAATGGAATACTCGGACGGCTGAACCCCCGCGCGTGCGAGCATCGCCTTCGTATAATTGGTCACGGAGCTTGCAAAACTTGAGACACCGATCGTGTGACCTTTCAAGTCCTTCAGCGAGTGAAGGCCTTTGCCTTCCGGCACCGCAAGACCGAAAATATCGCCGCGCAATGTCGTATAGACGATTTTCAGGTCGACTCCCTTTTGGATCGCCAGCATCGCGGTTACAGGGCTCGCGACTGCGGCATCGGCCTTGCCGCTGATGACAAGCTGAATTGCTGCCGATGACCCCGGCGTGGTGATGACATCGACATCAAGCCCCTCCTTTTTCCAGTACCCCAGATAGGCCGGCATCGAACTGTCGATCGCAAAGCTCGGCGTCAAATTTGGAAGCGCGTGCGCGAGCGTGACTTTTGTTTCGGCATCGGCGCCGTTCGTCAGCAGCAATCCTGCGAACGTTCCGGCAAACAGAGCACTCAGCAATCGCATTTGATCCTCCGTCGTTTTTGTCGTTCTTGGTCGTTGCGGTTCTTCTGTATTGTTTCTGACCGTTCTTCTTTCGGCTCGAGTCTATTCAAGATAACTGCTGGCGTTCAGTAACCCGCGAATATGCGTCACGATCCGACCGAACTCAGGGCTCCCCATCGACTCAAGCGTGCGCGGCCGCGGAATATCGACCTGGACGACTTCCGCCAGGCGCCCCGGACGCGATGTCATCACCGCCACCCGATCCCCCAAGAAAACGGCCTCGCTGATCGAGTGCGTGATCAGCACGACAGTCTTGCCGGCCTCCATCCAGATCCGTTGCAACTCCATGTTCATGCTTTCACGCGTGAGCGCGTCGAGAGCACCAAAGGGCTCGTCCATCAACAGCAAAGTCGGATCGTGAATAAGCCCACGCGTCAGCGCGACCCGCTGCTGCATTCCGCCGGACAATTCGCGCGGATATTTGTCTTCGAAACCGGCTAGCCCAACTAGCTTCAGCAAGTCCCGCGCGCGCACACGGTACGGGGAGCGTTCAAGTCCGAGCACGTCGACCGGCAGCATCACGTTCTGCAAGACCGTCCGCCATTCCAGCAGAGTCGCTGCCTGGAAAACCGTGCCGATGTCGCGCCGGGGCCCTTCGATCGACTGCCCATCGAGCGTCAAGGTACCGTCAGTGCGCGTAATCAGCCCTGCCAGCAATTTCAAAAGAGTACTTTTGCCGCAGCCGCTCGGCCCCACGACCGTGATGAATTCACCGACATTGACCCGCAGATCGAACGCCTCGAGGGCCTTCACATGTCCCCCGTCGCGAGTCTCGTAAACCTTGCAAAGGCTTTCGCAGACGATCGCCGCCTGCGTGGCTTTGACGTTATGGTCGTGTACGTTCAACACTCGGATAACGTCCGTCAGTTTGTTCCAGGCTTCCGGCTGCAAAGATCAAGCGCCATCCCAAGATAGATGTGGGCGGCCGTTACGACATCATCGAGCAAGACATGTTCGCCGACGGCATGCATGGCACCCGTGCGAGCGTCGGGATGCATTCGGCCGCCCGGACCAAAAATGACGCACGGGACTCCATAAGCAGCAAAATGTACGGCGTCGGCCCCTGGACGGCGCATGATTGAGGCCGGATTTTCATTCATCACCGCTTTTTGCGCTTTCCTTAGCGCATCGACGACAGGCAGAGATTCGTCGATCACCGTCGGTGGATCGCTGATATAGACATGCACCTGCGGTTCCGGCGTATTCGCCCGCGCAGAGAATGCGGTAAGAACAGCCCGCAACTCTCGCTTGACGTCATCCACTGTTTGTCCAGGCACTGTCCGGATGTCGAGGTAAATGCTGCACTCGCGCGGATTGCGCGAAAGTCGCCAAGGTGCCCCTCCGCGGATGCATGCGATCGTCACGTTCGCGTGCTCGTTCATAAAGTGGTGGCGCTTTTGATAATCGGCGGCCCACTGCATAAGATCTTTCTGCAGTTCGTGCATGATCGCAATGGCGTTGATGACGTTGGGTCGATTCGCGAACGCCGAATGCGCCAGCGTCCCGCCGCCGACCGTAATCCGCAACCAAATGGCGCCCATATTTGCGCTCGAGATGCGAAGCCCGGAAGGTTCCACGAGCAATGCATAGTCGGCCGTGACGCCATGCGTCACCATGTGTTTGCTGCCGATACCGTAACCCGAATACTCGATGCCCTGGAATTGCTCCACTGGCGCTTTTTCAATCTCGCCGACCACAGCACCAAATGAGATATCGCCATCCAGCTTTATGCCGGACTTGACGATCGCGTCGATAGCGACGAGCGCAGCCGCCAACCCGCTCTTCATGTTGTGCGAGCCGAGACCCCACATCCATCCGTCGCGAATGACCGCCTTCGGCTTGAAGCCCGCTCCCTGCAGGTCCTCTTCTTCGCCGCTGTATGACGTATCCATATGACCGGTGAAAAGAAGGTTCGTACCGGTGCCGCGCCCACGCAAATGTCCGACTGCATTCGGGCGCCCCTCCTCCACCATTTGCAATTCGGTTTCGAGGCCGATTTTTCGCATCCGATCTTCGAGGTAGCGCGCCATTCCCAATTCACGCCCGGTCGGACTGGCGATATCGACCATCTCGGCGAGCGTATCTCGCACGGCTTCCGGTTTGATGAACGCCGCCACTCTTTGAAATTCGGGATGAACCATTCCGGGGCTTCCAACCTGCAATCGTTCGGCCATTCTTTCCGCCGCGTTACTGCTAGTACAAAAGATACGTTTATGGTCTTATGACCATATGACGGTGTCAAGCGGCATGGCGACGCGGCGAGCACAGAGTACTCCGGCACAATGAAGCGGCAGCCTCACATCACCGGCCTGGGCTTTACTCTTCTCAGCCTCTTAGCTCGCCGCAACAGGACCGGATATGAACTGTCCCGATTCACGGCGCCCCCACGCAGCGTCGTACTTTGGTCGGCCAATCACAGCAACATCTACAAGGAGCTCGCGCGGCTCTCGAAACACGGCTATGTACGCTTCAGAACGGTGAAGCAGGCGCGTCCACAGGACAAGAAAGTCTACAGAATTACAGCGAGCGGTCTTAAGCGGCTGCGGGAGTGGGCGATCGAGCTGCCACGCCAGCATATCATTCGCCGCGAGATTAACATTAAGGCACACGCGGCCTGGCTTGTTGATCCATTCGAATCCGCAAAACTCTTCCGCAAGCAAGTTGAGGAGAACCGGGAGTTAATCAACAGCCTGTCTGCACATTGGAAGCGCCTGCAAAATCAGAATGGTTTGTCCGGCTCTCCACGTCCGCCGCATCCGCTGTTTGGAACACATGCTGTGATCAGGCTGGAGATCGCTTATAGAAAAGAGCTGATCAGATGGTGCAACTGGGTTGAACAGTCGCTGACTCGATCAGGACGAAAAAAAACATCTGGCGTCTCTCGATCTCGAGGCAGCATTCGATCTTCAAAAAATTGCATCCATGCAGCATCAGAGGATTGAGTTCGCACTCGGCACTTAAGTGCCGGATTCCAGGAATGCGGCGTCAACGCAAAATGCCGGACCGCGACTTCTCTTAATTAGGGGTCGGCGGCAGCTGGATCACTTTCGGCGCACGAAGATCAAGCACAAAGCGCTGGCCGCTTTTCAGACGGATGATACCGCCAGTCCAAACTTGCTCGATAGCCTCGGACGGCAGCCTCCAGCAGGTCGAAATAATGCAGGTCCTGCTCTGCCAATTTGGGGTGGTCGTGCGACAAATGGCGCCACTTTTCGGCTATCCGTTACCATTTGGCCAGCTGGGCCGCCTGTTGCATGCGGGAATCAGTAGACGGCGTGGGATATACTCGGCGTTTCTGTATATTCCGACCGTTTGGTCCGCAATTTGACCGGGGCAGACACGCGCAATATTTGGAGGGTAGTCTGCCCTCCCAATAAATTTCCCTATTCCTCTATTCCAATTGTAAACGTTAGTGTGTCTTTTTTGCAACGTCCCCGAGATTCTCGTGTATTATTTGCAACTTCGAGTTCCGAACATGGACTCAGGCTTTCTCCGTGATAAATTTCGCAGGTATTAGGGGCTGGGGGGTTAATATGCGTTTTTTGCTTATTCTTCTGACGGTTGCCGCCATGCTTGATTGCGCTGCCGGCGCGGAACCATTCACGCTCCGGGACGCCATTCTGATGGCGGTTCAAACGCACCCCTCAGTCGGGGAAGCTGCCGCGAACAGGCGCGCAACTGAGGCCGAACTTCGGCAGCAGCAGGGCACACTCCTGCCGCAAATTCGCATCGAAGCAAATGCCGGTCCAGAGCGTACTAATCAGCGCGACGCGATCGTTCCTCCGATTAACAACAATAAATGGGTCGCTGGATCCGAAGCATCAATTGTGCTGCGGCAACTGTTGTTCGACGGTTTCACTTCAATCAACGAGATCTGGCGACAAGCGGCGCGCGTCAATGGCGCCGCCGCGCGCGTCCATGAGCGTAGCGGCCTGGCCGCTCTTGATGCTGCCGAAGCCTACATCGATGTCGTTCGTTACACACGCCTCGTCGCCTTAGCCCGCGAAAACCTGGCGGCGCATCAACGCATCGCGTCGAATGTGGAATCGCGCTTTAGAGGCGGCCGCGCGGGCGAAGGCGATCTCGAAGAAACGCGGGAGCGCGTTGAGTCAGCGCGCGCCGCGCTCGAACAATTCCGGCAGAACCTCGATGAAGCACGCGGTAAATTCCGTAAGTCCGTCGGTACAGAGCCGTATAATCTGCGGGTTCCCGGACGCCTGCCAAATCTGCCGGTTTCCAAAGATCAAGCGCTTGCTGTCACGCTGACGAAAAATCCGACCATCCGTGCGGCGCAGGCGGACGTGGATGCTGCGCACTACGCATTCCGCTCAACGGCCGGCGCCTTCCTGCCGACGGTTTCGCTCGAGGCACGCGCGACGGAAGGCAACGACACCGATAACTTCGTCGGCCATTTCAGCCAGGAAAGTGTCAAAGCTGTTGCCAGCTGGAATATTTTCAGCGGTGGGCAGGATGGCTGGAAGCGGGCCGAAGCGGCCGAACGCTATACGGAAGAGACAATGCGTCATGCGCGTTTGCAGCGTGAGGCATTCGAATCGATCGACAAAGCCTGGGCCGCCCGTACCATTACCAACGATCGCATTGCTGCGCTCGTCCGCCAGATTGCAGCAGACAAAAAAGTTATCGTCGCATATGGCAAAGAGTACGATCTTGGCCAGCGGTCTTTGATCGACCTTCTGAATGCAGAAAATCAACTCTTCAACGCACAAGTGGCGCTGGAGTCGGCGAAGGGCGTTGCGGTGTTTGCCGATTATCAGCTCCTCGCTGCGATGGGCAAATTGCTGGAATATGTAAAGGCACCGCACTCGATCGATGCGGAGCCCCTGAAGACAGCGAGCTACGGGCTGATCCCCTACACGCTCCCGCCCATCATTACCAAGCTGCCGAACCGCGGTCCCGACCCTGCCAACGTGGCACATCCGGCACCGGCGGCAGCGCCGCTTCAATATGCCCCGATGCAGAAATCGCAAAAGTCCGAGTCCTTTATGCAGCGTTGGGCGGCTTCGGTCGGTCAGCTGAAACCTAACAACGTTACGGACTTCTCCGGTATGAAGATGGACAGCCCGATTGGGCCGCAAAGCACCGCCATAAACCTGCTGTCGGCGCCATTCTCCTTCCGGGAGTAAGGGAGTCTGCCGTAAAGGATAACGGAAGAGAGTTTAGGCGCGCCGCGCGCTTTTTTGCGTCACTTTGAGTACAATTTGACTCAAGGACGACGGAAGCCGACCGACCCAAGGACATGGGCCGATCGACCGAAGGACGCCGCAGGCCGAGCGACCCGAGGACGACGGGGCCGATCGACTCAAGGGCGAATCGGGCCGATCGTCGCCTAGGACGTCGCGGGCCGAAAACCGGCGCCGTCGCACCCGAGACAGTAACGCCAGAGATGCCTTCGCCGGCATGCACCGCGCGGTAATGCCATTGAAGGCAAGTATTTGCAGTCAACCGGAACGGAAGCCTTGCGTATCATAAGCGAGTCTCCGATTGGCACGATCGAGCAGTCTGCCTCGATTGAGGCAACGCGTCCTGCCCCCGACAGCCTCGCAGACGCTCTCCTCTATTTGGCCGCGCACCACGGCCGTGCGATCAGCCGTGACGCCCTGCTCGCTGGATTGCCGATCACTGACGACCGTCTGTCTGCTTCCCTTTTCGGGCGGGCTGCCGCCCGCGCCAATCTCGAGGCCGAAGCGCAGCGCCGGCGCCTTTCGGACATTCCGGCGATTGTCTTGCCCGCGGTCCTGACGATGCGCGACGGCTCGACCCGCATTCTTCTGGCCGTCGATCACAAGGCCAAAACCGCTACGATACTGAACCCGAGCCTTTCGGATCCGCCGGAAACGCGAAAGCTTCGCGAGCTTTCCAAAGAATATCTGGGCTACCTTTTCCTCGTTCGCCCCGCCGAGTTGACCAACCCGCGCGCCATCGCCGCCGGCGACGTGCCGCGCCGCCACTGGTTCTGGTCAGTCGTCCGCCGGTTCTGGAAAAACTACACGCACGTCGCAGTCGCGGCGCTGGTGATCAATCTGCTGGCACTGGCAAGCCCGCTTTTCGTGATGAACGTTTACGACCGCGTGGTGCCGAACGGTGCAATCCCCTCGCTCGTTGCGCTCGGCATCGGTATGGGGTTGGCCATCCTGTTTGACCTCATCATCCGCACGGTGCGCAGCCGTATCATCGACATGACGGGCAAGAAGCTCGATGTCGTGCTGGCTTCCGACATCTTCGAGCATGTGATCGCGCTCAAGATGTCGCAAAAGCCGACGTCGGTCGGCGTTCTTGCCAACCAGATGCGCGATTTCGATTCGGTGAAGGAGTTTTTCACGTCGGGCACCGTGGTGGCCGTCACCGATCTCCTTTTTGCCTTCTTGTTCATCGCTGTTTTGTTCATGATCGCGGGACCTTTGGCCTGGGTGCCGGTCATCATGCTGCCGGTCATGATAACGGTCGGGCTGATAATCCAGGTGCCGCTGCAGCGCGCGATGCGGCGGCTTCAGGGCGAGTCGGCGGCGCGCCACGGCGTTCTGGTCGAAGCGCTGAGCGGAATCGATGCCGTACGCGCGACCGGCGCCGAAGCGCGCATGCAGACGGCCTGGGAACGCTCGGTCGCGGCGACCGCCCGCTCGGGCGAAGACGTCCATTTCTGGTCATCGCTTGCGTTGACGAGCGCAACCACCGCCCAGCAGATCACCTATGTGTCGATGATCGTGCTCGGCGTTTTCCTCATTATCGACGGCAAGATCACGATGGGTGCGCTGGTCGCCTCCAGCATGCTGGCGGGGCGCGTGCTGTCGCCGATCAATGGACTTGCCTCCGTCATCTCACGCGCCTCGCAAACCTTCGTGTCGCTGAAGGCGCTCGATCGCGTAATGACGCTCGATCGCGAGCGCCCGCCGGAGCGCGCTTACATTGCCCGCCGTATCGAGCACGGCACCGTTGCCTTCGACAACGTCACGTTCAAGTACCCGAATGCTCCGGTCAATGCGCTGGACAAGGTGTCGTTCAAGATCGCGGCCGGCGAACGGGTCGGCATCATCGGCCGGGTCGGCTCCGGAAAGACGACAGTCGGCCGCCTGCTGACCGGTTTCTACGAGCCGACGGAAGGCCGCGTGTTCGTCGATGACGTCGACATCCGGCAATACGATCCGGCCGATCTCCGCAGCGGCGTCGGATTTGTGCTGCAGGATACCGACCTCTTTTTCGGCAAGCTGCGCGACAACATCGCGCTCGGCAAGCCGTCGGCGACCGACGAGGAAATCCTCGCCGCCGCGCGGCTTGCCGGCGTCGAAAGTTTTATTGCCGGCCATCCGCTCGGATACGATATGCCGATCGCGGAAGGCGGGCGCAGCCTCTCCGGCGGGCAGAAGCAGGCCATCGGCCTTGCCCGCGCGCTGATCCGTCAGCCCAAAATTCTTTTCCTCGACGAGCCGACCGCGCACTTCGACGTGCGCAGCGAAGCGGAATTTCTCGAGCGTCTGAAGCTGCTCGCGCAGGAGCAGCTGACGCTGATCATTTCCACGCACCGGCTGTCGGTGTTGTCGTTTGTCGACCGGCTGTTGCTGTTCGACCGCGGCCGCCTGGTTGCGGACGGCCCGCGCGACAAGGTGATCGCGCTGCTGCAAGGCGCCAAACAGAACGCGCAGCAACAGCAACAACAGCAGCAACAACAACAACAGCAGCAGCAATCGCCGCAGCAACAGCAATCGCAGCAGCAGCAGCATGCGGCGCGAAGCGGAGCCAAGATCAGTGCGGCAATCTGATTTTTCCTTTGCCAACGACGTGCGGGCGGCGGCGGAGCTCAAGACGCCCCGCACGGCGAGGCTGCTGCTGTTTGCCACCTTGATGCTGATTGCAAGCGGCGCGACCTGGGCGCACTACGCCATTCTCGACGAGGTCAAGCGCGGCGAAGGCCGCGTCATCCCCTCCCGCCAGATGCAGGTCATCCAGTCGCTCGAAGGCGGCATCGTCAAGGAAATCCTCGTGCAGGAGGGCGACACGGTCGAGACCGGCCAGATCGTGGCGCGCATCGACGACACCAAGTTCGCCGCCGATCTCGGCGAGGCGATGGCCAAGCGCAAGACGGTCGCGGAGAATCTCAAACTGCTGGACCGCGAGGTCGACCTCACGCGCAAGCTCTACCAGCAAAAAGTCGTGCCCGAGATCGAAATGCTCAAGGTCGAGCGCCAGCAGAACGAGATGGAAGGCCAGCTGGCGCAACTCGATCAGGCGATCAGCTCGGCCAAGGACCGCGTGCGTCGCGCCGCGCTGCGCTCCCCCGTGCACGGCATCGTCAACAAGATCAATGTCACCACCGTCGGCGCGGTGATTCAGCCGGGTGCCGACCTGATGGACATCGTGCCGCTCGACGACACGCTTTTGGTCGAAGGCCACATCCGCCCGCGCGACATCGCCTTCATCCGCCCCAACCAGGACGCGGTGGTCAAGATAACGGCCTACGATCCGTCCGTCTTCGGCTCGCTCAAGGGCAAGGTGGAGCGCATCAGCGCCGACGCGATTTCCGAGCCGAAGGCCGGCGAGCGCGGCGAGAAAAGCGAGCCGTTCTACCGCGTGATCGTGCGCACGGACAAAAACTATCTCGGCACGCCAGACCACCCCTTCCCGATCATTCCGGGCATGGTCGCAACGGTCGAAATCCTGACCGGCAAGAAATCCGTGCTCGACTACCTGATCAAGCCGGCACGAATGCTGAAAGAAGAAGCGTTAAGAGAGCGGTAAGCATGATCGCTCGACTTTGAACGAACTTTGATCGAAATCCGTTCGCCGCGCTTCACTGTCATCCCAACAAACGAGCCGTTTCCTAACGCCATTTAACCGGGCCGAAGAGGTCCGAACGCTATGGCTCGCTCCGAACGAAATCCGGAGCGAGGCACGGCGCATCTCAAGCGCCGGTCAACGCTCCGGACACCGGGGCGTTAAACATGGCGTTTTATTTGCGAACCCGCGCGGCCGCGGGTTGCCTGAGCGTGCTGCTGGGCGGACTGCTGTCGGCGCCGATCACCGCCGACGTGTTGCAGGCGTCGCTCTCCGCTCATTCCCGCGCAGGCGGAAATCCGGTTCTTCTTGATTCCGCATCTTCGCTCGCGCGGGGACGAACGGAGGATAGCGGTCAAGCGCCGCTGGTTGTTGCACTGGCCGATCCAACTCCGGCCGCGCTTGCACCCGCTGCAGCGAAAGCGGATGTGGCGGTCGACACCGGCAACACGCAACGCGATTTGCCTGCGAAGTCTTTGGCGCCAACTCCCGACGGCCTCGTGCTGAGGAGCGCCCGCAAGGACGCGTCGCGAGGCATGCAGCCGTCTCATCCTTCGAGACGGCGCGGCGCCTGTCATCGGGCCGCGCCTTGCGCGGACCCCTTGGCGTCTCCCCAGAATGAGGGCGGACCAACTCACGCCGCCGCAAAACCCGACCGTGCTGCGACGTGGACCACGCCCGCCCCTGCGCGGTTCTTCACCATCAGCGAAGTCTTGGCGAAGCAGAAAGCGCGCGCGCAAGGCGCTTCATCGCTGCAGGTTGCAGCACTCGATCCGGCGCCGATTGCAAACGACGGCGCGCCGGTTGCTGCCCCTGCGCGCGGCGACGGGCCGTTCGGCCTGTTCACCTTCCGCGCGCCCGACGGGCTGCTGTGGAGCAAATGGCGCAAGGTCGACGCCGAGATTCACGCGGAAGTGCAGGTCGAGGCGAGGTGCCGCGCCGATCGGAACGAATGCACGCCGGCAGCGGCACGCTTCAACGCTCTTGTTGACGCCGCGAAGGCCGAGCACGGCCGCGCCCGGCTTGCGCTCGTCAACGAGCGCATCAACGCGGCGATCCGCTACACCAGCGACTTCACCCAGTTCGGCGTTGCCGACCGCTGGTCGTCGCCGCTCGCGAGCCTCGCCAGCGGCCTGGGCGACTGCGAGGACTACGCCATCGCCAAATACGCCGTGCTGCGCGCGGCCGGCCTGCCCGAGCGCGACCTGCACGTGCTGCTGGTGCGCGACAACGCCGTGCATCTCGACCACGCCGTGCTTGCCGTGCGCGAGGGCGCGCACTGGCTCATTCTCGATAACCGCTGGAGCCGTTTGACGGCGGATGCCGAGCTGCACCAGTTCGCGCCGCTGTTCGCACTCGGCGAAGACGGCGTCAAGCTGTTCGCCGCGCCCTACGCTGCGCTCGGCGGCAAGCCTGGACGCGAGCCCGACGGCGATGCGTTTATCGCAGGCGCCGACGCGTCGGCTGCGGCTGCCGAGGCGGCGGAGAGCGAGGCGCGCTTCGCGCTGTGGGCGGCCGCGCCGGCGCTGCTGTAAGGCTTCACGCAGAGGCGCGCGCCGGTCGGGGGGTTCGGGCGCGCACAAGCCACGCCGCATCGCCCGTATTCTTTGTCAGGCGCCGGGTCCGCCTTCACTCTCCCTCCTCGCTTTGCGGCGATGGAGCGGCGGGAGGCGCCAGGAGCCTGACGAGAGCTCCTTTGAGGCGGCCTTGCGATCGGCCGCCTCGCGCGCCCACGGCCGGATCTCCGTTACCGGAGGCGGCCGCTTTCCGGGGCGCGCGCGCCCAGTGACGTAGGGCGCAGCGCCTCCCGGCGCTCCACCGCCACATCGCGGCCCCGGCGTTGCCGGCCGGAAACCGCATCCTGCTTCTCCCTGGCAGCGGCGCTGATCAGACGCCGCCGGGCCCGGAGCCGCGAACGGATGTGACTATAGTCCTTCTAGGAATATAATCAAGGCCCGAGCGGAAGCGTGTTGTGCGCGAGCGCCCGGCACAAAAGAACACAAAAGAAAAAGCCCGCCGGGATGGTCCGGCGGGCTTTTCCATTTCAAGCGCTTAATTCGTCAGCTCTTCGATGACGACTTCTCATCAGACCGCGTGAATATCCCCAGCCTGGAGGTTTGCCGCCCCGTGATTTTCGATCGTCGCCAGCAACAGCCGCTGACCGGCGTCGCCGCCATCGCCGTCGTAGTAGAGCTGACCGGTCGTGTCGTTGTATGCGAAGTGCGCACCGCCCAGATTGACCGTGTCCGCGTTGTTGTCCACGACAAAATCGGCATCTGCAATCGGACCTTTCGCGGAAAGCCCGGTAAAGTTGCTGAGCAGAACGTCGATCGTATCGCCTTCGGCATGGCTGAAGTCGTGGATGGCGTCGTTGCCGTCGGACGGCGCGTTGTAGAAGAAGTGATCGGCGCCCGTTCCGCCCGTGAGGTTGTCGGCAGCGGCGCTGCTGACAAGGTAATCGTCGCCGCCCTCGCCGAACAGACTGCTGCCGAGGTCGCTTGTAAACGTTGCTTCGCTCGCGTTGCCGTCTGACTGGTAAACGCCGCTCAGGATGGTGCCGTCGCTCAAGGTCACCGTGAACGGCACGTGCTCGTCGCCAAAGTCGCCGCCGTTGTCCAGATCGTGGCCGCCGGTCCCGTCGGTGTCGATCCCGAACCGAAGCGTTTCGCCGGCCGTAAAGGCTCCGGGCGCGAAATCGATCGTGAGCACGTCGGTATCGCCCGAAGTCCACGAGGTCGGTGTCACGTCGGAATTCGAGCCGAGCTCGAAGTCACGACCGCCATTCCCTTGATCGAAATGACCGATACCGCTCACGTCGATTTTGATTTGCGTAATCGACACGTCGTTCGCATCCCCAGTGAAGTGGAAGCTGAACGCATCGTTTGCATTCGCGGATTTGGTGTCGCCCGAGTGAACCGTCGCATCCACCTGCACGTGCCGATCGCTGGCAATCAGAATCTCGTTGGCATCCGTGCCCGTGACAGTAGCGCCGTTCTGGCCGGCGATCGTGACGTGGGCGTCATCGCTCGTCTTGCCGTCATTCGCCGTGTAGTCGTAGGCACCGGACGAGAACGGATGACCGGCAGCCACGACCTGCACGTTGTCGAA
>DASTSG010000026.1:0-11933 GCA_035760805.1 Pseudolabrys sp.
TGCCAGACGGCGCCGGCACCGAATGGCGGCGGCTTGGGTCAAGCGGCTCGCCGTTTCGCGCCGCCGATGAGCCTGCGGCCGGTGTCCGCACGGCAACCGCTGCGATGCCGTCGATTTTGACGCGATGTTAAGCTGCGGCGCGTATCCACGTGCGGGGCACGATTTCAGAAAGCATCGCCGGCGACGCACAAGCATCCTCCTACCATGACGGTTGCCTGCTTTGAGTGACGAACGCACAAAACCACGCCAGCGCGTGTTGAAGTCCGGCTTTATCGTCATCAGCGATAAAGCGTCCAAGGTCGAATGCACGGTGCGCAATCTCTCTGAAACAGGCGCTGCCTTGCAGGTATCCACGACGATCGGCATACCGAAGCGGTTCGACGTGATCATCGACGGCAAGCGCAAGCATTGCCGCTCGGCCTGGCGCACCGACAGCAAAATCGGCGTCGTGTTCGAATAGCGATTGCAACTTCCGGCAGCGATCCGTTCTCCGGCGCAACCGGCTGTGCCTGGTAAACGGCGTCCTAATTGAAATCTGCGGGGCCGCGCCCGTAGCGGCCGTAATTTAATCCCGGCGATTCAGGTTCGGCTAATCCACGGCGCGGTAGTTTGGCCGCGTCCGGGATTATTGTCTGAGCCTCGGACAACAGGGGGGCCCCGGCCGTTTTTCGGTCGGGGTTCTTTTTTATGTCGAATATTCGAAGGGGCGAAAGGATCGTTTAATGATCTTTCCTAAGCTCGCCACATGCGGAATTTTCTGGCGGTCGTTGCACTGATTACCGTGGCTGCGGTGCTGGATTCCTCGCTCAACGATGGCGTCTACACCGGCGCATTGTTTCAGATGCTTTCGGACATCGCGCTCGGTACGCGCACCCGGTAGTCGTGCACATCTTCTGAGTGGTCGTTTGCCGAATTGAGCGATCAATGCGGATCGTACCGCTGTCGGTCCGCATCGGCGCGCCGGCGGCAGGCACGGTAAGCCTCCGTGCCGGGCTGCGCGTAGGCGCGGCAACGCGCATCATCCATGGCATCGACGGTCTTCGTATCGGCTTGCCGTTGCAGCAGCCGCTCGTGACCCGCGGTACCCGGCGCGCAATCCTTTACCGACGTGCCGGTCTCGCATTCGAGAGAATGTCCGGCGCAGGCCGAAAGAAGAACCCCAAGCGCCACGACATAAAAGACCATTCGCATGGCGTGCCCCCCTTTTGCGGGCCTCAGCGGCCCGACCGAACACCGACGCCTGAGCCTAAGCTCGATTGCCCGATTCTGTCGCGGAAAGCGCCTCATTCGGCCGCCGAATTGCCGCCGCGCGCGACGACGCGCCGTTTCCGGGCTGTGGCCGGGTGGCCGATCGGCTTGAGTCGGCGGCAAGTTTACGCGAAATTTACGCCGTGTGACCGCGCCATGAGGCTGGTTGAACGTGATCAAGATCCTCTGCACGAGTTGCCAGGCCGAGCTGGTGCCGCGATCGAGCGGGCCCGACGCGATCCTTGAATGCCCGAAGTGTCACGTGGCTGATACACGCGAGAACGTATGCGCTGAGCTGCTCGCAAATTTGCAGCGGCAGGTCGATCGTTATTTTGGTGTGGACGAAAAATTGCACAAAGAAAAATCGCGTTTTCGCCTCGTTCAAAGCTGACAACTCCTGCGCGCTGGCATCGTATTTTATGCGCAGCTAAGCTTCGGCGTACGCGGCTGCAGCAGCATGCTCGGGATTGCGACACGGCCGTACTGCAATGGTGATCGGCCTGGTCGTGGATCGAGGGGGAAGTAAACACCGCAGGAATGAGTACGGATCGCGCGCCGTCAGAACATAAAGAATCGGCGAATGAATAAAGATTTTTGGACACGGAGGGGCAATGCAAATCGGAATGGGAGCCTATTTTCGGAATGTCGCGGTTCGTTGCGTTCGCTTGGCGCACAAGTGCACGGATCCGGAAGTGTCGAGTCAAATGCGTGACTTGAGCGAAGAGCTCACTGAAAAGGCCGAGCAGCTCGAAAAAATATTTGAAATCCCCGAATCCAAAAAATAAGCCGCGCTGCGTAACCGCGGCCCTGTGGACAAGCTATTGAAAGCCGAGCGTAGCGATTTGCTGCGGACCGCCGGTTTGCGGCGCCAGGCCGTGCGCCTGCAAATCGGCTAAAAAATCCCTTGCTCACGAGCTTTCCCCGCCGCTAGCGTTGCGCCGGATCAAACGCGATTGGATGACCTCAATGGCCGATGCTGTCGTGGGTGGCTCTTCCACCGCCGTCGTTTCCCCTCTTCGCATCCCTTATCTATTTGCCGCCGCGGCCGCCTTCGCGCTGATGATCGCCGCCATTCTCGGGCCGAGCCTGTGGCTTCTCGATTTCGTGCACGTGATGACCGGTGCGTTGTGGACCGGCATCGATCTGTTCATGGGCTTCGTCATCGGACCGGTCCTCCGCTTCGTTTCACTCGACACGCGGCGCGCCATGATCGCGGGCATCATTCCGCGCACGTTGATCCTGATGCCGACCTTGTCCATCATCACCTCGACGGCCGGCTGGTTCCTGGCGGGCCGCATGGGTTACCTCGACCTCGCCTTTCCGGAATTCTGGTGGGTGATTGCAGCGCTGGCGATCGTCACCGTGCTCACCGTGCAAGGGCTGGGTTATCTGCTGCCGACAAACCTCAAGCTCTACTTCGAAATCTCCAAACCGACGCCGGACGCCCAAAAGCTCGGCCGCTGGATGCGCACCTATGTGCGTGTCGTCGCGGTCCAGGGCACCATGCAGATTGCGATTATCGTCGTGATGGCTCGCTTTGCCACCGGCCTCTGACGCGGAGGCCGGCTGATGCCGCGCGAGCCTAACGCAGTCGACTTCTGGCGCGGCTTTGCTCTGATCACGATTTTCATCGATCACATTCCAGGCCTGATCTACGCCCATTACACGCTTGCCAACTTTTCGATCTCCGACGCGGCCGATCTGTTTGTCTTTCTCGCCGGCTGGTCGTTGCGGCTAATGGCTGAAGGCGGCGGCCGGATAATGCCGACCCGCAACGTGATGCTGCGCCTCGGCGGCCGCTCTCTCGAGATTTACGCCGCACAGGTGCTCATCACCATGCTGGCCCTCGGCATGCTGGCAGCCAGCGCAATCGGATTGTCCAATCCGCTGCTGCTGCAATGGCACAATGCCGCCGCGGTGTTCAACGATCCCGTGCCGGCGCATATCGGCCTCGTGGTGCTCACCCATCAGCTCGGTTATTTCGACATTCTGCCACTCTATGTCGTGCTGATGCTGATGGCGCCATTGTTTGCCTTGATCGACAGAGTCGCGCCGCAATGGCTGCTGCCGCTGTCCCTCGGCTTCTATGTGATTGTGCTTGCCTTCCGGCTGACTTTGCCGACATGGCCGGTTCCGGGTACCTGGTACTTCAACCCGCTTGCCTGGCAGGCGGTGTTCGTCCTCGGATTCGTGCTCGCCAAATCCGACGCCGGACCCGGTGCATTCGCGCGGCGCCATATCGCCTCGATTCGGTGCGTGGGCGTACCGATCCTGATTTTGGCCTTGCTGGTCCGGCGGTTCGATTGGTGGCCCGATCCGACCAAGGTTCCCGACCCCAAGCTCTTCTTCATCGCCGACAAAACATTCGTGAGCCCGATGCGGCTCATCCAGTTTCTGGCACTGGTTGCCGTATTCTCGATTGCCTTCTTCTATATCCGGAAGGCGGCAGACGTTGCGGTGTTGCGGCGCCCCGTCCTTGCGCTGATCGGACTCTTCGCAATGCTGGGACGTAATTCGCTTCACGTCTTCTGCATCGGCTCGCTTCTGAGCCTGTCGGCGCAGATCGCCCGCTTCTACTACCGCGGTACTGTCTGGATCGACACCGCCGTGGTAGTTTTCGGCATCGTCGTCATGGCGTTCACCGCATGGCTTACAGAAGCACGACAACGTTTCACGCCGCCGGTGCCGGCGCGCTGATCGCTGTTTCCATTGCGCTCACCTTTGACGCGCGTGCGCAAACGTCCGCGCCGCAGACGGCTCCGGCCACCGCGCCGTTCTCCAAGGATTGTCAGGTCGGTGCGACACAGATCGCGGACGAATCGCCACTACCCAATGTCGCGTCCGTGCTGGCCAAGCGGAAGACAATGCGCATTTTGACCATGGGTGCTTCACCTGCCCCCAGCGGCCGGCACGGCGGATACAGCGATCTCATCGAGTCGATCCTCGAACGCGCACTCAAGGGCATCGATGTCGTGATGATAAACCGCGGCTTCTCCGGAGAGCTCGCGGCCGATGCCGCCTTCCGCATGAAGAACGAGGTCGCGCTCGTCGAACCCGACCTGGTGCTTTGGCAGGTGGGCACGAATGACGCGCTCGCTTATGTACCGGCCGATCAGTTCGCTGCCACGCTTAAGGAGCAGATCGATTGGCTCAAGGCCCACAAGGTGGACGTCGTCCTGGTCGGCCTGCAGTTTGCCAGTCAGATGCTGCGGGACGCCCACTACACCGAAATCCGCGATACGTTGCGCAAGGTTGCCGCCCAGGAAAACGTCATCGTCGTGCGCTATTACGAGGCGATGCAGTTTGTGGAGCAAGCCGCACGTGAGGGCGGCGTCAGTGCGGAAGAATTCGATCTGACAGAATCGGGGTCCAATTGTCTCGCGCAATATGTCGCGCGCGCCATTACGCTTGGAGTTTTCGCGAAAAATCTGCCGCGGCGCGGACAGCGCTGACCACGTCCGTAGACACGGACCCTTGCCCGCCGCGGATCTATGAAAAAGTTGCTTTCAGAAACCGCGCGGTCCCGCTACTGTCTGCACCGGGGACGGACGATTTGTATGAAGTACGTCAAGTACGCGTTGGTGGCTGCTGCGTCAGTGCTATGGCTGATCGGCCTCGCCGATCAACTTCCCGATATGACGCACACCGCAAAATATCTCGGCATCTCGATGCTGATGGTGGCCGTCGCGGCAATCTGACGGGCAGAACCTAAACGCCCAGATAGCGCTGCAGGACCTCGGGCCGGCCTTTAATTTCATCTGCCGGCCCTTCGTGCGCAATGTGGCCGTTGTTGATGATGTAAACGCGACTTGCCAAGGCCAGCGTTGCCGCCAGGTTCTGCTCGACCAGCACGATCGTTTGTCCCGCCTCGGCGAGAGCGCGGCAGGCCTTCATCAGGTCGCGCACGATTACGGGCGCGAGACCTTCAAACGGCTCGTCAAGCAGGATGATCTTGGGATCGCGGATGAGAGCGCGCGCAATCGCCAGCATTTGCTGCTCGCCCCCGGAAAGATCGGTTCCGCGACTGCCGCGCCGTTGCCTCAGTCGCGGAAACATTTCGTAGATGCGGTCGAGCGGCCAGCGGTTGGTCGCGGTCAACCCGGCAAGAACCAGATTTTCCTCAACGTTCAGGCTGCCGAAGATGCGCCTGTCTTCGTGCACAAGCTGCATGCCGGCAAGCGCAACCGCATGGCTTTTTTTCCCGGCCATTTCGGCGCCGTCGAGCATCACCGAGCCGCTCCGTGGTGTGACGACACCCATGAGACTTTTGAGCGTCGTGCTCTTGCCGGCGCCATTGCGGCCGAGCAGCGCCACCACCTCGTTGCGCTCAACCCGCAACGAGACATCAAAGAGGATGTGGGAATCCCCGTAATAAGTGTTCAGTCCATTGACTTCGAGCAAGCTCATTCTGCCGCCAACATTTCGTGCATGCCGCCGAGATAGGCTTCCTGCACCTTCGCGTTGCTCTTTATCTCGTCCGGCGTGCCTTCCACCAGCACGCGCCCCTCCTGCAGGACCGTCACCCGTTCCGCAAGCTCGAACAACGCATCCATGTCGTGGTCGATGATGATCATGGTGCGGCCCTGCTTGATCGATTTCAGAAGCTTGACCGTTTCGACGCGCTCGCGCGGGCTCATACCGGCAAGCGGTTCGTCGAGCAGCAGCAGGCTGGGGCTGGTGGCAAGCGCGAGGCCTACTTCGAGGCGCCGCTTTTCGCCGTAAGCGAGATCGGAAACCGGCGTGTCCTTACGGGCCGTAAGATCAATCAGCGCCAGCGTATGCTCAACCTGGTCATTAAGGCCCGGAATTTTTGAGATGTTTTTGAACAAATCGAGCTTGAACTTGCCGCGCAACTCGGCAAGCGCCGCAATCGTCAGGTTCTCCCGCACCGTCAGGCGATTGAAGAGCTGATTGATCTGGTAGCTTTTGGTGAGACCCAGCTGGCAGACATCCGTGACGCTCATACCGGTGATGTCGCGCCCCTCGAACACGATTTTGCCCGAGGTGGGCGGAATCTCACAGGTCAGCATCTTGAAGAAGGTCGTTTTGCCGGCGCCGTTCGGACCGATAATACCGCGCAGCTCGCCCTGATTTACGGTGAAATTGATGTCGGTGTTGGCGAGAACGCCGCCGTAGTGCTTCGTAAGGCCGGTTGCCTGCAAGATCGGGCCGGTAAAGCCGCTCGGAGGTCGAACATGCGCCGGCATCGGCATTGCCACCGGTTCGTGCGCGATCTCTTTTTCAGCGGCCCGCTGCTCGCCCTCGGCCGTCATGCCCGTAGCGGCCACATCCTCCTGCGGCTCGGTCTTTTTCGCTTTCAGGCCGGCCGCAAGGTCGTACAAATCCTTGACGCCGCCGATGATGCCGTGGCGCAGGAAGCAGACCAGCAACACGAAAATGATGCCGAGCACGAGCTTCCAGGCCGCGCCAAGGTGAAGCGCCGCCTGCAGGAAGTCCTGCAGAAACAGCCATACCGTGGCGCCGACCAGCGGGCCGAACAAGGTGCCGGCACCGCCGATGGCTGTTTGCATCACCAGTTGGCCCGACGTATCGAAGACGAAGGCCTCGTACGGCATAAAGCCCTGCAGCACGCCGAGCAGGCCGCCTGCAAAGCCGGCATAGGCGGCCGCGACGACGAAGGCGGTCAGCTTGTAGCCATGGATATTATGGCCGAGCGCCGCAGCGCGTAGCGGGTTTTCCCGGATTGCCCGCAGGATGGCGCCGACCGGAGAACGCACGATGCGCAGCGCAACGACGATGCCGATGAAATAGCAGACGGCGAGGTACTGGTAGAGCGACCATCCGCTCGAGAAATGGATGTTCGTGAAGCCGAGGTTGAGCGTCGGCGTCGGCACACCGGGAAGCCCGTTCTCGCCACCCGTCCATGCTGAGAGCGGATTGAACTCGAGGTAGAAAAACACTTCGGCAATCGCCACGGTGATCATGGCGAAATAGATGCCGGTGCGCCGCAGCGCGATAAGTCCGACCACGTAACCGGTCACCGCGGCTGCCGCCGTGCCGACGATGATCGACGGCGTGACATAAGGGAAGCCTGCCCGCGTCAGCAGGTAAGCAGCGACGAAGCCGCCGGTGCCGTAGAAAGCCGACTGGCCGAACGACAGCAGTCCGGTATAGCCGAACAGGATGTCGAATCCGATGCCGAACAGGCCCCAAACCAGAATGCGGTTCACGGTGTTCGGCGCAAAATCAAGATAGGGTAGCAAAATCGGCGCCAGGATGAGGCCGATCGCGGTCAGCGTTTCTATCAGAAAAGGTCGCTGCTTAAGCATAGGACGGGATCACCCTACTCGCGGCCTTTGGTGCCGAGCAGTCCGTACGGGCGCACCACCAGTACGACCGCCATCGCGGCGAACAGCATGACGTAGGAATATGCCGGATCGAACATCGACGTGATGCTGATGATTTCGCCGGCGATCAGACCGCCGAGCACAGCGCCCGGAAAGGAGCCGACGCCGCCGATCACGACGACGACGAAGGTTTGCACCAGAATCGCCTCTCCAACATCCGGCGCGATCGACACGACCGGCGCGTTGACGATGCCGGCAAAACCCGCCGCCATCGCGCCGATGCCGAACACCAGCATGAAAATTTTGTAGACGTCGATGCCGAGCGAATCGACCATCACCGCGTCCTCGATGCCTGCACGAACGATCATGCCGATGCGCGTCTTGTAAAGGACGACGAACAAGGCGATCAGCGCGACAGCGATGATGCCGAGCAACGCAATGCGATAGGTCGGATAGAACATGAAACCGAGGTTCATGATGCCGACCAGCGGCGCCGGCGGCGGCACCATTTTCGACAGACTGCCGAAAAAGAAGCGCACAGCCTCGACGAACACGATGCCGAGGCCGAAGGTGACGAGCAGCTGGTCCTCGTGTGGGCGGCTGTAGAAGTAGCGAATGATGACCCGCTCGACGACGATGCCGACGAACATCACGAAGAGCGATCCCGCGGCAACCGCGACGATGAATGAGCCTGTGTGGCTGTAGGCGACCCAGCCGGCGTAGCCGCCGAGCATGAACATTGCGCCGTGCGCCAGGTTGAGGACGCCGAGCGTACCGTAAATGATCGTCAGGCCGGAGGAGATCAGCGCAAGCAGCGCGCCGAGCACCAGCCCGTTAAAGCATTGCGAGATAAAGTTGCCCCAGTTGATCACGCCGCCGTCCGTGATTCGCCTTGGTTCATTTTTATCATTCTTATCATTCGCCGGGCGTTACCCGCACACTGCCTGCAATCTTTACAACAGGCAGGCCGCGGGAGTGACGCTTTGGTCGCGCTCCCACGGCCCTCTGTGAGCCTTCCCCGCGCCATGGACGCGGAGAAGGCGCTTGCCGGACCCCTTTAGGTGTAGCTGCCGAGGTGGCAGCCGAATGCATCCGGTTTCTGCATGAGCGGGGCGCCTGGCAGGACCTCAAGGACCTCCCAGAAGTCTTCCTTGTTCTTCATCGCCTTCGGATCCTTGCCGCGGACGATGACGACCGGACGGACGCACTGGTGATCTTCCGGGCGATAGTGCACGTCGCCGAGCAGCGACGGGATGGTCTCGCCCTTCTCCCAGGTCTTGATGACCGCCGGCGGATAGAAGGTGCCGGCCTCATGCACCATCCGCGACCAGTGCGCGAAGCTGACGTAAGCGTTCTCCGCGCCCCACTCAGGATGATAGCCGTACCTCTTGACGAAGGCGTCATTGAACATCTTGGCCAGCGGATACTTGTCTTCCAGCGTCCACCAGTACTCGGTGGCGGCGAACACGCCCGCCATCAACTCCGGACCTGCCTCTTTGGCGAGGAACGGAATCTGGTACGGGATCACCATCTTCATCTTCGGCGTCAGACCGAACTGCTTGGCCTGCTGCACGGACAGCACCGCGTCACGGCCCCAGTTCACGTTGATGATGAACTCGGCGCCGGAATTGGCGATGTTGGTCAGATACTGGCTGAAGTCCTGGGTGCCGAGCGGAGACACCTGGTCGGTAACCTGAGTCCAGCCGCCTTTCTTGGTCAGATACTCGTTCACCGACTTGGTGACGGTGTGGCCGTAGGTGTAGTCCGGCGTCATGAACGCCGCTTTCCTGCCCTTGCCGAAGTTCTTCACCAGCACCGGGCCGATCGCATTGGCCGCGGTCTCGCCGTAAAAGTTCTGGCGGAAGCCGTAACGTACGCAGTCCTTGCCGGTGGTGTCGTTCGAGCCGGAAATGCCGGCGACATAGAGCACGTGCTCGCGCTGCGCCAGCTTGTTGGTCGCGACCGCGACGGCCGAGGAGGTCGAGCCTGTGAGCAGCACGGCCTTGTTCTCGGAAATGGCGCGCTGATGCGCCTGCACCGCGATATTCGGCTTGGCGCCGGAATCCGCGACGACCATTTTCACTTCCTTGCCGAGCACGCCCTTCGTGGTCTTCGGCGAGAACTTCTTCATCAGTTCATGACCGGAGTTCATGTGCTCGACCGCGAGCTGCCAGCCCTTCAACTCGTCCTCACCCTGCACCGCATAGGTGCCGGTGCGCGGCACGGCAATGCTGACGGTGACAGAATTGCCTTGCGAACCGGCCGGCCAGGTACCGATCGGCGGCTCATCGGCCGCAAACGAAAACGCCGGAAAGGTCATCGGCAGCACCGTGCTGCCGGCAAGGCCGGCGCTCGCCTTCAGCAATGTCCGGCGCGATACGCCGGAGCCTTGTTTACGTGACATGTGGATTCCTCCCGTTTGCATTCATTCATACGACGATTGTTGCGCGTCGGCCCCTCCACCCTGCGATGAACGGCTGGACCGCGGCACCGCGCGCTAGGGCGGCGCCATGCCGAGAACCACTTCAACGGCCTATTGCCGACCGCGAACACCAATTCCGTCAATGCCACTTTCGTCGGGGACGAACGAAGCAGCGGGCAGCAAGCCGTGTGAGCGCTCGCACCGCAAGTATGAACGGCCGCGCGACATGACGCCACAGAACGGCTGCCTGTGGACAGCCCGCGGCTTCAACTTCGGTTAATTCACCGAAGGACTCGCATTGTGCGACGCACAAATGGATCTTGGCGCGATGGGACGCGGTCGTAACAGCGCGACCCGCACGCTTTGCAGGGCTTGGAAATTCGGCTTTGCTACTTCGCAGCGCCCCGGCAAGCACCGGGCTGGTCCGCCTCTTAACTCAAATTGAGCTCCTTGAAGAAGTCATTCCCCTTGTCATCAATGACGATAAAGGCGGGAAAGTCCTCGACTTCGATACGCCAGATCGCCTCCATGCCGAGCTCAGGGTACTCCTGCACCTCGACCTTCTTGATACAGTGCTCGGCGAGGTTGGCCGCCGAGCCACCGATCGAGGCGAGATAAAAGCCGCCGTGCTTCCTGCACGCTTCGCGCACCTGCGCGGACCTGTTGCCCTTGGCGAGTGAGATCATCGAGCCGCCAGCCGCCTGGAATTGCTCGACGTAAGAATCCATGCGTCCCGCCGTCGTCGGCCCGAACGATCCCGAGGCGTAACCTTCCGGCGTCTTTGCCGGACCTGCGTAATAAATTGGATGATCCTTGAAATAGTCGGGCAGCCCCTGCCCGGCTTCGAGCCGCTCGCGCAGTTTCGCATGCGCAAGATCGCGCGCGACGATCAGCGTGCCGGTGAGCGACAGTCGCGTCTTGACCGGATACTTCGAGAGCTGCGCGAGAATGTCCTTCATCGGTCTGCGCAGATCGACCTTCACCACCTCGCCGCCAAGCTTCTCCTGATCAACGTCAGGCAGATACTGTGCCGGGTTGTGCTCGAGCTCCTCAAGGAAGAGGCCGTCCTTCGTGATCTTGCCAAGCGCCTGCCGGTCGGCCGAGCACGAAACGCCGAGCCCGATCGGCAATGACGCACCATGACGCGGCAGCCGGATCACGCGCACGTCATGACAGAAATATTTGCCACCGAACTGCGCGCCGACGCCGAGCGATTGCGTGAGCGCGTGCACTTCCTTTTCCATCGCGAGATCGCGGAAGGCGTGACCGTCTTCGCTGCCGTGTGTCGGCAACTCGTCAAGATATTTTGTCGAAGCAAGTTTCACTGTCTTCATCGTCAGTTCGGCCGACGTTCCGCCGATGACGATCGCGAGGTGATAAGGCGGGCAGGCCGCAGTACCGAGCGTGAGAATCTTCTCTTTCAGGAACGCCATCATGCGGTCGTGCGTGAGGATCGACGGCGTCGCCTGAAACAGAAACGACTTGTTGGCCGAGCCGCCACCTTTGGCGATGAACAGAAATTTGTAGGCGTCTTCGCCTTCCGCATAAATCTCGACCTGCGCGGGCATGTTCGACTTCGTGTTCTTCTCTTCGAACATCGAAAGCGGCGCGAGTTGCGAGTAGCGCAAATTACGTTTGAGGTAACTGTCGCGCGCGCCTTCGGCGAGCGCGGCCTCGTCCGAGCCGTCCGTGAAAACGAAGCGGCCCTTCTTGCCCATGATGATCGCCGTGCCGGTGTCCTGGCACATCGGCAGCACGCCGCCGGCGGCGATGTTGGCGTTCTTCAACAGATCGTAGGCGACGAACTTGTCGTTCGCGGTCGACTCTGGATCGTCGAGGATCGCGCGCAACTGCTTCAGGTGCGCCGGTCGCAGGAGGTGATTGATGTCGTTGAACGCGGCTTCGGCCAGCGCGCGCATCGCCTCGCGCTCGACGATGAGCATGTCGTGGCCCAT
>DASTSG010000027.1:0-21658 GCA_035760805.1 Pseudolabrys sp.
AAACCGCAGCACGGCGAGCAGTGTGCCGCGGCCGATGATGTTTTCGATTGCGATGCCGGCGGTGACATGCCGGCCTCGTAGGGAGGTATAGGCGGCCCCCGCAAAGGCCGCCCACACCAACGTAAAGAGATCGAAGTCGTAGGTCCACGAATTGTCCAATTGGACCCAGCGCAAGACAACGCCAAGAACGATTCCGACCGACAGCAGCACCAGGATTGCTGACGCCAAGTGCCCCATTCCGTCTGCCAGGCGCGCAAGTGTGTCACCAGCGGCAGCCGCAGACCGAGCGTAACGAGCGGACGCTTGCTGTTGCCCGAAATCATCAGCCATCGGATTCAGCCGTGCTTGGAAGCTTTGGCCAAGTCGTCCAGAATCTTCTGCCCTGTCTTGCCCGCTTGCTGCAGGTATTCTTTTTTGGCCGCATCCTCGGTTGCTGCCCGCCACTTCTTCAGGTCGGCTTCCGTCGGCCGATAAATCTCATCGCCGTGCTTTTTGGCAATGTCGATCTCCTCCTTAAACAGCTTCTCGATGTCGACGAGGTTACTTTGCTCGCCGGCCAGGATCGCCTTGGTGATGATTGCGCGCTGCTTGTCCGTGAGGCCGTGCCACCATTTCGCATTCACCATGGTCGGGTAAACGAGCGGCACATAATGAATGGCCGTGATGTATTTGCCGACCTCGTACCATTTGCGGCCAACGATCGACGAAAGGCCGGAAACCGCCCCGTTGAGCGTGCCGCGCTGGAGGGCTGTATAGACCTCTGCGGAATCGATCGCGACCGGGATCGCCCCCTGCGCCTTGAGGAAGTGCGCGTTGAGCTTGCCTTCCGACCGCATTTTCAAACCCTTCAGGTCGGCCGGCACTTTGATCGGATGCTGATTATTAACGTAGCTCTCGGCGTAGCCGTAGAAGCCCCACCCGGCCACCTCGACATTATGCTTGTTGAGGATCTCGTTGATGTCTTTGCCAACCTGTCCGTGCAGCGCCGGAAGCAACTCCTTGGGGTCCGTCAGCAAGAACGGGATGGTATCGAACTCGAGCGCCGGCTCCTGGTTGGCCCACCAGTGAATCGCCATGATTCCCATGTTCACAGTATTGTTGGCGATGCCTTGCGCCATACCGAACTCTTTGAGCAACGAGCCTGAGGGATAGGTCTCAACTTTGATTTCGCCATTGCTCATCTTTTCGATGTTCTTGGCGATGGCCTCGCCTTGATTGGCGGTCGCCGTATGCGGCGGCATGTACCAGGCAAATCGGATGGTCAGCGACTGAGCGGAAGCCGGCAGCGTGGCCGTACTCAACAGCAGGGCCGCGCCAAGCAATCTGGAAAATTTCATTTCAAAGTTCCCCTTCAAACAAATCGCGATACGAAATTGTTATGCCATCTGGCGCCTTCACTCAAACTCCATTTTTTAATGTAATTTCCGGCAGATAGGCCTTAAGCGCCTGCAACAATTAAAGAAGTTTCCTTACACCCTTCAGATTTCTTCAACTCTCGCATTGTAGGATTGCATTCAAGTCATCCCGGGCGCTTACAGGACACCGCACATGCGCTCCGAAAAGTCGGAGTCCGCCTCTCGCCGTCCATTTTATCGCGTCATCGCGGGCGACTGGCGCCGTGCGGCGATTGCATCGGCATGCCTTGCAGCGATCCTCGCACTGGCCTTTTTCGGCGGCCGGCAGTTCTTCAATCCGAAGCTTGAGCCCACGGCCGCAGCAAACGCCGGCAAGGAGGGCAAGGGATGGGGTCACCGAGTCGGCTCGATTATGTTCATGCCGCTCGACGGCGACACGTGCGAAGAACGCCGTTTTGATAATGCCACCGGCCGCATGCTGTCGGTCCGCACTGTCAGGTGCAGCGAGGGAATCGCAGCAAATATATCCGGCGAGCCGAGTTGGGCGCATGATAACAAATCACGCATCGACGCTATCCTCAGTGCGTTCAAGAAATAGTCGACTGACAATTTAGTTTCGCCAGCCGCTGCGTGCGGCCCACCCAATCGCTACCGCCAGCACGAAAATCGGAACGGCAAGGCAGCGGAAACCCATCCAGCGCAAACCGAATGCACCGGCAATTGTGCCAACAAAAAATGCCGCCAGGATCGGGATCAACGTCGCCAGCTTTTGGCTTGCTTCGGTGCGATCTTCCCCTCTTGCGAATGTGACAATCCATTGCCCCACGTCGATCGCTGCCTGCGACGTGTTCGTTGTCATGACGTTGGTCGAGTGCGATCCTTTTATCAGCAGCCGCATCAACGCGCTTTGCACACCCATGGCGGCGACACCGAACAGGCTCGCTGCAACAGCAAGCGGCTCGTCTGCGCTCCGGAACGGCTCGCCGGCGACTCCTATAAGGACAAAGCACACCACCAGCACAAGCTCCGTTGCGAGCGTTGCGGCAAGCGCCCTTGCCGGCTGACGCATCGGCGCCGCAATAAGAACTGTAACCACGCCGACCAGGAAGAACACCGGAATGGCGAACACGCGCGCAATGACAGCGGAATGGCCAGTAGCGAGAGTGACACCTACAAAGACAAAGCTGCCGGTCACCTGCGCGACGAACAATCCAAACAGGGCTACAAAGGTGCAGGCGTCAATTGTCCCGGCAACAAAAGCGAGCGATACAGGCAGCCAGCGCGGCACCGTAAGAGTCTGCATCACCAGCCCAACGTGATATGAATCATCAGCGCAGCATAACAGAAGCCGCCGAGAGGCGTTGCCTGCGATGCAGCCTTGTGCATCGGGACAAGTGCTCTCCCCACCGGGAAGCGGACAGTGCCTGCACCCGTTATTCGAAGTGACCGCAGCCTAGCCGATCAACCCTGTTGCCCAGGCGATAAACGCGTTGAACTGATCGGGGAAGATCAGGAAATAGGCGACAATCGCAACCGGACCCGACATGAGCAGCCATTCCCGCATGGACGGCCTCTCTTGCATCCTCAGTCCGAATTTTCTGCGCCGGTTTCCATTGGGCGCCATGTCAACATCGAGCTAAAACCCGCCCGAGCGGTGTCGTTAAGCCCGCGCGGTACAGGTTGTGGTGAGTCGTAATCCTGCGTCGTCGAACGATTCATTTCTTAATTCAATAAAATTCGAATAAACGACGGGCTTGAGCGGAACAACGCCTAAGACTTTAGCCAAATACCAATACGCTCGACCGCCTCGTGCATCTCGGCTGCTGAACCGGCGTAGCAGAAACGGATGAAATGCCGCCCATCGATTGGATCGAAGTCGATGCCCGGCGTTGCGGCCACACCCGCTTCCTCCAGCATGCGTTTGGCGAAATCGAAGCTGTCGTCCGAAAAGCGGACGACGTTTGCATAGAGATAAAAAGCACCATCGACCGGCAAAAATCGATCGAGACCCGCACGCGGTAACCCTTCTGTCAGGATACGCCGGTTTTCTTCGTACCCGTGTTTGACCGCTTCCATTTCGTCCTTTCCGTCAAAGGCGGCCTCTGCTGCGATTTGCGACAGCGCCGGGACGGAGATCGCAAGATTCTGCTGAAGCCGTTCCAGCGGCCGCACCAGATTTTCCGGCGCGACTATCCAGCCGATACGCCAGCCTGTCATGCAGAAGTATTTTGAAAACGAATTGATCACGACCACATTCGGCGAAATCTTTGCCGCGGTCGCCGCCGCAAACGCATAGTCCAGACCATGATAAATCTCGTCAGAGACGACCTTGATGCCTTCCGCTTCTGCAGTTGCGATCAACTGATTCAAGGCGTTGGATTCAATCATTGTGCCGGTCGGATTTGCCGGGCTTGCGACGACTACGCCCGCAAGCGGCTTCTTGCGGTGCTCCGCAATAAGCGCGTCGCCGGTAAGCGCCCAGCGCGTTTGCTCGCCCGTTTCGATCAGCACCGGTTCGCATCCAAGCGCCGTGAGAATGTGCCGGTATGGCGGGTAGCCGGGGTTCGCCAGCGCGACGCGGTCGCCAGGGTTGAAGAGCGCGAGAAATGCGAGAATGAATCCGCCGGATGAACCGGTCGTCACGATCACACGCGCCGGATCGAGAGCAACGCCGTAACTTTCCACATAGTGGCCCGCGATGCGGGCCCGCAAGGACGGGATGCCAAGAGCTTCCGTGTAGCTGATGCGGCCACTTGCAAGGGCCGCTTGGGCGGCCTGAATTGACGCCCGCGGTGCCGGTGCCGCCGGCTGGCCCACTTCCATGTGGACGACGCGGCCACCCTTCGCCTCGATTCGCGCTGCGGCGGTCATCACATCCATGACCATAAACGGCGGTACATCGCTACGCCGCGATGGAGTGAGTAGCCGTTTTGCCGCATCAAGCATGTTCTTGCCCGCCCTGCGGGCCCGGAACCCGCCCCGCTGCTGCCGCATTGCGCTGTTTGGGTGCGCCCCGCATTTACCGCAAGCAGACGTGATCGCAGCCCGCGTTGACCGCCATGGGAGGCGCAACTACTTTGCACCAAGCCGGTATCAAGGCATGACCGTCAGGGGCAGACCTATCAAAGCGCGGCGCGGAACGCTACTACTCGGTTTCCTTGTCGCATTCGCCGCCTGCGCGCTGACGCTCGCTGGCGCAGCACTCGCCCCTGCCCACGCGCAGAGTCGGCAACCGATCATCCGTGACGCCGAGATTGAGCAGTTGCTGCGCGACTATGTGCGGCCCATTTTGCGCGTCGCGCATCTTTCGCAACAAAACATTAAGGTCGTTATCGTCAATGATCGCGCTTTTAATGCCTTCGTGATGGACGGAAGGCATATTTTTATCAACGCAGGCGCTTTATTTGAATGCAAGACGCCAAATGAAGTCATCGGCGTCCTGGCGCACGAAACGGGTCACCTCGCGGACGGCCATCTCATGCGGTTGCGTGAGCAACTTGCGACGGCACAAACTCAGTCGGTCATTGCTTTGCTGCTGGGCGCGGGTGCCATGGTCGCCAGTGCGCGTTCGAATAGTGGCGGGGTTGGCGTCGGCGCAATCCTTGCACCGCAGTCGATTATCCAACATTCGCTGCTCGCCTATGTCCGTGCCCAGGAAGACCAAGCTGACCATGCCGGCGTGAAATTCCTCAATGCGGCCGGCGAGTCCCCCAAGGGCATGTACGATCTGTTCAAACGGCTGAGCGCCGAGCAACTTTACAATTCGCGCTATATCGATCCGTACCTGCAGACGCATCCGATGCCGGCCGAGCGTGTCTCTGCGCTCGAAACCCTGGCCAAGAGCAGTCCTAACTGGGACAAAAAAGATCCGCCCACCTTGCAGCTGCGGCACGATTTGATGCGGGCAAAGTTGTCGGGTTTTCTCGAGCGCGCCGAAACGGTGATGCGCCGTTATCCGGCGAGCAACACGAGCCTGCCCGCGCGTTACGCGCGCGCCATTGCGACCTATCGATTCGGCGACCTGCGCGGTGCGGTCGCCCAGATCGATGGGCTGATACAGAGTGAACCAAAGAATCCTTATTTCTACGAACTCAAAGGCCAGGCTCTGCTCGAGGGCGGACACCCCGCTGACGCCATTGCACCGCTGCGCCGCGCCGTATCGCTTGCGCCTACCCCCGCACTGATCCAGATCATGCTTGGTCAGGCGCTCGTTGCGACCGGCGACAAGAAGAACGCCGACGAGGCAATAAAAATGCTCCGAACGGCTTTGGCGCACGAGCCCGAGATGGCGGAAGCCTATAATCAACTTGCCATGGCATACGGGCGGCGCGGCGATCTCGCTCACGCCGATCTTGCCGCGGCGCAGGCTGCGCTTGCCCGTGGCGATTTCAAGGTCGCGCGGCAACTCGCAGAGCGAGCCAAAACACGCCTCGCGGTCGGCTCGCCTGCGTGGGTACGTGCCGATGACATCGCAACGGTAAAAGAGCGCGCAAAAAACCCGAATTGAGTTTATGACTTCGCCCAGCACAAGGATGACGACAATGAAAGCGAAACTTGGCCTGTCAGTTGCGGCGTTTGCGGCAATTCTGGCCCTTTCGGCTCCCTTTGCTTCCGCCGAGGAATTTTCGAAGAACCAGCGCAGTGCGATCGAATCGATTGTGCGCGAATATCTGATCAGCCATCCGGAAGTGCTGCAGGAGGCGATGGTCGAACTTGAGAAGCGGCAGACCGCCGCCCAAGCCGCAAAACACCAAGCCGCCGTCAAGGAGCATGCAAAGGCGCTGTTTGCGTCGCCACGTCAGGTCGTGCTCGGCAATCCGAACGGCGATGTCACCTTTGTCGAGTTCTTCGATTACAACTGCGGTTACTGCAGGCACGCGCTGGCCGATATGCTCGATCTGCTCAAGACCGATTCTAAGCTCAAGGTCGTGCTGAAGGAATTTCCGGTCCTCGGGCCCGGCTCCGTCGAAGCTGCGCAAGTCGCCGTCGCTGTGCGCATGCAAGCTCCGGACAAATATCTTGCTTTCCATAAAGAACTGCTTGGTGGCCGCGGCGCGGCCAATAAAGCGCGCGCCCTTGCCGTCGCCAAGGACGTTGGTCTCGATATGGCCCAGTTACAAATCGACATGAAAAGTCCGGAAGTGAAGAAGACAATCGAGGAAGACTTTAAGCTCGCGGACGCATTGGGCCTGAACGGCACTCCGAGCTACGTCATCGGCACAGACGTCGTTGTCGGCGCTGTTGGTCTTGCGGCTTTGAAGGAAAAGATAAATACCGCACGGTGTGGCAAGGCGACCTGCTGAGACTTTCTAGCCTTTCGCTCTGCATAAACCGGCCGCCAGCGAAAAAACGCCTGGCGGCCTGTTTCTCATTGTGTACGCTCGCAAACGGCTTCCTGGCGGCGGTGTGCCCTCGCGATGTATTCTATCGGGATTGAAGAGGAATACTTTGTATTCGACGCCGCATCACGCCGTGCGGTGAAGCACATCAACGACAAATTCATCGACGAAGCCCAACGCACGCTGGGCGATCGTCTGATGACCGAGATGCTGCAGTCGCAAATCGAGGTCGCAACTCCGCCCTGCGAGACGTTGAAACAAGCGCGCGCGCACCTCGCACATTATCGATCAACGATTGCCGCGATAGCAGGCAAATACAAGCTCGGCATTGCCGCAATGGGCACTTTTCCGCTCGCGTTTTGGCCGGAGCAAGTGATGACTCCGAAGGAGCGGTACGGCGCTATCATGGACGATCTGCAAATGATCGGCATGCGCAACATGCTGTGTGGTATGCACGTGCATGTCGAGGTGCCGGACGTTTCCAGGCGCATCGACCTGATCATGCGTCTGACGCCCTACCTGCCTCTTCTACTCGCACTCTCCACCTCCTCGCCGTTTTGGCAGGGTCACCTCACCGGTTTGCACGGTTATCGGCTTGCTGCCTACGACGAGTTGCCGCGCACCGGCCTGCCTGAACTGTTTCACAGCGAAGACGAGTATCGCCAGTACATCGACGCCCTCACATGGGCCGAGATTATTCCAGACGCGAGCTACATCTGGTGGGCGCTGCGCCCCTCAATGGCAAACCCCACGATCGAACTGCGCATTACGGACAGTTGTACGCACCTGGACGACGCTGTAGCGATCGCGGCCCTCTTTCGCTGCCTCACGCGCGCCATCGATCGCGACCGGGCGCTTAATTCCGGGTTTGACCGCGTCGGGCGCGCGATCACTGTGGAAAACAAGTGGCACGCGCAGCGATACGGCATCGGGGCCGTATTCGTCGATCCTTTCGCCCGCTCCCCGCGTACCGTAAAGGAATGGCTCGATGAGGTATTCGACTTCATTGCCGGCGACGTCGTCGCTTTTAACTGCGAACGTGAAATAGCGTTTCTGCAGCGCATCCTCGCCGATGGGACGAGCGCCGACCGGCAGATCGAAACGTTCAGAAAAGCCAGGGCAGTTCGGCGGCAGCGCCTCACGGCTCTCAAGGATGTGGTAGATTGGGCTGCACAGGCGACCCAGAACGTTTCGGACAAAAGCGTTTAACGGCATCCGACGGCTTTCCCTCGCTGTCGGAGACACCTATAAAGCCGTTGCGGCAGAGGACGGGTCTTCAGCCTGTGGGAAAATCAATGGCCAAATCCGTTTACGTACTTAACGGTCCAAACCTCAACCTTCTGGGCACGCGTGAGCCGGAGAAGTACGGCGACAGTACCCTAACGGATGTCGAGAGATTGTGCCGTGCGTCAGCGAAAAAGCACGGCTTCGAAATCGTGTTCCGCCAATCAAATAGCGAAGGTGAGATCGTCAATTGGATTCAGGAGGCGCACGCGAAAAAGGCAGTCGGAATCATCCTCAATCCCGCGGGGTACACCACCACGTCGATTGCTATTCTGGATGCTATCCTCGCCGTAAAAATACCCGTGATTGAGACTCACATCACCAACATCCATACGCGCGAACAATTCCGGCAAAATTCATACGTATCGAAAGCAGCGAAAGCCGTGATCTGCGGGTTCGGGATCAACGGCTACGCGCTTGCGATTGAGGGGCTTGCCGGACTTGTTGGTCAAAAGCCGAAGCGCTGAGAAATGGTCAAGTCCAAATCCTTCAACGTCGATTACGACCTCATCAGGGAGTTGGCAAAACTTCTGGATGAAACGGGCCTGAACGAGATTGAAATCGAGCAGGACGGCCAGCGCGTGCGGGTGGGCCGCGGCGGCGCATCTGTCTCGGTTGCCATGCCACGCCCGGTGAATGCTGCCGCTCCCGTTCCGGTCACGGAAATTGCTCCGCTCGATCCCGCCAAACATCCGGGCATGGTCATTTCGCCGATGGTCGGGACCGCCTATGCCGCGCCGGAACCCGGCGCCAAGCCTTTCATCGAGATCGGCAGCCATGTGAAGGCCGGCGACACGCTGCTCATCGTCGAGGCGATGAAAACCATGAATCAGATTCCGGCGCCTCGGGCAGGTACGGTTGTTCAGATCCTGTTCGAGGATGGTCAGCCGGTCGAATTTGGCGAGCCGTTGGTGATCATCGAGTGACAGTCCGCCCGAATCCTGAGAAGGCGCGCAGTTGCCCCGTGCTTGGAGACCGCGCGGTCTGCGCTTTTCCGTGTGGAGGCGGTAGGGAGAGGCCTGAGTCGAAATGTTCGACAAGATCCTGATTGCCAATCGCGGCGAAATCGCCGTCCGGATCCAGCGCGCCTGCAAGGAACTCGGCATTCCCACCGTTGCAGTACATTCGACGGCCGATACTGACGCGATGCACGTGCGATTCGCGGACGAAAGCGTCTGTATCGGCCCTCCGGCCGCCAAAGACAGTTACCTCAACATTCCGGCGCTGCTTGCCGCCTGTGAGATCACCGGCGCGGATGCGGTCCATCCCGGGTACGGCTTTCTGTCGGAAAATGCGCGCTTCGCCGAAATCCTTGCCGAACACAATATTCAGTTCATCGGCCCCAAGCCGGAACATATCCGTCTAATGGGTGATAAGATCGAAGCCAAGCGCACGGTCAAACGACTTGGCATCCCTGTAGTCCCCGGGTCCGAAGAGGGAATTTCATCCGACAGCGAAGCGGCACGGATTGCCGCTGATATCGGCTTTCCGGTGCTGGTGAAAGCGGCAGCAGGCGGCGGCGGGCGCGGCATGAAAGTCGCCCACGATGGACAGGAGCTTGCGACGGCGCTTTCGACCGCACGCGCGGAAGCAAAGGCCGCATTTGGCAACGACGCGGTCTATCTCGAAAAATATCTGCAAAGGCCGCGTCACATCGAAGTGCAGGTGCTGGGCGATGGCAAGACAAACGCCATCCATCTTGGCGAGCGCGATTGCTCGTTGCAGCGGCGCCACCAGAAAGTCTGGGAGGAAGGCCCGTCGCCTGCACTCAACAGATCCGCGCGCGACGAGATCGGCGACACAGTCGCCAAGGCCATGCGCGACCTCGGCTATCTCGGTGTCGGTACCGTGGAATTTCTCTATGAAGACGGCAAGTTTTATTTCATTGAAATGAATACGCGCATTCAGGTCGAACATCCGGTAACCGAGATGATTACAGGAATCGATCTGATCTTCGAGCAAATCCGCGCCGCGGCGGGTAATCGACTGACGCTGAAACAAAGCGATGTCACCTTCAGCGGGCACGCCATCGAATGCCGCATCAATGCGGAAAATCCGGTTTCGTTTCGCCCATCACCTGGAAAGATCCTGCACTATCACGCACCTGGCGGCCTTGGCGTTCGCATCGATTCGGCCGTCTACCAAGGCTACACAATCCCGCCCTACTACGACTCCCTTGTGGGCAAGCTGATCGTGCACGGCAAAACGCGCACAGAAGCGCTAATGCGACTCAAACGCGCTCTTGATGAAGTCGTAGTGGACGGAATCGAAACCACACTGCCGCTCTTCCGCGCGCTGGTGCGCGAAAAGGATATCATCGACGGCAATTATCACATCCACTGGCTCGAGCAGTTTCTCGCCAGCGGCGGAATGAACGGCTGATTCACTCAGTGCATGTGAAGCGTAAGCCGGTCGATCAATCGGCAGAGATCGTCCGGGTCGTATGGTTTCCTCAGGAACACAGAACGTGGAACAAGCGGCGCCACGGCTGAGGGCGAATACCGGCCCGAAGCGTAGACGATCGGCAATTCAGGACGCATCCCTCGCGCCCGCTCTGCGAGCTCCGAACCGTCCATACCGCCGGGCAGATCGATGTCAGTGAACAAAATATCGATGTGGGTTCCGTCATTGAGAACATCGAGCGCCTTGGCCGCATTAGAAGCCTCGTGTACCTCGAACCCGTGCGCAGTCAGTTCTTCGGCAATGAATTCGCTGATCAGCGCCTCATCTTCGACGAGCAGCACGCTGGTTGCTCTTTGTCCTCGATTGATGGCCATCCTCGACCTCCCCTGGCCCTCGGTAAAACCGATGCTGTGCCCGTTTGTCGGCCAACGCACATTGCGGGAGATTGTTTTCAAGTTATCTGAAGTTATTTGAAATTGAAGCCGTCTGTGGTGAACTTCGGGTTAAGATGCATTTCGTTGAGGTTCTGACGATGGGTCGGAAACAATCTTCTGGTCAGCGGTTCCAAACGTCATGATGGCCAGCCGTGAGAGCGCCTTCGTCGAAATCACGCCGGAAGTCCTGCTCAAAGCGTATGCCTGCGGCATTTTTCCAATGGCGGAGAGTGCCGACGATCCGGCCCTATATTGGATAGAACCGGAACGGCGCGGGATCATTCCACTTGATGCCTTCCACGTGCCTACCCGGCTGGCACGGACGGTCCGCTCGACGCGGCTCACAGTTACTGTAAATCGCGATTTCGAGGCGGTAATCGACGGCTGCGCCGCTCCGACGCGCGGACGTGCCCGAACGTGGATCAACGGCAGAATACGCACGCTCTATTCCCGGCTACACGGGCGTGGTCACTGCCATTCCGTTGAGGTTTATGACGGCAACAGTCTTGTCGGTGGGCTGTACGGCGTTTCACTCGGGGCGGTATTTTTCGGCGAAAGCATGTTTAGCCGCGTGCGCGATGCCTCAAAGATTGCGCTCGTTCATCTCGTCGGACGGCTCAATGCTGGCGGGTACAAGCTGCTCGACACACAGTTCGTTACGGACCACTTGAAGACGTTCGGCGCAATCGAAGTGCCGCGGCAGCGCTATCAAAAGCTTCTCGAGGCAGCACTTGCCAGCAAGGGAAATTTTGGCGCCCTGCCGCTCGATCGTCCCATCGATGGCGCTGAGGCACTGAGGTTCGCAACCCTGCGAGAGCCCTCAGCGCTGAGACGGTAAGCTGCGCTGTTGCGCTCGCGATCCGGATGCAGGTGCACGTTCCGATGGATTCGTGCGGCGGGCGCGTTGCGGCTTAGCAACCGTGTCTGGCGGTGCTTCGGCAACAGCAGGATTCTTTCCGCCTTTGCAGTCCTGGAGCCAAACATCGTAAATCGGATGCTCGACGCCGTGCAAACCCGGGCTTGCTGCAAACATCCAGCCGGTGAATATCCGCTTGATTTGGCCTTGTAAGGTGACTTCATCCACTTCGACAAAGGCATCCGTCTGCGCCGTTTCTGTTGGTGGGCGCGAATAGCACACCCGCGGCGTCACCTGTAACGCACCAAATTGCACCGTCTCATTGATTGCGACATCAAACGAAATGATGCGGCCCGTGATCTTGTCGAGCCCGTTAAAAACAGCGGTCGGGTTGGCGATCTTTTGCGGCGGTGGCGTCTCGATGATTTCGTCGCTCGGCTGAACGGCCGCATCCGCTGGTTGTTGCGGTGTTCCACGCGGCTGTCGGATGCCGGGCGGCAATCCCGGTAACGTGTGGATTGGGCCGGTTTCTGGCGGAGCCGATTGCTTGGCGTCGGCCGGCAATGGATTGACTTGCTGCGGCGTTGCGGTACCCGGCAATGTCGGCAATGGCGCCGATTGAATATCGGCCGTTCCCGCACCGCCTGCCGGTGCATTTGTCCGCGGCGGCTGTACGGGCGCGTCGACGCGCGTGTCTAGAGGCGGCTCGTCCTGGCGGTTACCGTTACGATAGGGAAAATTGTCGCCGTCGTCGGGAAAATTTCGGTTTTGCGGCGGGACACTTTGCTCCGGAATGTCCGCTGGCGGCCGTGGGGGGCTATCGCCGAAGATCGTGCCGAATTGCGCAAGGGCTGGCGCAGTTGCAAGCACCGCGGTGACAGTTATGACTATAAAAGAGACTCTTGCCATCAGGCCGGCTTTGTCCTGCCCCGAAATGCATGCAAACCAACCAGCGCGCCCGGTTAACACGCTGATTGCGGCGTGGGAAGGGCGGCCAAGAACAGCGACCGGCGATTCAATAGAGCAGCCCAGGCGGCCACTTCATAACTGATCACTGCTTACTGCTTGCTGTCGCCGGGCGTCCACGCGTTGTAGTCGCCGGTTGCCTTGGGACGACGGCCTTTCGCCAGCGTCGATCCGCTCGGACGCACTGCGGCCGGCGTGCCGGTCAGATTTGGACGATGCGGCTTCTGCCAAGACCGCGGCGTATACCTTTCCTGCGTAGGCGGCGTATCCACGATGTGGTGGATCCAGCCGTGCCATCCGGGCGGAATGGTCGAAGCCTCTGTGTAGCCGTTATAGATAACCCAGCGCCGCTCAAAACCGAGCACGGGATCGATCTTGCCGCCGCGCGTCCGGTAATACCGGTTGCCGAACTCGTCCTCGCCGACGAATTCGCCGTAGGCCCACGTCCACACCTGGGTCCCGAACGTTTGCGAATTCCACCAGGTGAATAACTTCAGCAGGAAACTTCTCATGGCTACCGGCGTTGTCATCGCTTCGATTGCGGCGTTCTGCCACCGCTCGCCACCGCTTGTCCAGTGTGCCCAAATTGACCGGTGTTCCTCGCCCTTCGGCTGAGTTATTGAAGAGGCATGGATTCGATCAGATCGGGACTGAACGCGATCCGGAACCTGCTTGATTGGTTGCCCGACGATCTTGTCGGCGGGCTTCTTCTGCTACTGTCGATCATTGTCGCCCTTGCATTGCACAAGATCGGCCGCAGGATTGTCCGGCGCTCCCTCGCCGGCCGGCATCCTTATGTGCTTTCGGTTTTCACGCAGACGCGTGCGATCTCGCGGCTGGCGCTGCTTGTTTTCGCGATGCTCATTGTGCTGCCGGCAGCACCATTCGATCCCACAGTCGCATACTGGATCGCGCGTTTTCTTCTCATTGCGATTATAGGGCTTGCCGGCTGGGCCATTGTCACAGCGCTCAATATTGCTGCGAACGTGTATCTGCGGCGCTACCGGCTCGACGTGGAAGACAATCTGCTTGCGCGCAAACACAACACGCAGATACGTGTGCTTTTGCGTAGCGTGGACGTGTTGATCGTACTCTTTACGATCGGCGCAGCCCTGATGACGTTCGAGCCCGTGCGACAGTACGGCGTGAGTCTGTTCGCATCTGCCGGCGTTGCAGGCATTATTGCCGGTCTTGCCGCACGGCCGCTCTTGAGCAATCTGTTCGCCGGCGTGCAGCTTGCGATGACTCAACCCATCCGTATCGCGGATGCCGTCATTGTCGAAAACGAATGGGGCACGATCGAAGAAATTACTTCAACTTACGTTGTCGTGCGGTTGTGGGATTTGCGGCGCATGATCGTGCCGCTGACCTATTTTATCGAGAAGCCGTTTCAAAACTGGACTCGCGAAAGCTCCGCATTGCTCGGTACAGTCCTGCTTTACCTGGACTATTCGGCGCCGATCGGCGCTATACGCCAAAAGCTTCAGGAAATTGTAACGCAGTCGAAAGCCTGGAACGGCAACACGGCGGTTGTGCAGGTTACCGATGCGAATGACCGCACGATCGAGCTGCGCATCCTGGTGAGCGCGAACAATGCAGGGGCGACCTTCAATCTACGCTGTGAGGTTCGGGAACAATTGATCGATTTCTTGCAGCGGGAGCACCCTTATGCGCTGCCGCGCCAGCGCAGCGAGACGATTGTAATTCCTGCCGCCAAAACAGCGGACGGGGATAGCCTTCTGCAACCCATGCGGCAGGGGCGCGAGCGGCGGGCTTGATGCCGCTAGTCAGGCGCGCGTCTGGTGAACGCCGTCAACAGATCTGCCGAACTGTTGACGTGATCGTAGGCAAGCTTGCTCGCGACAAGAAGGAGGGTGGCCGCCAAAACGAGTCGCAAGGCGGTTTCCGGCACGCGCGTCGTGAGGTAGCTGCCGACAAAAATGCCGGGCAATGAGCCAACGAGCAACGACGCCATAATCTGCCAATCGACAGCGCCGAACATCCAGTGTCCCATGCCGCCGATCAAGGTCAACGGCACGGCATGGGCGATATCCGAACCGACAATGCGTGCCATGGGCATGCGCGGATAGAGGATGACCAAGGCCATCACGCCAATCGCGCCGGCTCCGACCGACGATATCGAGACCAGAATGCCAAGCACCGCCCCGACGAGCACCGTCGCAAGCGCGGTCTTGTGCGGGTCGAGCGTCGGAAAGCGGCCTTGATAATAGTCAAGGATGGTGTTGCGAAAGATCAATACGCAGGCAGTCAGGAACAGCGCGAAGCAGAGCACGACCGTAATGAGACTGCGCGCTGCGCTGCTGTCGAGGTTCAGAAACGACAAGACAGACAGCGTGACGACGGTCGCCGGAATGCTGCCGGTCGCAAGCCTTCGCACCATCTGCCAGTGGATGCTGCGCGCGAGGCCGTGCACGCAGCTGCCCGCGGTCTTGGTGGCGGCGGCATAAAGCAGGTCCGTTCCGACGGCCGTGGCGGGATGCACCCCAAACAGCAGAATAAGCAGGGGCGTCATCAGCGAGCCACCGCCGACACCTGTCAGGCCGACCAAAAGGCCCACACCGAACCCTGAGGCCGAATAGAGCGGGTCGATCATCGCAAAGATGGGCATGACTGCGACTTCGCCTCCCCCGGTACGGCCGGCGCTTCCGTCCTCAACGAGGCTACCCGACTAAAGTTCAGCGGCTGTCTCGCTCGGACCTCGGCGCAACCGATCAAGACGTGATCCGATGGAATCGCGGAAAATGCGGCAAAATCGGCGGTTTTTAATGACATCCCCCGGCGTTTGGATGTGAATTCACAGGATTGGGTATTCCGCCAGCCCATGTTCCAAATGCGCGCAAGCCGGCTAACAGCTTGGTTTTCTTTAGAGAATCATCGACTCCCGACAGGTTCGGCGCTGCGTTTTCCAAGCTTTATCCCCCGCCCCCTGGCACCAGCGCGAACGCAGGCGCGCAACTGCAATCCTGTATTTTCCGCCATTTGTTGGCCGCGTCGCAAGGGATAAAAACCTAGATGCCGGCTTTCACAAAAAGGCTTTTCCGAGGCGACGTATCGACGAATAATCCCTGTACTTGAGCTTTGTTTTGCTCAAAGTTTGATGACGGGAACACAACACTTAGTATTTGATTCAGAAATGACGACTATCTGTTGTTGACGAGCCCGGCGAGTCCACCTAGCTTTAAATAGTCAGTGCGCGTGAGTTCCAGTCCCTCCAGGGTCTCCAATACGGCGCTTCAGTCGTTCTCGCCCGCACCAGCGATGGTGTTCCGGGAGCAGGACATCTGTCGGGCGTAAAGCGGGCCCCGGGGCGTAAAGCCGGTGTCGAAAGCAAAACACCGGCATAGATAACGTAAGGCGTCAAAACACGAGCAAGGAAACGGCGGACGGGACAGGTCCGCTTAAATCGCCGTCGGCAGGCGGCGCGGCCAAGAAGGGGCTTGAGAGTCATGCGAATCGAGCGACGCTACACCAAGGAAGGTCAGCCGGCTTACGGGGACATCAAATTCCGGCTGACGACGAGCGAGATTCGCAACCCGGACGGATCGATCGTCTTCAAGCTCGACAACGTCGAAGTACCGGAAGGCTGGTCCCAGGTTGCCGCCGACGTTCTGGCGCAGAAATATTTCCGCAAGGCCGGCGTCCCGGCCCGCCTCAAGAAGGTCGAAGAGAATTCCGTCCCCTCGTTTCTCTGGCGCTCGGTTGCCGACGAGGAGGCACTTGCCGCGCTGCCGGAAAAGGATCGCTACGTCGGGGAGCATTCTTCCAAGCAGGTGTTTCACCGACTGGCCGGCACCTGGACCTATTGGGGCTGGAAGGGCGGCTACTTCGATAGCGAAGCCGACGCGCAGGCCTTCTACGATGAGTTGTGCTTCATGCTCGCCGCGCAGATATGCGCGCCCAATTCCCCGCAGTGGTTTAACACGGGCCTGCATTGGGCTTATGGCATCGACGGACCGGGCCAAGGCCATTTTTATGTCGACCCGTTCACCGGCAAGCTGACGAAATCGAAATCTGCGTACGAGCATCCGCAGCCGCACGCCTGCTTCATCCAATCGGTGAAGGACGATCTCGTCAACGATGGCGGCATCATGGACCTGTGGGTGCGAGAGGCGCGCCTGTTCAAATACGGTTCGGGCACCGGCTCGAACTTCTCCAGGCTGCGCGGCGAAGGCGAGAAGCTGTCCGGCGGCGGAAAATCATCGGGTCTGATGAGCTTCCTCAAGATCGGCGACCGTGCCGCCGGCGCCATCAAATCGGGCGGCACGACGCGTCGCGCGGCAAAGATGGTCGTGGTCGACGTCGATCACCCGGACATCGAACAGTACATCGACTGGAAGGTGCTCGAAGAGCAGAAGGTCGCGGCGCTGGTCACCGGCTCCAAGATCAACCAGAAGCACCTGAAAGCGATCCTGAAAGCGTGCGTGAACTGCGAAGGCTCGGGCGACGACTGCTTCACGCCCGAGAAGAACCCGGCGCTCAAGCGCGAAATCAAGCTTGCGCGCAAGGCGTTCGTGCCGGACAACTACATCAGGCGCGTCATCCAGTTCGCCAAGCAGGGTTATAAGGACATCCACTTCCCGACCTACGACACGGACTGGGATTCGGAAGCCTATCTGACGGTCGCTGGGCAGAACTCGAACAACTCGGTGCGCGTCACTGATCAGTTCCTGAAAGCTGTCGAGGCCGACGCGCAGTGGGACCTGACCTGGCGCAAGAACGGCAAGGTGGCGAAAACGCTTCCGGCACGCGCGTTATGGGAAAAGATCGGCTACGCCGCATGGGCATCGGCCGATCCGGGCTTGCAATATCACACCACCATCAACGACTGGCATACTTGCAAGGCGTCGGGCGAAATCCGCGCAAGTAATCCGTGCTCGGAATACATGTTCCTCGACGACACGGCCTGCAATCTCGCCTCGCTCAACTTGCTGACGTTCCTGAAATCCACTGCGGAATCACGCGCGGCCGGCGCGAAGTTCGACGTGGCGTCCTACGAGCACGCGGTACGGCTGTGGACGATCGTGCTCGAAATCTCGGTGATGATGGCGCAATTCCCCTCGCGCGAGATCGCCGAACTCTCCTACGAGTTCCGTACGCTTGGCCTCGGCTACGCCAACATCGGTGGCCTGCTGATGACGTCCGGCATTGCGTATGACTCCGATGCCGGCCGCGCGATCTGCGGCGCACTCAGCGCTATCATGACCGGCGTCTCCTACGCGACGTCGGCGGAAATGGCGGCAGGCCTCGGCCCCTTCCCCGGCTTCAAGAAAAACCGCGAGCATATGCTGCGCGTGATCCGCAATCACCGGCGCGCCGCACACGGCGAGCGGACCGGCTATGAGCAGGTCGCGACGCCGCCTGTGCCGCTCGACCACAAATCGCTTCAGCCCAACGAGCGCGTGCCGGCGCTGACTGCCTTTTCAGAACTCTCCTCACACGCAAAGGCAGCTTGGGACCGCGCGCTGGCGCTCGGCGAGCAGCACGGCTATCGCAATGCCCAGGCGACCGTGATCGCGCCGACCGGCACCATCGGCCTCGTCATGGATTGCGACACCACCGGCATCGAGCCCGATTTCGCGCTGGTGAAGTTCAAGAAGCTTGCCGGCGGCGGCTACTTCAAGATCATCAACCGCGCTGTGCCGAATGCGCTGCGCACGCTTGGCTACTCGGAGGCGGAAATCGCCGAGATCGAAGCTTACGCCGTCGGCCATGGCACGCTCGCCCAGGCGCCCGCGATCAACCACACCACGCTGAAGGCCAAAGGCTTCACCGACGAAGCGATCGCCAAGGTCGAGAAGGCGCTGCCGACCGCTTTCGACATCAAGTTCGCATTCAACAAGTGGACGCTCGGCGAAGACTTCTGCCGCGAAACGCTGAACATTCCGGCGGAGGATCTCGCCTCCCCGACCTTCGATCTTTTGACCGCGCTCGGCTTCACCAAGCGCGAAATCGAGGCCGCAAACATCCACGTCTGCGGCGCGATGACGGTGGAAGGCGCGCCACATCTCAAAGCCGAGCACTATCCGGTGTTCGACTGTGCCAATCCGTGCGGGCGGACGGGCAAGCGCTTCCTCTCGGTCGAGAGCCACATCCGCATGATGGCGGCAGCGCAGCCGTTCATCTCCGGCGCGATCTCCAAGACCATCAACATGCCGAACGACGCAACGGTGGAGGACTGCAAGGAGGCCTATCTCCTCTCCTGGAAGCTGGGGCTCAAAGCCAACGCGCTCTATCGCGACGGCTCCAAGCTTTCGCAGCCTCTCAATTCGCAGTTGATCGCGGATGAGGACGACGAGGACGATGCTGTCGAGGCGCTGCTCACGCAGCCGATGGCCGCGCGCACCTCGCAGGTCGCGGAAAAGATCGTCGAGAAGATCGTCGAGCGCGTGACCGTGCTGCGCGAGCGCGAGCGGCTGCCCTCGCGCCGCAAGGGCTACACGCAGAAGGCCGTCGTCGGCGGGCACAAGGTTTATCTGCGCACCGGCGAATACGACGACGGAAGGCTCGGCGAAATCTTCATCGACATGCACAAGGAAGGCGCGGCGCTGCGAAGCTTCATCAACAACTTCGCGATCGCGGTGTCGCTCGGCCTGCAATACGGCGTGCCGCTCGAGGAATATGTCGACGCCTTCACCTTCACCCGCTTCGAGCCCCAAGGCCCGGTGCAAGGCAACGACTCGATCAAATATGCGACCTCGATCCTCGACTATGTGTTCCGCGAGCTCGCCGTTTCCTATCTCGCACGCTTCGATCTTGCACATGTCGATCCGAATGAGGCCGGCTTTGACGCGCTCGGAAAGGGCGAGGCCGAAGGCCGCGCGCCGAATACGCTGGTGTCGAAAGGCCTGACGCGCTCGCGCACCGATCGGCTCGCCGTGGTGCCGCCGTCAACGAACGTCTCCGCGGCAAGCACTTCTTCTCCCGGATCGCCCGGCGAATCCGGCCGAGGTGGGGTTAGCGGAGCCCGTGTAACCGCCCTCGCCTCCGCTTCGCCGCGCGCCGAAGCAACCGGCGCCGTCGCGCTCAAGGCTGAACCGCAAGCCAAGCTCTCACCCGCGCAGGAATTGGAGACACGCGCGCAACCCTCGCCCAAGGCGATGGCGGCGGAGAAGCGCGCGGAAGCCAAAGCGAAGGGCTACGAAGGCGAAGCCTGCGGCGAATGCGGCAACTTCACCCTCGTGCGCAACGGCACCTGCATGAAGTGCGATACCTGCGGGTCAACGACGGGGTGTTCGTAAGAACAGTGGCGTGGGTCGTCAACTGACGTCAGAGCGCGACTAACCGGATGGAAAGCCCAGAATTTGTGAGCCGAATTGCAAGCCGTGACAGCCTGGCAGCGGTATATCGAACGTGACCGAGGACAGCCGTTTGCATCGCCTCTACAACCGCGCTCGCTTGGCGGATCGCGAGGTCAACGAGTTGCTTGGCCTGACCCACGGCATCACTGCAGACGGCGTCATCACACCGGTGGAGGTTGAGTATCTGCACAAGTGGCTGGTCGCTCACACAGTTGGTGCCGCCAACCCCGTGGTCGCCGCCCTGCTTGGACGTGTCGATGCCATCCTCGCCGACGGAGCCGTCGCACCGGAGGAGGCAGCCGATCTCTTTTCGGTCCTGCAGCAGTTTGCCGCCGGCGATTTTGAGGTCGGCGAAATGCTCAAGGCGACAACGCTTCCGCTGGACATCCCTCCCCCGCCCATCCGATTCCCGACGTCCCGCTTCTGCTTCACTGGTACGTTCGCATTTGGCACTAGAAAAGAGTGCATCGCAGCCGTCGAGGCGAAAGGCGGCCTATGCGGTTCGCTCACCCAAGAGACCGGCTACCTTGTGATCGGAATCTACGCGACCGACAGCTGGGCGCACTCCACCTTTGGCCGCAAGATTGAGAAGGCCGTGGAGATGCGATCGACGGGTTGCCCCGTCGCGATCGTCGGCGAACAGCATTGGGTCGCGCAACTGCGCACATGAAATAGCGAGGCGTAGCCCAGATGAGCTTTAGCGAAATCCGAGGCCGACATCGCAACAAAGCGACCCAGCATTCCGCTTCGCTCTATGCGGGCTACAGTCACTGACGCTCAACACTCCACATGCCCCTGCGGGCCATATCCAACAACGCACGCTCGCGTGTAATGAGCGTAGCGGCGAGCTTGCGCGCGGTCGCAGCAATGATGCGGTCGCTTGGATCGTTTGGGGGTTTGCCCGGTTGGCGAATCCGGGATTTTTTTGATAACGTTTTCCCGGATAAGGCTGATGCTTCATCCGGGCTACAGGCTGTGGTCCCTCAACTCACCATCCTCCACACTCACCACCACAATCGACACGTTGTCCGCGCCGCCCGCGCGCATGGCGCGGTCGAAGAGCTGCGCGACTGCATCCGCGTCGGGAAGCCTCAGGCAATCCGCGATGTCGCCATCATCGAGCATGTCGGTCAGGCCGTCGCTGCAGAGAAGGAAACGCGACGGCACCGACAGCTCTTCCTCGCCGACATGCGGCCGCACCGGCTGCGGCTGCAACGCGCCGCCCAGCGATTGCGTGATGAGGCCGCTGCGCAGACCGGGCGGGGTGTCATCGACGCTCACTTGCGCAAGATCACCGCCGCGGAAGCGATAGAGGCGGCTGTCGCCGACGTTGAACCAAATGAGCCGTTCGCCGAGCACAAGGCCGGCTATCGTGGTACCCATGCCCGCGCAGCCTGCATCCTGCGCCATGGCGGCATAAAGCTCGTTGTCGATGCGGCGCAAGGTTTCCTGCACGCCGTCAACGCTCGCAAGCGCCGCGCCGGCCCTGGCGAGTTGCCGTGCGGCGTGTCGGCTTGCAACCTCACCGGCACGATGTCCGCCGAGCCCGTCGGCGACCGCGCAAACGAGCGGCGGCGCAAGCGAATGATGGGAAATGCGAGGTTCTCGCATCTCCAGCGGAGAGACCCAGTCGCCGACCACAATCGTATCTTCATTCTGTGCGCGCACGCGGCCGCGATGGGTGAAGGCGCAAACATGGGCA
>DASTSG010000028.1:0-14498 GCA_035760805.1 Pseudolabrys sp.
GCCACCATGCTGGTCCATCATGGCTTGCGCGCCGAGAAAGGTGACACAGCCTTTCTCGACAAGGCAGAGAACGAAGAAGAGGAAGTTTTCTTCGCGCTCATCAAGCGCACGCTCAAGGAAAAGCCGGGCTGGTTCGCTGAACTCGCGAAGAACATCCGCGGCGTGACGGAAGAGACCACAACCGGCGTTCACCGCCTCTATCAGTTGCAGAAAGAAGGGCGCCTGCTATTCCCGGCGATCAACGTCAACGACTCCGTGACCAAATCGAAATTCGACAATCTCTATGGCTGTCGCGAGAGCCTCGTCGACGGCATCCGCCGCGGCACGGATGCGATGATGGCGGGCAAGGTCGCGATGGTCGCGGGCTTCGGCGATGTCGGAAAAGGGTCGGCTGCCTCACTGCGCCAGGCGGGCTGCCGCGTGATGGTGTCCGAAGTCGACCCGATCTGCGCACTGCAGGCGGCGATGGAAGGCTATGAAGTCGTCACCATGGAGGATGCTGCGCCGCGCGCCGATATCTTCGTCACCGCAACCGGCAATGTCGATGTCATCACCCTCGAGCACATGCGCCAGATGAAGCACCGTGCGATCGTGTGCAACATCGGCCATTTCGACAGCGAAATCCAGATCGCGAGCCTGCGCAATTTCAAATGGCACAACATCAAGCCGCAGGTGGATGAGGTCGAATTCCCCGACGGCAAACGCATCATTCTGCTGTCGGAAGGCCGCCTCGTAAATCTCGGCAATGCGATGGGCCACCCGAGCTTCGTGATGTCGTCCTCGTTCACCAACCAGACGCTGGCGCAGATCGAGCTGTGGACGAATCCCGGCAAGTACGAAAAGAAAGTCTACACATTGCCCAAACATCTGGACGAGAAGGTCGCACGGCTGCATCTCGACAAGATCGGCGTGAAGCTGACCAGGCTTTCAGAAAAGCAGGCGACCTATATCGGCGTGCCAGTCGAAGGGCCGTTCAAGGCGGATCATTACCGATATTGATTGTCCGCCGCGCGAACATTGTCATGGCCGGGCTCGTCCCGGCCATTTCGTTTGGAAGGCCGTGCGCCGCCGGCCGGGACGATTCGGCAGAAGGCCGGACATGACCGAGAAGTGACCGCAATCTGCCGCCCTCTCCTGCTGTCAGCTTGAAGCGCCCATGGCGCGATGTTATCTGCCGCGCCATGACGGCGGCCACCATCGACAACATTCGCAACTTTTCCATCGTCGCGCACATCGACCACGGCAAGTCGACGCTGGCCGACCGGCTGATCCAGCTCACCGGCGGCCTCAGCCTGCGCGAGATGAAGGAGCAGGTGCTCGACTCGATGGAGATCGAGCGCGAGCGCGGCATCACCATCAAGGCGCAGACCGTCCGCCTCAACTACAAGGCGCGCGACGGCAAGGAATACGTGCTCAACCTCATCGACACACCCGGTCACGTCGACTTTGCCTACGAAGTAAACCGCTCACTTGCGGCCGTCGAAGGCTCGCTTCTGGTCGTCGACGCGAGCCAAGGCGTCGAGGCGCAGACGCTCGCAAATGTCTACCAGGCGATCGACAACGGCCACGAGATCGTGCCGGTTCTCAATAAAGTGGACCTGCCTGCGGCGGAACCGGAAAAGGTCAAACAGCAGATCGAGGACGTGATCGGTCTCGACGCTTCCGACGCGCTGATGATTTCGGCCAAGACCGGCGACGGCGTGCCTGAGGTGCTGGAGGCAATTGTCACGAAGCTGCCGCCGCCGAAAGGCGACCGCGACGCGCCGCTCAAGGCGCTGCTGGTCGACAGCTGGTACGACAGTTACCTCGGCGTCGTGGTGCTGGTGCGCATCGTGGACGGCGTGCTGAAGAAGGGTCAGCGTATCCGCATGATGGGGACCGGCGCGGCCTACGAAGTGGACCGTACCGGCGTCTATACACCGAAGCTTGTGGCGGTCGACGAACTCGGCCCCGGCGAAATCGGGATGCTCACCGCCTCGATCAAGGAAGTTGCCGACACGCGGGTCGGCGACACCATCACGGATGACCGCAAGCCGGTCGACAAGCCGCTTCCGGGTTTTCGTCCCGCGATCCCGGTCGTGTTCTGCGGATTGTTTCCAGTCGATGCCGCGCAGTTCGAGGATTTGCGCGCGGCCATGGGCAAGCTCCGTCTCAACGATGCGAGCTTCACCTTTGAGATGGAAACAAGCGCGGCGCTCGGCTTCGGCTTTCGCTGCGGCTTCCTCGGCCTGCTGCATCTGGAAATCATCCAGGAGCGGCTGTCGCGCGAGTTCAATCTCGAGCTGATCGCGACCGCACCCTCGGTCATCTACAAGATCAAGCTGCGCGACGGCAAAGAGCTTGAAATCCATAATCCGGTCGATATGCCGGACCCGAACCACATCGAGGAAATGCAGGAGCCGTGGATCGAGGCGACCATTTTGACGCCCGACGAATATCTCGGCTCCGTGCTCAAGCTCTGTCAGGACCGCCGCGGCGAGCAGAAGGAGCTGACCTACGTCGGCAACCGCGCGATGGTGAAATACGATCTGCCGCTCAACGAAGTGGTGTTCGATTTCTACGACCGACTGAAGTCGGTCTCGCGCGGCTACGCCTCATTCGACTATCACCTGACCGAGTACCGCCCGGCCGATCTCGTCAAGCTGCAAATGCTGGTCAACGGCGAGCCGGTCGATGCGTTGGCGATGCTCGTCCACCGCACGCGCGCGGAGTCGCGCGGCCGCGCCATGGCGGAGAAGCTGAAGGAGTTGATCCCGCCGCACATGTTCCAGGTGCCGATTCAGGCTGCGATCGGCGGCAAGATCATCGCGCGCGAAACCGTGCGCGCCTTCCGCAAGGACGTCACCGCGAAATGCTACGGCGGCGACGCCACGCGCAAGCGCAAGCTGCTCGACAAGCAGAAGGAAGGCAAGAAACGCATGCGCCAGTTCGGCAAGGTCGACATCCCGCAGGAGGCCTTCATCGCGGCGCTGAAGGTGGATGTGTAGCCATCCTTGTTGCTCCCGGGTGGGCCGTTAGGCCGCGATCTATAAGCCCAGTGCTACGGCTTTATCATCGCCAATCAGCAATCCGCTTCAGGACTATGCGCGAGCATACGTTCTTACTTTGCTGCGCCGCCCCATTGGCGAGACGTGATCTGCGATTGGTCTCCGGGCACTAGCGACAGCAACAGGAACCCGAACTCTTTCCTCGCGTTCAATGTCGCGTGTGATCACGTGCAGAGGAGAACGTCATGCCACGAGGCGACAAGTCGAGCTACACGGATAAGCAAAAGCGCAAAGCCGAGCACATCGAAGAAGGTTACGAGGATCGCGGTGTCTCGCAGGAAGAAGCGGAGCGGCGCGCGTGGGCGACCGTCAACAAGGAATCCGGCGGGGGCAAGAGAAGCGGCTCCGGCCGCGGCAGGAAAAGCAACAGGTCATCTTCGCGCAAGGGTGGACGCAAAGGCGGACGCGCCTCCGCGCGACGGCCGGCGGCGACACGCTCACGCTCGGCAAAGAAAGCCGCACGCAGCCGCAAGAAGCGCCGCTAGGTCTGCGCCTGCCGTCCCGGCGCATGTGCGCCGGTTAATCGTAAAGGCCGTTGTGCACCTGCATTTTTCAGCCGCTGTCGCAAGCCTGCGGAACTCGCCACCGCTTACCATCAGGCGCAATTAACCTGACAAGGGGCGGCCGAAACGCTAAACCAGCTCTCGTGATGGACAGCCGGACCCTTTCCGCAGCCGCCCTTGCCTTCGCGTTGATCTCGGCCTCGTTCGCCTTTGGGGCGACGCCGGCGATCGCCGCACCCGTCGCGCACGAAGCCGGGACGAAACAGGGCACAACCGCGCTTCACGCCAAGAGAGCTGCGGAAGGAAAGACGAAAAAGACGAAGAAGAGGAAAGAGCCCGAAGAGCGCATTAAAAGCGAGCCGGCGCCGCCCTTGTTTGCGGCGAAGGAATTGCCGAGCGCAGGCAAGCCCATGGCAATCGGGTATTACCCGCGCGGCTGCCTGCAAGGCGGCGCTGAACTGCCGCTGACCGGCAAAACGTGGCAAGTCATGCGGCCCTCACGCAACCGCAACTGGGGCCATCCGGAGCTGGTGAAGTTCATCGAGCGCTTCGCGCCGCTTGCCGCAAAGGCGACCGGCTGGAACGGCATTCTGATCGGTGACATGGCGCAGCCTCGCGGTGGACCGCTGCCGTACGGGCACATGAGCCATCAGGTAGGGCTTGATGTCGACATCTGGTTCAAGCCGATGCCCGATCATGTATTTACGACGGAAGAGCGTGACACCATTCCCGCGCCAAGCCTCGTTGAACCCGACGGCAAGCACCTCGATCCGAAACTGTGGAGCGCAAAAGATGCAGCGTTCATCCGCACTGCAGCGGAGCAGCCGGAAGTCGAGCGCGTGCTGGTGAATGCGGCGATCAAGAAAGAGCTGTGCCGTCTCGAGGGCAGCCACCATTACGCATGGATGTCGAAGGTGCGGCCCTGGTACGGCCACAACGACCATATGCATGTGCGGCTGAAATGCCCCGCCGGCTCGCCGCAGTGCCGTAACCAACCTCCAGTTCCTGCCGGCGACGGTTGTGATAAGTCGCTCGATTACTGGTTTACCGATCGCGTTTTGCATCCGCCGAAGCGCACCGCACCGTCAAAGCCGATCATGATGTCGAGCCTGCCTGCGGCCTGCCGCGCCGTGCTCAACGCGCCGGCCAAAGCCACCGCCAGCAAATAAAGCGACGCGCTTTTAACGCAACGAAAGTGCCGGGGTCGCTTTACAAGCGCCCCATGCTTGGCTGTAGAATGTGCCTCAGGATGAGGATGATTTAGCGTCACCTCACCCACAATAAATAACAACAACAGAGGAGGAGCGTACCATGAGGACCAAGAAACCTTCGTCCATTACTCGACGACGCTTCCTGACGGAAACGAGTCTCACCGTTGCTGCAGCAAGCGCCACGCCGCTGCTTTCGACGCCATTCGTGTCGAGCGCAATGGCCGCCGACAAATCGCTATCGATCGTGCAATGGAGTCATTTCGTTCCGGCTTACGATACCTGGTTCGATCAATTCGCGAAGGACTGGGGAAGCAAGAACCACGTGTCGGTCACGGTCGATCACATCAACGAGCATGACATTGCCGCCCGTGCGGCTGCCGAAGCATCGGCCGGAGCGGGACACGACATTTTCGGGTGGAATGGCGGCGCCAGCGGCGCGCATCTGTACAAGAAATTCCTGGTCGATGTGACCAAGTTGGTTGAGGACACGGCGAAGAAGTACGGCAAGCCCACCGTCATCGGCGCACAGATTGGCTATAACCCGGAAGACAAGACCTGGTCCGCGTTTCCCGATTTCTACATTTGCTTCCCGCCCCTGTATCGCAAGAGCATGTGGGACGAGATCGGCATGAAGCCGGATACCTGGGACGACGTGCGCAAAGGCGGCGCGAAGCTGAAGGCAAAGGGTCACCCGGTCGGAATTTCACTCGGCCATAGCAACGATCCGAATACGACATGGCGCGGCGTGTTGTGGAGTTATGGCGGCGCCGTTCAGGATAAGGAAGGCAAGAAGATCATCCTGAACAGCAAAGAGACGATTGAGGCGGTCAAGTTCGTCGCCGCGCTTTACAAGGAAGCGATGACCTCGGAAGTCCTGTCATGGAACGACTCCAGCAACAATCGATACATTGTTTCCGGCGTTGCTTCGATGATCTGCAATCCGATCTCGGCTTATCGGACAGCCCAGAAGACCAACAAGAAACTGGCCGACGACATCTTCCCGATCAAGCCGCCGAAAGGCTCGCATGCCCAGCTTATGGGCGCCGCCGCGGGTTTCTACGGCATCTGGAAATTCGCCAAGAACCAGGGAGCGGCCGTCGAATTCCTCAAATACTACGCCGACCACTGGCCGGAAGCTTTCAAGGCGAGTGAGGGTTACAACAATCCATGCTTCGCCAACATCGTGCCGAAGCCGATGCCGATCCTGTCAAACGATCCGACATCGACGCCGCACGACAAGTTTGCGGTTCTGCAAACGGCCGATGAGTGGTCCGCCGCGCCCGGTTATCCTGGACCGGCCGCGCCCGCGATCGATGAAATCTACAACCGTTTCATCATCATCGACATGTTCCAAAAAGTCGCGACGGGCGCACTGAGCGCAGAAGAATCGGTCAAACAAGCCACGCAGCAGTGCGAAGCCATCTTCAAGAAGTGGCAGCACAGGGCCTGATCGATGGCTTACCGGGCCGCGCACTTTTGTCGTGTGCGGCCCGGGAGAGCGCGGTTGCATCTCGGCTCTTTCGTGGGAGACAGGGCTGGCGCTCCACCATAGGGGAACGGCGGAGCGAGTGCCCTACGTTCAATTCTGGGAGGATCAATGTCTGCGGTACTGACCAGGGACATCGTCAAGAAATTCGGTGACGTTCCCGCCGTCAACGGCATCAGCCTGACTGTGCCGGATGGCGAATTCATGGTGTTGCTCGGGCCATCCGGCTGCGGCAAAACCACCTTTCTGCGCATCATCTGCGGGCTCGAACAGCAGACGAGCGGCGATCTATTGATCGGCGGCAACATCGTTAATGATCTTCCTCCGCGCGCGCGGGGCGTAGCGATGATGTTTCAGAGCTACGGTCTCTATCCGCACTACACCGTGCGCAAGAACATCGCGTTTCCGTTGCGCACGCAGCGCGTACCCGGCGCCGAAATCAACAAGAAAGTCGAATGGGCATCGCAACTGTTCGGCATCTCGCATCTTCTCGAGCGCCGCCCGCGTCAGCTTTCCGGCGGCGAGCGTCAGCGCGTGGCGCTCGCGCGCGCGCTCGTTCGCGAGCCGACGGCCCTGCTTCTCGATGAGCCGCTCTCCAATCTCGACGCCAAATTGCGTGCTTCGGCCCGGCTGGAGATCAAACAATTCCAGCAGCGGGTCGGAGTCACGACGATTTACGTAACGCACGATCAGGTCGAAGCGATGGGCATGGGCGACCGTATCGCCGTCATCGACCATGGCCGCGTGCGGCAAGTGGGAACGCCTGGCGAGATTTACGACGATCCCGCCGACCGTTTCGTCGCGACCTTCGTCGGCACGCCACCGATGAATATCGTTGCAAAGAACGGCGGTTATCTCGGCTTTCGCCCCGAAAACTTTCTGCCCAGGGAAATGATCGAAGGCAGCGCCGTTGCCGAATTCTCGTTTCGAGTCGATCGCTCCGAGTATCTCGGCTCCGAGCGGATCGTGTATGGCGTCCTCGAAGGGTTCGATCCGAACCAGATCGTCACGGCAAAATTGCCCGGCGCGCACGTCGCCGAAGAAAGCATCAGGCCCGGCGAGTGGCACGCGTTTGCAGTGCGTAACAATGCGCTGCGCTTTTTCGACAAAGACGGCAATCGTACCAGCCGGCACTAAGCGGGGTCTCCACGATGGTCTCAATAGCCGAACCAATCGCCAAACCCGCATCGCCCTTTCGTTTCCTCCTCGACCGGCGCGAGGTGCTGAATGCGGTCCTCATCTCTCCGGCGATCTTGTACGTCTTCCTGCTGGTCGGACTGCCGTTCCTGCTCGCGATCTATTATTCGGTCAGCGCCTATACACTCTACGATCCGACCTGGCGCTTCGTCGGCATCCAGAACTTCCTGGACGTTCTCAAGAACCCTGTTTTTCTCCGAACGCTGGGCAATACCTTCCTCTTCACCTTCGCATCGAACTTCCTCGGCCTGGTCATGGGAAAGTTCGGCGCGTTCTTGCTGCTTCAGCCGTTCCGCGGACGCAGGATCGTCAGAGCACTGGTCATATTGCCGTGGGCGGTGCCGATCGCACTCGCTACCATCGCCTGGGAGTGGATTTTTGACTCCCTCTACAGCGTCATCAACTGGACATTGATTGCGCTCGGCATCGTAACGCGTGCGGACGCGCCGAACTGGCTCGGCAGCCCGGGATTGGCAATGCTGTGCATCATCATCATCAACGCCTGGCGTTTCTTTCCGTTTGCCATCGTCATCTTCCTTGCCGGCATCACGGCGGTGCCGCAGGACGTGATCGACGCAGCAACGGTCGACGGCGCGGGCTTCTGGCGCCGCAATTACCAGATCATCGTACCGATGATTCTGCCCATCGTGGCGATCGGGCTGATTTTCGGCATCGTGTTCACCTTCACCGACCTTTCGATCGTTTTTCTGCTGACCAACGGCGGACCTGCCGGCGCAACCTCAGTCCTCGGCTTCGAAGGCTTCCAGGTCGGCATCGCTTCCGGCGACGTCGCGCATGGCGCCGCGATTTCGCTGTTCATGCTGCCGGTGCTGCTTGTCGTGGTGATCGGAATGTTGCGCTTCATCCGGCGTCGGGAGATCTGACATGCAGCGCATCATTGCCTTCGCAACACGGCGGACACTCTTCTGGCTCGCGATCGCGTTTTTTGTATTCGTGTGCGCGTTCCCATTCTACTGGATGGTGATCACGTCGTTCAAAGAAAACAGCGATCTCTATAACGTCGCCAATGTTCCTTTCTGGTTCACCGAACCGCCTACCCTCGAGCACTTCCGCTATCTGTTCGAGCAAACGCTGTTCGGGCGCTGGCTGTTGAACTCGGCGATCATCGGCGTCTGCGTCACCACGATTACGCTCCTGGCCGCAGTGCCCGGAGGCTACAGTCTGGCACGCATGACCGGCCGTAGCGGCGAGGCGCTCGGCATCGGCGTTTTCCTCACCTATCTGGTTCCGCCGAGTCTGTTGTTCCTGCCGCTCTCGCGCATCGTTGCCAATCTCGGCCTGCAGAATTCGATGTGGTCGCTCGTGCTGGTGTACCCGACCTTCACCATCCCGTTCTGCACCTGGCTCATGATGGGTTTCTTCAAGGCCATGCCGATCGAAATCGAGGAGGCGGCAATCGTTGACGGTTGCAGCCTGTTCGGCGCCTTCGTCAGGATGACGATCCCGCTTTCGCTACCCGCCATTCTCACCGTGGTGATCTTCACGTTCACGCTGACATTGCAGGAATTCGTCTACGCACTGACGTTCGTCTCCTCATCCGCGCAGAAACCGGTCACGCTCGGCGTCGTGACCGATCTCATCCGGGGCGATGTCTTCTATTGGGGCGAGCTTATGGCCGGCGCCTTGATTGCCAGCGTTCCGGTGGGCATCGCCTATAACCTTTTCCTCGACCGCTTCATCTCAGGCATCACCGGCGGCGCGGTCAAATAAGCGGATCGCTTCAGGCCGCTATGGTGTTATAAAAGCACCATGAGCGACCGCGTGGCCATCCTGCGTGAGCTTGAAAACAAGGTACTGTGGCTCGCGAGCTGGACGATCCACAACGCCAATCATCTGCGCGAGAATGCCGATGGCTTGAAGGTCGGAGGCCATCAGGCTTCGTCCGCCTCGCTCGCCAGCATCATGACGGCGCTTTACTTCGACGTGCTGCGGCCTGAAGACCGCGTCGCCGTCAAGCCGCATGCCAGCCCGATCTTTCACGCCATCCAGTATTTGCTCGGCAACCAAACGCGCGAGCAGCTGGAAAAATTCCGCGGATACAAAGGCGCGCAAAGCTATCCGTCGCGCACCAAAGACGTGGACGATGTCGACTTCTCCACCGGCTCCGTCGGACTCGGCGTTGCGCAGACGCTGTTTTCGTCGCTTGTGCAGGACTACGTGCGCGCTCACGGCTGGGCGCGCCAGCGCCGCGAAGGCCGCATGATCGCGCTTGTCGGCGACGCCGAGCTCGACGAAGGAAACATTTTCGAAGCGTTGCTGGAGGGATGGAAGCAGGGCTTGCGGAATTGCTGGTGGATCATCGACTACAACCGCCAAAGTCTCGACGCGGTCGTGCGCGAAGGCCTGTGGCAGCGCTACGAGCAACTGTTTACGAATTTCGGCTGGGATGTCGTCATCCTCAAATACGGCTCGCTGCAACAGGCGGCATTCAAGGAACCGGGCGGCGAGAAGCTGCGCGCGTGGATCGACAACTGTCCGAACCAGCTCTACTCGGCGCTCGTTTTTGCAGGCGGCGCCGCGTGGCGCAAACGGCTGAACGACGAGATCGGCGACCAGGGTGACGTGTCGCGCCTCATCGAGAAGCGCTCTGACGATGAGCTTGCGCAACTGATGAACAATCTCGGCGGCCACGATCTGCCGTCATTGGTTGAGGCGTTCCACGCCATCGATCACGACCGGCCTACGTGCTTCATCTGCTACACCGTCAAGGGCTTCGGCCTGCCGATGGCCGGCCACAAGGACAATCACGCCGGCCTTATGACGCCGGCACAGATGGAAACGTTCCGCACCGCGATGAACGTGCGTCCCGGCCACGAGTGGGACAAGTTCGAGGGCCTGTCGTTGCCCGAAAGCGAGTTGCAGCAGTTTCTCGACAACGTGCCGTTCGCATCGGCCGGCCCGCGCCGGCTGAAAGCGCCGGCAATCGCGGTGCCGGACAAATTGCCGTTTGCATTTCAGGCCGTCACCTCTACTCAAGCGGGATTCGGAACGCTGCTGAACGAGATCGGACGCGAGGACAACGAATTTGCACGGCGCATTGTCACAACCTCACCGGACGTAACCGTCTCCACGAATCTTGGACCGTGGGTCAACCGCCGCAAACTGTTCGGCCGCGAAGCGATGCCGGACACCTTCCGCAACGAGCGGATCCCGTCGACCTTCAATTGGGAGTTCTCGCCCAAGGGGCAGCACATTGAGCTCGGTATCGCCGAGATGAATCTTTTCATCCTGCTGTCGGCGCTCGGCCTTTCGCATTCGATCAACGGCGAGCGGCTGTTGCCGATCGGCACGCTCTACGATCCGTTCATCGCACGCGGTCTCGATGCGCTCAATTACGCCTGCTATCAGGACGCGCGCTTCATCGTAGCGGGAACGCCGTCCGGCATTACGCTCGCTGGCGAAGGCGGCGCACACCAGTCCATTGCCGAGCCGTTGATCGGTCTCGCGCAGGACGGACTCGCCGCGTTCGAGCCAGCCTATGTAGACGAGCTCGCCGCCGTTCTCGGCTGGGCGTTTTCATACATCCAGAAGGACGGTGACGGCGCGCCATCCGAACGCAACTGGCTTCGCGACGAAACGGGCGGTTCGGTCTATCTGCGGCTCTCCACGCGGCCGATCGAGCAGATCGCGCGCGAGATGACCCCTGAGCTGCAGCAGCAGATCGTCGACGGTGCCTATTGGCTACGCAAGCCGGGACCGAATGCGCAAGTCATCGTCGCCTATACCGGCGCCGTCGCGCCGGAAGCGATTGCCGCAGTCGGCTTGATCGCCGAAGACCGCCGCGACGTCGGTTTGCTGGCGGTCACATCCGCCGACCGGCTCAACGCCGGCTGGACGGCCGCGCAACGCGCACGCGAACGCGGGTTGGTGCATGCGCGCAGCCATATCGAGCGGCTACTGGCGGACGTGCCGCCGCATTGCGGCATTGTCACCGTGCTGGACGGCCATCCCGCAACACTCGCATGGCTCGGCGCAGTCGGCGGCCATCGCGTGCGCCCGCTCGGCGTCGAGCATTTCGGACAAACCGGATCGCTCGCCGATCTCTATCGGCACTATGGCATCGATGCGAACGCCATCGTTGCTGCTGCGCAGGCGATCGCGCCCGGAAGGCCGATCCGCCACCTCAAGGCATTGCCATGAAGCGGCGGCTAGCGTGCGTCAGCCGTAATTCGGAATGCCGATGAACGCGACGCGAAGAAATCCGATAACGATTGCGATCACGATGGCTATCACGATTATGGTGATCGTATAGCCCAACGACTTCTCGCTCGGCGATTTCATCATCACCGGCACGCCGACATAGAACAAATAAAGCGAGTAAAGGCCGAGAATGCCGAGGAAGCTCAGCATCGGAATGAGCGAGAACACGCCGACAAGCCAAGCCGGCGTCGCTGCATAGGCTGCGAGCTTGACCGCGCTCGCCATGTTCTGCGTGCCTTTGAATCGCGGGGCCAGCGCATTGGTGATCAAAGCAAGCACGTAAACGCCCAGAACATTCAGCACGTAGCCGATGATGGCCGACGCGAGCGCCGAGCCGACCGGCACGCGATAGGTCATGCCCATAGCCGAGAAGCCGACAAACGCGGTGCCGATAAAACGGCAAACGGCGGGAATTGCCGCGAGGATCGCGACGTAATTGACGAAAACATCCCGCACGCTGTCGGGCTCCCGGTCGATGACCGGCCACTCGCTGTTCGGACTCAAGATGATGGCTTTGGCGCGTTCGACGAGATTCATGCTCCCCTCCATGCGCGGCGAGCAGAGCCCCGGCAGCAGGGTTCAGTCCCGCGTCGGATTCCAAGACCCTCGACCGCCAGGAACGCGCGCGGTCAGTCCCGAAACGAAATGTCTCACGGTAACTGATTACGATCAACGGCCCGCAAGCCTTCAGGCGCGCCGATCCTCAAGAATCATGGCCGCTCCCTTTTCGGCGATCATGATGGTTGGCGAGTTGGTGTTGCCGGACGTGATCGACGGCATGATGGAGGCATCGACCACGCGCAGGTTTTCGAGGCCGAACACGCGCAGACGCGCATCCACGACCGCCATCGGATCGTCATCGCGGCCCATTTTGGCTGTTCCGACCGGGTGAAAAATCGTCGTCCCGATATCCCCGGCGGCCTTCACCAGCCCCTCTTCATCGTCGTCCCGCACTTGCGGGCCCGGAAGATATTCCACGGGTGAATAAGGCTTGAACGCCGGCTGGGCGATGATCCGGCGCGTGATGCGGATCGACTCTGCGGCAATACGCTTGTCTTCCGGCGTCGACAGGTAATTCGGGTCGATCGACGGCGCGGCGGTAGGGTCGGCTGACTTCAGCTTCAGCTTGCCGCGACTCGTCGGCCGCACATTGGCAACGCTTGCCGTGAACGCCGGGAAGGTGTGCAGCGGGTCGCCGAACTTGTCGAGCGACAGCGGCTGGATGTGGTACTGCAGGTTCGCGCGGTCCTGCGACGAATCCGATTTGGTGAACGCGCCGAGTTGCGAGGGCGCCATCGTGAGCGGGCCGCGCCTGAACAACGCATAATTGACGCCCATCCACGCGCGCTGCACAAGCGATTGATACATCTCGTTCAGCGTCCGGATGCCGGTGACCTTGTAGATCATCCGCATTTGCAAATGGTCGTGCAGGTTCGCACCCATGCCCGGCTTGTCGAGCACGACATCGATGCCGAGCTTCGACAAGTCATTGGCAGGGCCGACGCCCGACAACATCAGAATCTGCGGCGAGCCGATCGCACCGGCTGACATGATGACTTCGCCGCGGCATTGCGCCGAACGAAGAACGCCATCCTGACGCCATTGCACGGCGACGGCCCGCTTTCCCTCGAACAGCACGCGCTCGACCAGGCAGCCGGTTTCCAGGCGCAGGTTCTTCCGGTGCAGCACCGGCTTCAAAAAACCGCGCGCCGCCGACCATCGCCGTCCGCGCTTCTGGTTGACGTGAAAATAACAGGAGCCCTCATTGTCGCCCGTGTTGAAATCGGCAACTTTCGGAATGCCGTATTGCGCCGCCGCTTCGCGCCAAACGTCGATGATGTCCCAGCGCAGGCGCGGGTATTCGACATGCCACTCGCCGCCGACCCCGTGGTGCTCGCTCTCGCCGAGAAAATGATCGACCTGCTTGCGGAAGATCGGCCGCACGTCATCCCATGACCATCCGGGCAGCCCGAGCTGACGCCAGTGGTCGTAATCGCCCGCCTGCCCGCGCATATAGACCATCGCGTTGATGGCGGACGAGCCGCCGACCACCTTGCCGCGCGGATAATTCAGGCTGCGGCCGTTGAGGCCCGGCTGCGGCTCGGTCTTGAACATCCAGTCTGAGCGCGGATTGCCGATGGCGAACAGATAGCCGACCGGAATATGAAACCAGATCCAGTTGTCCGGGCCGCCGGCTTCCAGCAACAGCACGCGGTTTTTCGGATCGGCAGAGAGACGGTTCGCCAGTACGCAGCCCGCGGAGCCTGCGCCAACGATGATGTAGTCGAATTCACCTTCAATCGGTGTGCGATTTGCGTTGGTTGTCATTGAGTGTGCCCAAATCCCGGCGCAGTTTGCGGCGTGGAGGCGCGGGAGGCAACCGCAACGGGCGCGCATCATCGCCCCTGTTGTTTGGCCGGCGCGGGGACGCCGGTATCTTTCTTGCCCCCTCGGACATCGTGTCCGGCGCGAATTGGGCAAGCCCAACGCGCGCTGCCGAGGAGATGGAGCGCCGAGCGGCGCCACATCAATCGTCAGCACCTTTCGGTGCGGCGCGTCTGAGAAGACGCGCGCGCCGTTCGGCGCTCCATCGCGGCGATTTTTGGTCCCCGGGGCCGTGCTTCCGGGCACGGACGGAGCCATGCGGCTCCCGATCCGGCAGGCTTTCGCCCGCCTTCATCCGTGCCGCGTCCAGCCATCGAAGGCAGTCCCCCCTAGTAGGGACGGACGGCGACCCAGGGCCTCCCGGAGGCGAGGTTACGAGCCCCGCCCGCAGGCGCCGCACCCTGCTCCATCATCGAGACGTCTCGCGACGACGCCCTCAGCCGAGCAA
>DASTSG010000029.1:0-58996 GCA_035760805.1 Pseudolabrys sp.
TCGATCCTGATGGGCACCGCCTATCCCCAAACTCTGCTTTCGACTGTGCTGATGCGGATTCGCGCGGACGGAGAGGTCAACGCATTGCGAGTCGCCATTCTAAAGGCACTCGTCGTCCGAAACTTCAAAAAGGAGGGCCCCGTGTCGCTGGACCCGGAGAATACCAATAAAGGCTATCTATTAGGCCGGCTGTTCGCAGCCTACGAGCAGGCGCAGACCGCCGCGCTCGGCAGCAAGGTGAACGCAACCATCAAGGACAAGTTTTACGGCGCAGCATCGGCCCAGCCGCGCAAGGTTTTCGCATTGCTCGAAAAGGGATCGGCCAATCATCTTTCCAAGTTGGGCAAGCGGGCACCCGGCTTTCGTGTCGTTCTTGAACGGACTATCGGCAGCATTATGGAGCAGATGGCGCCCGGCGATGAGCCGTTTCCTGCCTCGCTGTCGGCTCAGGAGCAGGCGCTCTTCGGGCTCGGCTATTACCACCAGCGAAACGATTTCTTCAAACCGAAAAAGACCGAACCGGCTGACCAGAAGGATTGATCCGATGACCGTGCTCGCCAACCGTTACGATTTCGTGCTCTTGTTCGATGTTTTGAGGGGCAACCCGAACGGCGATCCTGATGCCGGCAACCTGCCGCGGCTCGATCCGGAAACAAATCACGGTCTTGTCTCTGATGTCAGCCTCAAGCGCAAGGTGCGCAACTACGTTGAATTTGCGAAGAACGGCGCTCCCGGCTTCAACATCTACGTTCAGGAAGGCGCCATCCTGAATGAGCAGCATCGCAAAGCCTATCTGGCGGAGCGGCCGGGTGATGAGAAGGTCGCCAAGGAAGCCAAACTCAATCCGAAAAACGAGGACGAAGCCAATCGCCTGCGCGACTTTATGTGTCGCAATTTCTTCGACGTTCGCGCTTTCGGCGCGGTGATGTCGACGGGTATCAATGCCGGCCAGGTGCGCGGCCCGGTACAGATGACCTTCGCTCAGTCGGTGGAGCCTATTGTCCCGCAGGAAATCTCCATCACCCGCATGGCGGCCACCAACGAGGCCGAAAAGAAGCAGCGGTCGGAAGGGCAGGAAGACGGCGACGACCGAACCGACAATCGCACCATGGGCCGCAAATACATCGTGCCATACGGGCTTTACCGCTCTCATGGGTTCATCTCTGCCAAGCTTGCCGAGCGTACTGGCTTTTCCGATTCGGATCTTGACGTACTGCGTGAGGCGTTCGCTTCGATGTTCGAGCATGATCACTCCGCGGCGCGCGGTGAAATGTCGATGCGGAAGGCGATTGCGTTCAAGCACGCCAATGCGCTTGGCAATGCTCCGGCGTATGCATTGTTCGAGCGGATTAAGGTCGGCCGAAATGTGGACGGTGAGATTCGGAAGATCGATCGCCGCCTCGACAATTTGCCGCCTGCGCGCGAGTTCGCGGACTACAAGATTGAAATCGACCGTAATGGGCTCCCGGACGGGGTGGAGATCGAAGAATGGGTGTGAGGCAGCGATGGCTGCGCCCGACCCCGACAATCCGATCCCCATCTCCGCTCTCCAGCACGCCGTCTATTGCCTCCGTCAGGCCGCGCTCATCCACATCGAGCGTGTCTGGGCCGAAAACCGCTTCACCGCCGAGGGCCGCGTCCTGCATGGCGTGGCCCACGAATCAGGCTCACGCAAAAGCCGCGGTGTGCGCCGCGTCACCGCGCTCCCGATCGCCTGTGGGCGCCTGAATATCGCCGGTGTTGCCGACGTTGTTGAGTTTCATGCGAGTCCGGACGGCGAGACCGCATTTCCCGTCGAATACAAGCGCGGCAAGCCAAAGCTCCATCGCGCCGACGAAGTCCAGCTCTGCGCGCAGGCGCTCTGCCTCGAGGAAATGACCGGCCGGCCGGTGCCGGAGGGCGCGCTGTTCTACGGTGAGACCAAGCGCCGTGTCGCCGTGCCCTTCGATGCCGAGCTCCGCAAATTGACTGAAGATACAGCTCTTGCATTCGGTGCTCTCGTCGCGGAAGGCCGCACGCCGCCACCGGTCTGGCGCGCGTCGCGTTGCCGTGCCTGCTCGCTGATCGAGCTTTGCCGTCCAAAAGCGGTGTCCAAATCGGCGCTTCGCTTTCGGGAGCGCGCGCTGGCCGCAGTGCTGGAGCCGGAGCCCGGCAAAACCGCGCTGTGAAAAAGCTGCTCAACACGCTTTACGTCACTACGGTCGGCACCGGCCTGCGCAAGGATGGTGAGAACATCGTCGCCGAAGTCGATGGCGCGGAACGCGGTCGCGTGCCGCTGCACATGCTTGGAGCCGTTGTCGTATTCGGAGGCGTCTTCATTTCTCCGCCGTTGATCGGCGCATTGGCGCGCGCCGGCATCACGCTGGTGCTTCTCGACAGGCAGGGGCGATTTGAGGCGAGGGTGGAAGGGCCGGTCAGCGGCAACGTGCTGCTGCGCCGTGCGCAATATCGCGCCTCTGAACAGCCGGATGAAATCGTGCGCAGCATCGTTTCGGCGAAAATCACCAATCAGCGCGCGGTGCTCCAGCGTGCCTTGCGCGACCACGGGGAGGAGATGGTGGCGGATCGGCGCGCAGCTGTCGAGTCGGCCGTTGTACGGCTGGAGCGCATTCTGCGCCGAGTCAGTTTCATGAACGAAGGCGCCGGGGCGACGCGTGGGGCCGAGGGCGAAGCGGCCTACAATTATTTTGCCGTTTTCGGAAACCTCATCCGTTCGCCCGATCCCGAAATTCGTTTTGCCGGACGTAGCCGCCGCCCGCCGCTCGATCCGGTCAATGCGCTGCTGTCGTTTCTTTACACTTTGCTGACGCATGACTGCCGCAGCGCGGCTGAAAGCGTCGGCCTCGATCCGGCTGTCGGCTTTTTGCATCGCGATCGTCCGGGCCGACCGAGCCTTGCGCTCGATCTTATGGAGGAGTTGCGCCCGGTGCTCGCCGATCGCCTCGCCTTGTCGCTCATCAACCGGCGACAAGTGCGTAGCGGCGACTTTGAAAGACGCGAAGGCGGAGCGGTGCTGCTGTCGGAAGAAGGCCGCAAGACGGTGCTGACCGCCTGGCAGGAGCGCAAGAAGGAGGAACGGCGGCATCCGTTTATCGATGAGGTCGCGCCGCTCGGACTTGTGCCTTATCTTCAGGCGCAGCTACTCGCGCGTCATCTGCGTGGCGATCTCGATGCTTATCCGCCGTGGTTCTGGAAATAGGGCAGGGGACGGTACGCGCGATGCTGGTATTAGTGACGTACGACGTGAGTTTGACGCAGCCGGGCGGCGCCAAGCGTCTGCGCCGCATCGCTAAAGCATGCCAGGACTACGGCCAGCGGGTGCAGTTTTCGGTGTTCGAGATCGAGGTCGATCCGGCGCAATGGGCAATGCTGAAGGCACGCCTTGAAAAAGTGATTGATCCGAAGCAGGACAGTTTGCGCTATTATTATCTTGGCGCGAATTGGCGGCGCCGCGTGGAGCACGTGGGTGCCAGGGCTGCGGTCGATCTCGGCGGCCCGCTCATTGTCTGAGCGCGTTTGCGGACGGTGACGATTGAAAATCGGCATGCGGCAGATCTCCCGTACAATTAGTGGAGGCGAGTGTTGCATACGTTGAGCGAACCGCAAGCGTGCCGCTGATCCCAGAGCTTTTCGCGCTCGTCCCAGCTGTTTGAAATCGTGAAGTATTCTGCACGCGGAGTGGCCTTGACCCGTATGTTGGGCTGCCGCCGGAGCCGTTTTCGCGTCCGCGCCCTGCTTTTTCATGACCGAGGTTCATGTTATCGGCGGACCGTCGCGCCCTTCGCGGGCGCGCGGATCGAAACAACGAGCAGAAGCTGCGCTGGCGGATGCCGAATGGTCGCGCCCTTCGCGGGCGCGCGGATCGAAACCCGCCGTATGGCTAGCGACAAGATAAGCCGCCCAGGTCGCGCCCTTCGCGGGCGCGCGGATCGAAACGCAAGCTGGTCGGTCACGGTTAGTCCTCCGACAGGTCGCGCCCTTCGCGGGCGCGCGGATCGAAACCCCACTTCAAAGGAGCCACCATCATGTCCGCCTAGTCGCGCCCTTCGCGGGCGCGCGGATCGAAACGACTTCGGCGTGAATGCCGGGGTTTCAACCTCGTCGCGCCCTTCGCGGGCGCGCGGATCGAAACTTTCGTGCGATGACCTCCTTCGTCTTGGCCTTCCGGTCGCGCCCTTCGCGGGCGCGCGGATCGAAACGGAACATCCTGCCATTCGACCGCCCCCGGCTGTTGTCGCGCCCTTCGCGGGCGCGCGGATCGAAACTCCTGCGACATTGATCGCAGCGGCGGCACGGCAGGTCGCGCCCTTCGCGGGCGCGCGGATCGAAACCCTCCGGCCCTCCGGCCCCTCCGGCCCGCGCTTGTCGCGCCCTTCGCGGGCGCGCGGATCGAAACATCCAACGGTGCGCGGCGCTCGGCGCCGGTCGCGGTCGCGCCCTTCGCGGGCGCAGGGATCGGTTCGAGTCCTCCCGGGCCCATCACGCAATCCTGCGTGTGGAGATTTCCTGTCAGCAGTCGAAAACGCGGCCAATTGGCGGATTTTCTTATCCGCGTTGCTATCTCCGTAGAGACCGCCGAGGAAGAACAGGCGATTTCGTCGTTCTGTCTCTAGTCAGCGGAATTCCGTTTCCTGGGAAAACGGGTACCGGTTGGTGAGAGATGGGTTTGAATGTGTCGACGACGGCGCCGTCAGACCGAGCGCGCGGTATTGACGCGACCATTCGGGCGGGAGTTCACAAAGACGCGTGACGCCCATTCCATAGGGCAGGAGTTCCTCAATGGCCGCCTTGACGAGGTTGGACGCAAGGAAGGCAAGCGAGATCGTCATGTTGACCTTGCGCAGGCTGTCGCCCTCGCGCTGCGCGATCGCTTCCGCCGTTGTCGGGCGTGTTGCCCACCGAAGCGCAGCAGCGTTTGCGTGAAGAACTTCTAAAGATGTGCGGCCTTTTATCGATACCTGAAAAAGGCTCCATTACATTCATCGGTGGGCTGCCGACGGAGGTCAGCCATCTGGGCGAAGCGGAAGCCCTCGCATCATTGGGCCTGCCGCGAATATAGAACAACGGAAACAGCCCGAAATGACCGGCGCGAAGAGCCTTGTAATATAGCCATTCTTCTTTTTCACTTTCGTTTCGGAAGCTATCCGGCGATGCCTTCGTATGCTGGATATCCCAGAAGTTTGCGATGCCGACAGTTTCATTTAGTCTTTTTAGGCCGCGCATATGGTCGATGTCGGGATGAGTTAAGATGAATCGCCAAATCATCTGTCCGGCGTAATTTTTCTGCAGAAAGTCGATAGGATCGGTCAGTTCTTTCTTTTCCGCCTCTTCGATATGATATGTGCTCAGCACTGCGGTCAGAAGATCCGGCGCCGGTGGAATTAGGCCGCCGAGGGTGTTAGTTGGCGACTTTGGCCTGAGCTCTTCGATGAGCTCGCGACGGGCCTTTTGGTCGTAGTCATGGGACGTGTTGATATCGACCATGGTCAGCCTCTCTGAGGAATGCTGATCAGCGTGCACTCACCATGACCGACGTTAAAGAAATGGACTTTTAGCATCCCAACCTCGTTCCCACGCGTCGGAGAGCAGAATAAAGGGCTGAGAAGCACGTCCCCCCGGGCCGCCGCGCAAAAAAAATCGATTAAGTACGGCGGAAAGATAGGGTTGATTTAATTTGTTGTAATGGTGTTGCGACCGACGCTTGTTGGCAAATTGCAGCCAAATGAACCTGTTGCCAGCCGCCGCCCTCTACCTACCGATGCGCGTATTCTGGATACTGTGACGATGTTAATAACGTCTGCTGAACTTAAGGCTGGCAAATATGAATCGTGCGTCGTTGAGTTGCCATTGCGAGCATCACGCGAATGAACGTTGAGCAGCAAACACCGTGGATGTGGAAAGGGGACTCCTTATTACCTGGTCAACGCGGGTTGGAGCGGACTGTCGTTCATGACCTTAATTTCGGTAGCTTGGGCAGCCGCCGCGAAAATAGAGAAGCGGGCTACAGTCAGGCTGATGCGCCTTGGTCGGTGTTCATTTCAGGTCGGGCCGGTGTCATTGCATCTGGAGTCGTCATTGGGCCAGACTTTCGCTGGCTGTCGGATCTTCACGTGAGCCTCACAGTTGTCGCCTGCTGCGCTCAGAGCGTGGCTTGCGACCAGGCTCGATCGGCCGTCTGCCTCCGGCGGTGAAAGCTCGGGCTGCCCTCCCTTCGACGGATCGGCCTCGGCTCGCGGACAGACGATAAGGACTGCGAATGACAGCGACCCCAGCACCAGTACGACGCCCAAAAAGGTCATGACTGCGTTTGCCGGGGGAAAGCCCTCGTTCAAAGCGGCTTGCCCGACAAAGCCCGAAAGGGTTTGCTGGATGGCCGCCCCCAGAAACATGGCCATGTTGAATGCGGTGAGTCCGCGTCCGACCATCGAAGGCGGATAAGAGCGCCTTACCTCAGCGTAGGCCAACACATAGAAGGCAGAGACGAGTGCGATGAAGAGGCAGATCACGATATCGAAATGAGAGTTCAGATTGCTGGTTGCGGCGAGGAGAAAAAATGCGGCCGCAAGAGCGAGTGACATCCCCACTATGCCCGGTACCCGTCGCCCTTCACCTGGGTCCAACCAGCCCACCAATGCAGGGGCTCCGATCATGACTACCGACACAGCGAACGCGATGTTGCCCGCCATCACGAGCGGGATGTGATGGCGATCCATGAACATAGGAACGAGCCAAAGCCCTCGGAGCGTAATTGCCGCCCCGTAGCTCACAAATCCGATGGCCATTAATGCGATTGCCCGGCGGCCTACCAAGACCCCTTTCAGCCCTACGATGGCCTCTATGAAGCTGGGCGCCCTCTTGCTGCTTTCGGGCAAATCGGCATCAAGCACTATGGATGCCAAAGCCAATGCAGCGGTTGCTATCAGCGCCATCACCAGAAACGCCGCGCGCCAGGACCAATGTTCGATCGTCCACGCAAGCGGCGTACCGGTCAGCAACATGCCTGTCCCGCCTGCAGCCAGAACGAAACCGGAGACGCTAGCAAACTTGGTACGATCCCAATGCTTTGTCACGAATACCATCGCAGCCATCAGGGCGGGGGCGCAGCCTATGCCGATCAAGAGCTGCCCGACAAACAGCATGGCGAAGTTTGGCGCGAAGTAGCACATCGCCGCACCGATGATCGTCAACCAAGGCACGGTCAAAGCGGTTCGACGCACGCCAAGCACATCTAGTGATAGGCCGATCGGGATCTGCGACAGCGCAAAGCTCCAGTGAAATGCCGCGCTGAAAGTTGCTAGCTCTGGGGGGCCCGCGTGCATATCCACCGCGATGCCTGATGCAGCAATTGTCGGAATGGTCCTGAATGCTTGGCTGAGCGCGAACCCGACCGTAAGGACGCCAATTTGCAGGATCTTGCGGCTACTCGCCATGTTTTTAACCTTATCTTTCGGAAGAAGGGGAATGGAATAAGCCACCTCATTCATCCTCACCAATCAGAATGGCGCATCGTTACCATTCGGCCTGCTGATAAGAACGCACTGCTATACATCCTAGTGGATTCACGCTGCCGCCTTCGTCGATACGCCGCCGCCGGATCGTGGCATGCCCGTCCAGCACGAAATGACGAACGGAAGGTTTGGTCGGTCCTTCGTCTCCTGATCGCGACAAGGCACCAATCGCAAGCAACCAAGCCGCTCTACGAAAGTACCTTCTCAAAAAGCCGCGCGCAGTTCTAAAAGAGGCATGTCTTACCTGCCCAGAGGCTTTTCGTGCCGGCGACGTCTTGGTGCGCGGGACGCAAGCGGCGGCCGCACACGGCTGCGAAACGCCCAAGTTGAGCAGAACGATCGAAAACGCAATTGCGTAAAAGACGTTCGCTTCGATAGGAAACGGCCCAGATAAAGATCGAAGCTTTTCTGGACATGATCCCGAGATTCTCAAGAGGCCGCGTTCAATTCCTCTCAAGGGTGGGTGAAAGAATCTCAGTACCCACCGTGCCGTTCGTCTTGTTCAAATTCCGAAAACATGACGTCTGAATTCAAAGGTGCGGATCCGCAATGCGGGAGAATGTCGTGACGCACAGGTCGCTCAAGTTTCCTCAAGACGGCGGCGCATTGCGTCGCCATTTCGCTCTAGCGCGAATGCCGGAAAACGATATGGATGCAGCCGCACGGCACTCGCGAATGGCAGGACTGGTTCAATCCCATACTGCAGCAGCAATTCTCACGGTGACACGCCTTGAAGTGCATGAATCCTGAGCCGGAGACGCGAATGGAATCGCGGAACGCGATCGAAGGAGGCGCGCGCATGCATTACGGATGGATCATCGCCGGCGTCACCTTTCTCGTGCTCCTGGTCGGAGGAGGACTGCGCGGCAGTTCCGGCATCCTCGTCGTACCGCTGCAGAATGACTTCCAGTGGTCCGTCGCGACCATCTCCTGCGCGCTGGCTGTGAACATCACGATGTACGGCCTCGTCGGCCCCTTCGCCGGAGCGATGATGGAACGCGGGCTCCGTCGTTGCATAACGACCGCACTCCTTGCCGTCATTGCCGCGCTTGTACTCACGTTCAGGATGAGCCAGGCATGGCAGCTAGTCGTCTTGTGGGGCGTCGTCGGCGCGGGATGCGGTGTCCTTGCAAATGTTCTCGCCGCCACTGTTGCGACTCGATGGTTCGAAGCGAAACGTGGGCTGGTAGTCGGGATACTGACGTCCGCTTCGTCCGCCGGACAGTTGATCTTCCTGCCGTTACTTACCGGCATTGCGGTCTCGCTGGGATGGCGCTGGATGGTTCTCGCCGCCGCCGCCGTTACGGCGGGATTGGTCCCGATCGTGCTGCTGTTGATGCGCGGCCGTCCGGAGGAACTCGGACTGCGGCCTTATGGTCAGGAAGGCACGGTTGAGGATGAGGCAAAGCCCGCCACTGCCCACGAATCCGCTTTTCCGGTGCTGCTCGGCGCCATTCGGAGGGCCGACTTCTGGCTCATCGCGGGTAGTCTGTTCATCTGTGGTGCCTCCACGAACGGTCTCGTCGGAACGCACCTGATCGCGGTCTGCGTCGACCGTGGCCTCGGCCAAATGCAAGGGGCAAATCTTTTGGCGACAATGGCTGTTTTCAACTTCGTAGGTGCGACGGCTTCCGGATGGCTGACCGACAGAATCGACTCCCGCTATCTACTAGGGACTTACTACGCACTTCGAGCTCTCTCACTTCTATACTTGCCTTTCGCTTTCGACAGCTTTTACGGGCTGTCCATCGTATCCGTCTTCTACGGACTGGATTGGACCGCGACCATACCGCCAACCATCCGTATCACCGCGGATCGCTTCGGGACGGCGCAAGCGGGCATCATGATCGGGTGGCTTATGGCCGTCCACCAACTCGGCGGCGCGGCGGCGGCACTCGGTGCCGGCATTCTGCGCTTCGATCTCGGAAGCTACGTGCAGACGTTTCTCATGTCGGGTGCGCTCTGTCTTGGCGCGACGGGCATGGTTTTGCTGATCTCCACTCCTGGTGCAGGCCACACCGGCAAAATCCTCAAGCCGGCATGATGCTTCTCTCTTCTTGGAAGCACTAGAGAAGGTGCCCGTCGCCGAGCTCGGAGGGTACAGAGACCGGATAACGACACCGTGGAGACGATCTCACGTTCATCCACATCTGGTAGGCACCGACCTCCAATCACGCGCCAAGCCGTGCGCCGCTACTCAACGGCGGCGTCTTGTTTTAAAATCGTGATCGAGCAAATCGATGCTTTGCACTTGCATATGTACAGCGAACGCGCAGTGATTGCGCGTCAGCATCAGCGGCATGGACAAGCGCTTATATTCTCGATCCAGTAGCGACCCACCGTTTCGTGCATCCGAAAGCTGAAGTGCATGGAAACCTCGTCGCTGTCGATCAAAAGTCCGCGCAGCATGCGCCGGCGCGCTTCACTGGGGGCTTGCCACGTGAAGGTCTGCCGAACCTGTGCTTCGGGCAAGGGCACCGCGGCGGCAAAAGGTGCAAACATTAGATCGAAGTGTCCAGTCGACCCACTCACGCAGCGAGACGCATCCACGGCTACTGTCACGTTCCACGGTCCCCGTACAGCTAGCCGAGTTATTTCCGAAGCTTGCACATCGACTAAACGAAGTGTTGGTCTACACGTCTGCCCGCTAGCGGCCTGTGAAACGCAGAGGATTGCCAAAGGCAGATAACAGAAAAGACGGATAGCTCTCATCATTGCCGTCGCGCACCGTCGGAATTTGGCACACAGATGCGGCGAAAAGCTATTGGCCTCTGACTCGTCTTCCAATCGAAATTTGATCAGGTTTGAATGAAAACTTTTCATCCGCAAGAAGCGTCTGGATCCGTTTGTGGCAGGCGAAATCTGGAAGATGTGCGGAAATCTTCTGCTCTTATCAAAGGCGTGACTTTTCCGACTCTCTGGTAGTTATTAGTCGGATATTCCCGGCATAAGTGCCGGAAGCCGCTGAGCTCCTGAATGGGAAGCGGACTGCTTTGATCGCGCGAGTCAATCAGCGTCCCGCGTCAGCGGGACTTGGTTTCAGACTCGGCGTGTCCGCTCAGAACCCTTTCTGTATAGGGTGGCAACGATCACTGATCCTTCTCCGTCACCCTGACGAGCCGGTCCCGGAATTCGCTCGGAATCCGAAGAGCGTCCCGTGGCTTCGTCGTTTTGAGCGCTTCTTCACGTCACTGTCCGTCCAACAAGCCTTCGGTTCGATATTTGGCGCGAGTCTCACATCCTCAGCACTTCACGGTCGCCCGCAACCGAAGAAGGCCGAGGTGCCCAGTAAGCCTTGCCATCGTCATCGGCGCCAACGGTGTAGATTTGAAGGTTACAGCTTATCATTGGTCCCGCCTTCTCCTGAAGGTTTCAGCGTTTTCTCGAATATGAAGCGCCGGATCCCGCCCCCGACCGTTCGGCTGCTCATTTCGTCCGCTTTCAGCTCGCGTATCACGCGATATCCGGCCGAACGATACATCGCGATCGCGGCAGACTGGATTTCGGACGTGCTTAGCATCGCCTTTTCGGCGCCGTGCGCCAGGCATTGGCGTTCGGCCTCTGCCAGGAGCCTTCTTCCCACCCCTAACCGGCGTCGTTCGGGCGCCACATACATCCGGCGAATTTCGCACGCGCGCGCGCCGGCGGGCTCGATTCCAAAAAAGCCGATGACGTCGGTCTGATCCTGCGCGACCCAAAATCCTCGGCGAGCGCCGGGTCGATAGTATTCTGAGATCTTGTCGATCTCTTCCGACAATGCAGCCGCCACGTATGACGTGAAACGATCAGCCAAATCAGGTGGCGCCAAGTCACGATTTGCCTTCAGAAAAATTTCCCTCACGGACTGGCAATCACGCGCTTCGTACGGCCGGATAATCATGTCTCCAAGAACGTCAGAACTCAGATCCGTCCTTACGCGTGAAGCGCCAGCTTGCAGGGCCTGTTGAGATCGCCTGAATGTCGTCATTCGGATACTCTGCTTGGTCCCCTGGCGTTCGATCACCAATTTCCAGTATGACGGCGTCTTCGTCACCCTCGTTCGCCAGATGATGAGCGATACCCGAGGCCGCGAAGCCAGCGCACATTCCAGGGCGAAGCACGAGAACGCCGCGGTCGGTGTAAAGAGTCGGATATCCTTCTATAATGAAGACGAATTCGTCCTGTTTCGAGTGCCGATGGTGGAGCGCGGTGATGCTCCCAGGCTTCAGGCGTGTAAGGTTCACGCCGAAATTCCGGATTCCGAATAAGTCGCCCAACGGTCGCTTAGATCTTCCGCTCACTCGGGATGCAAAGGGCTCCGGATAATTCGACTTCTTCGTTCTTTCGGGAGCGGTGGCCGCTTCTATAGCGAGAGGAAATGTGGAATGATCCATCATGGGACTCCGAGAGTCTCAGCAGGATAAGAGGCCGCTACGCCCCATCAAATGAAATTTTTTCATGTTTAAGATCATGTTTTCGCGTGCGTAACAGACGTCGACCTCTTTGCACCTTGCGTGACCGACTAGCGAAGCTTCCCGAAACTGATCAGCGCCCGCTCACGTGCTTACGCCGAACGAGCACTGGGTGAGCACGCCCGCCAGTTATCAAAAAAACTGAGATGCCGATTGGCTGCCGGAAATTGAACGCCAAAACAGACTCAGTGGCAGATGAAAAAAACTCACTTTTCGATTTTCGAACCTGTGAGACACCGTTTTCCGCCACAGCGAGATCGCGATGTGCGGTGTACCCCAACAAAAACTAGTCGGAGGAGCCCGAATGTCTATCAAGCTCCAACAGAGTGGGCGCGTCCTTACCGTCATCATTTGTCGCCCTGACGTTCGGAACGCTGTGGACGCAGAGCATGCTGACGCGCTTCAAGAAGCCTTTCTGAATTTCGACCACAATGAAGCGTTCGATGTGGCGGTGCTGTGTGGTGAAGGCGGTGCGTTTTGCGCCGGCGCGGACCTCAAGAGTCTGGCTGCAACAGGAATTGCCACCCGCGAAAATGCGTCGACCCATCGTTCTCTAGAATTTCCGCAGGATGGATCGCCTCTTCCTCGCGGTCCAATGGGACCGACCCGCCTCATGCTGTCAAAGCCCGTGATAGCGGCTATCGAGGGGCCCGCCGTGGCAGGTGGATTGGAACTTGCTCTATGGGCCGACTGCCGGGTTATGGCCGAAGGATCGTACATTGGGGTCTATAACCGCCGCTGGGGAATTCCGCTGACCGATGGGGGCACCGTGCGGTTGCCCCGCTTGATTGGCGAAGGCCGAGCATTGGAGTTGATCATGACCGGCCGAAAGGTTGATGCTGCGGAATGCATGCAGATCGGATTCTGCAATAAGGTCGTCGCACAAGGCCAAGCTCGCGAGGAGGCCGAGCGAATGGCCCAAGATATCGCGAGCTTTCCGCAGTTGGCCCTCAGAGCCGACCGACGCTCATTGCATCTCCAGTACGGCCTGCCCGAAGTCGAGGCGTTGCGTAAGGAATGGTACAACTGCACAGGAATTTTCGAGGCTGAGGGGGCAGGGGGAGCAGCGAGGTTCGCCCAAGGAGTCGGACGTCACGGCAGCTTCGGAAGGAATTCAGAATCCCAGTCTGCGGCTGGCGGCTAAAGTCTGGGTGCGAGCGAATGCAGGTTGCGAAGCCCTTGACTGTTCCGGTCACAGCAAGTTTGCGCCGGAGCCGATTCTCCAAAATGTCGAGCTGCAGGATTGCATATTGCATCACTGCTACTCGCAGCAGCACCAAAATCGAATTGCGATATCTCAATTTGATTTGGTGATCGGAGCGATCAGGAAATTCCATTTTGCCCCATGTGCCCATCTGAGTAGTCTCCTTACAAGGTGGACATGATGGAATTTGCGCGAAGGCAAGTTCTCTCCGGCTTGGGCGCCGCCGTTCTCGCTGGAGAATATTCGCGATTGGCCGCAGCTCAGGAGTTCGCGGCGGTGAACCCTCAAGTGACACCGACGAGGATCTCGGGCATTCGGAGCGAAGATGGCCTTGATATTTCGGTACAGCTTTATGGACAGGCTGATGCGAGAGGCTTCATCTTCATTCACGGCTTAGGCCAGTGTCACCTATCTTGGGTAAATCAGGTTTTCGCGCTAAGTCGCCACTATCGGATAGCCACCTACGACCTAAGGGGCCATGGTGGCTCTTCGAAGCCCAAAGAGTCGCAGTTTTACTCGGAAGGCCCCAGATGGGCCTCGGACTTGAGGGCTGTCGTAAATGCTAGTGGAATCAAGTGCCCGATTCTCGTGGGCTGGTCGTTGGGCGGCGTCGTTCTCAGCCACTATCTGAGCACCTTCAGCAGCCGGGGGTGGGCGGCATTGTACTCGTGGGGGCCGTAACGTCCCTCAACGCGACCTATTTCGAGCTCGAGACCAAAGAAGTGCTGGACCTCCTCTGCTCGAACGATTTGGAGTCGCGATTGGCAGGCATACGCCGTTTCGTCGACGATTGCTTTTCTGTACGAATGGATCCTCCCGCGCGAGACCAGACGATCGCATTCAATGCCATGGTGCCTTCCGAGGTGCACCAGGCAATCAGAACTTTGACGTTGGTCGGAACGGATGGGGTCTGGAGCAGGCTTCAGATTCCTTGCCTTGTCGTGCACGGAGCGAAAGATCGGCTTGTGCGGGTTGAGATGTCGAAGCATGCCGCGTGGAATATTCCGCGGGCTGAGCTGAAAATACATGAGGCCGCCAGTCACGGCCTGATGGTCGATGCCGCTGCCGAGTTAAATGCCGATCTCCTCAGGTTTCTCGCCAAGTCGAATAGCTCCAAACATTGAGGCGCAATTGAAGCTCATAGGAAGGTATGATTCCCCGTTCGTTCGAAGGGTTGGAATCTCGATGGTGGCGCTTAACATTAAATTCGAGCATCGGCCGATCTCCGTGTTCAAGGGATTCGCTGAGTTCGCAGCAGACAACCCTGCCGTCAAAGCGCCGACTCTGATTACGGACGACGGAACGGTTCTTCAAGACTCGAACCTGCTTCTGCAATATCTCGAAATGATAGCCCCTCAGGGCAGGAGTCTCTTGCCTGAAAGGGCGGAAAGACTCCCTTTCGAACTGCAGTTGATCGGATTTGCTCTGGCCGGTTGCGAAAAGGCCGTTCAGACGATCTATGAGACCAAGCTGCGCCCGGCAGAAAAGCAGGATGCGCGCTGGCTCGACCGGATAGGGAAACAGCTCCGTGGAGCGTTCGCGGAGCTGGAGCGCACTCTAGCCGAGAGCTCGCAGCCTTTTGAAACTCGGCTCACGCAAGCATACGTGACGGTGGCCGTCTCGTGGAGGTTCGTGCAATACGCGCTTCCCGGTACCCTCGCTCCGGACGACTACCCGTATCTTACTGCGCATTCCGCCAGGGCGGAGAAACGCCCTGAATTCCAGGCTGCCCGCCTTCCATAGGGTGGACGCGAAATTAGTCGCACATGCTCTTCCACCTGGCGGGAAAATCCAAGGTGGCGCATGCGCGATTGTCGATAGGCCGGAGCCGTTTGGGATGTCTCGGGCAGAGACCAAGATCGTACCAATCCAGGTAAAGTCCATAGACATCGGTGTTTTTTGGCTGGCAGGCGACTGCAGACGTAGCCCTCGAATTACAGCCTCCAAGTTGAATGGACCCAGCCCTGAAGATAGTTCACTTCCGAGTGCAGGAAATTCGTTTACCTCTAGCGGGCGCTAGTGACTACTGACGACCATTGGAATTTCGTGCACCGCGATGATCGTCAAACGCAACGCCGCCGAGATACGAAGAAGGATCATCGGTGCGGCAGACCGGCTGTTCTACAGCGCCGGACTGCGCAGCGTTGCAATGGAAGCGATCGCGGCGGAGGCCGGTGTGACCAAGAGGACTGTCTACAATCACTATCCCAGCAAGGATCACTTGATTGCCGCTTGGGTTTCGGAGCGACACGCCGTCGAACGCCGCGAATGGTCTGCTTTTGTACAAGGGCTTCAAGGCACGCTTGAGGAGAAATTACTGTGCCTCTTCCGCGAGCTTGGTGAGGCTGCTCGCGACCCGCGCTGGAAGGGCTGCAGCTTTGCTCGCACAGCCGCCGAACTGGCCGGTCTGCCAGGCCACCCTGCGCTCGCCGTCGCTGCGAGTCACAAATCCGAGATCGAGCTTACCCTGGTCGACTTGATGAATTCCCACGGCGTTCGCTTTCCGGAGGCCGTCGCAAAAGGCATAGCCCTTTTATACGACGGCGCAATCGCGAAAGTGCTCGTCCAGAGAGACCTAAAATATGCCGAGGCAGCCGCATGGGCGGCAGTCAATTTGGTAAAAATGCATGCGGATAGAGAAGAACGGGCGTCTACTGAACGCATGCTTAGCTGTCATTGAAGAAACTTACCGATGAAAGCCGCTCAAGTCCTCTTGCGGGTTTTTCGCTTGTCCATCACTCGCGCCGCTCACAGGTTGGCGTCGTCAAATTCAAAGAGGAACAGATGACTGACGTCGTCCTATACGAATTTTCCGACCAGATCGCGACGCTGACGCTGAACCGGCCCGACAAGCTGAACGCCATAAGCTTTGAGGTGGCGGATCGCATCCTGGATCTTCTGAACGAGATCGAAACGGACAGTCAGGTCCGAGCTGTGATCATCACCGGAGCAGGCGACAAGGCGTTTTCCGCGGGCGCCGACATCGTCCAGTTCTCGCGGAGCGTGGCGGCGGGTACGAACGAGGCCCTGCGAGATTTCGTTCGCCGCGGACAGACAATGACGGCGCGATTGGAGGCGTTCTGCAAGCCGGTGATCGCAGCCGTCAATGGGCTCGCTTATGGGGGCGGGTGCGAGATCACAGAGGCAGTTCATCTGTCCGTGGCTAGCGATCACGCGACTTTCGCCAAACCCGAGATCAAGCTGGGAATGCCCCCAACTTTCGGTGGCACTCAGCGCCTTCCGCGGCTCGCGGGTCGGAAGCGGGCAATGGAGTTCCTCCTGACTGGCGAAACCTTCTCCGCTCATCGCGCGTGGGAAATTGGACTGGTAAATAGCGTCGTCCGGCACGATGAACTCCTCAAGTCCGCCCGCTCGCTGGCCGAACGCATCATTCGCCACTCACCGCTCGCTGTGACTAGCGTCATTAATTCCGCGACACGTGGAATCAACCTCAGCATTGCCGAGGGACTCTTGGTCGAGACGGAGCAGTTCGCGCGAATGGTGCCGACCCACGATCTTCGCGAGGGGCTCGAAGCGTGGATGCAGCGTCGGGAGCCTTGCTACGGCGGCCGTTGATCGAGAGCGGGTGGCCGGTGCGAATCGAGAGATGCGATCCGCGCGGCCATCCGCCCCAACAGCCAATCTCGGAAGGTCTTTACCTCTTGACTTTGGAAATCCGGATCGAGCGCCACTAGCCAGTAACTCAGACCGCTGGGAATTGCGCGCGCGTCCGCCTGAACGAGCTTTCCTGCCGCCAAGTGAGAATCGACGACCGGAGTACGGCCCAACGTTACGCCAAGCCCGTCTTCGGCTGCCTGCATTGCCAACTGCAGAGTGTCGACTTTCAATCCGGAGTCAACAATGTCAGCACGTTCCGGCCTTGTTGTTCGGAACCAATCGGCCCAATCCACAGAGACCGATGTGACATGGATCAGTTGCTCCGGCGGCAGCGCCTCCAAACCACCGATCTCGTCAAGCTTCTGTCTGAACATGGGCGAGCAAACGGGGGCGATGCTTTCCTCAACGAGATGAGTCCAACCCCGGCCTGCATCGGCCGTGGGCGCCATCCTGATCGCGACGTCGACCCCCTCGAGCGGCAGGTCGACGTGATGATGAGAGGTCTGGACGTTGAGGGTCAGGGCGGGGTTCTGCGCCAAGTACTCCCGAATTCGGGGGAGCAGCCAAAGCGCGGCGAATCCAGGTGCCGAGCTGATCGAAAGGTGTCCGCGAGCCCTGCGGCCGGGAAGTCGAGACGTAGCTTCTGCCATGGACTGGAGAGCGCGCCCTATGACCGGGAAGTAGCTGGCTCCAGCTTCTGTCAGTTCGAGGCCACGTCCTTCCCGACGAAAGAGCGGAGTACCGATCCAGTCTTCAAGATTTTGGATGGCGTGGCTCACCGCGCTGGCGGTGATGTTCAATTCATCCGCCGCCTTCCTGAAGTTCTTCAGACGGGCTGCAGTCTCGAACACGCGGACTGCGTTGAGAGGTGGGAGTCTGTAAGCCACTCGTCGTCACTCCTTTCTGCGGAGCCTGCAGGCAAAGGATAGCCATCACCTTTTGCAAGCAGGGATGTGGTTCCCAGAAGTGGAGAAGATACCGATCCCTCCGCACGGCCGGAAGTACGAGCGCCCACCACAAACGAATTCTGCGAGATACCAACCAAAGCATGGGGCCGCATCATGCATCGCCTGGGTACACCAGCCATTTCCTCTACCACGACGCAGCGTTCTGGCGAGCCGGCAGTCAGGCTCCTGAGGCATAGGAGTATTGCCGGCGGCGCCGTAAACATGCTTCCTCAAGTCTAGGCAGGTCCGGCAAAAGGCGGGCGTGGCATGGTCAGGAACCTCGACATTGATCTCCTCCGGAGCTTCGTAGTCATCGTCGAGCTCAAGAGCTTTACGCGTGCAGCTACGACGATCGGGAGATCACAGTCCGCGATCAGCATGCAGATAAAGGCGCTGGAGGACGCCGTTGGGCAGCCTTTGCTCGACCGTTCGCCTCAACACATCGCTCTGACCCGCGCAGGGGAAGACTTCCTGGGGTATGCGCGCCGCATTCTCGATCTTCACGATGAGGCTCTGGGATTCCTCAATGCAAAAAAGCTCCAGGGTACCGTCAAGATCGCGGTCATGGACGATTTTGCGACGTTCATTCTTCCGGGCACCCTTTCTCATTTCGCGCGTACGCACCCGGATGTTGAACTGGAGATCACGACTGGGTTCACCCGAGATCTTCTCCAAGAACTGGGATCCAAATACGATTTGGTCCTCGCGACTCAACAGGCCGGGACGGGTGCCGGCATGGTCTTGCGCACCGAGAGGACCTCCTGGGCCTTCTCCGATCGCCACTTGGTGCCATCCCAAGATCCGATCCCCCTGGCGCTCTTGAGAAGCGGCAACATGTTCCGCGAATGGGCGCTCGATTCACTCACGGCGCAAGGAAGAACTTGGCGGATCGTCTTAAGCAGCACCAGTATCGGCGCGGTGGAGGCTGCCGCTGCGGCAGGTATGGCAATAACTGTCGTAAAGGAGAGGACCGCGCGTGCCGGGCTCAGGATGCTGGGCGAGGCGGAAGGCTTGCCGCCCCTTCCGGTATCGGAGATTGCCCTCCACATTGCCCCCGGAAAAATATCGGCCGCTGCCCGGGGCTTGGCTGAATACTTGATCTCCGAGCTCAAGGAATGATGCGGACTTAGCGTCCATCAGTGAATCCGATCCGAGCCATTGGCGGAACTCATTTCCACCTTGGATGGGGCGACGATAGCTTCCCTCGGTCCCCCGCGTGAAGCGTCGTATCATGCCGAAGCTCATGCCGAAGCTGCGTTCCAAAACGACCACCGAAGGCAGGAACATGGCCGGCGCCAGGGCCCTTTGGCGAGCCACTGGCCTAAACGACGCCGATTTAAAAAAACCGATTATCGCCGTCGTGAATTCGTTCACTGAATTCGTGCCTGGCCACATTCACCTGCGGGATGTCGGGAAAATCGTCGCTGCCGAAATCGTCAAGGCAGGGGCGGTCGCGAGAGAGTTCAACACGATCGCCATCGACGACGGGATCGCGATGGGGCACGACGGCATGCTCTACAGCTTGCCGTCCCGGGACCTTATCGCCGACTCGATAGAATATATGGTGAATAGTCATTGCGCCGACGCGATGGTGTGTATCTCGAATTGCGACAAGATCACGCCCGGCATGTTGATGGCCGCTCTGCGTCTTAACATTCCGACTGTCTTTGTTTCCGGCGGTCCGATGGAAGCGGGCAGGCGGCCGGATGCTCCGGAAGTTCGGCTCCAGCTCGTTGATCCCATGATGCAAGGTGCCAATCCGGACGCGCCGGAAAGCCTCGTCGACGAAGTGGAGCGGTCCGCGTGTCCGACCTGCGGCTCCTGTTCGGGGATGTATACGGCGAATTCCATGAACTGCCTTACCGAGGCCTTGGGCCTCTCGCTGCCGGGAAACGGGACACTACTCGCGACCCACGTCTTGCGGCGCAAGCTCTTCGCGCAAGCAGGCCGGGTCATCGTGCACTTAGTGAATGCCTATTATCGGAACGACGACTCGTCCGTCCTTCCCAGAGCCGTGGCATCCCGCGCGGCTTTTATAAACGCGATGGCATTAGATATCGCCATGGGAGGTTCGACGAATACGGTGCTCCACCTACTGGCCGCGGCGCACGAGGCGCACGTCGAGTTCACGATCGCCGACATAGATACGCTGTCTCGGCGGGTGCCGCATCTCTGCAAGGTTGCTCCGGCAGACAGCCCTTATTACATGGAGGACCTGCATCGGGCCGGAGGAATCATGGCATTGCTTGGCCAACTTGACCGGCTCGGACTGATCGACTCGTCGGTCCGAACTGTACACTCTGCGTCGCTTTCCGAGGCCCTCCAGACTTGGGACGTCGCCCGCGCGGTGTCCGAGGAGGTGCAGAATTTTTATCGCGCCGCTCCCGGAGGGGTGCGAACGATACAAGGCTTCAGCCAAGGCTCGCTATACGAACAGCTGGATCTCGACAGGCAAACAGGGTGCATCCGCGACGAGGCGCATGCCTACAGCCCGGATGGCGGACTCGCTGTTCTTTTCGGCAACCTTGCGGAGGAAGGAAGCATAGTGAAGACCGCCGCGGTGAGTCAGGGAATGCTCAGGTTTACTGGACCTGCGCGCGTGTTCGAATCGCAAGACGAAGCCGTAACGGGGATCCTAAACGGTACGGTGAAATGCGGTGACGTGGTCGTGATCCGGTACGAAGGGCCGAAAGGCGGGCCGGGCATGCAGGAAATGCTTTACCCGACGACATTCTTGAAGTCGGTCAAACTGGACAGATATTGCGCGCTCATAACTGACGGCCGTTTCTCCGGTGGTTCGGCTGGCCTCTCTATCGGCCACATATCGCCAGAAGCAGCCGAGCGCGGTTTGATTGCTTTGGTCGAGGATGACGATATGATCGACATCGACATCCCCAACAGATCTCTCTCGCTTCGGGTCCCGGAGGGTGAGCTCGCGCGTCGGCGCAAGCGTTTGGACGAAAAGTGGGGATCACGCTGGAGCCCAGCCGTTCGCAAGCGAGATGTTTCTACGTCCCTGAGGCTATATTCGATGGTCGTTTCGAACGCGAGTAAAGGCGCAGTTCGAACTATGGACTAAGCTGGGCGTGGCTTCCGCCCGCTTACCAATCGACCATCCGAGCCTCCTCCGAGGCAACGGTGGTCTGGATGCAAGCAAAGTACGATGCGCTGAACCTGGCAGCGCTCAACGACTTGCCACTAACAGCACCAAGCTACATGCCTTCCCTCAGCCGGTCTTGGATGACTAAAGAGGTTTACGATGAAATCGGGAAGACGAACGCGATTTTCCGAAAGGTCCGCGAGCACATGGAGGCTTCAGAAACGACGAGTACCTATGGTGGCAGGTGGCGGAGTTCGGCTACGACAGCTACATGATCAGAAATCGCGCGAACCTTTAACCCGAGCGCCCTCCGACGTGGCGGACGCCGGAGGGCGCGGCTCAATAGCCGATCTGACTGTCCTTCGCACTCTAGCGTTCGCAGCGGGCGCGTCATGTCTGGAATTTCCAAATTGCGCGGAAGACAGCAGTGTCGTGGCGGCCTCGCCGGCTGCGATCGCGTAGCTGCCATCTCTATTGCGCAAACTTTTACTAATGGCTCCATCCAGTAGAACAGTGATCTGCCGCGCTAGAAAGATATGACGCGGCATCTTGGCTTCTCTCAGAAGCCGAACCAATTCGGCCTCGAATTCGCGACGTTGCAGACATTCGGTCGTGAAAGCAAGCGAGCGTTTCTCGAACGGGGCACCGTACATGGATTTGAAAATACCGGGGCCTCCGTTTTCGGCATAGTCGGCTAGCTGGGCGAAAACAGTCGAAATACGAGTCGTGAGCGGCCCCTTTGATCGCTTAAACCATTTGCGGAATAGCGTTGTCGGAGACCGAAGTGTCGCTGAGTTCATACTTATATCAGACTCGTGATGTGGGTGTGGCGTCTTCATGCATCTAGCGCTTCGCGTTCTCTCGCCTCGACAGATGGCTAAAAGCTAATAAGCTAAGGCTCTCTCTTGGGCATTTACTTGTTGGTGAATACGGTCTGCCTGACCACCATTTTACGAGCATTCATCGATGAAGGTGATCGAAAGCATTGAAGCCGATGACGGAATGAGGTGCGTTGATCTGCTGCTGCGGCTAGATGGAAGCTTGGCGTACAAGGAGTTTAGAAAGGACGTCGAGGATGGCGGCAGGTGGCAGCTCGTGAATGATTTCTCGCATCGCGCCTACGAGAGCCGATCATCTCTTCTCCAGGACGCGCTGCGGTCAGTGCCATGGCTGCATCTATCCGCGCAGGGTCGCTTCGCTGGAGGCGAGCGGCATCGTCATTCGTGGACAAAATCGCGCAAATAAGAAAATCTCGTTTTGCCCGACCCTGCGGCCCGTCTAAGTTTCGTACACCGCAGCATGGATCAAAGAGATGGAAGGGCAACAATACCCGGCCGCATCATCGCCTCGGAGGCCCCGGAGCGACAGAAAAATCGAATTATCCGGAGCCATGTGCCGCTTCCCTCGCCGTCCGCCCGAAGCGCCCTCCCAGCGATCAGTTCGCCCTGAGAACTTCAGGGCAACCTGCCACGGCTCTTGCCGAACGAGTTTGTATACCTCCTTCAGGCATCGAGTCGGCGACCGTGTTCGAGGACTACACGCTCGTCGTAACCGAGGTCGTCCGGAAATACGGAATGACCGGGTCGCCAGCAGGCTCCCGTGGACAGTCGCCTGCCGCACTCCAGCGAGAATAACACGGAGATTTGAAATGTTTGACGAAGCGCCAATTCGTCGCGTTCGTACGCAAACACTGGAGATCGCTTTCAGAGAATTCGGCCATAAGCCGTCGCCGGCGGTCTGTCTCCTGCACGGGTGGCCATACGACCCCTATGACTTCGAGAAAGTCGCGCCGCGGCTCGCTGCAGCAGGCTATAGAGTATTGGTGCCGTTTCTACGGGGGTTCGGACCGACTCGCTTCCTATCCGAGGACACATTCCGTTCCGGGCAGCAAGCCGCTCTCGGAAGGGATCTCATCGAGTTCTTGGACGCCGTTGACGTTCCGGTCGCCACTCTAGCCGGGTTCGATTGGGGCGGCAGAGCGGCTTGCATCGTGGCCGCACTGCATCCGCAGAGAGTGTCTGGGCTGGTCACCGTGAATGGTTATAGCATCTTCGACGTGTCGGGATCCATCGAGCCTGCTACACCCGAGCAGGAGATGCGGTTTTGGTACCAATATTACTTTCACACCGAAAGGGGGCGGCTCGGCCTGCGAAAGAATAAGCGTGAAATAGCCAAGTTGCTTTGGCAGCTCTGGTCGCCAAACTGGACGTTCGGGGATGCGGAATTCGCCAGATCCGCGGTATCCTTCGACAATCCAGACTTTGTCGACGTCACGGTGCATTCGTATCGAGCGAGGTACGGCAATGCGGAAGGGGACCCGGAACTGACCGGAATGGAGTCTCTGTTGCAAGCCCGGCCTCCGATCGTGGTACCCACGATTTCAATACGCGGCGAGGCGGACGGAGTCGTTCCGCCGGCCATGTCGTCTGGTCATGAGCGGTTTTTCACCGGTTGGTTCCGACGTCTCGATCTGCCCGGTGTGGGTCACAACCCGCCGCGCGAAGCTCCAAACGCCTTTCTCGAAGCTATCCTTGACGTCGCGACAGTTCAAAACCGGGGGTAGATCTGCGCGGACTACTGCAAGGTCGTTAGCGCGCTACGGGCTTCTGCAGACAACTACTGCATATTGACGATGATCGTCTTGTTATGCGTGAAATGCCAGCATAGCCTCCAAATCTGATTGCCGGCCGGAAGCGCACATTAGATAGCGCACATTAGATAAGGTATGCATTCCGAGCGTCTGCTTCACGGATCCTGAGACCGTGCAAGCCGCCGAATCCAGTATGGAGACCTCGGTCGGAGCGTTTCCCTTCAAGGCAAACGGAAGGTCAATTTCGACTTAGTCAGAGCCCAGTATCGTAAATATCATCGCGCGGCGTGACGATCATGCCGTGATCGGCACAAGGCCGTCTGCGTGAGGGTGTCGGAATTGTCTGCCAGCTTCGGCCTTGCGTTCGAAATGGGCGCGCGTCTCGAAGACATTTCAGCTACCGTTTACGCTCATCCGACAGAGAGCGAAGCGATTCAGCAATCCGCTTTCGACGCGCTTGGTCATGCGCTGCACATTTAAGGCCGCCCGCGCTTTGCACCCTGAATTCCGACACTAACGGTCTGCTGGCGCCACTCCGTTCACGCCACGCGCTCTGAGCGGGACGTTGGAAAGAGCTAAGGCACCTGTTCACTGCTCGTGCATGTCTCTGGTTCGGTTTACTCGCAACCGCGATTCCGCCGATCACCGCCCCCAATCCGAGCAGCAAATTGGGGGAAATAGCCTCTTTTAAAAGAACCTGACCAAAGATAGCGGCGGTCACTGGGTTGATAGCTATAGAGAGACTAACAACGCTTGGTGGAATGCGCCCTAGAGCGAACGCCCACAGGAAGAAGATGAATACGCCGCAAACGATCGCCAAATACATGCAGGCTATCCACTGAGAGAGCCCGAGGGTCCAGACACGAGAGGCGCCACCATAGACAATTGCCGCCAATGCAAGGCACACCGTGCCGCATCCCATTCCCAACGCGGCGAATGACAGACGGGCTGAACGCGCAACAAAGGTACGAGACCAAACGTTGTAAAAGGCCATGCAAAACGCGGCTCCGCACATCAACAGATCGCCGATCCAAGCATGGGGCGCGCTCTGAGAAACGCTACCACCAAGCGCGAGCACGACGCCCGACATTGCAATGACCATGCCGAGCGCCTTGCGGCGGGTTGGACGCTCCACTCCCAGTAGGGTCCCGACCGCCATTGTAAGCACCGGGGCCGTGGCCAAGGCCAAGGCACCTCGGGCCGCCATGGTAAAGATCAGAGAGGCGTTAAAGAGCAGGGGAAACAATCCGAAAAACAGGATGCCGAGGGCCACGTTCGCGGGGACGTCATGTAGATGAGGCCATGGGTCGTGCCGTAACAGCGCGAGTGTTGTCAGAACGAGAAAACCACCAGCGAACCGAATTGCCCCTATCGTCAGCGGGTCTAGGGAGCCGACAAGATAGCGAGTCGCTCCGACTGCGGTACCTCCCAATGCGCTTGAGAGAACAGCGGCCATTACGGCAAGGCATTCCATCGAAACCTCTGCGCTCACAACTAGACCAATCGCGCTGTGCGGAAAATCCAGAAAAGCTGATTATGCCGATCTGATCTCCGAATGGACGAAACGCACGTGCGTCCGTCTGCGAGCTTATGAAGTTCGATCAGCAGAGTCTGCTGGTCTGGAGCAGAGCCAAGGACAAGATAGCAGCGCCAATGTTTAGGGCCATCCACCTGTGAAGTATACTACTTGGCCCGTGATGAACGGGGATCGCCCGCACGCAAAGAAAGCGATCAGTTCTCCGATTTCTTCTGGCTGACCAAGCCTCCCGAACGGGACTGTTCGGGAGATCAGATCTCGCCCGGCCGGATCGTCTACGAATTTTGCCCGGGGATAGTACATCTCGCTGTACAGATAATTCGGGGCGACGGAATTTGCCTGGATCCCGTAAGGCGCCACTTCCTTCGCGAGCGCCTTCATGAATGTAGTTGCAGCGGCGCGAACGGTGGTCGGCACGGCGTACCCCGGTTCGGGCCGAAGCTCACGCGCAGAAGTGACGAACACAAATGAGCCGGTACGCCGATTCTTCATGGCCGGCAGAAATGTCTGCGCAATCCTAATTGGCGCCAGAACGACTGCCTCGAAGGTTTCAATGAACTCGGAGTCGGTGATGCATCCGATCTCCTTGGGGTGGTTCGGAAATGCGTCATTGCAGACGATGCCATCCGGCAGAGTCCAGCGCTCCATGATCTCGGAAAGCATCTCTGGAGCGGATTGCGCAGCCAGGGCATGACAGCGATTTCGGGCGCCCTCCCATCGAATTCGTGCCTCGGGGTCGGCAAAAGTTTTATCCGTGCAGAGCACCGTATGTCCTTGAGCTAGGAGGACCTCCAGGGCGCCGGGGCCGACATACTCCGTGGGGTTAGTCAAAAGAACGAGCGACATCAGAGACCTCCGGCGCCATCGTAGCGTGTCACGCAAAATCTGCGAAATCAGAACGCTCGATTGGCCGCATGAATATGATTGAACATCACCGCTTTGGCACTCTCCAAATCGAGAACATGCACTTACTACCATCCTCAAAATTTCTGATTTCCCTTTCCAAGGCGGAACATGTACTGCGGCGGTGTCATCACTCGAAAATGATCTCGCATGTACACCGATCTTTCTCTCTACATCGATGGCCGCTGGCTGCGTGGCGAGCATCGCCCCGAAATCGAAGTACTGAACCCGGCCGACGGATCGACGCTCGGCGGGCTGCCTCTTGCTACTGCGGCAGACCTCAACTCAGCACTGGCGGCCGCCGAAAAGGCATTTCCAAGGTGGAAATCCGTTTCGGCCGCAGACCGATCGAAGATCTTGCGCAAGGCCGCCGAACTGCTGCGGCAACGGTCGGAGCGAGTCGCGCGCATCCAAACTCTCGAAGAAGGAAAGTGCTACTCCGAATCGCGCGGCGAAGTCCTCGGATCCGCAGAGGTCATCGAGTGGTACGCTGAAGAAGGCCGCCGGACTTACGGCCGGGTGGTGCCGAGCCGTCAGTTTGGCACTCGTCAATTGGTCGTTCAGGAGCCGGTGGGCGTGGTGGCGGCATTCTCCCCATGGAATTTCCCCACGCTCACCCCGGTTCGGAAGATTGCTGGAGCGCTAGCCTCAGGTTGCCCAATCATCATCAAGGCTTCGGAGGAAACCCCTGGCGCGTGCGTCGAGCTCGTCAGATGCTTCGCTGACGCCGGCTTGCCCGACGGCGTTCTCAACCTCGTGTTCGGAGTACCTGAAGAAGTCTCGGAGTTTCTGATCCGCTCGCCGATCGTCAGAAAGGTGTCGTTCACAGGCTCTATCTCGGTAGGCAAGCGTCTCGCCGCCCTAGCCGCAAAGGGTATGAAAAGAGCCACGATGGAGTTGGGCGGCCACGCTCCCGTCGTGGTGTTCGACGATGCCGATCCTGAAAAGGTGGCGGATGTCATCGCGACTCTGAAGTTCCGTAATGCTGGGCAGATCTGCATCTCGCCCTCGCGTTTTTTCGTGCAGGACAGCTCGTATTCCCGTTTCGTCGAGCGGTTTGCCGATTACGCCAAGGGGCTCAAGCTAGGCAACGGGCTAGAAAAGGGCGTGACTATGGGGCCGCTTGCCAACCGACGTCGCGTCAGCGAGATGGAGAGATTTGTCGAAGATGCCGTGCTTGGAGGCGGACGCGTCGTAACGGGAGGGAAGCGAGCTGGAAACCACGGCTATTTTTATGAGCCGACTGTTCTCACTGAAGTGTCGGATAATTCGAAGATCATGACAGAGGAACCGTTCGGCCCCGTTGCTCCCATCGTGCCCTTTAAAACCTTCGATGAAGTCGTCGAGCGAGCCAACTCTCTCGGCTATGGCCTTGCGGCATACGCGTTCACTTCTTCGGCGTCGACCGCGGCTGCCATCGGCAGTGCGCTCAAAGTCGGTATGGTCGGCGTGAACAGCGTGGCTATCGGCCTTCCAGAGACGCCATTCGGAGGCATCAACGACTCCGGATACGGCTCAGAAGGAGGCACAGAAGGACTCCACGCGTATCTCAACACAAAGCTGATTTCACAGGCTTAAGAACCACCGATTTCTCCGCATGATGATCATATCTGATGACCATCATTAGATACTTGCGCTCCTAGTGAATACCTTACGCCAGTCTGCGTCATTTCGCTGGCATCGCTGCCGCTCTGGGGTCTGGATGCATTTTCCGATATCTCTGCGGTGGCTCCCGTGGCCGTTGCCGTTCAGGCTGGCTACCAGGGTATTGCAAGTGGGCCTAGTCAGTTATTTCCTTTTTAAGAATGCGTTTCTCTCATCGGGCCATTTCGCGCGGCTCTGTTCACGCTGATGATTCCGATTGCCTCCGCCTTTTCGAATTGGGTGATATTGAATGAAACTCCTACCCTGCTCGAAGCGATCGGCATGTTGGTAGTGATAGCGGGGACGTTGATTGGCCTAACGGCACCACGCGGCGCGAGCAGCCTACGTAGAATCGTCTTCAAAGGTCGCTTCGCCGGTTCATTTTCCAGGAATTCCGCCAGTAGGTCGACCATATGGGTTCGGTCAATCGCTCCTCCAAAGTCTGTTTGGAAAGGCCGATATCCAGGAGAACACCGGAGTCTCGGCGCTGCCAGAGCTCCAAGTATTCCGACTTTGCCCTATGATAGAATTGGAGGTAGCGAAGAAGATCAATTAGCTTCGCAAAGCAAATGCCGACTGTCGACTGCTTAGATTGCGAAAGGGAGTACGGCTTCATAGCTGCGTGCTAGCTGCAGAGCCGAAGTCGGTGAAACGCAGAAAGCAGATCGTTCCGATTAGAGTTTCTGATTCCTGGTTCTGAGTGCTTTCGGTTAGCCAAAATCAATTCGATCGCGGACCCTATTCGGCAGGGGCGATCGAGCTAGTTGTTAGTTGCAATGGCTGGTTGCTCATGAAAGCGATGCCATGAACCACCGCCTGCCATTTCAATCCGAAGATTTCGGCGGCGGAGTCTGCGACCAGCGGACCTACCCCGAGCCAGAGGAACTCCATAGCAGCCGCGACGCGAATATCGTGGTAGGAGAGGAGGTAACGAGAAGTAGGCGACCGGGACGAATTAGGAGACGCGGCTTTTCACGCAAACGATTACGGCGGCCAGGACGACAAACGCCGTGAGGATAAGCGTCTAGGTCACTCTCTCGTTCAGCAAGAGGCTCGCCCAGCTCAGCCCTAATATAGGCTGCACCAGATTCAATTGACCGATACGGGCCACTCCTCCCGCAGAAAGACCGAGATACCAGGTGACGGAGCCCAAGAACATGCTGACAATCCCCGACGTACCAGAACCCGATTTGCGTCCGGTGCCTGCGCGCTTTGCATGCACTAGGTGATAAATGCCGCTTCGCGGCGAACGCCGCCGTCAGAGAGCCGGGTGCGCCACCAAGCAATCGTTCGTTTTATGCCTTCGCACAGATCGATCCTTGGCTGCCAGCCGGTTTCAGCTTTGAAAAGGCTGCTATCGGCTTGCAGGAAGCGCACTTCGGATTCCGCAGGCCGCATTCGCTCGGGGTTGCGTTCGATCGTCGGCTTGTCGCAATTGGTGAGGCGAATCACCAGATTGACCACATCCATAATAGTCACAGCCTTGCCGCTGCCGGCGTTATACGGACGGCCGAACTGAACATTCGGAGAAATTCCGATCGCCAAAAAGGCTTCCACTGTATCTTCCACGAACGTGAAATCACGGACCGATGTGGAGTCACCGATGAAAATTGCAGAACAATGCGGGTCGAGCGCCTGGCGGATGATGGCTGCAATAACGGCACGTTCGCTCTGCCGCGGCCCGAATGTATTGAATGGCCGCAGAATGGCAATTGGAAGCTCGAATGAGCGAGTAAACGCTTCGGCCATCATATCGGCACCGATTTTGGATGCCGAGTAGGGGGACTGACCTTGCAACGGGTGAGATTCTGTAATCGGCACCGTGATCGCGCTGCCATAGACCTCGCTTGTGGAAGTGTGAACCAATCGCACGATTCCATTCTCGCGCGCAGCCTCAAGCAAATTGAGTGTGCCCAGCACATTCGTATCGACGTAGGACTGAGCAGCGATGTATGAATGCGGAATTGCAATCAGAGCGGCGAGGTGGAAGACGACTTCCTGACCTCGCACGATGCGGCGTACGAAAGCTGCATCGCGGATATCGCCGCGAACGATCTTAATTTTCACACGCGTCGATTCCGCAAGGTCGTCAAGCCAACCGCAGCAATCGAACGAATTGTAAAGGCAGAGCGCCGTTACGTTTGCTCCACGGGAGACGAGCTTTTCCGTGAGATGTGAGCCAATAAACCCGTCCGCGCCGGTAACGAGAACATTAACGCCATCATAGTCCATGGTCTGCTCCTGAATGCGGGCGACAGCTCCAGCGGCTCCTCGTTTTACGAAAGCCATCGAGCCAGAACAGCGTTAAACTTCGTCGGTGTTAGTCGTAATCCGAATACGGCTAAAATTCCTCGAGCGATCCAGCCAAGATCGGCGCCGATCGTGCGCTCAGGAAAGTATGCCAAGTCAATCTCGGCCTTCAGCGGAAACAGGACATCGCGGTAAAACTGTTCGGGATCGGACCCTTCCGGATAGAAAAGACTTTCGTCTCTGAAATAATACTGATTTGGTCCGAAGATACCGGGCTTGTAATCGAGCACTTCCCGGTAATTTGCGAAACAATCAGAAAATTTCAAAGACTCGGGGCGAGGTCCGACCATCGACATATCGCCGCGCAGAAGATTCCAGAGCTGTGGAAGCTCGTCGAGCTTGGTCGCTACGAGAAAGCGGCCCATTCGTGTGAGACGCCGGTCGTCCTTGATCGTTACACCGTAGCCGTCGTCGCAGTCGTTGCGAAACTTGCGGAATTTATAGATTTGAAAATGTCGCCCCGCCTCTCCGAGCCTGGCTTGCGAAAAGAATATGGGTCTGCCGCTGTCCATCCATATCGCGAGCGCGATGATCATTATGGAAGGCGCGAAACCCAGCAGTCCGGCAGTTGCGAAGGCAATATCCAAGCCCCTCCTTATCGGCGCAGCGCACCGGTGTGCCCGCGGCCTTGCCGCCCTGCGCGCCGGAGAGACCGCTGCCATGCAAGAACCCGACATTTAGTGCATCAGTGCGCCTGACAGGCTGCTCACCACCCGCTCTACGTCGCGGGCATTCATTCGCGGATGTAACGGAAGCGTCAGCTCACGCCGCGCATATTCCTCGGTCTGCGGCAGGCAAACCGAAGAGAAGCGATTCCGATAAAAGGTTAATTGATGCACGGCGGGATAGTGGTTGGACGTCTGTATTCCGACGCCGCGCAGGATATCGATTACCTTCTGCCGATCGGATCGTTTGGGGAGGACGACCGGCATGATGTGATGCGAGGAGATTGCCGGCGAACTGTCCTTCAAGCCCGTAAATGGCACTTCGACATTGGGACAGCGCTCTTTCAGATATTGCATGTAGCGCTGGGTCAAAGATCTCCGCTTTTCGTTCCAGCTTGCCAGCTTTTTCAACTGCGTCAGCCCGATCGCCGCTCGCAATTCATCCATTCGATAATTGTAACCCAGCATCATTACGTCGTAACCCACACTCCGGTCCGAGAAACGCTGAAACGTGCCACTTGTCATTCCATGATTGCGCATTTGGCGGACCCGCTCGAGAACGTCTCGGTTCGGAGAGGTTACGATTCCGCCTTCCGCGGTGGTCATATTCTTGTTGCCGTAGAAACTGAAAGCGGCCGCATGCCCAAACGTGCCAACTTGATCAACGCCGACCGCATGCGCGGCATCTTCAATCAGAAACAGATTGCGCTCAGCTGCGAATTCGCGCCAAGCGTCGCGATCGGCGATATAGCCCGCATAATGCATCACGATGATGGCTCTGGTTCTCGCCGAGCATTTTGTGCCCGCGTCGGCGAGAGAGATCAGGGGCTTATCAAGGCTTTCGATATCGACGAATACCGGGTCAGCCCCGACATAGAGGACGCAATTGACCGTCGCCACAAACGTCAGCGAGGGGACCAGGACCTCGTCACCCGGACCGATGCCGAGCGACTGCAAGATCAGGTGCAGGCCGGCTGTGCAGGAACTGACTGCGACGGATTCCGGCGCGTTGTGTACGCGCGCGAACGCATCTTCGAAAGCGCGAACGCGATCACCCATTGTGATCCATCCGCTATCAATAACATCGGAGAGGGCCTCTTTCTCTTCTCTGCCGAGGATGGGTTCGGCGACTGACAGGGCCTCTTCATGCTCATTGCCGCGCGCAAGCACGCTGGATTGATGCTGCTCAGCTATGCTGGTGTTCATACCGCACTCCAACGCCTACAGCTTGTTAAGCCGCAATCTCTTCGAATGCGGGCGGCTGATCGTCCCAGCCGAGCTCCTGCGCTTTTTGGAAATCCTCTACCCGGCCGACATCGAGCCACATTCCGCTGTGTCTGAATGTTGAGACAGGGATGTCCCGATTGAGCAAGCAAAGTATGAGATCGTCGAAACCGAATGGCACGCCGGAAGGGATGAACCTCAGCACCTCGGGTTCCATACAGTAAATGCCCATGCTCACGACGTGCGAAAGAACCGGCTTTTCCTTGAATTGCTTCACGCGCCCGGCATAGTCTTCGATCAAGCCGAAATCTGTTTTTAGCACTCTCGTCATCGTGGCGACCGTAAGTGTGCTGGATTGCTGGCGATGACACGCCAGCAGGGCGTTGATGCTAAGATCCGTCAGAACGTCGCCATTGATTACCAAAAAAGTGCTGTCCAGCCGATCGCGCAGCAAACTCAAAGGACCGATCGTGCCAAGAGGCTCTTTCTCCTCCGTGTAGTTGATGATCATGTCCCATTGTCTGCCGTCGCCGCAGACTGTGCGTATGAGATGCCCGAGATATCCAGTTGTAATGTAAATCTCTTGCGCTCCATTCCTTCGCAGCCATTTGAGCAACAACTCTAGAACCGGCCTTGAGCCAACCGGCATCAAAGGTTTGGGGAGGACCATCGTGTATGGCCGCAAGCGCGTACCTTTTCCGCCACATTGAATAACCACTTTCATGTCGCCCTCCTTGATAGTGCATTTGATCAATCTGCATCATCTACGGGCAGACGAGTGCAGCGACCCTGTTGTGCCATCAACGCCGACTCGGCCGTGTAGTTTTGTTGACGGCGCACTGCATCGTGTAAGCATATGCTTGCTTTCATTCGCGCTGCTTGGAGAACGCGTAGTATCATCAGCAAGCGTGATGCGCTGAGCGCGGTTCTCCGAGATAGGTAGATTTTGCGTTCTCGGTTGTTATTGCGCGCACGATTGCCACATACCTCGATCGGACATAATCCGTTATTCACGGCCTCTCTTTGTTGACGCTGTGATAGCGAAATTGAGCACGTGCTTATCGCACTTGCCAGCACGCCGTTGCGGCGAAAGCCGCTGCTGGTTCGGTGGAGCGCATGCACATGACGTCATGTTGGAGACAGCTGGATTGAACAGGAAAGCATGTTTCTCCATCGTGATGCTTCTGACCGCGTTTGGATGCGAGGCATTCGCGACTGAGCGATTAACGTCCGCTCGAACCTTGGTTGTGCCGCAGGTGGCGCGGCCTGGCTACCTTGAGCCGATCAGAGACCCGACATTTGGAACAAGCGTTACGCGCGTGACGGACCCCGGCCGATTGCTGGCACCAGGAATTCGCTGCAGCCCCACGTATTGCAGGCATCGCTATTCCAGCGAGCAGACATGGAACGCGGACCAAAGCCTTCTCGTCCTCACGAACGGTTGTAATGGCTTATGTTTTCTCGACGGCCACACTTACAAGCCGGCGTTTTATCGCCCGGTCCATCAAGATGATTGCAAGTGGCATCCGGTGGACCCCACGCTCATGATTTGCGTGGACACCAATCACATTTATACGTGGGCGCCGCGGACCGACATTCGCACCGTCGTTTTTGCGCCCAACCATTATCGAGAGCTTCAATTCGGTCCCTACAAAGGTAACCCGTCGGCCGATGGCAAGCGTTTGGTGATCCGCGCGACTGATTCAGCAGGAAAACTGGTTGCCTTCGCGTATGATATTTCCGCGCGCAGGAAATATCCTGATATCGACCTCGCAAGACTTGAGGGATCAAACGGTTATTGCGGCATTTCACCTTCCGGACGGTACATTCTGTGTCTCAATACCCGAAGTGATAAAACGGAGGTCGCATACGTATTCACGGTCGATGGGGTAGAGTTACAGCATTGGACAGAGCATCATCGCCCGGGCCATGGCGACATGACGATTGATGTCGACGGAAATGATGTTTACGTCGGCATCAGCAAGGCCAATCCGGACAAGTGGCACATCATCAAGCGCCGTCTTGTTGATGGTTATGTTACAGATCTAACCCCGCCGGGTTATGCGACGCATGCCTCCATCCGCAATGTCAATCGGGCAGGCTGGGTCTTTTTGAGCTACGAGGGGTCATACTCCAAAGTCATTAGCAGCCCCGGCTGGACGCCGTTTTATCAGGAAGTCGTCGCTCTCCGAATTGACGGTAGCGGGGAGGTTCGACGTATCGCGCACACCCATAACGTCAAAAATGATTACTACAGCGAGACACATGCCTCACCATCGCCTGACGGTTCGCAGGTGATCTGGTCAAGCAATTGGGGCGAACGAGGCGGATCGGTGGCAGATTATGTCTCCCGCGTAACGTGGCCGTCCGCGGCATCGCACTAAGGCGCTGCGTCAACGCCGCCCGCCCGCAGACGTCAATGGCAGGAGATCGAACTCCGCTGTGTGGGCGATCTGTAAGAGGCGGCAATCACTTACTTAAGGGATGTTGCGCACAATCCACGGGCCGATGCCGTTTGCAATCGCGAGCGGCATCTTCTTCCAACACCGAACAGCAAGTGCGTACTTCGAATTATCAGGGCTAAGGTCTGGAAGGTGGCCTCGCGGCCCTACCCGATGATACCAGTACAACGGGCGCACATCAGGGTTCCATTGCATTTTGAATCTGTACGGGCCCGAGTCGATCGAGCATCGGCCAAAGTCGAGCTCCCGCGCACCCATTTTGTAGGCCCATGAAATGGTATTCCAGTAGAGAAATTCATTCACGTTAAAAGACGCGTGAGCGTAATCGGAACAGATCCAGGGCAGTTCAATTCGGTCACCATTGCGAAGTGCAATGGCGCCTGCCGCAGGCCGCCCTTCCAGGCGCACCAACAAAACTGCCGTGTCCTCTGCAAACCGCAGGACGTTCTGAAAAAAAGCGATACTGTAAACAGGCGTCCCTAAATTCCGCATGTTAAGTGCAAAGACGCTGTAGAACTCATTGAGCTGCTCAGCGTTTCCAGCGACAAAGGTTGCTCCTGATCGTTCAGCCTTTCGCACCTTGCCGCGGAGGCGAGAGCTCAAGCCAGCCCATTTCGCTTCAAGGCTATCATTCATCGGGATTACGAGTGACGCCTTGTGCTGTCGCAGCTTCCAGCCTCCACTCGCCAAACCAGCAGACGGCCGCAACTGGCGCAATTCGATGTAATGGGCTCCTCTGCCTTCTGCGAGATCGGCAGCCGCTGAAGCCAAATCCGCCTCACTCTCCGATCCGTCGGCCACGATACCGGCATGGTCGATGAACGGGAGGGATACGAAAAAATGGCCGAACATGATGCTTTTTATCTCGACCAACGGCAGAACACCGCGCGTCTCGCCGCATTCTTGCAGGATCAAATACCAACTTCGATGGCCGAAGCTGCGCAGCAGGATTTCGCGCCACTCAAGCCGATGATATTGAGATGCTTGCGGTGAGGTGTTTACGTACCTTTGCCATTCCTGGTCGAGTGCGCCCTGTGCGAGACTGACAATTTCAATACGCTTCATTTTGCGTACATCCCGGCAGCGAAGCACGAGCGCATCGTTGCTCAATCGTCACGCGGTAATTGATTGCTCCTAATTTTGAGCAGCGACCTTCTTATCTTCACTCACGTCGTCGGTGGATGGCTATGACGGCTTAATGCCTCAGGCCTTCACACCCAAAGTGGTTAGCTGGGCGTATCGAGCTCAATCATTGAGGCGCACGGAGCGCAAGAGCGAGCATCGTACAGCGCAAGTGCCGAAACGCGTCGATATAACGGTTGGATCTCGTGATGAAGTCGTGAGCTGCTTACAGCACGGAAAAAGCGATCGTCGAAAGAAACGCGCGCTTACTCCCATGTAGGCATACTCCAACATACACGGAGCGTGTTTTGTTGGTTGTGGTACCGTCAACACTCCACGCTTCGTCAATATCGTTTTGCACAGCAATCCTATGCAAATGCGACAGTCGATCGCAGCATTACAGGGCGAAAGCGCGCCAGAATTCGGCGCTGCTGGGCGATCACCTGCAGTGTCGGGATACCCCAGCTCCAAAGGCGACGCGGATTGTCCCAAAGTCGCCTTATCGATTGACGTTGAAGACTGGTTTCACAGCGCCAACGTGAAAAGCGTCGTTGATCGCGACGCATGGGAAAAATGTGAGTTGCGCGTCGAACGGAACACGATGCGTATGATCGAAATCCTCAAGGAGCACAATGCTCGCGCAACATTCTTCGTGCTTGGATGGATAGCCGAGAAGTGTCCGCAGCTTGTACGCACGATTGTCGAAGCAGGGCACGAATTGGCCTCACACGGCTATAATCACGAACTTGTCTATTCGCTCGCCCCCAGTCGCTTTCGCTCGGACGTTCTGCGCTCCAAACAATACCTCGAGGATTTAACCGGCAAACAGATCCGCGGCTATCGTGCGCCGTGTTTCTCAATTACCGACTGGGCGATTCCGATCCTGCACGAACTCGGCTTTGATTATGATTCATCGTTCGTGCCGGCAATCACGCATGATCGCTATGGAGCATTAAATCGGCCGGCGGAGCCGATCATTTTGCTTCGTGACGGCTTCTACGAGATTTGCATTTCATGTTTACGATTGGGCAAATCGGGCGTGCCCTGGGGAGGAGGCGGCTATTTTAGGCTGCTTCCCTACTGGTTGTGGCTGCAGGGCGTGCGCATGATCATGCGCTCCGGCGCGCCGTACGTCTTTTACCTTCATCCGTGGGAAATTGATGCGGATCAGCCGCGCCCGGCCGGGATGTCGTTCATTAACCGCTTTCGCCAGCGCATCAATCTGGAATGTTGTGAAAAGCGGTTCGCTACGCTCGTGAAAGAATTCGAGGGGGTTACGCTTTCTGAGACGATTGATCAGATGAAAACGGTTCGGGCGAAATCGCAGGCCGACGTTTCAAAGCCCGATGCTACTCGAACTGCAACGATTGCGGGGAGGGTCGGCTATTGACGGTACGACAGCCGCATCTGCTCTGCATTGGGGGAGAGGATCATTATCTTCGGATCCCATTCTTGTTGTTACTGCTGAGTAGGGGCTTTCAAGTAAGCGCTGCCGGTACAGGCGATCCTGCGCCATTCTTGCAAGCGGGACTCGCGTATCATCGTTTTCATTGTGGACGATTTGTCAGTCCGATGGCGGATTGGACCACTTTGAGAGCGCTCTCAAAGATAATTGCCGATGTGCGACCGGCGATCGTGCAGTGCTTCGACACGAAATTGAACGTGTTGGTTCCTTTCGCTGCAAGAGCTCGCACGGACGTCATGGTGGTCGGTACAATCAATGGATTGGGCTGGCTCTATTCGTCGCAATCGCCAACGGCGCTTGCATTGCGACCGATCTACCAAGCGCTCCAGCGCTTGGCGAGCGATGCGACCGCGGTCATGGTCTTTCAGAATCGCGACGATCTGACGTTCTTTGCGCGAAACCGGATGTGCGTCAGCGAGAGGAGCATGCTGATCCCAGGGTCGGGGATCGATATTGCTGCTTTCGAGCGCGCCGCGTCGAATAAGTCCAGCCCTCAGCAGCTTCGTATGGCGCTCGGGGTCGGCAACGCCGAAGTTGTCATGACAGTAACGCGCATGACCCGGCAGAAGGGAATTCCCACGCTGCTTGAGGCAGCGGGCTTGGTCCACCAACAGCGGCCGGGTGTGCGCTTTGTATTGGTGGGGCCACGGGAGAGTGAAGGCCGATTTGCGGTGACTCAGGCCGAAATCGATCGCCATTCTCCGTATGTAATAGCCGTTGGCGCGCGGTCCGACGTGCCCGCCCTGCTTGCTATTGCCGATGTATTCGTGTTTCCGAGCGAATACTTCGAAGGCATCCCGCGCGTGCTGCTTGAAGCCGCCGTTGCCGAGCGGCCGATAGTAACCACCAACATGCCCGGCTGCAGCGACATCGTTCGCGATGGATGGAACGGATATCTCGTCCCGCCGCGTGCACCCCGGATATTGGCTGATCGGATCATCGACCTGCTCTGCGATCGGAAGACCGCGAAGGTCATGGGCACGCGGGCGTCACGGCGCGTGAGAAACGAATTCAATCTCGAAGTCACGGTTGCGCGTTATGCGGCGGTGTACGAGGATCTGTTAAGTCGTTCCGCCGGGAAGCGCTTTCCCAAATCTGGGCAGGCCGCGGACGAGCAGGCCTCCGGTCCCGCAACAGCAGTGCCAATGTCCGATTCACGCCGAGTTGCGGAGTCGTGACATGCTCCTGGATGTCTTCTTGGCGGTCGGCCTGCTTGCTTCGACTTCGTCACAGTTGCGACCTGACGGCAGCTCGATAGGGCCCGGTGAAATTTGCTTAGCGATCTGGATTGTTTTGACGCTGGCGCGCGAAGCGGGGCGTCTCGGGCCGCCGATCACCGGCGCGTTGTTCCTCTTGGTGGTGTTCTGGACCGTTTTTGCATTCGCGATGTGCGTCGGAACGATGACTGCCTATGCAATCGGCGATGTGCATGATCCAATCTGGTTCGTGCACGACATCTTTGCGTATGCGTTCGTTGCTCCGATCAGCTGTTTAACTGCGGTTGAGCCCGGAGCGGAGAGACGCCTGAATCGCGTCGCTTGGCTCGTGACGATACTTGGCAGCGGCTGGCTGGCCCTTCAAGTTGCGCACGGATGGGGACTTATTTCGCTCGGAGACATCGATCCGTGGGAATGGGATCGATTTCGAGGATTTTGCGACAATGCAAACCAGCTTGCGCTTGTCTGCGCCATCATGGGTCTTTTGTCGCTCCATCTCGCCGAGGCCTCGAGCGGCATTGTCCCGAGATTATTAGCCTTCGTGTGCGGCACGATAATGATATTCGTCGGTCGGCTGACGAAAAGCGACGCCTTCCTGCTCGTGCTCTTGATCGCAGTGCCGAGCTTTATCGTCCTTAAGTTACGGACCTGGCAGGACCACTCGGATCAGAATCTTAACTTGCGAAGCGCGCTGGCAACGGTCTGCGTCCTCGCGACCCCGGTGATGCTGGCCTTTTCCATTCCAGTCGGAATCTCTGTCGGCGATAGCGGCAAGCTCGCAATCGAGGAGATGACAAGGGGCGGCGCCACCGGCGAAACCGAAGGAGATCTTCGGCTGCGTATCCACCTCTGGAATGAAGCCATTCGACGCGGTTTGGCATCAGGGACATTGGGATTGGGGCCAGGGCCGCATCTTAAAATTCCCCCGCCAATTGCGGCCGGCAGGAACTCCGTCAATCAACCCAGTCACGTGGAGCATCCAGAGGTAGGCCTTTTCCCGAATTTCGAAGCGCATAACACGCTGCTGGATCTATTTGTTCAAGGCGGGCTGCTTGCCGTCGCTGCCATCGTATGGCTGGCAGCGAAGGCTTTTGCCATGACATACAGAGTCAGGCTCGATGCATTGACTGCATTAATCGTGGGCATTGCTACGTTCAGCTTCTTTCATTTGATTGTCCGACATCCAATCGTCTGGTTTGCGATTTCCTTTTGCCTGGTTACGGCTGGCAATGCCCGCTGGCTTCCGGCGACTCGACGCGTGCAGATAAACGATATTCCACCTGTACGCACACGTCTTTTTCCTGTCCGCTCAGTCAATGAGGTTGGTTAGCCATGTACTCCTGGCTGATGGCAAGAGGGTTGCTGATGGATTGCCGAAGCACGTGCGTGTTCCAATGCTGAAGGTGAGTTGAGCCATGTTGCAGGTGCGCGAAGACGAAACGATAGCCCAGGCTTCTGGCGTAACGCGTTCATCCCGTACACACAGCCTGACGGGCGTGCGGATGGCAATTAACGCGGTACGCCGCGGCGAACCGCAATTTTACCAAATCGTCGGCATGATGCTGCGTCGCAGGCGGCTAATCATCGGGATTGCCGGAATTGGTACGCTTGTGGCTGTCGTCGTCGCATTGCTCATTCCACCGAAATACACCGCGACCGCGCAGTTGATTGTCGATTTTCCGGCCGGCGGGGATCGTGGTGCTGCAGTAGCGGCGCTCGATGAAAGCATGGATACACACCTGACGCTGATCAACTCCCGCGATAATCTCCAGCGTGTTGTCGACAACCTGTCGGTAAAGCAGAACACGGCTCCAAGCGTTCCAGCCGAATCGCATTCGACCCAGGATGACAACGGCATCGCAATACTGAGGGCCTGGGCTGATTTTTTGAATGCAACCGGCACGGCCGATTTCGTCGATGTACTTAAGCATCGTCTAAAAATCTGGTTTCGAGGATTTCATAGGAACGAGGTCTCTCGAGGTGTAAGCGTCGATGAATTGATGCGTAACATGAATGTGACCCGCGAACGTCGTTCGCGGATCATTTCCATCGCGTACACGTCCACCATGCCGGAGGAGGCAGCTGCAATCGCAAACAGGATTGCGCACCTCTATGTCGACGGTTTGGCCGCGCAAATGCAGGAATCAGCTGAACGAGAAATGGCCCGGCTGGACGAACAACTTGCCGCGCTCAAGTACGAGATGGAGCAGACGGCGATTGCCGCCCGAAAGGCCATCGAGCAAAGGTCCAGTGGTGAGGCGGCGACGGCGCGGAAGTCCGGTTCAGAGCTGCGCGAGATCGAGGGCCAGGCGGCACAAACTGCACAACTCTACGATCAACTCCTGCGCCGCAAAAAGCAGATGCGCGAACAGCAAGAGAGTATGGCGCCCGATGCCCGGATTTACGCGCTTGCATCTGCGCCTCCGAGACCAAGTTCGCACAATCCAATTCTCTTCATCTTGCCCGGCCTTTTGATCCTGCTGATTGGGGGAAGTTGGTTGGCAGTTATCCTGGAGCAGCTTGACCGAAGATTACGCAGCGAGGAGGAGACAAGCGAGGCACTTGGAATTCCCTGCATCGGACTTGTGCCAATGCCCCCGAGAAAGGCCGCGGCCCTGGCCGCGCGTTGTGTCCTGAAACAGCCGTTTTCACCTTACGCCGAGGCGATACGGTCGGCGGCCATGACACTACGGCTCGCCGGAATTGCCGATGGTCCGCAAGTGATTTTGGTCAGCTCGAGTGTTGCGAACGAAGGTAAGACGACGCTCGCCGTCAGCTTATCAACCTATGTTGCACTCCTTGGCCGTCGAGTCCTTCTGATTGACATCAATTTACGGCAGAAATCATTGTTCAAATGGCAAGACAAGAAGGCCCCACGCAAGCCTCTCGATGAAAAGTGTCTGGCAGACGAGTCGGTTCAAACTGTTTCCGAATTCGATTTCGATTATCTCCCGATGCGCTGCACGTCACGCGATCCGCTGTCGCTCTTTACGAGTGAGCAACTGGAACGGCGCATCAATGATTTCCGCGACACCTACGACGTCGTGATTCTCGACGGCCCGCCGGTTCTCGGCGTTGCCGAGGCCCGGCTGTTGGCACCGGTTGTCGACAAGGTTCTGTTCGTCGTGAAATGGGGAAGCACGAGGCGCGAGGTCGCGCGCAACGCATTGAGCCTCATCCATGACATCGGTCACGGTGAGCCGCCTCTGTCGATTCTGACCCAGGTAAATTTGTCGAAACACGCGCAATACCGGTTCGGCGATATCGGTGAGCTCTTTGCGAACTCCAAGGCGCGTTGCTCCCGGTTACCGACTCTCCGCTGGCGGTGAAATTAATGTGTTTAATTTTCGTAGATAGCGACGAGGCGTCATCATAACCGAGATGCTGTTGCATGAGACCGGGAGACAAATCGTGCGAGACGATTGTGAGCTGTCGGCCAGCGAACAACGCCGCGCCGCTTTCTGCGCTCGAATCGGTGCTGAATGAATTCCATCGACAAACGATCTCCTATTGCTATTGGAAAAGCAGCAGGCGAATCCAAGCGGTGTTCGAAGGCGAGGGCGATGTCGATCTGCTTATCGCACGAGGTGATCAGCATCGCGCACAAGCGATTTTGTTGAAATCAGGTTTCAAGCTCTTCCCGTCGGTATGGTATCGCGACCATCCGGCCGTCGTTAGCTTCCTTGGTTACGATGAATCAAGCGGCAAGCTCATTCATCTTCATCTTCATTTCCGGCTCATCATCGGTGAACCGCTTCTTAAAAACTACCGGATTCCGTGGGAGCCCGTACTCCTCGATCGTGCCGTCTTGCACGAGTCATACCCCATCCGCATCCTGGATGGGGCCAGCGAAGCCCTGCTGCTGGTCATGCGTGTTTGCCTTGAGTTGCGGCGAGTCGACCTTGTCGTACTGCAGGGATGGAAGAGACTAGTAAACAAATTTGAACTCGATCGTGCGTTTCTTATCGAGCAAGTGACCCCGGGCGCGCTTCGAGCGATTGCAACCCGATTGTTGGACGATGAATCTGCTGAACTCGTCGCGCAAGCTTTTTACTGCAAGCAGCCGCTGCACGATCAGAGGCACATCTTCCGGCGCCTGCGAAAGTGCGTGGCTGTGCATCGCAGTTATAACTCGAGCGAGGTCCGCGCGCGCAGCCTTGGGCGAACACTGCTCTGCATCGGCGGAAATCTGAACAAGCAACTTCTCATTTTCCCCCGACCCTGGAGCCGGCGCGCGCCAGGCGGCGGGTGCATAATAGCATTTGTTGGCGTCGACGGCAGCGGGAAGAGCACGCTGGTATCGGTAATAAAAGAGTGGCTCGGCGGGAAGGTCGACGTCATGTCGACGTACTTCGGGACAGGGGACGGTAAACCATCATTCTGGCTTTGGCCGTTCAAGCGAATGATGCCCTTGTTCACGTGGGTTCTCAGCCACAAGCCTAAACCCAAATGTGCATCGCACGGTCCGGCTTCTGGTCCAAATCCCGGGCTGATCTACAGCGTGTTGCTGACGGTCTGGGCCTTGATGGTCGCTCTGGACAAGTGGAAAAAACTGATTGCCGCTCGCCGCAGCACAAATCGTGGGCTTATCGTTCTGGCCGACCGATTTCCGCAAGATCAGATCCTTGGATTCAACGATGGCCCTTTGCTGCGGCGCTTGCGCTGGGTGCCGGCGTGGCTTGTAGGCCTTGAGGCGCGCGCATACTCGCTTGCGCGTCGTGTTCCGCCCGACCTCGTCATTAAGCTCGTAGTGAGACAGGAGACGACAGCGCGACGCGAACCCGGCATGGATCCGATCGTAATTCGAGAACGCATTGCGGCGCTGCAACAGCTTAATTTTGCTGGTGCTCGCGTCGCTCTGGTGAATGCAGAGCAGCCGTTGGCGGAGGTAATCCGGGCCGTCAAACGAGAGGTTTGGAATTTGATCTAAACCCTACCAGGAGCCGACGTGATCGTCGAACTATTTGGTCCTCCAGGCTCAGGTAAGACCACCTTCGCGCATGCGCTCACTGTGCGCCTGCGAGCGTGCGAATTGAATGCTGAACTCAAGCTCAGTTGGCGTCCTACCGAGCGTACGTTCGTATTTGGCGTCGACAGTAAAGCCGGCAGTCAACAGACGAATGCAGTGCTTCATCGTGTCGCGCGTCCGATACGCGAAATGCTGACGATTGCATGTCATCCGCTTGCGAATTCACGCGACGTTCGCATGGCCATGCGTCTCATCAGACTCCTGCCTCCGAGAAATGTCACCTTGTTGCTCAAGAATGTCCAATACATTTCGAGACTGACGCACTCGTGGCACAGTAAAAGTGACGGCTCCGACGTCACGATATTCGATCAAGCCTTCGTCCAGGCAGTGTGTTCGCTGGCTCGGATGGCAGGAATAGCCGATGAGGGGGTAATCGCAGAGGCATTATCGTATTTGCCAAAATCAGACTTGTTTGTTTGCGTAGAGGTTCCACTTGAAGTCGTGAAGGCGCGTTTGCAGGATCGGCAGCTGCTGCAAAGTAGGCTCGAGCGGCTGCTTGAAGCAGATTTGATTGATCAGCTCGCATCGCGCGAACTGATCGGTCGGCTGCAAGCGATCTTGGTCAAAGAGGGACGCCGGCTAGTAACAGTCTCGTCGCTCGATCAAGAGTCTCTCGAAAGGAGTATTGAGATTGTCAAAGACGAAATCATTGACAAATTCCGACTTGAGCGTCGCGGAGCGGCATGATGAAAGCGCTTCGAGCAGGCAACTCTCGATTGCTGGTCGCGCTATATGAGCGCGCCGCGACGGCTGGGCTCAACTCGGGTCGAGACGCGAAGGAGAATGGCTCGATCCGGCGAGTAGCTCGAGCCGGCATTGCGGCTTTTTTCGTCTACTGCACAGGCATCGGCCTGACGTACTGTTCCCAACTTGTAATTGCTCGCACGGTCGGCGCTGACATCTATGGTGTATATACCTACGTCTTTTCCTGGATGGTCGTGCTGTCGTACGCGGCAATACTCGGCCTGGATGTCGCTCTTTTAAAATTCCTGCCCGCCTATCAGGCAGAGGGAGCTTGGTCACTGGCGCGGGGAATGATCAAGTACGCGCACCAGCGCGTAGCGGCCGCCGGCGTTGTCTTGATTTGTGTCGGTGTTTCCATCCTCCTCGCTTCGGGAGCCCCCCCGGGACTTCGTAGCAGCTTTCTCGTCGGCTTCCTTCTCGTTCCACTCCTGGCGCTTGTCCGGATACGCTGTTCGGTCATACGCGTGTTCGGCGGGGTTGTTTCGGCACTCGTTCCAGATCGGGTTGTCCGTGATGGCATGCTGATCATTTTTCTTGTTATCGGGAGCCTTGGCTTTGGCTGGACCGTCAATGCGACATCTCTGATGGCTGTCGCCGTGGTCAGTTCGGTCGTGGCACTGGGGCTTACGCAGCTTACGCTGCGCCGGCGGCGTCCCAAGCCGCTAAACACGTGCGCGCCGATGTCTGATGCTCCAATGTGGCGGCGTTCCGCCTTTCCACTTGTGATTATCGGCGCCACCGAGGTTCTCATGAACCGGACAGGCGTCCTTTTGCTCGGATGGACGGGGGATACGACGAGTGCCGGAATTTATGGCTTAGTCTTCAATATTGCTCTCGTTGCGACGTTGCCGCGCGTGGCGGTGAACACATTATTTGCGCCCGAGATTTCGAGTCTGCATGCCCGCAACGATAAGGCGATGATTCAGATACTGGTTACGAGAGCAGCGTCGTGGTCATTCGGCGGAGGTTTCTGCATTGCTCTCCTTCTGTATCTACTGGCGCATCCACTACTCGCATGGTTTGGCCCCGAGTTCGAGGCGGGCGTTCCCGCACTCCGTGTGCTGCTCATTTGTCAGGTAATCACCGCCAGCGCCGGGTCTCAGTTGTATGTGATGACGATGACGGGGCATGAGCGCATTGCCGCCCTTTTGCTGATCGTCAGTGCCGCAACAAATGCTGGGGCAGGCGCCGTGCTTATCCAGCTAATGGGACTTACCGGCGCTGCACTCGGCACAACGGTCGCATTCATCGGATGGAACATTGCGATGTCCTTGTTTTTGTGGCGGCGGCTTAAGCTGTTTCCGGGTGTGCTTGCGATTTTCTGCCTCCCGGTCAAAGGGGAGAATCCCTGAGGGATTCCGCGGAATTCCGGGCTCCATCAACTTACGCTCATCTCGCAGGATGGTAGCCCATAAGAGTTATTGAAATATCCGCATGCCGCGGTCATGGCCCGCCTGATAAGCGAACTTAACAAGCAGAGGACTCAAACGTTCTTCGCATCCGAGATGAACAGCAAATCTTGTCGTTGTGCTTTTCAGCAACGGAGGATTACGCCTTTTTAAGTAGCGAATTTCACAGACCTGTTATGATCAAATTTGCACAGTTCTGCTAAAATTTGTTTTTGGCGATTAATTTTGAGGAACGCACGTTGAGTACATTTTCACGGTCGCCTTTTGGAACCGTACTCGTCGGTTGCAACGCCTTAATAAGGGAGGGCCTCGCTCGCATACTAAGTTCCGCCGATTTTCCTATTCTCGCATCTGTACCCACCTTTTCCGACTTACCGAATTCATGGCTGACGCACGAGCGATCGATTCTGCTCATTGTCGATGTAAGCGACGATTTCGCTGCCGTGATAGCGAAAGCCGCAGCTTTCAAGCGTGCATGTCCAGCTGCTCGACTTGCCATCCTAGCCCGGCGAATGGAGGTGGGCGAAGTCGTGACCGCTTTCCAGGTGGGTGCAGACGCCTATTTCGTTGAGATCACGAAAAGCGAGGCATTCATCAAGTCAATGGAATTAGTGATGCTGGGCCAGACGGTATTGTCCGCCGGACTCTTGCCACGCGTCCTAGAGCAAATAGAGCCGCTCGACAGTGAACTGCGCCTCAACCGTCAGATCAATTGGCGCTTGCAGGACGCTGCCGCAACTGAGACCGCACACGGTGCTATTAATGACGTGGTGAAGGTCGCGAGCGGCAAGGAAGTGACAACAGAACCCGAGCTCGCGGGGTCAAATGGAGCCCAGCTATCGCCCCGCCAAAAGTCCATTCTGTATCACTTGATCAAAGGTGACTCCAACAAGACGATTGCACGCAAGATGCGGCTCGCCGAAGCCACGGTCAAGGTTCACGTCAAGACGATCCTTCGCAAAATACAGGTCCGCAATCGGACTCAAGCCGCGATTTGGGGCATGAAGCGGAGTAACGAGCTTACAAACTCGCTCGTGCCGGCGAAGTTGTCCATTGAGCAGTCTGGCAATTTGAATTCGATTGAACACGAAGATCGAAGGCCGTCGAAAACGGGAGAAGCGGCACGTCGGTAAGCCGAGATCACTTCACCATGAAAGCGCCGGATACGAAAGCGCGAATGCCAAACGATATCTATGGCAGGTCAATTAGCATCGAGTTCATGCAGTAGCACAGGACACTCCGATGAGAATTCTCGGATGCCGCTTTCGTGACGCGTATATCTGCAGAACGAATACCGGATCATCGCTGTTGGCCAAATGTGGCCTATTGTTCTGCATCCTTGTGTACTCGATCGTTCCGGCCGCAGCCCAATATCAAATCGGTGTCGGGGATGTGATCGAAATTTCGGTCGCTAGGGTTCCGGAGCTGCAACGTCGTGTTGCTGTACGATCGGACGGAACGATTTCGTTTCCGCTGCTCGGGAATTTCCCCGTCGCAGGTCTTTCGATCTCAGAGGTCGAATCCAGAATTCAAGCGAACCTTGCTACCCGCGTTTTTCGCCAGAGATCGCCGGATGGGCAGGAACATCCAGTCACAATTGAAGCCGATGAAGTGACAGCATCTGTGGCTCAGTATAGGCCGATATACGTGAGCGGTGACGTATCGAAGCCCGGTGAACAAAGTTTTCGTCCGTTCATGACCGTGCGCGAGGCAGTCGCATTGGCAGGCGGCTACGACATCCTGCGGGTCAAGACAGAAAATCCCATCCTTATTTCGGCTGATTTGAAAGGTGAATATCAGTCGCTGCGCATAGAGCTCGCCAAAATGGAAGCAAATATTTTGCGACTGAAGACCGAGCTTGGCGAGAGGTCGATGCCGGAACCGGCGCCCGGTACTGAGATGGCCGATCCGCAATCGCCAATTGCGCAGATCATGCAGGTTGAACGAGAACAGTTGAAAACGGAACAGGCAGATTATGAGAAGCAGAAGCTGTTCCTGCAACGCTCGATTACACAGAGTGATGAGCACATCAAGATACTTTCCGCCCAGGAAGCTCGAGAGAAGCAGGGGATGCAAGCCGATGCGGAAGAGTTAGAGAGGGTGGTCGAGCTTTCGTCAAAAGGGCTTCTCCCGAGTCCGCGTGTCACCGATGCTCGTCGTGCCTTACTGCTCTCTTCGACGCGCAACCTCCAGACCGCCGCGCAGCTCATGCAGGTCAAGAAGCAACAGGATGATATTGCGCGAGATCTGCAGCGATTGGACGATCTGCGCCGGATCAAGCTGCTTCAGGAACTCCAGGATGCAGGCGCACAAGCAGCCCAAATTCAGCTGAAGATGCGCACCGCTGCAGAAAAACTCCAATACATGGCCGCGCGGTCACTGCTCGCGGGTGTGAGCAAGATCAAATCGCATATCGCCATTATCAGAAAGGATAACAACGCGCGCAAACGACTAGATGCAGACGAAGATACTGAACTCCACCCTGGCGATGTCGTTGACGTTGCACTGGAGCTTAATGACGGACCCGCATCGGGATCGCTCAAGTCGATGACAGGGCCGGCTGGGATCGAAAAGGGTAATTTGCAGACGACCGCGTCTGACGCGACACGAGGCCTGTCGGCGGCAGTGCGATAACAGCGCGGACGAATGTGCTTTTGCAGCACATCAATAAATACCGGGCGCGAGTGCTAAGGTCTCCGCTTTCGATTCGTGCGGCTGATTCATGCGGCTTATTGTCTAGTCGACCGGAGCGTCAGTGAGTTCTCGCGCAGGATACCACACGCGTTGTGCAATCTTTTCCTGGGCAATTTCATGCAAAAGATCGCGAAAACGACTCGCCGCGAAGCTGAGCGAACGTGACTTTGGCTTGGCTATTAGCCATGTGATGTTGAAGCCCGAAATACGCCGAAAGCTGAGTTTCTTTGCCTTGATAAGCGCGCGCACACCACACGATGGCAGTACGGTATAACCGAGCCCCGCCAAAACCAGATCAGTCATTAGTGGAAGAGTATTTGCCTCGACCCGAACGTTTGGCCGCTTGCCAAGCTGATTTATTCTGGATTCGACGGTAAGCCGCAAGCTGTTTGGTCGTGTCGTGAGTATAAGCGGCAGCTCGGCGACCTTATCAATCGATATTTCTCTGCTCGATTCGTAAGCCGCGCGCGGCGGTCCGACGAGCAGCATTGGCTCAGTGCCGAGCGGTTCGGCCGTCACGCCACGGATGGGCTCGTGAATGTTTGTGACCGCCAGATCGAGCACGCCGGCGGCAATCAGGTCCCGTAATTCGCCGCTGGTCTCCTCGCTGACACGCACCAGGACTCGCGGATACATTTTGCAGAATCGTTCAATCAATGTCGGAGCCAACAAAGCCCGCGGCGACGGCGGGATGCCGAAGGCAATTTCGCCGCTCGGCTCAGCGGAGGCTGCCGACACTTCATCCTTGAGCGAGCGAAGCTGCCTTTCCAGGCCACGCAGGCCTTCGTGCAGTCGCTTGGCCGCTTCGGTCGGCGCAACGCCGCGTCCATGGCGGACAAAAAGCGCGGTCTCGAACTCCTCCTCGAGCGCCCGAACCTGCCGGCTCAGAGTCGGCTGCGAAACCCGCAAGGCTTGAGCCGCGAGGCTCAGGTTGCGGTGCGCCATCACCGCAAAGAAATAATCGATCTTTTGCAGGTCCATCGGTTGCCGCTCGCGAGTGCGGCAAAATTATACAAGTTTCGTATAGCTCGTATAGATATAATGCGATTGCTGTATGTGGCGGCGGTTGCTAGCGTTTGAACGTCCCGCGTCAGGGTTCGCGTTACGGGGAGGGAAAATCATGCGCCATTGGCTGAAGTTATTTGCCTGCATTCTCGCGGCGGCAACATTCGCGCCCGCCACAGGCTTTGCACAGGCGCCGATCCGCATCGGCGTGCTGCTGCCGCTCACAGGTCCGTTCGCGAAGAACGGCATCGAAAACTGGGAAGCGATGAAAATCGCACGCGACATGATCAATGAGCGCGGCGGGATTAACGGTCGCAAAATCGAGTATCTCGAAGGCGACGCCACCAGCCCTTCTGCGGCGATCAGCGAAACAGAGCGCCTGATCACAAAAGAGGGGATCAAGATCACGACCGGTTCTTTTGCTTCGCCGCTCGCGATTGCCGTAAGCCAGGCGGCCGAAAGGCACGGCGTCTTCCATTGGGAGACCACCGGCGCTGCTGAGATCATCACCCGGAGAGGGTTTAAGCACACATTCCAGGTTGGCGCGCCCGCCCGCAAATATGGGCAAGCCGCTGTCGACTTTATCACTGAAGATCTGGCCAAACGGCTGAACAGGCCGGTCTCAGATCTCCGGATCGCGATGCTTTGGGAAAACCGTGCGTTCGGCAAGTCGGTGGGCGATGGTATTCGCGCCTATACCGGCAAGAAGGGGATCAAGCTCGTTTACGACGAGGGATACGATCAATTCGCCACCGACATGACGCCGATCGTTCAGAAGCTGAAGGATTCCAAGCCTGACATCCTGATCGCCATCTCATTTCCGAACGACGCGATCCTGTTCCAGCGCAAGGCGAAAGAGCTCAACTTCAACGTCGCTGCGTTTATCGGTGTGAGCGCCGGTTATTCGTCTCCCGATCTCCGCGCCTCGATCGGAAGCATGGTCAACGGCATCTTTGTTGCGGACTTTCCACCGAAGGTGAATCCGAACGTACTGAAGCCGGAGGTCCGCAAGATCGCCGACGAGTTTTACAAGCGGTATGAGAAAAAGATGGGACGGCCGCCGGCTGGACATGCGACTGCAGGTTTTTCTGCAATCTGGGCGCTGTTCACGGACGTTCTGCCAAAAGCGAAGACCTTCGAGCCCGACGAATTGCGCGATATAGCGCTCAAGCTCGATCTGCCCGAGGGCTCTTTGGTCAACGGCAGCGGCATCAAGTTCACCAACTTCGACTGGCCCGACAATCCCAAGGACGCAGGCCAGAATCTTCGTGCCTCGATTGGCGTGTGGCAGTGGACAAAAGATGGAAACGAGCAAGTGTTCCCGGCGAAGCTCGCCACTCACGAGCCGATCATGGTGCCGTTGCCGTCCTGGGACAAACGCTGAGTACATGAAGCGGCGCGGAATATTTCCGCGCCGCCACCTCTTGAGCGAGCGATTTTGTGACAACCCTGGGGCAACTCATATTGTCCGGTATTTTCATCGGGGGAATTTACGCCCTGATGAGTATCGGATTGACGCTGATCTTTGGCGTCCTGCGCATCGTCAATTTTGCGCACGGCGAGTTTCTGATGCTCGGCATGTACGGAGCCTGGGCGATGACGCGGGGCCTCGGGCTTGATCCCTATGTCGCAATAATTGCTGTCGTTCCGGCGATGTTCTTGTTCGGCGGCCTCGTGTACCGCCTGATCGTCAGCCCCGCGCTCGACAAGCCGCACCTCGTCGTTGTCTTTGCGACCATGGGACTTTCGATCTTGATGCAGAACATCGCTCTGATGTTGATGTCGGCCGATCTGTTCGACATTCCGCCGGTGTTCGGACATGCCGTAACGGTCGGGCCGTTCTACTTCAAAGCCGAGCTGGTCCTCGGATTCGTGATTACAGCCGTCTGCACGCTTGTTCTGCAGTGGGCACTCAAGTCGACCTACCTCGGCAAGGCCATTCGCGCCACCGTTCAGGATCGCGAGGCCGCGATGCTCATGGGCATTCCGGTGCCGCGTATATTCCTGATCACCTTCGCCGGCGGTTCTGCGCTTGTGGGTCTGGCTGCTTGCGTGATGATGCCGTTGTTTTCGGTATTCCCGACGGTCGGACTTAACTTCGTCTTGATTGCCTTTGTGATCGTCGTGCTCGGAGGAATGGGCAGCATCGAAGGAGCGCTGATCGGAGGGATTTGTGTCGGCGTCGTGCAGTCGCTGAGCAGTTATTACGTCGCCCCCGCCTTTGGGCAGATGTTCTTTTTTATTCTTTTCCTGCTGGTGATGATCTTCCGGCCAAATGGTCTCCTCGGCCAAAAAGGCGCGGCTGACATCGGCATCATCGATTAGAGCCGGTCGGCGAGGCTGACGATGACGCGAAATCCCGGCTTTATTTCTTTGATGCCTGCCCGCGGCACCCTCTCGGTGTTTGAGATCGCATTGCTGGTTCTTTGCGTCGTTCTGGTCGTGGCGCCAATTCCTCAAAACCTTCAGGACATCATCGTGCTCACCTTCCTCTGGGCAGGATTGGCGACAGCATGGAACATCGCGGGCGGCTACACAGGGCTGATTTCATTCGGTCACGCTGCATTTTTCGGCATCGGCGCCTATGCGTCGACAATTTTGCTCGTGCGCATAGGCGTGACGCCATGGATCGGGATCTGGTGCGGCGGCCTTCTCGCGGCACTTTTTGGCGCCGTCCTCGCTCTTATCTGCGCACGATTACGCGGCCCGTTCTTTATTCTCTCGACGCTGGCGGCAGCTGAGGTCATTCGAATAGCGGCTTTGAATTGGCCCTCGCTGACCGGCGGACCGGAAGGCCTTGCGATCTCTCCCTCCGCGGACAGCACAAATATGGTGTTTGCGTCCAAGCAGGCCTATTTGGTGCTGATGCTGGGCTATCTTGTACTCAGCTACGGCGTGACGAAGCTGATCGACGGGTCGCGTTTCAGCTATTTTCTCTTCGCCACACGCGACGATGAGGACGCCGCAAGCGCGGCGGGTCTCAATCCGCTGGCAATTCGTACCGTGGCGCTCATGTTGAGCGCGGCGCTTAGCGGAATTGGCGGGTCGCTGTTCGCGCAATATTTTCTTTATCTCGATCCGACCTCTGTTATTTCGCCCGAAGTGTCGTTTCAGTTTGCACTGCTGCCGGCTGTGGGCGGGCTTGGGACGGCAATCGGGCCTGTGCTCGGGTCGTTTCTGATTACTCCAATGTCGGAGCTGCTGCGGTCCTACTTGGGCAGCAAGGTCGCCGGTCTGCACCTTGCGATATACAGCGCGCTGCTCATCGTGGTGGTGCTCTATTTTCCAAGCGGGATCGCCGGCGCCTTGAGTCGTTTGTCGCGCCGCAGGGAGGGCAAGCCGTGACGGCTCTTGTGCAGGTCGAGAATCTCGGACGCGCTTTCGACGCGCTGTGGGCCGTCGACAATGTGAGCTTTTCGGTCGAACGCGGAGAACTGCTCGGGCTGATCGGGCCGAACGGCGCCGGGAAAAGCACGCTCTATAACCTGCTTGCGGGCGCGCTGACACCGACGCGGGGCGAAATCGTATTCGACGGCCGGCGCGTCACGGGCTGGAAGTCGTATCAAATGGCGCGCGTCGGCATGGCCAGGACGTTTCAGATCCCGAAGCCGTATCGCCGTCTGTCTGTCGTCGAAAATGTCATGCTGACAGCGTTTCAGCGGCACAAGTCGGTTCGTTCCGCGCGGACTTTTGCTGAGCACATTCTGGCGGACGTGGGCTTGTCCGATCACGCCACTGCGCCGGTAACGACGCTGACTGTCGGGTTGCTCAAACGCCTCGAGGTCGCGCGCGCGCTCGCCTTGGAACCGAAGCTCGTTCTTTTCGATGAAATCATGGCCGGCCTGACGCCGACCGAAGTCGCAGCAATGACGAGCTTCGTCAGTGAACTGCCTGCGCGCGGCATAACGGTGATATGGGTCGAGCACGTCTTGCACGCGATTATGAGGACGGCTACGCGCGTCATGGTACTCAGCCGCGGGCAGCTTATCGCGAATGCTGCGCCGAAGGTGGTCGCGCGCGATCCTGCCGTGATCAAAGCCTACTTCGGCGAGGAGATGAGCCTTGCTTGAGGTTGAAAATCTCGACGCGTTTTACGGACAGATCCGTGTCCTGCATGGCGTGACCTTTTCGGTCAAGGCAGGCGAGATCGTCGGCCTTGTCGGTGCAAATGCGGCCGGCAAGAGCACACTCATGTATTCATTGGTCGGCCTGCGTACGACCTGCACAGGAAAAATTCACCTGAATGGCGAAGCGATCGAGACGATGCCGCCGCACGAGCGTGTGCGCAGAGGTCTGATCCTGATCCCGGAACGGCGCAGGCTTTTTCCTTTCATGACCGTGCGGGAGAACCTTGAGATCGGAGCCTATTCGGAGGGTGCACGCGCGCTTGCCCATCGCACGATAAACGAGGTGTTCGAGCTTTTGCCGACCTTGTCCGAACGCAGCAACCAGTTGGCCGGCAGTCTCAGCGGCGGTGAGCAGCAGATGGTCGCGATCGGCCGCGCTTTGATGGCGAAACCCCAGATGTTGCTCCTGGACGAGCCGACAGAGGGCCTCGCGCCTATTTACGTCAAGCTGCTCTTCGAGCTTGTCGCAAACTTGCGTGCCTCAGGGATTACCGTGCTCATCGTCGAACAGAATATTCATCACGTGTTGCAGACGGCCGACCGCGGATACGTGCTGGAAAACGGCCGTATCGTGCTGGAGGGGAGCGGAAGCGCGCTGTTGAACGATGAACGGCTCAAGGTCGCTTATCTCGGATTGTGACGATCATGATCACGGACATTCATCGCCATTTCGTTCCTGAGCAATTTTTTGAATTCGTCAAGAACCGTGAGGAGTTCGCGATAAAGATCAAGCGAACCGAAGGCGATTTGATCGATCTCGATATCCGCGGCATGCATTTCGGCCTGAACAAGACGTTTTTTGAGCTGCCGCGTCAAACAGAGCGGATGCGGCGGGAAGGAGTCGAAAAGGCGATCTTGTCGCTGGCCACGCCGTTTATCGATTACCATCTTGACGGCAAACTTGCTGCTGAAAGCGCGCGGCGGTTTAACGACGCTCTGGCAGCCGCTATCGATGGCGAACGCGAAACGTATGGCGCGTGGGCTTTTCTGCCCATGCAGGACCCGGAAGCTGCCGCGGCTGAGTTGCGCCGCTGTGTCCGCGACCTTGGTTTTGTCGGCGGGCATATCGCGTCGAATGTACGCGGCATTTATCTGCACGATGAGCGATTCTCACCAATCTGCCGCGCCGCAGTCGATCTGAATGTGCCTCTCTTCGTGCATCCGGCGGACCCGCCGGGCAAGGAGCGAACGCGCGATTATGAGTTGACCGTTGTGGCAGGGTATCTTTTCGACAATACCATCAACATTCTAAGAATGATTTGCTCCGGCTTTCTGGACCGATGGGCCGGACTTAAATTGATTTGTGCGCACACGGGAGCATTCAGCCTGATGTTGCGCGCACGCATGCAGCGAGAAGTCGATACGAATCCGCAGCTAACGGCCACCTTGAAGGCGCCGGTTGGGGATTATTTGCGTCGTCTTTATTTCGATACGATTTGCTTCGAGCCGGACATCCTACGTTTTGCGACGACCGTCGTTTCGGTCGATCGTTTGCTGTTAGGCAGTGACGCACCATTTCCGCTTGGCGAGCCGGATCCGGTTGGGTTCGTTCGCAGATCACTGCCGGATGCCGATGCGACGAAAATTCTCGCGCGCAACTTTAGTTCGCTGGTGGGAGATTGACATGGACATTCGCCGTACTCTCATCATCAAGGACACAGTCTATTTTGAAGGAGGCCTGCCGGCTGCCAGGCCGGTGACGCGGATCGCAGCCTGCGCCGTTATCGCCAATCCGCTGAGCGGGCAGGCGGTGGACGATTTGAGCGTGTTGGTCTCATTTGGAGCTGACCTGGGCGAGAAATTGATCAAAGAGGCGTTGGCCCTGCTTACGCGCCCGGTGGCCTCTTACGGCAAGGGAACCATCGTCGGTACATCGGGTGACATCGAACACGCGGCTGCGATCATTCATCCGCGCATGGGAAAGCCGATGCGGGAAGCAATTGGCGGGGGGCAGGCGATTATTCCTTCCAATGTGAAGGTTGGGTCTGCCGGCACATCAATCGATATCCCGCTGGGACACAAAGACGACGTTTGGTCGTTTGATGAAATAGACACGATGACCGTAATGGTACCGGGCGCCCCGCGGCCTGACGAGATTGTGGTCATTGTCGCGGTGGCTGACGGCGGCCGTCCTCGTCCGCGCGTTTCCAAAGCCGGCGCAATACCCGCAAAAATCCGTCAATAATTGCGACGACCGCGCGTGAAGCCGGCAGGTAATAATGCAAAAGTTCAAGAGCCATTGAGTCGAGGCTATTGAAATACGCGTGTGCCGGTGTTCAACTGGCGCAGAGGAATGTTTTTGCTGAGGAGGAGGGGGAAGATGCGTCGTTTTCTGATGGCTTGCGCAGGCCTGGCTTTGGTGACGGTTGCGTCGCCGGCTGGCGCCGCGGACCTGGCGGTCCCCGTAAAGAAGCACACGCAGGTTGCCGCCGCTGCCAATACCGAGTGCATCCGCTGGGTTCGGCAGAACTGGTCCTGGTATAACTATTGTGCGCCGATCCAATACGAACCGCGCCACCGCTACGACTGGTTCGTCTGGTAGCGCGGCTACCGATAGTCATTGATAGACGACGAGCGCGTCACTCAAGAATGCGCGCTCGTTGTTCGGCGGGCTCGCCTCAGCCTTGATCGAGCTTGCAGGGGACCGCTGCACCCGGCGCCCGCCAGTCCAATTCCGCGTCGCCGTCAACGCCGTCGAACCAGATGCCGCGGCCGGCATAGCGATAACCTTCGCCCATAGGAACAAGGCGGATCGGAATGGCGCGGTGCGGGCCGACGACGATATAGCCGCTGACGAGATCACCTTCGTCCGACACAGCTGCCGGATGGATCGGATAATTCCGGCCGTTCTCGCAGGCGAGCACCAGGCGGACACCATGATCCGTTGCCGCCGCTGCAGGGCCCAAAGTGGCAAACAGGGCGGCCGCCCCAGCCAGCGCCACGAGCACGAATCTCTTTCCGGTCATTGACATCGTCCGTCTCCCCTCAGCCAGGTTTACCAACCGAATTATTATCACGCGCCGCCATGCGACGGCCTTCACGTTACGCCGGTTCTCTCTAAGCTACGGTAATATCGGCGAAATTCGTCTCAGCAACCACCGCGTTCGGCTTTAACTACATAGAAGAAAAAGCATTTTCGCGCCGATTTCTCCCGCCCGCAACCTTGAGCTTTATTACTAGAAACTTTAGGGTTCCCCGTAAAGTCGGCTCAAATAAGCCGATACACTTAATAACTTTTTATTTTTAAGGGCTGGGGTTGGCTCATGAACGCTCGAATTGTGGTCGCGCAAGCGACGTCGACTGCTGCTGGAAATGCGCCGGTACAAGTCATTCACGTAGTGAAACCGGAAGCGGGGAAGACGGTCGTCTTTCACGCGAGCTTCGACGGCAGTGTGAAGGTCGATTTCTCGGCGATCGCGAGTGAGAAGATCACATTATACCATGACAACGCCGACCAGACGCTGCACATCATCTTTGCCGATGGCTCGCAGGCGATCATCGAACCGTTCTTCGATTCGCAAGGTAAAGTGCTCGGCAACCTGACGATCGAAGTTGGCTCCGGGCAGGACATCGACGGTGCGCAATTCGCGGCGACGTTTCCGATTACGACCGACCAGTCGGTGCTGCCGGCGGCCGGCAACGGCAACAACGCGTCAGGCGCCGACTTTCACGACCCATCGGTCGATCCGCTAGGCGTGCCCGGACCGCTCGGCTTGCTCGGGCCGGAAGAATTGCCGCCGATTCAGTTCAATCAGTTTTTTGGCCACGCGCTGAACGAGACGTTCGGACCGCCGACAGTCTCCGGTAATCTGACGCTCTTCGTGGAAGAAGAAGAACTGCACGTTCAGTTTGAGGAACGGATTCCTTCAGAGGCCGGGAACGGCAACGAAGATACGCGTGACCTAGATGCCAACGATAAGGACACGTTGTTTCCATTCGATTTCAATAACACCCGGGCTTTCGTCGAAGGCGACCTGAGTCCGCTGGTGCATGGCGTCGCAGGTCAGAACATCACCTTTTCCACCAGACCCGGCGCCAACGGATCGGTGGTTCACGACAACAACGGCCATGACGTCACATCGCTTGGTGAAATCGTCAAATACGTTGTTGTCAGTCCCACGGAAATTCAGGGTTGGGCCTTCACGACCGACGGCGCCCAGGACCGACTCATCTTCACGCTGGACATAAGCAAAGACGGCAAGTTCACCTTTACGCTGCTCGACCAGATCGATCATCCCAACCAGAGTCATGACGACGCATTCACGCCGCATGGCGCTCACGAAGAAACATTAAACCTCGACTTGTCGACCGCGATCGACGCTCAAGATCAGGCGCATCAGCACGCCATTTTCCATTCAGGCACGTTCGAGATTGGCGTCATCGACGACACGCCAATCGTTGTGAAAGGCGCGCACGAGCACCTGACGGTCGATGAAGACGACATCGACACACATCTGTCGCAGGGCACGAGTCCCGACGACGGCAATCATGATGGGTCTTTCACCGGCAGCCAGTTCAATGAAAACGGCGGTCCGGCCACCGTTTCCGGGTATCTGTCGCAGCTGGTGAGCGTTGGCGCGGATGCGGTCGATGTCGTGGACGGCCGCCCGTTTGGCACGTTCAGCCTGAGCAGTGGTACGGTCAGTTATTTTCTGGGCCTTGGCCTTGAGTCGAAAGGCCATGAACTGAGCTATCAGCTTGTTGACTTGGGTGGTGGCAAGGAAGAACTGATTGGTTTCGTCAATAATCAGGGCATCGGTCAAAGCTTCGATCCTCAGTTCGGTGATCGGCTCGTCTTCAAGTTCGAATTGACGAACGACGAGACGGGCCAATTCGAGTTCAAGCTTTACGATCAACTCGATCACGACCCCGGTCACGGTCAGAACACCGATCTCGTCAACGACGTGCCGGGTCCGGTCAATACGCTCAATTTCGGCAAGATCATCGAATTCAGCGATGCCGATGGCGACAGCGTCAATCTCGACCATGTGTTCACGATCACGATCCGTGACGACGTCCCGCAGCTGCTGAAGGGAGCGGACTATCAAACGGTTGACGAGGACGACATCTCGACACTGCAAGATGGTTTGCCTGGCGGTTCGCTCGGCACCAGTCCGGATGATGGCAACAGTGGTGACGGCTCTTTCACAGGCAATCCGCTGTTTTCAACCAAAGGCCCGGCCGATGTGTTCGGATCGCTGACGGATCGCGTCGACGGCGGCGCGGACGATCCGCTGAAGTTCAGTCTGGTGCACAACGCCGACAATGTACTCGCGCGTCTAGGTCTTGAATCGCAAGGTCATGAGCTGAGCTATCAGGTCGTCGGCGATACCTTGATCGGCTTCGTCAATGCGCAAGGCATCGGACACAGTTTCGACCCGCAGGATGGCGATCGGCTCATCTTCACGTTTACGATCAAGCAGAATGGCGACTATTCGTTCAAGCTGTTCGATCAGCTCGATCACGTACCTGGCCATGGCCAGAACACCGATCTCGTCAATGACGTTCCGGGCTCCGTGAGTGCGATTGACTTCGGTCAACTGGTTCAGGCAACCGACTTCGATGGTGACAGCGTCACTCTCGATAACAAGCTATTCATCACCGTTCGCGACGACATTCCGCAGGTCATTTCCGACTCGCAAATCGCGTTGACGGTTGATGAAGACGACATCTCGACGCTGGGGTCGCCGCCCGATGTCGGCTCACTCGGCAGCAGTCCCGATGACGGCAACGCCGACGGCTCGTTCACCGGCAATCCCGGAGTCAATAATGGCGGACCGGCGAATGTAACCGGCACGCTCCTCGGCAGCGTTGTCGCGGCGGGCGCCGATGAACCGCTGACATTCAGCTTCGCCGCCAACACGGTGGAACATTTCCGCCACCTCGGCTTGCAGTCTGCGGGCCGGGAGCTGAGCTATCAGGTCGTCGGCGACACGCTTTACGGGTTCGTCAATGCGTCGGGCATCGGCTCGATCTATAACGCCGGCACAGATCGGCTCGTCTTCACGTTCCATTTCACGG
>DASTSG010000030.1:0-39518 GCA_035760805.1 Pseudolabrys sp.
AAAGGTGAAATTGGTCGGGTCGTAGAACGCTCCTTCCTTCAACCCGGGCTCAAGCTCGGCGCCGGTGAATTTGTGCGCGATGTAAGCATTGAGCGACACATCGCCCCAACTCGCCGACTTGTCAGTGCCGGCGACGGTGAACTTGCCGTCCTTGAATTCGATGTCGCCTTCGGCGGCCTCGAGCAGATGCGCCGCGACCTTCTTCGCCTTGGCTTCGACCTTGTCGAGCGCTTTCACCAGCGCAGAGATGCCGACAGCGCCCGAGCGCGAGCCGTACGTGCCCATGCCGAACTGCACCTTGTCGGTGTCGCCGTGCACGATGGATATATTCTCGAACGGAATGCCGAGGCGGTCGGAGACGAGTTGCGCGAATGTGGTCTCGTGTCCTTGCCCGTGGGCATGCGAGCCCGTCAGCACCTCGACCGTGCCGGTCGGATTCACGCGCACCTCGGCGGATTCCCATAAGCCGACGCCGGCACCGAGCGAGCCGACCGCCTGCGACGGCGCAATGCCGCAAGCCTCGATGTAGGTCGAATAGCCCAGGCCGCGCAGCTTGCCGTGGCGCGCCGCCTCGCGCTTGCGCTTACCGAAACCTTTGACGTCCGCGAGCTCCATCGCCTTCTTGAGCGAGGCCTGATAATCCCCGGCATCGTAGTTCATGATCACCGGCGTCTGATGCGGGAACGACTTGATGAAGTTGCGCTTGCGCAATTCCGGCGGCTCGACCCCCATTTCCCGCGCGGCAACCTCTACCAGCCGTTCGACGACAAATGTTGCTTCCGGCCGTCCTGCACCGCGATAGGCGTCAACTGGAACGGTGTTCGTGTAGACGGCGTCGACCTCGCAATAAATCTGCGGAATGTCGTACTGGCCTGACAACAGCGTGCCGTAGAGATAGGTCGGAATCGACGACGAGAAGGTCGACATATACGCGCCGAGATTGGCGATCGTCTTGACGCGCAGCGCGAGGATTTTTCCGTCGTCGTCCAGCGCAAGCTCCGCGTGCGTCACGTGATCGCGGCCATGCGCGTCCGCAAGGAAGGATTCGCTGCGTTCAGCCGTCCATTTCACCGGCCGGCCGATTTTTCGCGCAGCCCACAGACAGACGACCTCCTCAGGGTAGATGAAAATCTTCGAACCGAATCCGCCGCCGACATCGGGCGCAATCACGCGCAGCTTGTGCTCGGGCGCGATCCCGACAAAGGCCGAGATGACGAGGCGTGCGACGTGTGGATTTTGCGACGTATTCCAAAGCGTGAGCTGATCGGTGCCGGCGTCGTATTCGGCAAGCGCCGCGCGCGGCTCGATCGCATTCGGCACCAGTCGATTGTTGATAAGGTCGAGCTTTGTGACGTGCTTGGCGGATGCAAACGCCGCTTCCGTCGCTTTGGCGTCACCCAGTTGCCATTGGAAGATCGTATTGTTCGGCGCAACATCATGAATTTGCGGCGCATCGGCGGCTTGTGCCTTGGCGGGGTCGGCGACGGCCGGCAGCGGTTCGTAATCGACCTTCACCTTGTCGGCGGCGTCACGCGCCTGCCCTCTCGTTTCAGCGATGACCACCGCCACCGCATCGCCGACGTGGTTAACCGTACCCGCCGCGAGCGCAGGATGCGGCGCCATCTTCATCGGCGATCCATCCTTGGAGTGGATCATCCAGCCGCAGACGAGATTGCCGATCTTGTCGGCCGCAAGCTCCGCGCCCGTCAGCACCGCAACAACGCCCGGCATTTTCTTCGCGTCGCTCGTGTCGATAGCTCTGATCTTCGCTCGCGCATGCGGCGAGCGCACGAACACGGCGCGCGTCTCGCCCGGACGTACCACGTCATCGGTGTATTGACCTTTGCCGGTGATAAAACGGAGGTCTTCCTTGCGGCGCACCGCCGCGCCGATCCCGGTCGCACTCATGGCGGTTTCCTCCCGAATTTTTATGAGCTTATTCGGCAGCCTGACGCGGCTCGCCGCCTTGGGCCATCGCTTTCGCGCCGGCGGCAATTGATTTGACGATGTTGTGGTAGCCGGTGCAGCGGCAGATGTTGCCGTCAAGCTCTTCGCGAATTGTATGCTCGTCGAGGTCGTGGCCCTTGCGGCGTACGATATCGATCGCCGACATGATCATACCGGGTGTGCAGTAACCGCATTGCAAGCCGTGGTTCTGGCGGAAGGCCTCCTGCATGGGGTGCAGCGGCCCATTCGGGTCAGCCAGCCCTTCGATCGTCAAGACATTCGCGCCTTCAAGCGCCAAGGCTAGCACCGTGCAGGATTTGACGGATTTGCCGTCGACATGCACGACGCATGCGCCGCATTGCGACGTGTCGCACCCCACATGGGTGCCGGTCAGACGCAGATGTTCGCGCAGGAATTGCACCAGCAGCGTGCGCTCCTCGACATTGGCCGATACGGCCTTGCCGTTCACTGTCATGGATACCGCTGGCATATACATCCCTCCCGATTGCGAAGCCTTTCGGCGCTCATTGCAAATTCGGGCCCCGATAGCCCGTTTTTGCGGCTCAAATCCGAAACGACGGAGGCTTTCGCCTAAAAATCCGCCGTTTTTCTCTTTCGAACCGGAACAAGTCTGAACCGTGGCCGCGGGTGCGGTCAAGGCGGACCCGGTTCCCTCGTAGTCAAACCGCGGTGATTCAGCTCGAATTCATTCCAATTCAAACGGAAAAAGAGAGTTACTTGGCAAATTCCGCTGCGAATTTTTGAAAAAACTCATCGGCGATCTTCTTGGCAGCTCCGTTGACCAGCCGCTGCCCCAGTTGGGCCAGCTTGCCGCCAATCTGCGCCTCGACATTGTACGTCAGCAGCGTCCCGCCGTCCTTTTCGGCAAGCGCCACGGTTGCACCGCCTTTGGCGAAGCCCGCCACCCCGCCGTCGCCCTCACCTGAAATCTTGTAGCCGTTCGGTGGGTCGAGATCGGTCAAGTGTACCCTGCCTTTGAAGCGCGCCTTCACCGGTCCAATTTTCGTCGTGGCGACCGCCTGGAATTCGGTGTCGGAGGTCTTATTGAGCTCTTCGCAGCCGGGAATGCAGGCCTTGAGCACTTGCGGGTCGTTGAGCTTCTGCCACACCGTCTCGCGCGGCGCCGCAAGTTGAACCTCGCCAGTCATCGTCATCGCCATGGATACACTCTCCCTCAACGCGCGCACGCGCGTGACACATGCGGTCGTTACGCTTAAGCCCTCCCCGCACGCCTGAAAAGAGCTTTGCAGCAGGGCAGGTCGGCTTTAATTGTTCGACATTGCCCGGCCGAAATAAAGCAAGCGTAGCAAGGAGAAAATTTCATGCCGATAATTGATGCCGACGGTTGCCCGATTAACGTCCAGATCGACGGGCCGGAGAACGCACCGGTCCTAATGCTTTCGAATTCACTCGGCACCAACCTGCATATGTGGGACGCGCAGGTCCCCGAATTCACCAAGCACTTCCGCGTGGTGCGCTATGACCGGCGCGGCCACGGCAAGTCCGGCGTACCGAAGGGCCCCTACTCCATGGAACGGTTCGGCCGCGACGTGCTCGCGATCATTGACGCGCTCAAAGTCGACAAGATCAACTGGTGCGGCCTGTCGATGGGCGGCATGGTCGGAATGTGGCTGGGTGCAAACGCGAGCAACCGGCTCAACAAGATGGTGCTCTCCAACACCAATTGTCATTATCCGGATAAATCGCCGTGGGCCGATCGCATCAGGGCTGTACGCGAAAAAGGGCTCGCTTCATTTGTTGGGCTCAACATGGAGCGTTGGTTTACCAAGGCTTTCCGTGACAGCAACGCTGCCGAAATAGCACGGCTCACCGAGATGTTCGTAGCGACGAATCCGGAAGGATATATCGGCTGTGTCGAAGCGATCCGCGATATGGATCACCGCGACTTGCTGCCGAAGATCAAGGTGCCGACACTCATCATTGCCGGCAAAGACGATCCGGCGACTACCGTCGCGCAAGCGGAATACCTGCGCGACCACATTCCCGGCGCAAAAATGGTGGTGATCAATGCCGCGCACATCTCGAATATCGAGCGGCCGCAGGAATATGCCAAGGCGGTTCTGGACTTCCTGCTGCATTGAGGTGCCGAATGGACGACAAGGAACGCCACGAAAAAGGCATGAGCCGGCGCCGCAAGGTGCTGGGCGCAGCTTGGGTCGACCGCGCCAACGCGCGCAAAAATCCTTTCAATGAAGAATTTCAGGACCTCATCACGCGTTACGCCTGGGGTGAAATCTGGACGCGGCCGCATTACGACGAGCGCACGCGACGCATACTGGTGATCGGCACGATGATCGCGCTCGGCCGGTGGGACGAATTCCGTCTGCACGTGCGTGCTGCACTTGCCGAAGGCGGATTTAGCGAGGCCGACATCAAGGAGATTATCATGCAGCAGGCGATCTACTGCGGCGTGCCAGCTGCCAATCACGCCTTCAAAGAAGCGGGAGAAATCATCGCCGAGCTCGCCAAGCCCAAGTAATCCGCGCGTTCAATGCGCGTGCCCGACTGTGGGGGCCTCACCGCTTCGCAATTCGGCAATCGATTGCTGCAGGATGCGAACCGACGAATAAAGAAACAGACTGGCCATCAAGGCTGCGACGATCAAATCCGGCCAACGCGTGCCGGTCGCCCACACTGCAAGCGCAGCAGCCATGACGGCCACGTTGCCGATCGCGTCATTGCGCGAGCACAGCCAGACCGAGCGCACGTTGGCATCACCATCCTTGTATCGGACCAGCAGCAGGACGCTCGTGACATTGGCCATCAGTGCCAGAATGCCGATCCCACCCATGATTTCGGCGCGCGGCATTCCAACGTAGAGAACGTAATACGCCGTCATGCCGAGCACCCAGGCCGCCATGACGATGAGGCTTGCCGCCTTCAATACGGCCGCGACCGCGCGCGTGCGGATGGGAGTGCCGATCACCGCAAGACTGATGCCGTAGGTAGCCGAGTCGGCAAGGAAGTCGAGCGCGTCCGCCTTCAGCGCTTGCGATCCAGCAAGCGCGCCAGCACCCATCTCGACCAGAAACATTGCCGCATTGATCGCAATGACCAGCCAGAGACGTCGCTTGTAGTCCGCCGAGAGCCCCTCGAACCTGACTTCATGTCCACAGCAGTGATCCGCCACGATCGCCCTCCTGCGCACCTATATGGTGCGAACGGGCGACGTTACACAATCACAGTTCCGAGGAAATCGCTCCGCTACCGCATTAACGCGGTCACGACTGCGGCGCCGCAGCCTGTGTCAGCCGCTCGGCGGCCATCCGCTCGACGATGCAAAGCGCGGCGGCAAGCGCGGCCAGCAAGAGCGGAACAGTCTGATCGCGCGCGATGTCGCCATTATGCGTCCATAACGCAGGCGCCGCGGCGGCGAGGCTTGCGATAACCAAGAGCGCAAGGGCGGTTTCGAGAATTTCGAGATCCGCCTTCCCGTGAACGAGCGAACGCACGCGATCGAGCACGTGCAGGCCAAAAATACTGGCCACGATCAGCTTGATTGCGCCAAAAACCGCCGCGATCTTCAGCAGGCTCTCCGGAGCTGCATCGAAAAGCCGCCCAATGCCGAAAACAAATTGCGAGCGCCAAACATCGTCAAGCCCGTAGCTCGGAGACGTAAGAATGTGAATTCCGTCCGCGCCCCACGAGTATGTGAAGTAAAGGGCGATTGCAGAGATCACCGTAACGACGGCGGCAGACGCAACGCGCATGGCACTCTCTCCAACAAACGAGAGATCACGCGTAGTCTCTTCAAACCGGCGGCTCAAAACAAACCAAATCTTTACCTTACTTGTTAGCCGTTTAACCAAATCGGCGCCGGTTCCACGCAATCCTGCAAGGCAGAATTCGGGTAGTTCTCGGGAACGGGGGCGTTTAGCTGTGGCTTACCCATGAGCGCATCGAAAAACAGCAGTCGTAAAGGAGTACGTGTGGTGAGCGCTAACCGCCGCGGCCAGCGCGAAACGCCTGCGGCGTCATGCCGGTCTGCTTTCTGAAAAACCGCGTGAAGTGCGACGGATCGGAAAACGACAGATCGTAGGCGATTTCGTGGATCGCCAGACTGGTGAACACGAGCTGGCGCTTGGCTTCGGTCAGCACGCGCTGGCGGATGAGATGGCCGGCCGTTACGCCCGTCGCGCGCTTGACGTGATCGTTGAGCCGGTCCGACGTCATCGCGAGCTTGCTGGCATAAAATGCCACCTGCCGCTCTTTTCGAAAATTCTCCTCGACCAGGTGCCGCAATTCATCCACGCGTGGATCGGCGATCGCAAGCGTCACCGTTCCGCTGCGCGCGCGGCTTGCCGCCAGCCGCACCACTTCGATCGCGATAAGCGCGAGCAAGCCCCGCATCGCCAGCCGATAGCCCTCGCGTCCGAGCGAACTCTCTTCGTGCAGTTCGGCGCATAGGGCGGAGAGCCGCCGCGTTTCCGCTTCGCCGGCTAGCGGCACCAGGGGATTCTGCGCAATCGACCGCAATCGATGAAGCGCTTCGCCCGAGCGCTCGCCAAGCGCCGAGGTGACATCTTCGGTGAAGCTCAGCACCCAGCCATCGGTGACGCCCGCCCTGAAGCGGAAGCCGTGCGCGGTCGTTGCAGGAACCAGGATGGCAGCCGGCGCGGAGAACGGCACGATCGCCGCTTCGAACGTCATCTCTCCCCCGCCCCGCTCAATCAGCAAAATTTGAAACAGGTTGCGGTGGCGGTGCGCGCGGATGGTCCAGTCATGAACCGAGGAGCGCGATTCGATCGTTTCGATGTGAATGAAATCGAACGCGGAATCGTCCGGCGGATCGCCGTAAAGATGGAAGAGCGGAAGAGCTGAACCCGTTGCCATCGCGCAAGCATAAGGGACGGCGCGAGGCAGGCCAACGCGTAGGCGACGCCGGTGGATAGCCGATGAGGTTGGAACCCAAGATGGCCTCTGCGTGTTTTCCCGGGCCAACAAGGGGCCGAACCATGGGACGTTACTTACTGCTATGGCTGCTGGGTGTACCGATCCCGATCCTCATTTTGATCTGGATATTCGGCGGCCTCCATTAACTGCACCATCGTCGCCGCCGTCCTTTTGCGATGTCCCGTTCCGGAATGGCTGCGTAAGCAGCCGGTCGAGACGCAACTCGCCGGGATCGCGGAATTCCGGAAGGCCGATTTGAACGTCCGGCCCAACAGCCGGCTGTGCGCGATAGGTGCCGAAGAGCCGATCCCACCAGGGAAGATTAAATCCGAAATTGCTGTCGGTTTCTTCACGCAGGACCGAGTGGTGAACCTCGTGCATCTGGGGGGTGACGACGACGAGCCGCGCAAGCGCCTCGAGCCGAGGCGGCAGCTTGACGTTGCTGTGGTTGAACATCGACGTGGCGTTCAGCACCACCTCGAAGAGCAGCACCGACAGCGCCGGAACTCCAAGTGCGAGCACCGCGGCGATCTTGATCAGCGCCGACAACACGATTTCGGCCGGATGGAAACGCACGCCGGTGGTGACGTCGATGTCGAGGTCCGCGTGATGCATGCGGTGGAGCCGCCACAGCAGCGGGACGGCATGGAATAGGCGGTGTTGGAGATAGATGGTAAAATCAAGCAGTATGAAACCCAAAATTCCCGCCGCCCAAAGCGGCAATCCAAGCAGCCGCAACAGGCCCCAATCATGTTGCGCTGCAATCAGGGCCACCCCGACCGCCGCTGTCGGCACCAGCAGGCGAACCGCGACGATATCGACGATAAGGATCCCGAGATTGTTCGCCCAGCGCGCCCGGCGGCCGACAAGTAACTTGCGGCGCGGCGCAAGCCACTCCCATGCCGCCATGGCCGCGAACACGACGGCGTAGCTTGCGACACGGACCGCAATCTCGGTAGCCGGATTCATGCGCCATCTTACCTCGCGCGTGACTTAATAACATGCGACGGTTGCACCGTTGCCGCTCCCGCAAGGCCCTGTTAAGACAAGACGATCAGCCGTCGGCCGGGCGGCACCCGTCACAGGCGCACCGGACGCATGGAAGTCTTCCTCCAGCAGTTCATCAATGGCGTTACGCTCGGTTCGATCTACGGTTTGATCGCGATCGGGTACACGATGGTGTTCGGCATCATCGGCATGGTGAACTTCGCGCACGGCGACGTGTTCATGGTCTCCGCCTTCATCGCGCTGATCGCCTTCCTGATCCTCACCAGTTGGCTCGGCATCGGCTCGATCATGCTGGCGCTGCTGATCGTGCTGATCATCGCCATGCTCTTCACCTCGCTTGTGAACTGGGTCATCGAGCGCGTCGCCTACCGTCCGCTGCGCGGCTCCTTCCGGCTGGCGCCGCTCATCTCGGCGATCGGCATGTCGATTTTTCTTTCGAATTTCGTGCAAGTGGTTCAGGGGCCCCGCAACAAGTCGGTGCCGCCCATGGTGCACGGTGAATTCGTGCTGATGACGCGCAACGGCTATCCGGTAACGCTCTCGGTGAAGCAGCTTGTGATTTGGGGTATCACGGCCGTGCTGCTGGCGGCCTTCTGGTACGTGGTGACGCGTACAAGGCTTGGCAGAGCGCAGCGTGCATGCGAGCAGGACCAGAAGATGGCGGCGCTGCTCGGTGTTGATGTCGATCGCACCATATCGTTGACGTTTGTGATTGCCGCCGCATTGGCGGCCGTCGCCGGCACCATGTACCTCATGTATTACGGCGTCATTTCGTTTTCGGACGGCTTCGTGCCCGGCGTGAAAGCCTTTACCGCCGCGGTGCTGGGCGGCATCGGTTCACTGCCCGGCGCGGTGGTTGGCGGCATCCTTATCGGCCTCATTGAGACGATGTGGTCGGCGTATTTCTCCACCGACTATAAAGATGTGGCAGCGTTCTCGGTGCTGGCGATCACCCTGATCTTCCTGCCACAAGGCTTATTCGGTCGGCCCGATGTCGAGAAAGTCTGAAGCGCCGGCCGGGCAAAGCAGGCGAGCCGACATCATGCGCGCGCTCCGCGACGCCAGCTTTGCCGCCTTGCTCGCATTCGCTCTGTTCCTGCCGCTGATCGGCTTTTGGGCGCGCAACGTCGGGGAAGGATTGCTGCTGGTCACGCGCTGGGACGCCCTGGCGCTCATGGTGCTCATTGTCGCCGCCGGCCGGCTTTTCTATTCGCTCATCGCAGAGCCATGGCTCAAGCGGCAACGCGCGCGACGGACCGAAATTGCTCCGCCGTGGCGGACCGCGCTGGCGAAATGGTTCATTCCCTTCGCCATCGGGTTTGTCATCGTCTATCCGATCATCGCGATTGCCGGCGCCGGCATGCGCGGCTCGATCAAATGGATCGACAATTTCGGCATACAGATTCTGATTTACGTGATGCTTGGCTTCGGACTGAATATCGTCGTGGGACTGGCCGGTCTGCTCGATCTCGGTTACGTCGCGTTCTACGCGGTCGGCGCCTATTCCTACGCTCTGCTCGCCAAGACTTTCGGCCTCACGTTCTGGATCCTGCTGCCGCTTGCCGGGGTGTTGGCCTCATTCTGGGGAATCCTGCTCGGTTTTCCGGTGTTGCGGCTGCGCGGCGACTATCTCGCCATCGTCACGCTCGCGTTCGGCGAGATCATCCGGATCGTGATCGTCAACTGGGTTGCTTTGACTAACGGCTATGCCGGCATCACCAGCATTCCGCGGCCGACCTTTTTCGGCATTCCGTTCAATGCCGACGACAACGGATTCGCCGCGGTGTTCGACCTTGAATTCACGCCGCTCCATCGCACAATCTTTCTCTACTACATCATCCTCGCGCTCGCGTTGCTCACCGCATGGGTGACGGTGCGCTTGCGCCGACTGCCCGTCGGTCGCGCCTGGGAAGCGCTGCGCGAAGACGAAATCGCCTGCCGCTCGCTCGGCATCAACACCACGAACACAAAGCTGACGGCGTTCGCGATGGGCGCAATGTTCGCCGGTTTTGCCGGTTCCTTCTTTGCTGCACGGCAGGGATTCATTTCGCCCGAATCCTTCACCTTCATCGAGTCCGCGACGATTCTCTCGATCGTCGTGCTCGGCGGCATGGGCAGCCAGGTCGGCGTCGCGGTTGCGGCCATTGTGATGATCGGCGGCACGGAAATCATGCGCGAACTCGATTTCCTCAAGGAGATCTTCGGCGCCGACTTCGACCCGACCAAATACCGCATGCTCCTGTTCGGCTTCTGCATGGTGCTCATTATGATCTGGCGGCCGCGCGGCTTGATCGCAACGCGCCGCCCCTCCGTCTTCCTCAAGGAACAGAAGTCGATTTCCGCCGATCTGGTGAAAGAAGGACACGGATGACGGACACGCGCGACCTCGTGCTTCGCGTCGAGCATCTGACCATGCGCTTCGGCGGGCTTGTTGCCGTCGATGACCTTTCGTTCGACGTCACGCGTGGCGGCATCACCGCCCTCATCGGCCCGAACGGCGCCGGCAAGACGACGGTCTTCAATTGCATCACCGGATTCTACAACGCGAGTGAAGGGCGGCTGGCGCTGCTGCACGGCGATCCGGCGCTGTGGAACTCGCTCGACGCGCTGACCGCGGGTGGCAGTCGCAGCCTGCGTCGGGGCGGCAGCGCCCTGTTTCTGCTGGAGCGCATGCCGGATTATCTGGTCACACAGCAGGCCCGGGTCGCACGCACGTTCCAGAATATTCGTCTTTTCCCCGGCATGACCGTGCTGGAGAACCTCATGGTCGCCCAGCATAACCCGTTAATGATCGCGTCCGGGTTCACGCTATTGGGAATCCTCGGCCTTCCGTCCTATGCGCGGGCCGAGCGCGCGGCGATCGACAAGGCGCGCTCGTGGCTCGAGCGCATTGGCCTGACCTCGCGCGCCGACGATCCGGCCGGCGACCTGCCATATGGCGCGCAGCGCCGTCTCGAAATTGCGCGCGCAATGTGCACAGATCCGGTGCTCTTGTGTCTCGACGAGCCGGCCGCCGGACTCAACCCACACGAAAGCGCGGAGCTCAACGCGCTGTTGCTGGATATCCGCGAAGTCCATGGCACGTCGATCCTGCTGATCGAGCACGACATGTCGGTGGTGATGGAAATTTCCGACCGCATCATCGTGCTCGACTATGGCGTGAAGATCGCCGACGGCACTCCTGAGCAGGTGCGCAACGATCCGAGCGTCATTGCCGCTTATCTCGGCGTGCATGATGAGGAGGTCGAAAAGGTAGAGGCGGAGGTCGGATTATGACCCAGCCGCTCCTCTCCGTCCGCGGCGTCAAAACGTTCTACGGACGCGTGATGGCGCTCAAGGGCGTCGACCTCGACGTCAACGAAGGCGAGATTGTCACGCTCATCGGCGCGAACGGCGCCGGCAAGTCGACGCTGATGATGACCGTCTGCGGCAATCCACGCGCCCGCGAAGGTGTCATTCGATTTGACGGCCGTGACATCACGCACCTGCCGACGCACGAGATAGCCCATTTGAAGCTGGCGCAATCGCCGGAAGGCCGCCGCATCTTTCCGCGCATGAGCGTATTGGAAAACCTGCAGATGGGCGCGATCGTCGCGGATCCCGAACACTTCAACCACGACCTTGAGCGAACGCTCACAATGTTCCCGCGCCTCAAGCAGCGGCTGTATCAACGTGGCGGCACGCTGTCCGGCGGCGAACAGCAAATGCTTGCGATTGCCCGCGCGCTGATGAGCCGCCCTCGCCTTCTGCTGCTCGACGAGCCGTCGCTCGGGCTCGCGCCGCTGATCGTGAAACAAATTTTCGATGCGATCCGACAACTCAACAGCGAGCACAAGCTGACCGTATTCCTCGTCGAGCAGAATGCTTTTCATGCGCTCAAGCTCGCGCACCGCGGCTATGTCATGGTGAACGGCTTGATCACCTTGTCCGGCACCGGCAAAGAATTGCTCGAACATGCCGAAATAAAGGCTGCCTATCTGGAGGGCGGACGGCAACAGGCAAAGGTACAATGAATTTTTCGATCCCCGAATTCCTCTACGAAGACGGCTTCGGCGTGTTCCTGCTCGTTAGCGTTCTGCTTGGCGGCGGAGCTTCCGCGCTCGCGGGCCGTGCAATCGCCAAAACGTGGCGGCCATGGTGGCGCATCATCGGCTACATGCTGATTCTCGGGGCCGCCGTCCGTTTCTTCCACTATGCTCTGTTTGATGGCACGCTGCTCTCGCCGCACTATTATCTTGTTGACAGCGCTATTTGCATCGGCTCCGGACTGCTCGGTTTCAAGGCGACGCGAGCCGAACAGATGGTCACGCAATACGGCTGGTTAAACGAGCGCGCCGGCGTAATGCGCTGGCGCCGAAAAATGCCTTGAGGTACCATCAAGGCCTGTTTACCTCACCGCGACGAACGTTTTTCAGGGAGGGATGAATGAAAAAAATCAAACTGACCGGTCTTGCACTTGGCTTTGCTGTCGTGCTCGCCGGTGGTGCTCAGGCGCAGGTTATGATCGGCGTTGCAGGCCCCATCACCGGACCGAATGCCGCCACCGGCGCGCAAATGAAAAACGGCGTCGAACAGGCGGCCAAGGACATCAATGCCGCGGGCGGCATCCTGGGCAAAAAAATCAGTATCGAAGTCGGCGATGACGTTTCGGACCCCAAGCAGGGCGTGTCCGTCGCTAACAAGTTCGCCGGCGACGGCGTCAAGTTCGTTATCGGTCATTACAATTCCGGCGTGACCATCCCTGCGTCTGAGGTTTACCAGGAGAACGGCATCCTCCAGATCACGCCAGCCTCCACGAACCCGACCGTCACGGAGCGCAAGATGTGGAACATCTTCCGCGTTTGCGGTCGTGACGACCAGCAGGGTGCGGTCGCCGGCGCCTATATTCTCAAGCACTTCAAGGGCAAGCGCATCGCCATCGTCCACGACAAGACGACCTACGGCAAAGGCCTCGCCGACGAGACGATGAAGGCGATCAATAAGGGCGGCATGAAGCAAGTGCTCTACGAAGGCGTGAACACAGGCGAGAAGGACTATTCGGCTCTGGTGTCGAAGATCAAGCAGTCGCGCGCCGACCTCGTTTACTGGGGCGGTCTCTACACGGAAGGCGGCTTGATTGTGCGCCAGATGCGCGATCAGGGCGTGAAGGCGCCGCTGATGGGCGGCGATGGCATCACCTCCGACGAGTTCGCTGCCGTCGGCGGCCCGGGAGTCGTCGGCACGCTGATGACCTACGGTCCCGACCCGCGCAATCGTCCCGAAGCCAAAAAGGTCGTGGACGAATTCCGCGCCAACAAGTTCGAGCCGGAAGCCTATACGCTTTACTCTTACGCCGGCGTGCAGATCATCAAGCAGGCGGCGGAAGCAGCCAAATCGCTCGATCCGAAAAAAGTCGCCGCAAAAATGCATTCCGGCATGAAATTCAACACCGTGATCGGCAATATCTCATTCGACAAGAAAGGTGATGTCACCCGCCTCGACTACGTGATGTACATCTGGAAGAAAGATCCGAGCGGCAAAATCACCTATCACGAGTGCCCGGAGTCCGGCTGCAAATAGCCGCGTCGCTCACGATGAGAAAAGCCCGCCTGCAAGGCGGGCTTTTTTATTCGCTTTGTTCGGGGCGCAGGAGTCAATGCGCGGAGAGCCGCAAACTACCCGATCTTCCCGAGCGCCGGAAACGCATCCAGAAGCCAGATGCTCATCCAGTTGATGCTGCCCGTCAGAAACGCAATCCCCGTCAGAACAAGCAAGGCGCCCATCGCCTGCTCGACGCGATGCAGGTGTCGCTTGAACCGCGCGAGAAACGCAGCGAACGGCTCGATCGCGAAAGCTGCAATCAAAAACGGAATTCCGAGGCCGAGCGAGTAAACCGCAAGCAAGCCGGCCCCGCGCGCGACCGTCTGCTCGGACGCGGCCACTGCAAGGATAGCGGCGAGGATCGGACCGATGCAGGGCGTCCAGCCGAAGGCAAAGGCGAGCCCCATCACGTAAGCGCCCCACAAACCGACCGGCTTCGACACCTCCAGCCGTTTTTCCCGCATCAGCAGCGCGATGCGCGTCAGCCCGAGGAAGTGCAGCCCCATGATGATGATGACCACGCCGGCAATTATCGCAAGCGGGCCGGAATAGACGCGAATGAGCGATCCGACAGCGCTTGCGCTTGCACCGAGCGCCACGAACACCGTCGCAAATCCCAGCACGAAGAGCGCGGCGGCCGAGACGGTCTCACGCCGTGTCCGCAAAGCCGATCCCGTGCCCAGACGTTCCAACGAGGCCCCCGCAAGGTACACGAGATAAGGCGGGACCAGCGGCAGCACGCACGGCGATAGAAAACTTACGACGCCGGCCAGCAGGGCGGCATAGATGGTCACGTCCGTGTGCATGTCGGCTTAAATGCACGCTCAAGTGTGGCGATGGCAAGGTCGGACTGACCGAAATGGCGTTGATGTGATATGCCGTTGAACCCTTTAGGCGGAAAGTGCATGGCGCGTAACCTTATCACCGACGTTGCGGGCGTCCGCGTCGGGCACGCAGGCGATGACCGGCTTGGCTCGGGCTCCACTGTCGTCGTTTTTGACGCACCTGTTGTCGGCAGTGTCGATGTGCGCGGCGGCGGGCCGGGAACGCGCGAGACCGCCCTGCTCGATCCGGCACAGACGGTTTCAGGCATCGATGCCGTGGCTCTGTCCGGCGGCTCCGCTTTCGGGCTCGATGCGGCCTCCGGCGTGCAGGCGCTGATGCGCGAGATGGGCCGCGGCTTCAAGGTGCGCACCGCCACAGTGCCGATCGTGCCGAGTGCGATCCTCTTCGATCTCTTGAGTGGCGGCGACAAGAACTGGGGCCGCTTTCCGCCCTACCGGGAATTCGGCTACGAGGCGGCGAAAAATGCAGCGTTGGATTTTGCACTTGGCAGCGTCGGCGCGGGGATTGGCGCGACTACCGCGACCCTAAAGGGCGGCGTCGGCTCAGCATCTGTGAAAACGAAACACGGCATCACCGTCGGCGCGCTCGCGGTCGTCAACGGCATCGGGACGGTGACGGTCGGCGACGGACCGCATTTCTGGGCTGCCCCGTTCGAGCAAAACGGCGAATTCGGCGGCCGCGGGCCGGCGCCGAAAGTGACCGCTGACGATCTTTCCTTCCGCGCCAAAGGCGGGCCGCTGATGAATACGACGATTGCCGTCATCGCGACCGATGCAAAGCTGACAAAGGCCGAGTGCAATCGTCTTGCGGTTATGGCGCAGGACGGCTTTGCGCGTGCGATCTATCCGGTGCACACGCCGCTCGACGGCGACGTGGTTTTCGCAGCGGCCACAGGCCAGGTCGCGCTGCCCGATCCGATTTGGGGTCTCGCCGAACTCGGCATGCACGCCAGCAACGTGATGGCACGCGCCATTGCGCGCGGCGTCTATGAGGCCAAATCCCTGTCTTTCCCCGGTGCGCTGTCGAGCTGGAAAGACAAGTTCGGACGTTAGCGAACCATCCTGCGCCCTCGCGCGTTTTCACTCGCAATGTGCGAGGGCGCGATGCCGTCGACGGCGATCAAAGATCACGAGTACGATCCCGACCTGCGGCAGCTGACGATCACATTCGTCACCGGCCGCATCTACGCGTACTTCGATGTGCCGCTCGACGTAGCCGATGGCCTTGAACACGCGAGTTCAAAGGGAGCGTATTTCAACCAGTACATCCGCGAGCGTTACGCCTTCCACGAAATCGCGCCGCCCGATCTCAAGTGAACCGCTCCGCACGGAACGGTGCCGGATCGCAAAAGGGCGTTCCACCCGTCATCATCTCTGCGATCAATCGCCCGGTAACGGGGCCGAGTGTCAGGCCCCAGTGCGTGTGCCCAATAGCAAGCCACAGCGTCTCATACTTGGGCGCGCGTCCGATCACAGGCCGCGAATCCGGAAATGTCGGACGCGAACCCATCCATGTGTCGCCGATCTGGTCGCCAAGAGGAAACAGCGCGCGCGCGTCCGGGAGCAAGCGATCAAATTGCACCGGCGTCGGCGGCGCATCACGCGCGGCGAATTCGGCACCTGTCGTCAGACGGATGCCCTGCTCCATCGGCGTGATGACGTAGCCGTTGTCCGCATCGAGCACCGGGCGGGAGAGGCCGGCATTCCTTTGCGCGTGGAAATGCCGGTGATAGCCGCGTTTATAGGCCATCGGTAATTTGATGCCGAACGGCTCCAGCACAGTGGGCGCCCAGGGTCCAAGCGCGATGACGGCATGGTCCCCATCGATCGGGCCTTCGCCCGTTTCCACTCTCCACCGCGTCCCGTTGCGATGAAGCGACCGTGCGTCGCCGGAAACGGTGATCCCACCGAGCGCCGCAAAGCGCGCGGCGTAGGCGCGCGTCACCGCCAGCGGATTGCTGAGACTGACCGCGCTTGACCAGAATACAGCATGCGCGAAAACAGGCGCGAGCGATGGCTCAAGGGTCCGTGCAGCCGCCACATCGATCCGTTCCAGCGGAATACCGAAAGATGCCGCCGTCTCGAGCTCGGCCTTGAGCTTATTAAAGCTTTTGTCGCTACGATAAAGTTTAAGCCAGCCGGTTTTGCGCATGTAGCGTGTCGCATCGGCCTCCTGCAACAACATCTCGTGCTCCGCAACCGCTTGTGCAAACAGCGGCCGAACGAGTTTCGCGTGCTCGATGAGCTTTGCGGGGCGTGTGGCTGCGCGATATGCGAACAGCCAAGGCGCAATGGCCGGCAAAAACGAGAGGTGGTAATTCGCTTCCGGTGCTTGCTTGATCGCGACGCGGATCAAACCAACAAGATCGGGAAAGGCCGGCGGAAAAACTGTATTTCCTTCGATAATGCCGGAGTTGCCGTAAGAGGTTTCCTCACCCGGCCCGCGCCGATCGATCAGGGCCACCGACAATCCACGCTTGACGAGTTGCAGCGCAGTCGAAACGCCGACGATACCGGCGCCGAGAACGATGGCGTCGGTCCGCGCCATGGGCCGCCTCCTGCTTCATCCTGGCCAACTATAGCTGTAATACGGCGGCCCGATCCGCAAGACCGCGCACTGTCGCGCTGCAGTTTCGTGGGTGACCTATAAAACGGCCAGCAACGCGGCCGCGGGCGCCAGCGCCTGTATGCCCTGTGCGAGCACTTTCAGAAGCTGATCGGCGTCGCCTTGACCGCTCGCGCCATTGCCCTGCGACGCACCTTTTGAAGCGTCGTTGGCGATTGATGACGCGGGCATCGTCACCGTCTTGACCGTGCCGTCGGCGAAAGTGGTGGTGGTGGTCATCGAGCCGTCCGGATTGGTCGTGACCGTCGTGGTTGCGCCCTGTGCGTCTGAGGACGAACGATTGGAAGAATCGGTGCCGGGCGCTGCGGCTGCCCCGTCTCCCGTCTGTTGGCCTTGCGCCGCAAGCAACGAATTCATGATGCCTGGACTGAACTGGGCACCATTGCTTCCACCGGCGGGCGGTGACGAGTTTGCGGAATTGGTCTGATTTTGTGGCGCGGGGTCCAATCGCAGCAGTGCCGTCAACGCATCGGCCGCATCGGGCTTACCGCCTCCATTGGCCGGTTTGGTTTGGAACAGCGACGTGTAGGTTTGCGCACTCGCTACAGCGCCAACCGAAATGGACATGACGACAAGCACTCCCGCACTCTTGCCGGCAGCCGTGGTGGCCGCGGGCCCTCGCGCGTTACGACGCAAAATCCGCGCCAAGGCCGCGTTTGCCGGAAGTGTCTGAATTTACGAGCGATCCTGATCGCGAAACCAGGAAGCGCGATCGTTTATCCGGCAAATTTTGCCGACCCAAACAACCTACTCTGCCGTGTTAACAGCACTCTCGTCATCGCGTTGCCCCTCGCCTCGCCGCATGTTAGGCGAACGCCGTCCGGAGGACTGAATGCGACCGCTTATCATCGCGCCATCGATCCTGGCGGCCGATTTCGCCAAATTGGGTGAAGAGGTCCGCGCCGTTGAAGCCGCGGGTGCCGACTGGATCCATGTCGATGTGATGGACGGGCACTTCGTGCCGAACATTTCCATCGGCCCTGATGTGGTAAAGGCGATCCGCCCCATCACGAACAAGCCGCTCGACGTCCATTTGATGATCGCGCCTTGTGATCCTTATCTCGAAGCCTTTGCCAAAGCCGGCTCCGACATCATCACCGTGCACGTTGAAGCAGGCCCGCACGTGCACCGCTCGCTGCAGGCGATCCGCGCGCTCGGCAAAAGGGCCGGCGTGACCATGAACCCTGGCACGCCAGCCTCCAGCATCGAACACGTCATCGACATGGTCGATCTCGTGCTCATCATGGCGGTCAATCCAGGCTTCGGCGGCCAGAAATTCATCGGCTCGGCGCTCGACAAGGTGCGGCAGGTGCGTGCGCTTGCCGGCGGCCGTCCGATCGATATCGAAGTTGATGGCGGCGTGACGGCGGATAACGCTGCCGATGTCGTACGCGCCGGCGCGAACGCGCTTGTTGCAGGCTCGGCCGTGTTCAAGGGCGGCGACTACAAGAGCAACATCGCTGCCATCCGTCAGGCAGCAGCGATGGCACGCGGTGAAGCGGCGTGAGCGAGATGGCACGAGAAGGACGGGGTGATAGCCCATGATTCCACGCTATTCCCGCCCCGAGATGACCGCGATCTGGGAGCCGCAGACGCGCTTCCGCATCTGGTTCGAGATCGAAGCGCACGCCGCCGACGCGATGGCCGAGCTCGGCATCGTGCCGAAAGAGGCTGCACAGAAAATCTGGGAAAAGGGTAAGAACGCTTCGTTCGACGTCGCGCGTATCGATGCGATCGAGGCCGAGGTCAAGCACGACGTCATCGCCTTCCTGACGCACCTTGCCGAAATCGTCGGCCCGGAGGCGCGCTTCGTGCACTCAGGGATGACCTCGTCCGATGTGCTGGACACCTGCCTCAACGTGCAGCTCGTGCGTGCCGCCGACATCCTCATCGCCGACATTGACCGGCTTCTCGCCGCGCTCAAGAAGCAAGCCTACGAACACAAGCTGACGCCGACGGTCGGCCGCTCGCATGGCATTCACGCCGAGCCGACCACGTTTGGCCTGAAGATGGCCTATGCCTACGCCGAATTCGCCCGCGCCCGGCGGCGCCTGCATGCCGCGCGGGAGGAAGTCGCGACGTGCGCCATCTCCGGCGCGGTCGGAACGTTTGCGCAGGTCGATCCGCGCGTGGAAGCGCATGTCGCGAAAGCGATGGGACTGCGCGTCGAGCCGATCTCGACGCAGATCATCCCGCGCGATCGTCACGCCATGTATTTCGCAACGCTCGGCGTCGTCGCCTCATCGATGGAGCGGCTCGCCGTCGAAATCAGGCATTTGCAGCGCACGGAAGTTCTGGAAGCCGAAGAGTTCTTCTCCGAAAAGCAGAAGGGCTCCTCGGCCATGCCGCACAAGCGCAATCCGGTGCTGTCCGAAAACGTTACCGGGCTGGCGCGCATGGTGCGTGCTTATGCGCTTCCTGCGATGGAAAACGTTGCACTTTGGCACGAGCGCGACATCTCGCATTCATCCGTCGAGCGCATGATCGGCCCCGACGCCACCGTCACGCTCGACTTCGCGCTCAATCGGCTCGCCGGCATCATCGAGAAGCTCGTCGTCTATCCGGCGAACATGCAAAAGAACCTCGACCGGCTCGGCGGCCTCGTGCATTCGCAGCGCGTGCTGATCGCGCTCACACAGAAGGGAATCGCCCGCGAGGACGCCTATCGCATCGTGCAGCGCAACGCCATGAAGGTCTGGGCCGGCGAAGGCGACTTCCTATCTCTGTTAAAAGCGGACAAGGATGTGACGGCCAAACTGAGTGCCAAGGAGATCGAGGCGAACTTCGACCTCGGCTATCACCTCAAGCACGTTGACACGGTCTTTGAGCGCGTGTTCGGCAAAGCCGCGTGACGCGTCACGCCATCCATGGCACGCAAACGTGTAGAGTTCTTTGACGTTTCCCCAAACGCCGATCCCCAACGCGCCACCGAGCGCAGCTAGCGGCTTGAAGTTCTCCGTCCCGACACCGTCATCGTAAAATACAATTTGCTGACATTTGTCGCCCGACGGCGGCTGGATATCGATCGCCTGATAAAGCCGCCAGATGTTCGTCTTGAAGGGACTCGCAGCACCATTACCCGTACCATCGGACAACAGGACGATGTTTCTCCCCATGATGCGCCCCAACGAAATTGGGTATGTCCAAACGAAATGCTGTCGCTATCAACTCAACCTGAAAAGCGTTACCTCGTCGTCCACATTTTCACTCCATTTCGCGCAAAAAAAACGGCCGCGGTCACCCGCGGCCGTTTTTCTTTGGTCGAAAATCAGTGATGCCAGCGGTGGTGCCAATGGTGATACCGTCCACCGTGATGCCAGCCGCCGAAACCGAAACTAAATCCGAAGAGCGGCGGCGGCGCGTATGCATAGACCGGCGGTTCGACATAGATCGGCGCCGCTGCATAGGCCGGACCACCAATCCCTGCCAGATAACTGCGGCTTGCCCAGCCTTCGGCTGCCCCGTAGGCGACACGGCACCAGGAGCCGGAGCAGCTCAGCACGTCAACTTGCGCACCGGCCGGCATAACAGCGACGACGCCGTAACCGGTCCCCGGACCGCTGCGCAAATTGAGATCGGATTCGACCACGGCGGCATTGGCGGCGCCGGCGCCTGCCAGCAGCAACGTGCCGGCCAACATTACAGATTTGAAAGACATGATGCTCTTCCTCTCAAATGAAGCCCCGAAGTGGCCCCTCGAAGGATTGAACGGATAATCGGGTGGTTCCCGCCGCGACCCATTGTCACTTCCCGGTGAGCATGGCTTATCTGCCGGCAGGCAACCCGACTCAGCGCCCACATGCCACCATCCTCTTCACCAACCATTCTCGTCTTCGATTCAGGCTTGGGTGGGGTTACCGTTTATCGTGAGATCGTACGCGCGCGGCCCGATGCCCGCTTCGTCTACGTGGCAGATGATGCCGCCTTCCCTTACGGCTCCATGCCGGAAAACAAACTGGTCGGCCGCGTACTGAAGGTGGTTGGTGATGCCATCGAGCGGTGCCGGCCCGATCTTGTTGTCATAGCGTGCAACACGGCATCAACATTGGCGCTTGGCGATCTGCGCGCGCGCTTCAGCGTACCTTTCGTCGGTACGGTACCCGCGATCAAACCGGCTTGCGCCCAGTCGCAGTCGAAGCACGTCGCGGTGCTCGGAACACAGGCGACGGTTGGCCGCGAGTACACACGCGCCTTGATCCGCGAATTTGCTGCAGGCTGCAAAGTCACGCTGGTCGGGTCGGCGCGGCTCGCCACGCTCGCGGAGGCCGAACTCAACGGCCGACCCGTCAGCGACAAAGATATCGTCAACGAAATCACGCCCTGCTTCGTGGTTGAAGAGGGCCGGCGCGTCGACACGGTTGTGCTTGCCTGCACGCATTATCCGCTCCTGCTCGCACGCCTGCGCGCGAATGCGCCGTGGCCGGTCGATTGGGTTGATCCCGCTCCTGCCATTGCCCGCCGGGTCGTCGATCTTGTCGGGCCTAACCTGCCGGGGCATGCGGCGGCGCCGGCGCAGATGCTGTTCACATCAGGGCGCGAACCGTCCATCGCATTGGCGACGGCCCTGAAGACCTACGGCTTTCATTTCGTCTGAAGGACGACCGTCATCAATTTGACACCGCGACACTATTCCCCCTAAAAGGCTGCCGCTGCGCGGGGGTCAAACGCCCCCGCTCTGCGTTTCGCGACCCGCGGTATGGCCTTGCGCTTTTGAGGCCTTGCCTGTCGGTCCCGGAGAGATCCGGGGCAAAGGAGGGCGCGGCTCCTCAACCTAATGTGCAACTTGAAGAGGACGCGATGACCAAGCGCCACGAAGCCAAGTATAAGCTCGATCGCCGCATGGGCGAAAACGTCTGGGGCCGCCCGAAAAGCCCCGTTAACCGACGCGAATATGGCCCCGGCCAGCACGGCCAGCGCCGCAAGGGTAAACTTTCCGACTACGGCGTCCAGCTCAAGGCCAAGCAGAAGCTACGCGGCTACTACGGCAACATTTCCGAAAAGCAGTTCCGCGGCATCTACCAGGAAGCTCGCCGCCTTAAGGGCGATACTGGCGCGAACATGGTCGGTCTGCTCGAGCGCCGTCTCGACGCCGTGGTCTTCCGTGCCAAATTCGTGCCGACGGTGTTTGCCGCGCGGCAATTCATCAGCCACGGCCATATCAAGGTGAACGGCCGCCGCGTGAATATTCCAAGCTATCGCCTCAAGGTCGGTGACGTGGTCGAGGTGAAAGAGAAATCGCGCGAGCTCGCAATGGTGATCGAGGCGCAGGCGCTCGCCGAGCGGGACGTGCCCGACTACATCGAGCTCGACACCAGCAAATTGACTGCGAAGCTTACGCGCGTGCCGCTTCTGGGCGACATTCCTTACGCCGTGATGATGGAGCCGCATCTCGTCGTCGAATATTACTCGCGCTGATCGGCCGCGGGTCCCTTCGGCTGAAGATCGCCCCGCCCTCTTGGGCGGGGCTTTTGATTTTTTTCAGACCTCAACTCCGAGGGTCACGCGCTCGCAATTAAAATTCTGCTGCAAAATCAATACTTAATATAGGGGGTCCGTTGCCTTCCCCCGCTAGATTTAGTAATCTGATTCGGCTGAGGATCGATTCACGGAGATTCGCTCATGAATGGAATCCAGATGGCAAAACAGTGGGTGGGTGCGTTGACCGAGTTGGCGTTGATGCTGCTTGCACTCGCTATTGTGCTGGCGCTCCTCATCGGCTCGAACCTTCCGTTCTTTGGCGCTGTAACCACCAACATCATGGCGTGGGTAAAAGATCTGGGATCGAACGGCCTCGTCGGCTTGATCTCGCTCGGCATCATCATCTGGTTGTTTTCGAAGCGATCGATGGCGTGAGTCGTGCGTAGGCCGCTCATGTGACGAGCGGCGCAAAAAATTTGGGTGGGGATGAGCGTCCCCACCCATTCGCTCTCGAGAGCCATAGCGCCATCATAGGTGAACCATGATGGACATTCTGGACAAGACGCGCCGCTATCTGTGGGCTTTTGTCGAGCTCGGCTTCGTCAGCGTGCTCGCGATCATGCTGATTTACCTGATCCTCGGGCAAAGCTCGGGCACGTTTGTGCTATCGGTCGCTGACAATGTGATGACGTTCGCCAACGGCGTACCAACGCCCAGCCTCATCGGCCTCGCGATGATCCTGGCGATCATTTACCTGATTATGAACCGCTTGAAGTAAAGCCGGACGCGGTCACCGCATCAGCCTTCAGCGCCTGCGCGCAGCGCAATGCCTTTTTCCTTCAAGGTCTGCTGCAATTCGCCGGCCTGGAACATCTCCCGGATGATGTCGCAACCGCCGACGAATTCGCCCTTGACGTAAAGCTGCGGGATGGTCGGCCAATTAGAATAGGTTTTTATGCCTTGGCGCAGATCATCGTTCTCAAGCACATTCAGACCCTTATACGCCACGCCCAGATGATCGAGGATTTGCACAACCTGCCCCGAAAATCCGCACATCGGAAACTGCGGCGTCCCCTTCATAAACAGCACGACATCATTGTTTTTGACTTCATTCTCAATGAATTGCTCGATGCCCATGATTTCAACCCTGTTGGTCGCGCCCGGGCGAGTCGGCCCGTCTTTCGCGATATATGTAGCGCACTTGCCGCCGTCACCCCAAGGGGGGCAGGCCGTGCCATTTTTTTGACCCGCAGTTCAGCGGCGGCGGGCAATCCGCCCACCGCTTCGGCAGATCCCAAACGATCAGTTCTCGGGCGCCGCCGTCTGGAGGGCCAGAGCGTGCAATGCGCCGCCCATTTGCCCCTTCAGGGCCTCATAAACCAGCTGATGCTGCTGTACCCGCGACTTGCCTTTAAATGCCGCCGACACAACGGTCGCCGCGTAATGGTCGCCGTCGCCGGCGAGATCGCGAATGGTCACGGTCGCATCCGGAAGCCGCGCCTTGATCAGCCGTTCGATCTCGCTCGCATTCATCGCCATCGGTGAACTCTTCGGCACACCCCATTCTTGGGGAACGAATCCCTTTGTCGTGAAAGCAATTTGGTCCGAATTTTTGACGAATGACAATATCAATTGGTGCCGTCACGGCTCGCCGGCCATGAAGGCCGGCAGCCAGCCCTCAAACCGCTCTTGAAGGGCGTTCACCGAAAGCACGCGCTCGCCGGGAATGGTCAGCGCATCGCCACTCGTCGTCCCAATGCGACGTACCGGAACTGACGCACGAGTTGCGCGAGAAATCACTTTCTCGACCTGGTTGGCCGGCACCGTCATCAGGTAGCGTGCCTGATCTTCACCGTACCAATGCGCGTGCGCGGGAATGTCGGTCGGCGCTGCATCGAGCGTTGCCCCGATCCCGGAAGCCATCGCCATCTCCGCCAGGGCGACCAGCAGGCCGCCGTCGGAGATGTCATGCACCGCGGTCGCCGTGCCGTCGAGAATGAGCGCGCGGGTAAAGTCGCCGTTCTCGCGTTCCTCAAGGAGATCGACCGGCGGAGGCGCACCTTCCTCTCGCCCGCAAATTTCGCGCAGATACATTGACTGTCCAAGCCAGCCTACAGTCTCACCGATCAACAGGATGACCTCACCCTCGCGCTTGAACGCAAGTGTCGCGGACTTTCTGAAATCGTCGAGCACGCCAACACCGCCGATCGACGGCGTCGGCAAGATCGCGCGCCCGTTCGTTTCGTTGTAGAGCGACACATTGCCGGAGACGACCGGAAAATCGAGCGCCTTGCAGGCTTCCGCAATGCCGCGGATGCAACCGACGAATTGCCCCATGATTTCCGGCCGCTCGGGGTTTCCGAAATTGAGATTGTCCGTAATCGCGAGCGGCGTTGCACCCACGGCTGTGAGATTACGCCAGCATTCAGCCACCGCCTGCTTGCCGCCCTCGAACGGATCGGCTTCGCAATAACGCGGCGTCACATCGGTCGAGAGCGCAAGACCCTTCGGTCCTTCCTCGACGCGCAGCACAGCGGCGTCCCCGCCGGGCCGCTGCACGGTGTTTCCCAGAATGATGTGGTCGTACTGCTCCCAAACCCACCGCTTCGAGCACAGATCGGGTGTCGCAATCAGCTTCTCGAGCGCATCGGCGATGCTCACTGGGGGCACAATGGATGCAGCATCGATCGCTTTCGGTTTCGGTAGGTTGACGAACGGACGCTTGTATTCGGGCGCCTCGTCGCCGAGTTCCTTGATCGGCAGGTCAGCCATTACGTTGCCGGCATGGCGTACGACGAAACGCTTCGTTGATGTGGTTTCACCGACGACGGCGAAATCCAGCCCCCACTTGCGGAAGATCGCTTCCGCTTCCTTTTCCTTTTCCGGCTTGAGCACCATGAGCATGCGCTCCTGGCTCTCCGACAGCATCATCTCGTAGGCGCTCATGCCCTCTTCGCGGCAAGGCACCTTGTCGAGATCGAGCGTGACCCCGAGATCGCCTTTCGCGCCCATCTCGACTGCCGAGCACGTAAGTCCGGCCGCGCCCATGTCCTGAATGGCGATGACGCAATCTTTCTGCATGATCTCAAGGCAGGCCTCGAGCAGCAGCTTTTCCGAAAAGGGATCGCCGACCTGGACGGTTGGGCGCTTGGCTTCCGAATCTTCCCCAAACTCCGCCGACGCCATCGATGCGCCGTGAATCCCGTCGCGTCCCGTTTTCGAACCGAGATAGACGATCGGCATGCCGACGCCCGAAGCCGCCGCGTAGAAGATTTTGTCCTTCTCGGCGAGACCCACCGCCATTGCGTTGACCAGGCAATTGCCGTCATAGCGCGAATGGAACCGCACCGATCCGCCAACGGTCGGCACGCCAAATGAATTTCCGTAGCCGCCGATGCCGGCGACCACGCCGGACACGAGATGCCGCGTCTTCGGGTGCTTCGGATCGCCGAACGAGAGCGCGTTGAGGCAGGCAATCGGCCGCGCGCCCATCGTGAACACATCGCGCAGAATGCCCCCGACGCCCGTCGCCGCGCCCTGGTACGGCTCGATGTAGCTCGGGTGATTGTGGCTCTCCATCTTGAACACGACGGCAAGCCCGTTGCCGATGTCGATGACACCGGCATTCTCACCCGGACCCTGGATGACCCACGGTGCCTTGGTCGGAAGCGTGCGCAGATGCACTTTCGAGGATTTGTACGAGCAGTGCTCGTTCCACATCGCGGAAAAGATACCGAGCTCGGTCAGCGTCGGCTCTCGTCCGATCAGATCGAGGATGCGCTGATACTCCTCCGGCTTGAGGCCGTGCTCGGCGACGAGTTCGGGTGTTATTTTCGGATCGTTGCGCACGTGCACCAACTTCGGTCTCAACCTCGCCGGTCACGCCCGGCACTGTGCCAAACATCTGGCTCAAGGATGCAGTGCCGTTCTAAGCGAGATGGCCGGGACAAGCCCGGCCATGACAAAGGAAAAAGCGTCATGCTGCTATCTTGAAATGCTCGAGGAGACCGGCAAACAGTCCGCGCCCGTCAGTCGAGCCGATGACCGGCTCCACGTGATTTTCCGGATGCGGCATCAGTCCGAGCACATTGCCGCCCTCGTTGATGATGCCGGCGATCGCATTGGTCGAGCCGTTGACATTGAACGCCGGATCGCGCGTTCCGTCGGGCGCTGTGTAGCGGAAAATAACCCTTCCCTCGCCTTCGAGACGCGCGATGGTATCGGCGTCGGCAACGTAGTTGCCTTCGCCATGCGCGGTTGGCACGCGAATGACCTGGCCCGCGTTGTAGCCGCGCGTAAATGGCGTATCGGACCGCTCGATTTTCAGAAAGACGTCCTTGCAGATGAACTTGAGCGCGGCATTGCGCATCAGCACGCCCGGAAGAAGCCCGGCTTCGCACGCAATCTGGAATCCATTGCAGACTGCGAGAACAAGACCGCCCTTCTCGGCAAAACCGCGCACGGCAACCATGATCGGCGCACGCGCCGCAATGGCGCCACAGCGCAGGTAATCGCCATAGGAAAAGCCGCCTGGAATGACGACGATGTCCGTGCCGGCGGGCAGCGCCGTTTCGGTGTGCCATATCATGGCCGGTTCGCGGCCGGAAACGAGTTTCAGCGTGCGCGCCATGTCGCGCTCGCGATTGATGCCTGGAAACACGAGGACAGCTGATTTCATCCCAGGACCTCGACCCGGTAATTCTCGATCACCGTGTTCGCCAAAAGCTTGTCGGCAGCCTGTTTGAGCAGCGCCTCGGCCTGCGCACGATCGCCGCTTTCAAGCTCGATGTCGAAAACCTTGCCCTGGCGCACACTGGCAATGCCGGCGACGCCGAGCGAGCGCAGGGCGCCCTCGATCGCCTTTCCTTGCGGATCGAGAATGCCGGACTTCAGTGTAACGGTAACACGCGCTTTCATTCCGCTGCCTTATCGCACGAGTCGAGAGCCGGAGCCCGGCCGGAATAGGCCTACCCCTAAACTAGAGACGGCAAAGGCCGGCACAAGGCCGGCCTTTCGATGATACACATGCAAAGCGTGACTCAATCCGGACAAATCTAGCCCTTTACCAGCACCGGGCCGGCGCCGCGCGGGGGCTCGCCCTCGTTCATGATGCCCAGACGCTTGGCAACCTCGGTGTAGGCCTCCAGAAGGCCGCCGAGATCGCGGCGGAAGCGGTCCTTGTCCAGCTTGTTGTTGGTCTTCATGTCCCACAGGCGGCAGCTGTCGGGCGAAATCTCGTCCGCAACGACAATGCGCATGACGTCGTTTTCCCAGAGGCGACCTGTTTCCATCTTGAAATCGACGAGCCGAATGCCGACGCCAAGGAAAAGCCCGGAAAGAAAATCATTGACGCGGATCGCGAGCGCCATGATGTCATCGATTTCCTGCGGCGAGGCCCAGCCGAAGGCCGTGATGTGCTCTTCGGACACCATCGGATCGCCGAGCTTGTCGTTCTTGTAATAGAATTCGATGATCGAGCGCGGCAGCTGCGTGCCCTCCTCGATTCCAAGGCGTGTCGAAAGCGATCCTGCCGCGACGTTGCGCACGACGACTTCAAGCGGAATGATCTCGACCTCGCGGATCAATTGCTCGCGCATGTTGAGCCGCCTGATGAAATGTGTCGGCACCCCGATGTCGTTGAGGTGCTGAAAGACGTATTCGGAAATGCGGTTGTTGAGGACGCCCTTACCTTCAATCACCTCGTGCTTTTTGGCGTTGAACGCAGTCGCGTCATCCTTGAAGTGCTGGATCAGCGTTCCAGGCTCGGGCCCCTCATAGAGGACCTTCGCCTTGCCTTCATAAATGCGGCGACGGCGGCTCATGGGCGTGTACCGTGGTTTTTGAAAGTCCATTGGTTTGCCGTGGCTCCTTGAAAAAGAAATTGCGAGATCCGCGGCTTGCAGGATCGCACGGCGCTCGCGCGCCAGAAACGTCCGGGCACGTCGGCAACCTACCCGATCGACCCGGCAAGCACAACAATCAGCCCCCGACGTTTTCCACTTGGCGGCTCCGCCGCTTCGACTCGTCACGACGTTGTCTTGACCCTTGCGCGGCGGTATGCAAGGCGCCACGTTTAGACACATAGTAATCCGGATCGCAATCGCGAGGGGCGGCAATGGCCACGACATTCGACAAACGCGAAGAAGGGTTCGAAAAAAAGTTCGCGCATGATGAGGAACTTCGTTTCAAGGCGACGGCGCGCCGAAACAAGCTGCTCGGACTCTGGGCTGCAGAAAAACTCGGGATGACGGGCGCAGAAGCAGAGGCTTACGCCAAGGAGGTCGTTACCTCTGACTTTGAGGAAGCCGGCGACCACGACGTTTTCCGCAAAATTCGCAACGATTTTGATGCGAAAAAAGTTGCTGTGAGCGATCAGGAAATCCGGCTGAAGATGGACGAATTGATGACGCAGGCCATCGCGCAGATCAAGGCAGGCGGTTAGTTTCGCGTTTTATGCGCGTCCCGGGTCACGCGGACCTCATTGGACCGTTTCAAGAATTGTGCTTGAAAGGGCCTGCGGTCGACAGCGCATTGGCTGTTTGGCGCTGGACCGGGACAAGATTGGGGGGATTATGGCGGCCAGCTCCGGCTTCACGCTCGCAGCCCGTTTGCGCGCGGGCGAAACGGTTTTCTCCGGCTGGTGCGCGTTGCCCGCGCCGCTTATCGTCGAGGTTGTCGCGCGCGAGGGCTTTTCCGCCGTCAACATCGATCAGCAACACGGGCTGTGGGACACGGCAGCGACGGCAGTCGGTATCGCCGCAATCCGCCAGGCAGGCGCGGCGCCGATCGTGCGGATTCCGCTCGGGCACTTTGCCGCAGCCAGTCGCGCGCTCGACTTCGGCGCAGAAGGCATCATTGCGCCGATGATCAATACCGCCGAAGACGCCCGTGCTTTTGTCTCGGCTGCAAAATTTCCACCGCTTGGCGACCGAAGCTGGGGACCGCACCGCGCCACGATGCTGGCCGGCATCGCTGACCAGAAAACCTACTTGCGCGAGGCCAACGATCTGACCGTCACCATGGCGATGGTCGAGACGAAGACGGCAATGGCCAATCTCGATGCAATCGCGGCGACACCGGGTATCGACATGCTGTTTGTCGGACCGTCCGACTTGTCGATTGGCTTGAGCGGCGGCGCCGTTCTCGATCCGCATTCGCGCGAGGTCGAGGCCGCGCTCGACAAAATCGTGGCTGCCGCGGCCAAGGCCGGAAAATTCGCCGGCCTCTATTGCGCGAACGCCGAGCGCGCGCTGGCGACCGCGAAACGCGGTTTCCGTTTCCTCGCGGTTGGCAGCGATCTCGGCTTTCTGCGCGCCGGGATCGCCGAGCAGATGAAGGTGCTAAAGAAATAGGCCGTCATTTCCGCTCATTGACTGCCACTGCGAGCGCGTCCAGTACCTTGCCCACATCCGCCTCCACGGCGGCGCTCGTTACCAGCACAACCTTGTAGCCACGCTGCTCAAGCCAGATGCGTTTAGCATCGCGCGCCTGCGATGCGGTTTCATCTTCGTGCGTTGGCGCAAGATCGATCACGCAGCGGAGCGGGAACGAGACGAAATCCGCGATATGCGGACCGATCGGCGTCTGTCGCTTGAACCCACGCCCGGCGAAACGCCGATCGTTGACCAGAGCGTCCCACAAAATGCGTTCCGCCTCGGTCGGATTGCGGCGCAATAGCTTCGCAAGTCCCCGCGCCGGCGCGCGCTTGCGACGCGTGTCAGTCCCCTGTTCCGCGATCAACGACCGCAGCATCTCGGCCTGCGCACCGTCCAGCACGCCGCCGCGTGCCGGTCCTTTGCGCCCCTGCGCCAGTCCCATGAAAATTCCGTGCAGCGTCCGGATGTCCTGCTCGGTCGGCGTCATGCGGTTGAAGATGTTGCGCAGATTGATGCTCATCGTGCCGCGCTTCTCGTGCGGACGGTAAAATTCGATGGCATCAAGCTCGCGCTCAAGATCGGCGAAAAAGGCATCGAGCTGTTGCTTCGGCGCGGGCGGCGACTTGTCCGGCATCGAGAATGGCAGCGCATTATTCGTCACCAGCTTGAACCATTCGTAGGCAATGACGACCACCGCTTGAGCGAGATTGAGCGAGGCGAAGGCCGGGTTCACCGGTAATGTCAGAATGCGGTCGGCAAGCGCAACCTCGTGGTTTTCAAGCCCGTTGCGCTCGCGCCCGAACATCAATGCCACCGTTTCGCCCGCCGCAACACGCTGCGCCATTTCAGCGGCCGCCTTGTCCGCCCCAATCACGGGCTTCGCCTGGTCATGATTGCGGGCGGTCGTCGCAATGACGAACGTACAATCGCCGATCGCTGCTTCCAGGCTGTCGTAGAGAATGGCGCTGTCGAGCACGCGGTCCGCGCCGGCGGCCATTACGTGGGCCTTTTCGTTTGGCCATCCTTGCTGCGGTTTCACCAGCCGTAGCCGCGAGAGGCCGAAATTCGCCATCGCGCGCGCCACCGCGCCGATGTTCTCGCCGAGTTGCGGCTCGACCAGCACCACGACCGGGGCCGGCGTCTCGATCCATCGCTTGGTCTTGTCGGTGCCGGCTCCGGGCATCCAAATTCCTCCGTTGCCGCGCGATATAGCCGTGCCAGGGCCCAGCGGGAAGGATGTCCCCAAAGCGCCTTTCTTAGCTCCCGCGCGGGTGCTATAGGCTCGCGCCAACATCCCCGCCCTCGGCGTACTCCCAAAAGAAGAAGGCTTTGAGCAATGGCGAAGATCAAGGTTGCCAATCCGATCGTCGAAATGGATGGCGACGAGATGACCCGCATCATCTGGCAGCTTATCAAGGACAAGCTGATCCACCCTTATCTCGACATCCAATTGCTCTATTACGATTTGAGCGTTCAGAAGCGCGACGAAACCAACGATCAGATCACCATCGACGCGGCCAACAAGACGCGCGAGGTCGGCGTTGCGGTCAAATGCGCCACCATCACGCCGGATGAAGGCCGCGTGAAAGAATTCGGCCTCAAGGAGATGTGGCGCTCACCCAACGGCACCATCCGCAACATCCTCGGCGGCACGATTTTTCGCGAGCCGATCATCTGCAAGAACGTGCCGCGCCTCGTGCCCGGCTGGACGAAGCCGATCATCATTGGCCGCCATGCCTATGGCGATCAGTACCGCGCGACTGACTTCAAGTTTCCCACCGCCGGCACCATTTCGATCAAGTTCACCGGTAACGATGGCAAGGTAATCGAACGCGAGGTGTTCAAGGCGCCGACGTCCGGCGTCACGATGGCCATGTACAACCTCGATGACTCGATCCGCGATTTCGCACGCGCCTCGATGAACTATGGACTGAACCGCGGCTACCCGGTTTATCTCTCGACCAAGAACACCATCCTGAAGCAGTACGACGGCCGCTTCATGGAGCTGTTCCAGGAAGTGTTCGACAAGGAGTTCAAGGAAAAGTTCGCCGAAAAGAAGCTCACCTACGAGCATCGCCTCATCGACGACATGGTGGCCGCGGCGCTGAAGTGGTCGGGCGGCTATGTCTGGGCCTGCAAGAACTACGACGGCGACGTGCAGTCGGACACGGTCGCGCAGGGCTTTGGTTCACTTGGCCTCATGACGTCCGTGCTGATGACCCCGGACGGCAAGGTGGTCGAAGCGGAAGCCGCGCACGGCACCGTGACGCGCCACTACCGCCAGCACCAGAAGGGCGAGCAGACCTCAACCAACTCGATCGCCTCCATCTTTGCCTGGACGCGCGGACTCGCGCATCGCGCCAAGCTCGACAACAATGCGCAGCTTGCGAAATTTGCGAGTACGCTCGAGAAAGTCTGCATCGACACTGTCGAGTCCGGCTTTATGACGAAGGACCTCGCGCTGCTCATCGGGCCCGATCAAAAGTGGCTCTCGACCACCGGCTTCCTCGACAAGGTGGACGAGAATTTGAAGAAGGCGATGGCCTGACCTGATCGCTCGTGGCGTTACTGCTTAATCCCGCAGCGTCACGCTTGGGCGCGAGCCTCTCCTTTTGGGGAAGAACGTTTCGCTCGGCCTGATCGGCAGACGCCTGCGCGTCAAAGACCAACTCACCTCCGCGAACGCGCGCGAAGGGCACTCATGCGCCGAGGGCGGCCTCGATCGCCTTAAGAGCCGCATCAGCTTTCGCGCCATCGGGGCCGCCGGCCTGCGCCAGATCGGGCCTGCCACCGCCGCCTTTGCCCCCAAGCGCCTCGGCGCCCTTGCGCACAAGATCGACCGCATTGAAGCGCGCTTTCAAATCGTCGGTGACGCCGACGGCAATCCCGGCACGCCCCTCATCGCTGACGGCAACGATCGCGACCACGCCGGAGCCGACCTGTTTCTTACCCTCGTCGATCAGGCTCGGCAGGTCCCTCGGGCTTACGCCCGAAACGGCACGGGCGATCAGCTTCACGCCGTTCACCTGGCGAGCGCCATCGGCCGCAGCCGCCGAACTGCCACCGCCGCCCATCGCCAATTTTTTACGTGCATCAGACAGATCGCGCTCGAGCTTCTTGCGTTCCTCGAGCAAGGCCGCGACCCGCGCAGGCAGATCTTCAAGTGATACTTTAAGTCCGGCGGAAGCAGCTTTCGCCGCCTGAATCTGCCTGTTGGCGGCATGGCGGGCTGTTGTTCCGGTCAGCGCCTCGATGCGGCGGACACCGGCGGCGACGCCACTATCGCTCAGCACCGAAATCAACCCGATGTCGCCGGTCCGGCGCACGTGCGTGCCGCCGCACAACTCGACCGACCAGCCGAGGGTGTTGCCGCCGCCCTCACCCATCGAAACGACACGCACCTCGTCGCCGTACTTCTCGCCGAACAGCGCGCGGGCGCCGGAGGCGCGCGCGTCGTCGAGCGCCATCAGTCGCGTGGTCACCGGCGTGTTCTGCAGCACGATGTCGTTGGCAATGTCTTCGACCTTTTCGAGTTCATCCGCCGTGATCGGCTTTGGATGCGAGATGTCAAAGCGCAGACGATCGGGCGCGACCAGCGAGCCCTTCTGCGCCACGTGATCGCCGAGCACCTGACGCAACGCTTCGTGCAGCAGGTGCGTCGCGGAATGGTTCTGCCGGATGGCGAACCGGCGCGCGTGATCGACTTCCAGCAGCAACGGATCGCCGACGCGGAGCGTGCCCTGCTCCACCGTGCCGTGATGTACGAACAGGTCGCCGCCCGGCTTTTGTGTATCGGTCACCTTGAACGTGACGCCTTCGCGCCGCATCTCGCCGGTGTCGCCGACCTGACCGCCGCTCTCGCCATAGAAGGGCGTCTGGTTGACGATAACCGCGCCGCTCTCGCCTTTCTTGAGCTCGGAAACTTCCTTGCCGTCGCGCACCAGCGCCTTGACGATGCCTTCGGCGCTCTCGGTCTCGTAGCCCAGAAACTCCGTCGCGCCGACCTTCTCGCGCAAGGCGAACCAGATCGCGTCGCTTGCAGCTTCGCCTGAACCCGCCCACGAGGCGCGCGCCTTCTCGCGCTGGCGCTCCATGGCGTCTTCGAAGCTCGCGAGATCGACCGAGATGCCGCGCGACTTGAGCGCGTCCTGTGTGAGGTCGAGCGGAAAGCCGTAAGTGTCGTACAGCGTGAACGCCGTCTCACCGTCGAACATGTCACCCTTTTTGAGCGAACGGCTTTTCTCGTCGAGGATCGCAAGGCCGCGCGCAAGCGTTGCGCGAAAGCGCGTTTCCTCGAGCTTGAGCGTTTCGGTAATGAGCGCCTCGGCGCGGATCAATTCGGGATAGGCCTGCCCCATTTCGCGGTTGAGCACCGGAACGAGCTTCCACATCAGCGGCTCTTTGGCCCCCAGCAACTCGGCGTGGCGCATCGCGCGGCGCATGATGCGACGGAGCACGTAGCCGCGGCCTTCGTTCGACGGCAGCACGCCGTCGGCAATGAGAAATGCGGAAGCGCGCAGGTGGTCGGCGATGACGCGGTGGGACGCCTTCTGCGGGCCGTGCGGATCGACTCCGGTGAGATGGGCGATCGCCTCGATCAGCGCCACGAACAGGTCGATGGCGTAATTGTCGTGCGTCCCCTGCAGCACCGCGGCGATACGCTCGAGCCCCATGCCGGTGTCGATCGAGGGGCGCGGCAGCGGGACGCGGTTCCCGCCCTCCTGCTGCTCGAACTGCATGAAGACGAGATTCCAGATCTCGATGAAGCGGTCGCCTTCAGCGTCGGGCGAGCCGGGCGGGCCGCCGGGAATTTTGTCGCCGTGGTCGTAGAAAATTTCCGAGCAGGGGCCGCACGGGCCCGTATCGCCCATCGCCCAGAAATTGTCGGCACCGGCGATGCGCAGGATTTTCGAATCCGGCAGGCCAGCGATCTTCTTCCAAAGGTTGAAGGCGTCGTCGTCATCGACATAGACGGTGGCGAGCAGCCGCTCCTTCGGCAGGCCAAAATCCTTGGTGACGAGATTCCAGGCAAGCTCGATCGCGCGTTCCTTGAAATAATCGCCGAACGAGAAGTTGCCGAGCATTTCGAAAAACGTGTGGTGGCGCGCGGTATAGCCGACATTGTCGAGATCGTTGTGCTTGCCGCCGGCGCGCACGCACTTCTGCGCAGTCACCGCACGCGAATAGGGGCGCTTTTCGAGGCCGGTAAAGACGTTCTTGAACTGCACCATACCGGCGTTGGTGAACATCAGCGTCGGGTCGTTGCGCGGCACGAGCGGCGAGGACGCCACTGGCTGATGGCCGTTGCGCACGAAGAAATCGATGAAGCTCTGGCGGATCTCGTTGACGCCGCTCATAGGATTGAAGGCCTTGCTGAGGATGGGGCTAAATCCCCGTCCTGCCTATTGTTTTGGCGTGCCCTATTTAGCGGCGCGCAGGCGCAGCGACAACCACAAAGGCTTCGCCTGCGCCGCGCGGGCCATGGGCCCCGCGGGGACAGGCGTTTAAAGCTCGTGCCGCAGAACTGCGCCGGGGCTGTTTGGCAAAAGCCCTCGTTTTAGCCCCAGGGCCCACGCCCTGCGCCCCACGGATCATGCGCCGAGTCCGCGCCCCATGGACCATAGCCGGACGTGCGGCCGGCCGGACGCGCGGTCCGCCCGAGGCTCGCCGCCAGACGCTCGAGCGCGGCGATCCGGTTTTCGGGCGCCGGATGGGTGGAGAACAGGTTGTCCATGCGCGCGCCGGACAGCGGATTGACGATGAACAAATGAGCCGTGGCCGGGCTTTGTTCGGCGGTCTCGTTGGGGACGACGTGCGCCATGCGCGAAATCTTGTCGAGCGCCGAGGCCAGCGCCAGCGGCTCGCCGCTGATGTGCGCGCCGAGGTGGTCGGCGGCGTATTCGCGCGTACGGCTGATTGCCATTTGGACCAGCATCGCCGCAAGCGGCGCAAGGATGATCATGGCGATTGTGCCGATCAGCCCCACGCCGTTGTTGTCGCGATGTCCGCCGCCCGTGAATAACGCGAAATTGCCCAGCATCGAGATCGCGCCGGCGATCGTCGCGGTGATCGTCATCGTCAACGTGTCGCGATTAGAGATGTGGGCAAGCTCGTGCGCGATCACGCCCGCGATTTCGTCGCGGTCGAGCGTTTCGAGCAGGCCCGTCGTAACGGCGACGGCGGAATGCTGCGGATTGCGCCCCGTGGCAAACGCGTTCGGTTGCGGGTTGTCCATGAGATAGACCCGCGGCATCGGCAATCCGGCGCGGCGGGCAAGCTCAGCCACCATCGCGTGCAGATCGGGCGCCGTTGCGGCATCGACTTCATGCGCGCCGTGCATCGAAAGCACGAGCGTATCCGCGCTCCAGTAAGCGAACAGGTTCATCGCGCCCGCGATCAGCAGCGCCATCAACGCGCCGGATTGGCCGCCGATGGCAAAGCCGACGGCCATGAAAAGCGCGGTCAGCGCGGCAAGCAGCAGTCCCGTGCGAAAATAGTTCATCGCTCCCCTCCATGCCCGCACGGCGTTGAACGCCATGAGGCATTATTGGGCGGGGCATATCGGTATCCATCGGCCCGCCTGCAAGGGCAGCGGACGTCCTGACGCATTGCCCACCTGATGTATGGCGTCAGGCGCAGCCCGACTTGCGCGGCGCCGGCGGCGAGCCTCCACGCCATTCATCGGCGCAGGGCCCGGGCTTAAACCCGGTGTGTTGTGAGGAACTTCAAAACGCCATCGCCCCCCGTCCCCGGGGGCAACCGCAGCGCAAGCCGGCACCAGCCGCCTTGCGCACTTTTACGTTGCAATCTCAGGTCAACAGATCGGTGCGGCCCGCGCACCGGCGGGAGATGCGTTACTCTACCGGAGAACTTTCACGCCACTGACAAACGAACGAACGGCAGCGGCGGGTGGAACTGACAAGCCGCCGCCAGCCGCTTGCAATCTCCGTCCGATCAGGCCTCCGCCGCCTCGTCATCGTCGGCGTCCTCTTCCTTCGCGCCGGTAACGATCGCTTCGGCGATCAAGCCGGCATTCTGGCGGACGGCCGCTTCGATCTTGGCGGCGACGTCGGGATTGTCTTTCAGGAACTGCTTGGCGTTCTCGCGCCCCTGCCCGATGCGCTGGCTGTCATAGGAGAACCAGGCGCCGGACTTCTCGACCACGCCGGCCTTGACGCCGAGGTCGATCAACTCGCCGACCTTGGAGACGCCCTCGCCATACATGATGTCGAACTCGACCTGCTTGAACGGCGGCGCGAGCTTGTTCTTCACCACCTTCACGCGCGTCTGGTTGCCGACCACCTCGTCGCGATCCTTGATCGCGCCGATGCGGCGGATGTCGAGACGCACCGACGCATAGAACTTCAGCGCATTGCCGCCCGACGTCGTTTCCGGCGAGCCGTACATCACGCCGATCTTCATACGAATCTGATTGATGAAAATCACCATCGTGCGCGAGCGCGCGATCGACGCCGTGAGCTTGCGCAGCGCCTGGCTCATCAGCCGCGCCTGCGAGCCCGGCTGCGTATCGCCCATCTCGCCTTCGAGCTCAGAGCGCGGCACCAGCGCGGCAACGGAGTCCACGACCAGCACATCAATTGCGCCGGAGCGCACCAGCGTATCGGCAATCTCGAGCGCCTGCTCGCCGGCGTCCGGCTGCGAGATCAGGAGGTCGTCGGTGTTCACGCCCAGCTTGCGCGCGTACACGACGTCGAGCGCATGCTCGGCATCGACGAAGGCGCAGATGCCGCCCTTTTTCTGCGCTTCGGCAACCGCGTGCAGCGCCAGCGTAGTCTTGCCGGACGACTCTGGCCCGTAGATTTCCACGATGCGCCCGCGCGGCAGGCCGCCGATGCCGAGCGCGATGTCGAGGCCGAGCGAGCCGGACGAAATGGCCTCGACGTCCATGGCCCTGTCGTTCTTGCCGAGGCGCATGACCGACCCTTTGCCGAACTGGCGCTCGATCTGTGAGAGCGCGGCGGAAAGGGCTTTCGACTTGTCCATGGAAGATCCTTCGACAACACGCAGGGCTGGCTGACTCATTGTATCGCGCTCCTTATGGCGAGGATTCGTCTCCCGGACAAACGCGGTCACCGCCATCCGCCGGGAATCCCTAGAGAGCGCAATGTACCCTATTTGTTCTCAGTTCGCAATATGTTCTTGTTGGGGCTTACTGGCCTGTTTTGACCCCCAGTGGCCTGGTTTGAAAAAACGAGTGGCTCGTTCTGACCATATTGGATCGTTTTCGCTAAAATATTGTATTTTGAAAATAAGACTTCCGCCTCCATTGTATTTTCGAGAATAAAGCCCATTTTTAAATCTGCTTGGAAAATATTTTTCAGGTAATTTTTGGGAGAAATACTATGTCAAATACTGTGGAACAATCCAATGAAGCCTCCAAGACCCCCGCGCAGAGCGCCCCAGCCAAGCCCTCTCAGGATAACCAAGGCGACGGCAAGCCGGCGTCCGACAAGCAACAACAGAAGTAACTTTCCCTTCTGGAACGACAACGAAGCCCGGCAACCTGCCGGGTTTTTTTCAGAAGGAACAAAATGCAATGACCGGATTTCGTCTGGCCGATTGGTTCGTGCCGCCGATTGTCGTGCCGATTATCCTTGCCATACTAATCGCCGCATCAAATTTCATCGGTTAACCCAAGCGGCCTAATTTGTTTTTTACGCCTTTCGACACTGGACTCTCGGCACAACGCGACCACATGGTCACCTATCACCGACAAAGTACCGCCCTGTAGGCATTGGTGGCTGAGAGACGCGACCGCGCTCCCGCCTTCAACAAAAAAGGACGCGTATGACAATCCTGCGACTATCTCATACAATGCATCCGGCAATTCCGCGCGTTCTGTGCCCACGGTGCGGAAACTTGATGCGGCTGGCACAAGTAAGCACACAGATCGACAAGCCCAGCACCATGGATTTCGACTGCGAGTGCGACTTCGAATACCACATGTCTTCAAACGCAAACGAAGAGGCCCATCGCGATTAATCTAATGGTACCGATGCTCTAATCGCATTGAGGCCGCCTCAGTTGAAATCCGGACTGGTCCTTTTGGCCGGCTCAGGCCTAAAGGGGCCAGTGCCCGCGGCGGGGGTGCTGGCTGGCCTGACTTAACCCGGCGCATGGCCAGTTCGGCGAGTACCGCCGCGACGCATAATTCGGCCGGCCGAGACTGCCCTGCCGCTTAAAGATTGATCCCAAACCGGGCGAGAACCCACGCGGTCACAAGGTAGAGCGCGGCGGTCAAAGCCACGCAGGCTATCATGCTGGCCCAGAAGCCGACGCCGCCGCGGAGCATGGCCGGCAGGACCAGAAACATCGGCAGCGTGGGCAGCACATACCAAAAGGTCGATTCAGCGTGGCTCGCAATGCGGACCACGTCGCCGGTGTCCCGCCAAAGCCAAAGAATGCCGAGGATCGAAACGAGAGGCAGGGAAACAATCAACGCGCCTAACGTGGGGCTGCGGCGGGCCACTTCGGAAACGATCCCGACGATGACACCGGACAGAGCACACTTGACGATGAAATAAAGCATGCCCTGACGCTAAGACGCGTCGCAATCGCCGTCAAAGCGATGCGCGCGAAATGGCTTTTCAAGGAAGCCGCGTCCGCCTTCTATCGCGGTGGTCGCCTGCATCGCGCGCCTCAGTCGGGTGCAGCCGGACGTGGCCCGCGCGAGGTTTTATTGCCTCGCGGTCAGCTCCGCAGGAGCCGCGCGCGGCGCGCCGCTTCGGTTCGACACGATCAAGACCGGACGAACGAAAACGG
>DASTSG010000031.1:0-112469 GCA_035760805.1 Pseudolabrys sp.
GCTTTCTTCGCCGATCGCCTGAAAGTCCAACTGCGCGAGCAAGGCGCGCGGCATGATCTCGTCGACGCCGTTTTTGCGCTTGAAGGGCAAGACGATCTCTTGCTGATTGTCCGCCGCGTTGAAGCGCTCGGCAAGTTCCTGGACACCGACGACGGCAAGAACCTGCTCGCCGGCTACAAGCGCGCGACCAACATCATCCGTATCGAGGAAAAGAAGGACAAGCGCGAGTACACCGGTGCGCCTGATCCGAAGCTCTATCAATTGCCGGAAGAGAAGGCGCTCGCCGAGGCGATCACCGCTGCGAAAAACGACGCCTCAGCCGCCGTCGCGAGGGAAGACTTTGCCGCCGCCATGAGCGCGATGGCGAAACTGCGCCCGCGCGTCGATGCCTTCTTCGACAAGGTGACCGTCAACGTCGACGACAAGCCCTTGCGCGAAAATCGCCTCAAGCTGCTCAACGAAATCCGCGAGGCGACGCGCGCGGTCGCTGACTTCTCGCGCATCGAGGGCTGAAAAGCGTGCAGACGGCTTCTCGCCGGGTATTCATGAAGAGATTCCACGGCGGAAAACTTGCGTATGCTTTTTTATGAGGCGGTGTCTCATGGATTGCCGGGACGAAAGGGCGTTCACGCCTGTCTTCGACGGACACGACCGGCAATGACGACGGAGAAGCTGCGGCCTGCTGTTTGCACCAACAATTCCAAAAATACTTATCCCCGCTCACTGAACCAGATTTATATTCCGTATCAGCCTTGCTCGGCTGAGGGCGTCTTCTAGGGACGCTTGGAAGATGGAGCAGGGCGCGGCGCCTGCGGGCGGGGCTCGTAACCCCGCACTCGGGCGGCGTCGGGGCTCCGCCCGGTGGCCACTATGAGCCGCCCGCGAGGAGCTCGCTGACGGTGCTCGGCCGGGCCGGCTCGTAGGGCAAAAAACCCGAAGGGCAGGCCAGCAGCCGAGCCGAGAAGCGCGGCCCGGCGCCGAAGGAGAACGCCGCGATGGAGCGCCGAGAGGCGCCCGCGTCCCCGGAAACGGGGCGCGGCACAAAACAAGAATGGATGCGCTTCGCGGCGCTCCATCCCCTCGGCATGTCCGAGGGAGAAAAAGGGATGACGACGAACCCGGCGTCGTAAAGAACACGGGCGCCGGCGCGCGCTTAACTTCCAGCAGAAGATTAAGATCGGCGGTGTTCAGCCTTCGCGCGATGCTTTCAAGTAACCTGTGCGCGTCCGAACAGCGCATCCTTTTCAGGATGACGTGGAAAGCTCGTCGCGCGCACTCGCCGCTGACGCGGAAAAATGGAACTCTCCGCCCCGTTTCGTCGTTTCACTACGGCCTTCACAAGGGAAATCCCCAACCATGGTCATCGGCGTCACTCATCTCCAGCCGATCGTCGCGCTCGTCGCCGGCATTCTCATTCTGATCGTTCCCCGTTTGCTCAACATCATCGTCGCAATTTATCTGATTTTCATCGGCATTCTCGGTCTCGGTCTTATCCGGTAGGCCGAAAGAGGACTTGCGATACCAACTCCGCTGGTGCTTCTTGTCATGGACATCAATAGCTCGATCTCCTCATCCATCATGGCGAAACAACAAAGCAAACGTTCAACCGCAAAACGCGTGGCCGGAAAGCCACGGGCATCCGGCCGCAAAGGGCGCCGTTCAGCGCCCGCCCGCGGGGCGAAATGGGTCTACGCCTTCGGCGGCGGCAAGGCCGAGGGCAAGGCCTCGATGCGTAATCTCCTTGGCGGCAAGGGCGCCGGGCTTGCCGAGATGGCCAGCCTGGGCCTGCCGGTGCCACCCGGATTCACCATCACAACCGACGTTTGCACGTATTACTACGAGCACAACAAGACCTACCCGAAGGAGCTGAAAGCGCAGGTCGAAAAGGCGCTCGCCAACGTCGGCCGCATCACCGGCAAGACGTTCGGCGACAAATCCAATCCGCTGCTCGTCTCGGTGCGCTCCGGCGCACGCGCGTCAATGCCGGGCATGATGGACACCGTGCTCAACCTCGGCCTCAACGACGAAACGGTCGAAGCGCTTGCGAACAGGTCGGGCGACAAACGGTTCGCGTATGACAGCTACCGGCGTTTCATCACCATGTATTCCGACGTGGTGCTCGGTATCGAGCACCATCACTTCGAGGAGTTGCTCGATCGCCATAAGGAGAAGGAAGGCTACACGCTCGATACCGAGCTTAAGGCGGATGATTGGGCAGCGCTGATCGCGCAATACAAGAAAAAGGTCGAGGACGAACGCGGCGAGCCCTTTCCACAGGATCCGCACGCGCAATTGTGGGGCGCGATCGGCGCGGTGTTCGGCTCGTGGATGAACCAGCGCGCGATCACGTACCGCAAGCTGCACAATATTCCCGAGAGCTGGGGAACGGCCGTCAACGTACAGGCGATGGTGTTCGGCAACATGGGTGACACCTCGGCGACAGGTGTTGCCTTCACGCGCAATCCCTCGACAGGCGAGAAGAAGCTTTACGGCGAATTCCTCATCAATGCGCAAGGCGAAGATGTCGTCGCCGGCATCCGTACGCCGCAGGAAATCAGCGAAGAGGCGCGCGAGGAGGCGGGGTCGAATAAGCCGTCAATGGAGAAATTGCTGCCGGAGGCCTATGCGGAGCTCAAGCGTATCTACAACGCGCTCGAGCGGCATTACCGCGATATGCAGGACCTCGAGTTCACGGTTGAGCAGGGCAAGCTCTGGATGCTGCAAACGCGCTCCGGCAAGCGGACGGCCCGCGCCGCCTTGCGCATTGCCGTCGAGCTTGCCAACGAGAAACTGATTTCCAAAGAAGAGGCCGTGCTGCGCGTCGATCCACTCGCGCTCGACCAGCTTCTGCACCCGACCATTGACCCGAAGGCGCATCGGCGCGTGATCGCAACCGGCTTGCCCGCTTCCCCAGGTGCGGCGACCGGCGAGATCGTGTTCACGCCGGACGACGCGGCGCAGCTCAAGGCCGACGGTCGCAAGGTCATCCTGGTGCGGGTGGAAACCTCGCCGGAGGACATCCATGGGATGCATGCCGCCGAAGGCATCCTCACGACGCGCGGTGGCATGACGTCGCACGCCGCCGTGGTCGCGCGCGGCATGGGCAAGCCGTGCGTTTCAGGCGCCGGCTCGCTGCGGGTCGACTATGCAAACAAAACGATGACCGCCGGCGGCCAGACCTTCAAGCAAGGCGACTTCATCACCGTCGATGGCTCGACGGGTCAGGTGCTGGCCGGCAAGGTGGAGATGATCGAACCTCAATTGTCCGGCGACTTCGCCACGCTGATCGGCTGGGCTGACAAGGTGCGCAAGCTGGGCATCCGCGCCAACGCCGACACGCCAAACGATGCCCGTGCCGCGGTACGCTTCGGCGCGGAAGGCATCGGGCTCTGCCGCACCGAGCACATGTTCTTCGATGAAGACCGCATTCAGGCCGTGCGCGAAATGATTCTCGCGCACGACGAAAAATCGCGACGCGCGGCTATTGCCAAACTGTTGCCGATGCAACGCGATGACTTCATCGAGCTGTTCGAGATCATGCACGGCAAACCTGTGACGATCCGCCTGCTCGATCCCCCGCTGCACGAATTTCTGCCGCACGGGGAGGATGAGATCGCCGAAGTCGCGGAAGCGATGGGTGCCGACCCGCGCCGTTTGGCCGAACGTGCCAAGGAGCTTGCCGAGTTCAATCCGATGCTCGGCTTCCGCGGTTGCCGAATCGCCATTGCTTATCCCGAAATCGCCGAGATGCAGGCACGTGCGATTTTTGAAGCCGCAGTTGAAGCGGCGAAACGCACCGGCGAACCGGTGGTGCCGGAGGTCATGGTGCCGCTGATCGCAAGCAAGGCCGAGTTCGATCTGGTCAAGGCGCGCATCGACGCCATGGCAGAGGCGGTTGAAAAGGAAAAAGGCGCCAAGCTCAATTATCAGGTCGGCACAATGATCGAACTGCCGCGCGCGGCGCTACTTGCAGGCGAAATTGCGCAAACCGCCGAATTCTTTTCGTTCGGTACGAACGATCTAACCCAAACCACCTACGGCATCTCCCGCGACGACGCCGCAAGTTTTCTCAGCATCTACACCGCGCGCGGCATTCTGCCGGCGGACCCGTTCGTGTCGATCGACCAGCAGGGTGTGGGTGAACTGGTGAAAATCGGTGTCGAGCGCGGCCGCAAGACGCGCCCCAAACTCAAGGTCGGGATTTGCGGCGAGCATGGCGGCGATCCGGCTTCCGTCGCGTTCTGCCATGAGACCAAGCTCGATTACGTCTCGTGCTCGCCGTTCCGCGTACCGATCGCGCGTCTTGCCGCGGCACAGGCGGCGTTGGGGAAAACGGCGGCAAGTCAGGCGTGAGAGTCTGCGCAGGCGAGCGTGAAAACTGCGCAGACGCTCCTCTTTACTTTTCTTTCTGCACGGCCTGCCACAGCCAAGCCGCAACGTCTTTCGGCAGCGTGTTTTTCGTGCTCGCGCGCAGATTGGCTGCGCGCATCAGATCGACGGGGATGGCACCGATCAACGGTTCGAGCGCCGCTGCAAGGCGCTGGTCGTTCGCGCGCCGCGGCGATAGCAGCACGATGGCGTCATACGGCGGAATCGCATGTTTGGGGTCATCGAGCACTTTCAAATCGAATCGCGCGATGCGCCCATCGCTCGTATAGGCGGCGACCACATCGACTTCTCCGTTCGCGGCGGCCTGGTACATGAAGTCTGATTGCATCTGCCGCTGCTCCCGGAAATGCAGCCCGTACGTCTCGCGGATCGCTTTCCATTCGGGCCGCTCGAAAAACTCGTAGTCGCCGGCGATCGAAAGCTGCGGCGCGTGCGCGGCAAGATCGCTGATGCTCTTGATACCCAGAGCGTCAGCCTTCTTTCGCGGCATCGCCAGTGCGTAGGCGTTTTCAAAACCGAGAGGGCCGAGCATCCTGATCCCGTATTTGTCACGGAGCCAGCTTCCGACGTCCGCCAGCACCTCCGCGCGCGGCTTGATGTCGGTACGGTGCATCTGGTTGGCCCAGATGGTGCCCGAATAGTCGACATAAACGTCGATCTCACCGGATGCGAGCGCATTGAAAATCACACTCGATCCAAGCCCGTCGCGCCGTTCGGCCGTCAATCCGCTGGCCGACAGGCGCTGCTCGATCAGCGCGGCGAGAATATATTGTTCGGTGAAGGTCTTCGCGCCGACCACGTATTTCGCTTGCGCGGCTCCGTATGCGGGAAGCAACGCTGCGAGCACTACCATGACCAATCCGGCCGCGCCGGCAAAGACACGAAGCCGATTGTGGGCCGCGAGCCCTGACTCCATTTGCGCCAGCAATTGATCGATTACGAGCGCAAGCACGGCGGCGGCGAAGCAGCCGAACAGCACGAAAACCCAGTTCTGTGTCTGCAGGCCTGCGAAGATATAGTTGCCAAGACTTGTTTGCCCGATGGGCGTGGAAAGCGTGGCAGTGCCGATCACCCAGACAGCGGAGGTTCTTACGCCCGCCATGATCACAGGCATGGCGAGAGGCAACTCGATGTCACGCATCGATTGCCATTTCTCGGCGCCAAAGAGCGCAGCAGCCTCTCGCAACGATGGATTGATCGCAGCGAGACCGATTACCGTATTGCGCAGCACGGGGAGCATCGAATAAAGCGCGAGCGCAAGCACAGACGGCAGAAAACCCAGAGCGGAAAAACCTGCGCCGAAGATACTCTCGCACAAACCGGAAAGCGCCAGCAGCAGCGGGTAGAACAACGCGAGCAGCGCAAGCCCTGGGATCGTTTGTACGATGCTGGCGAAGGCAAGCGTGGCGGCGCGCAGCTTCGGCCGGCGCACCGCGAAGATCGCCAGCGGCAGGCTGATTCCGAGCCCGATCACGAGCGCCGTGATGCTCACCAGTACGTGGCTGCCGAGATAATCCGGCAATCGGTCCAGCGCGGCCGCGAGCCGTGTGTCGATAGTCATTGCCCCGATGTGTGCCGGGTTTGCAACGCGCGGGCAAGCCGCTAGTTTGCCGGATGCAGACGGGAATTCATGGCATGACGGCCGCTATGGCATTAAACACGCGAACATCGGCAAGCGCGGTCGCGCTTCAGGAGGTGGCGGTTGCCTTCAAACTTGCCGATGGCGGCGTTTATCGCGCGGTTGAGCGCGCGTCGCTCGACGTGGCCGACGGCGAGTTCGTCTCGATTGTCGGGCCGACGGGTTGTGGAAAATCGACGCTGCTCAATATTACCGCCGGACTGCTCGCGCCCGCCGAAGGCCGCGTCAACATCTACGGCACGCCGCTATCTGGGATCAATCGCCAGGCCGGCTATCTGTTTCAGGCCGACGCGCTTTTTCCGTGGAAAACGGCGATCGACAACATTGCGATTGGCATCGAGACGGGCGGCACGCCGCCTGCGAAGGCCCGCCAGCGTGCGCAGGAATGGCTCGCGCGCGTCGGGCTTGCTTCCTTCGGCGAGCGCTATCCGCACATGCTCTCGGGTGGGCAGCGCAAGCGTATCGGACTAGCGCAGGTCTTGATCCGCGATCCCAAAATTCTGCTGATGGACGAGCCGTTCGGCCCGCTCGATGCGCAGACACGGCAGATTATGGGCAACCTGCTGCTCGATCTCTGGAGTGCCGATCGCAAGGCGGTGTTGTTCGTCACGCACGATCTGGAAGAAGCAATTGCGCTTTCCGATCGTGTGGTGATCATGTCCGCGGGACCGGCCGCGCGGATCATCGGTGACTGGAAAGTGCCGCTCGCGCGCCCGCGCGATATTGCGGAGGTGAAGCTCGATCCAGTCTTTCACGAGTTGCATCGTGAAATCTGGCAGATGCTGAAGACCGAAGTGAGCAAAGGCTACGCGCAGGCGGAGGGAGGCTGACAATGCGGCGGGTCAATCTGCTGGGCTTGCAAATTCTTGTTGCGATCGCGTCCGTCGGCATCTGGTATGTCTTTTCGACCTATCCGGTTTTCGGGCACGTGCTGCTGCCGCCCTTCTTCTTTTCCAATCCTGTCGATGTGGCGGCACAGATATTCGACTGGTTCGTGTCCGGCGTTATCTGGAGGCACCTCTGGATCACGCTGTGGGAATCGATGCTGTCGTTCGCTATCGGTGCGCTCGGCGGTGCGCTTGTTGGATTCTGGTTCGCGCGTCAGCCGCGCGTCGCGGCCGTATTCGATCCATACGTGAAGATGGCCAATTCGCTGCCTCGCGTGGTGCTGGCGCCGATCTTCACGCTCTGGTTCGGCCTCGGCATTTGGTCGAAGGTCATGCTCGGGATCACGCTCGTCTTCTTCATCGTGTTTTTCAACGTCTACCAGGGCGTAAAAGAGGTAAGCGCAACAGTGCTCGCCAACGCGCGCATGCTCGGCATGAACGAGCGGCAACTCATGCGGCACGTCTACTGGCCGTCGGCTTTGTCGTGGATGTTCTCGTCGCTGCACACGTCGGTCGGTTTTGCCGTCATCGGCGCGGTTGTGGGCGAATACCTCGGTTCTGCCGCGGGCCTTGGCTACCTTATCCAGCAAGCGGAAGGCGTGTTCGATGTGGCGGGCGTGTTCGCCGGGATGCTCGTCCTTGCCTGCTTCGTGATTGCGATCGATATGGTCGTCAGCGTGGTTGAGCGGCGCTTGTTGGTCTGGCGCCCACTGGCAACGGATGCCAGGCCTTAAAGTCTTGGGCGGCTTCTCAGGGCGCGCTCTCTCCGCTATCTTTTTGCAAAGAAAACAAGGGAGGAATGAAATGAGGATGCTCGTTCGACGGGTGCTGGCTTCGGCTGCCGCATTGGCGCTGATGTCTGGCGTCGCGTTCGCCCAATCCAAGGTCACCCTCGCGATCGGCGGCGCGGGCTGCCTATGCTACCTGCCGACCGTGCTCGCCAAGCAACTCGGCGAATATGACAAAGCCGGGGTCAAGGTGGACATGGTGCTGCTGAAGGGCGGCTCGGAGGCGCTCAAGGCTGTGATCGGCGGCAGTGCCGACGTGGTGTCCGGCTACTTTGATCATTGCGTCGAGCTCGCGCCTAAGAAGCAGAACTTGCAATCCTTCGTCATTTACGATCGCTTCCCCGGTTTCGCCCTGGTCGTTTCGCCCAAGCACAACGACACGGTGAAATCGGTGAAAGATCTGGCTGGCAAGAAAGTCGGCGTGAGCGCGCCCGGTTCCTCCACCGACTTCTTCCTCAAGTACATTCTGAGCAAGAACGGCGTCGATCCGAAGTCTGTCGGCGTCATCGGCGTCGGACTTGGCGGTTCCGCCGTCGCTGCCATGGAGCAGGGGACAATCGATGCCGCAATCATGCTCGATCCGGCGGTAACGATCCTCGCCGGCAAATATAAGGACCTGAACATACTGAGTGATACCCGCAGCCAGAAGGACACGCTCGCCGTGTTCGGCGGCGAATATCCGGGCGGCGCGCTTTATACAAAGGCGAGCTGGATCGAGTCGCACCCCAAAGAAACTCAGGCGCTGACCAACGCGATCCTGGCAACGCTCAAGTGGATTCACACGCATACGGCGGAAGAGATCGTGGCGAAGATGCCGAAGGAAATGGTCGGCAAGGACCCGTCGCTTTATCTCGCCGCGCTCAAGAACACGATGCCGATGTACTCCGAGACCGGTCTGATGGACCCGAAAGGCGCGAAGGCGGTGTTGGCGGTGTTTGCTCAGTCCTCGGCTGAGATCGCCAAGGCCAATGTCGACGTGTCGAAGACCTACACCAACAAGTTCGTGGAGGCGGCGAAAAAATAAATAAGCGTGACGGTGCTTCGTCACACGCAGGCTGTCATGCCCCGCGAAAGCGGGGCATCCAGCATCCTCCATTGATCATTTGATGATTACTGGATCGCCCGCTTCGCGGGCGATAACGTTTTATAATCGCCGATGAACATTCTCTCCATCCAGTCGCACGTCGCATACGGGCATGTCGGGAACTGCGCGGCCGTCTTCCCGTTGCAGCGGATTGGCGTCGAAGTCTGGCCGATCAATACCGTGCAATTTTCCAATCACACCGGTTACGGCGAATGGAAGGGTGCAAAAATCGATCCGGATACGATCCGCGATATTGTCACGGGTATCGAACGGCGCGGCGTTCTTGGTGAATGTGACGGCGTGCTGTCGGGATATATCGGAACGGCGGAACTCGGCGCTGCCATTCTCGACGCGGTCGAAACGGTCAAACAGGCGAACGCGGCGGCGCAGTACTGTTGCGATCCGGTCATAGGAGACGTAGCTCGCGGCTGTTTTGTGGAACCCGGTGTTTCCGAAGTGATCAAAAGCAAGCTGGTTCCGGCTGCCGATGTTGTCACGCCCAATCAGTTCGAACTCGACTATCTTACCGGTCACGAATCAAAGACGCTCGCGCAGGCGGTCAGCGCGATCGACGCCCTGCGCGAGAAAGGGCCGCGCGCCGTGCTGGTTACGTCCCTACATGTTGACCAAACGCCGGCCGACTGCATCGATGTCGTGGCGTGTGATGCGTCGGGGCTTTATCGCGTACGCACCCCGCGGCTTGAAATGGTGGCAAACGGTGCAGGCGATTTGATCGCCGCATTGTTCTTTGCCCGGTACCTGCGGAACGGCCGAATCGATGAGGCGTTGTCGCTGGCTACCTCGTCCGTATTCTGTGTTTTGGCGAGGACCATGGAGGCGGGCGCAGCCGAGATGCAAGTCATCGCGGCGCAGGAAGAGCTGGCAAATCCAAGCCGCGTTTTCGAAGCATCTCCGCTCGGCTCATTCTGATGGTCGCGAGCCCGACAATCGTTCGCTGCAGTCGACTCGAGTTGACCGTCTCGTTCAAGCGATGGGACTTCGCGGAGGAACGCAAACGAGAGATTGCGGCTCGTTTTGCGCAAATGCAGCGTGAGAGGCCGGAGCTCTGGAACGGACGCGTGCTGATGCTGCAGGCGTACGAAATTGTGGGCGATGTATTCCGCGGGGCTTTTTTTGAGACCGATTACGCCAGCTTTCGAACGTGGCACCAGCTCGGATGTCCCGGAGCGCCCGTCTATGATTGTTTCGGTGCGGCCGCGGTGTTGTCCGCTGACAATGCTTTCATTCTCGGGATCATGGCCGAACACACGGCTAATGCAGGCCGCATTTACTTCCCGTGTGGCACGCCCGACCCGCAAGATGTCGTCGATGGCCGTGTCGATTTCGATTTCAGCATCAGGCGCGAGCTCAATGAGGAAACCGGTCTCGACGCTGCCGAACTGGACGAAGAGCCGGGCTGGACGACGGTAATCGCCGGCCCCTTCATCGCGCAGATCAAGGTGCTGCGTTCGGTCGAAAACGCGACGCGCCTGCAAACGCGTATCGGCGAATTTCTCAGGCGCGGCCGGTCACCAGAGTTGGCAGGTATTGTGCTCGCCCGAAGCAGCGCGGATACCAATCCGGCAATGCCGGAATTTGTCACGGCATTCCTGAGGCATCGCTGGTCGGCAGGTGCCTGACAAGGCGGCCCTTGCCTCGCGGCGCACCAATCAGTTACAAGAGCGCCCTCGGCTGATTGATTAACGCGGGTTTAAGCATCTTCCGCGAGCTTGAAGGCCGAAGACGAGGGAATTGCAGGCAAATGTCCACGCGCTTGACCATTCGCGCGAAGGGACGGGCGGCCGCGACGGCCGAGCCCGCTGCCACCCTCATTCTGGGCACGCTCCTTCTCCTTACCTGCCCCTGAGGGCCGGCTGGGCGTTTCGCGCCTGGGCACTCGGGGGATACGGAAGAGCAACCCCTTAAGAGCGCCCTTCAGCGGCGCGATCGATGAGAAGGATGAATTTCATGGCTAACCAGACCCAGTCCGAAAAGGACCGCGTCTTTATCTTCGACACCACTTTGCGCGATGGCGAGCAGTGCCCGGGCGCAACCATGACGCACGAAGAGAAGCTCGAAGTCGCCGAGCTGCTCGACGATATGGGCGTCGACATTATCGAGGCGGGCTTTCCGATCGCGTCGGAAGGCGACTTTGCCGCCGTGCACGAGATTGCCAAGCGCTCAAAGAATGCCGTGATTTGCGGCCTTTCACGTGCCTCATTCAACGACATCGACCGCTGCGCCGAAGCGATCAAGCCTGCGAAGCGCCACCGCATACACACGTTTCTGTCCACCTCGCCGGTGCACATGAAATACAAGCTTCAGAAGGAGCCGCACGAGGTCTATGAAATGGTGATCGCGCAGGTCACTCGCGCGCGCAATCACACCGACGATGTCGAGTGGTCGAGCGAGGACGGTACGCGTACGGAGCTCGATTTCCTGTGCCGCTGCGTCGAAGCAGCGATCAAGGCAGGTGCGACGACGATCAATATTCCGGATACGGTCGGTTATTCGACGCCGGAGGAGTATTTCAACCTGTTCAAGACGGTGCGCGAGCGCGTGCCTAATTCCGACAAGGCGCGGTTCTCCACGCACTGCCACAACGATCTCGGCATGGCGGTGGCGAATTCGCTTTCGGGCGTGATGGCGGGCGCGCGTCAGGTCGAATGCACCATCAACGGCATCGGCGAGCGGGCAGGCAATGCTGCGCTCGAAGAGATCGTGATGGCCATCCAGACGCGAAACGACAAGTTGCCGTTCGTGACCGGCATCGACACGACCATGCTCACGCGCGCGTCGAAGCTCGTCTCAGCCGCGACCTCGTTTCCGGTGCAGTACAACAAGGCGATCGTAGGCCGCAACGCATTTGCGCATGAGAGCGGCATCCATCAGGACGGGATGCTCAAGAATGCGCAGACCTATGAAATCATGACGCCGGAGTCGGTCGGGGTGAAACAGACCTCGCTGGTCATGGGCAAGCATTCCGGCCGCCACGCTTTCGTCCACAAGCTGGAAGAGCTCGGTTACCAGTTGGCGGGCAACCAGCTCGAAGATGCGTTCGTGCGTTTCAAGGCGCTGGCTGACCGCAAGAAGCAAATTTACGACGAGGATATCGAGGCGTTGGTCGATGAGGAAATCGCCACTGCGCACGACCGCGTCAAGATCGTTTCCCTGACGGTTATCGCGGGCACCATGGGTCCGCAGACTGCGACGCTGACGCTCGACATCGACGGGCAGCATGAAACGACGCAATCGACCGGCAACGGTCCCGTCGATGCCATCTTTAATGCCATCCGTGTGCTGGTTCCGCACGAGGCCAGACTCGAGCTCTATCAGGTGCAGGCAGTCACCGAAGGAACCGATGCGCAGGCCGAAGTATCCGTTCGCTTGTCGCAAGACGGACGCTCGTTCACGGGGCGTGGCGCTGATCCCGACACGCTCGTCGCTTCTGCGAAGGCTTATCTCGGCGCGCTCAACAAGCTCGCCAGCCGGCGTCACAAGACGCCTGTAATCGAGCGCCGCATTCATTCGACTGATGCGGGCTAAGCTCGCAGCGCGCGCTGACGCGCGTCGGCGCGCGCGATAACGCTCCGGATATTTGGTCCCGCGAAAATCAAATATCGCAATTACTCCGCATTTTGCTCTTCGTCGCGGCGGATTCGGTCCCTATCAGGCGCGACGAAATCAATCAAATCAGGGATTTTTCGTATGAAACTGGCTGTTGCCGCCGCCGCCGTGGCGGCGTTCGTTACGCTTGCACCTGTTGTCACGAGTGCACAGGCGGGGGCCTATTCGACCGGAAAGGCGCCCGGGGTCGTGCAGGTTGATATCGCCCGGATCAAGAATGCCCTCAGGCTGACACCGACCCAGCAGGCCTATTGGCCGGCGGTCGAGGCCACACTCCGCGATGTCGCGCACCGACAGGCGCAAGCGCGGTCGCGTGGCCTTGCCCGCCGGGTCAGTCAGAAGGTCGTGTCGATCATACTCGACAGTACGGCCATACAGCGGCTTGCAACTGCCGCAGGCCCGCTGATCGTCGCCCTTAATGACGATCAGCGGCGCAACGCGCGCGCCCTCGCCTGGGAAATGGGGCTTGGTCCAGTCGTCAGCGCGCTCTACTAGGCTGCTCTAGCCGGTCAGGTGAAGCGGCGCCGATTTCATTAACAACGCTCCCTAGCGCAATTTGATACCGCGACCGTTCTGCGGCGGCGGCGCCCAGTCCTTTGCCATTGACAGTTTTTTTCCATGTTGCAACTGTGCCGTGCGACAGTTCGGCAAGTAAGTCTAGGGAGAACAAAATGAGAAAAGAGCTGTTATTGCTTGCGGCGGCTGCCGCGGCCGCAATGGTCGCTGGGCCGGCGATTGCCGAGGACACAGTAACGATCGGATTTACTGCCTCGCAGACCGGCAAGCTCAACAATGATTCGACGTCGCAATTGCGCGGCTTCGAGCTGTGGCGCGACGACGTTAATGCCAAGGGGGGCATTAAGGCCGGCGGCAAGAGCTACAAGGTCAAGTTCGTCAGCTACGACGACGAGTCGCAAGGTACGCGCGTGCAGCAGCTCTACACGCGTCTGATCACCCAGGATAAGGCGCAGTTTCTGTTCAGCCCGTATTCGTCGGGCCTGGTCGCGACCGCGGCAATCATTTCCGAGCAGTACGGCAAGGTGATGATGAGCATCGGTGGCGCGGAAGAAAAGACCTACAAACTCGGAAACAAGTATCTTTTCCAGACCTATACGGGCGCCGGGCAGTATCTTGCCGGCGCACTTGATGTGCTGAAGAAGAAGAATCCGAAAACCAAAATCGCATTCGTTTACGAAAGCGATCCATTCTCGAAGGCAGTGGCTCAAGCGACGCGCGATCTCGCCAAGAAGGACGGCTTCAATATCGTTCTCGAGGAGGCCTACAGCCCGTCCACGACGGACTTCGGGCCGATCATCAACAAGATCGTCTCGTCGGGTGCGGATGCGTTGCTGGGCGGTGGTCACTACGCCGACGGATCAACGCTTGCACGGCAGTTGCACGATCAGAAGGCCAAGCTGAAATGGGTCACGCTGCTCGTTGCTCCCGACAGCCCCAACTTCGCCAAGCTCGACGATGCGGCGGTCGGCATCTCGGTGCCCTCGCAATGGGAACCGCAGGTGACTTACAAGCCGGACTTCGGCCCCACTCCTGCGGAATTCACCAAGGAGTTCACCGCCAAGTACAAGATCGCGCCCGGCTACCATGCGGCGGGTGGATATTCCGGTGCGATGATTCTCCAGCATGCGATCGAAAAAGCCGGCTCGATCGATCCCAAGAAGGTTGCGGCGGAACTGAACAAGACCGACGTGATGACCTTCTTTGGCCGCACCAAGTTCTCGACCGATCCAAAGAGCCATGGGCTTCAGATCGGCCACACCATGGTGCTCGCGCAATGGCAGAAGAAGAACGGCAAACTGGTCAAGGAAGTCATCTGGCCGGATAACGCCAAGACCGCCGATATCATGTATTGATCCAAGAAGAGGCGGGCCGGGGTTGCGACCCGCCTCTCCTTAATCTTTGGCATTTACAATGATTGGGATACTTGCATCCGTCGTTGACGGTGTGCTGGTGGGGGCCGTTTACGGCATCGCTGCCATGGGGCTGACGCTCATCTGGGGCGTGATGAACGTCATCAATCTTTCCCACGGCGCGATCATCGTGCTGGGGATGTTTGTTGTCTATTTTCTGACCGAGGCAACCGGCCTGAACGCCTATTTCGGCATTCCGCTTGTGCTTGTTCTCGGCTTCGTCGCCGGCCTCATCATCTATTGGGTTTCGGTCAATCGCGTCATCGGCCGCCCGATACTGATGAGCCTGCTCGCGACCTTTGCGCTGAACATGATCATCATCGGGCTCGGTACCGCAGCCTGGACCACGAGCCCCTACAATGTTCCCGTCTCGCTGCCGGGAATTACGGTTCGGGGCTATACCTTCACCGGAACGCACATCACGGCGGCCATCATCGCGATCATAACTGCGGGCCTGCTTTACCTGTTTCTGCACTATACGCGGCCGGGAAAAGCCATTCGCGCGGTGGCGAGCAATCGGGATGCCGCCGAGCTCAACGGGATTCCGACGCGCCAGGTGCTGTCGTTGGCCTTCGGATTGGGCGTGGCGCTCGCGTGCGTGTCCGGTGCGCTGATCTCGACGCTGTTTCCTTTTACCGTGCTCTCGGGCGCGTCCTATCAGCTCAAGAGCTTCGTGGTGACGGTACTCGGAGGCTTGGGTAATCCGGCCGGCGCGCTTCTAGGCGGCATTGCGCTCGGCGTCGTCGAAGGTCTGGCAACGCCCTTCACGCCGGTCAGTTGGACACCGATTATCGAGTTCGGACTGTTCGTGCTGGTCCTGATTGCATTTCCGCGCGGCATATTCGCATTCTCGAGGACCTGATCGACGTGTCTGCATCCGTCTCCCAGGAAGTCGCAAGAGCGGCCGCTTCACACCCGCGCCATGTCGCGGGCGAAGAGATTGTACGCCATCTGCGCCGTCCCTTTTTTTGGCTGGTCGTGGTCTTTACGCTGGCCTGCGGCCTGACGCCTTACCTCACCGATGATGTGAGTTTGCGCGAAAATCTGCTGCTGGCGGCCGTGTACGTCACGCTCGCGACCAACCTTAATCTGATGATTGGCTACGCTGGCTACGTAAACTTCGGCAACATCGTCTTCTTCGGCCTCGGCGGCTATATCGGCGTTTATCTGGCAACGACGTGGCACGTCTATCTTCCTGTGGCTGCGCTCGTCGGCGGCATCTGCGTCAGCGCTCTCGCTTATCTCTTTGGCCGCGGCATTCTCCGCTTACGCGGGGCGTTCTTCGCCCTGGCGACTATCGGCGTTAACGAAGCGATCAGCGCGTTCGTGACGAATTTCGAGCCTTGGGGTGCAGCAACCGGAATTTACTTGTCGATGGATGCCTACGAGCCGCTCGGCGGGCCAATGGCGGGGCTTTGGTTTTGCTATTTCCTGATTGTCGGGGTCATGGGTCTGTCATTGCTGCTCAGCTACTTCATCAAGACCTCGAAGTTCGGTCTTGGCCTTATGGCCATCGGGCAAAACGAGGATGCCGCCGCGGTCCTCGGGGTCGCGACGCCGCGCTACAAGGCCATCGTCTACAGCATTTCCGGATTTCTCCCCGCTGTTGCGGGCGGCCTCTACTTTTTCAAGAGCGGCATCATCGAGCCCGCCGGCGCGTTCGATTTGACGGCGTCGATCGAGACGATCGTGATGCTGATGCTCGGCGGCGCAGGAACGGTGACCGGGCCCGTTATCGGGGCGTTCCTCTACGAAGAGCTGCGCGGATATCTGTTGTTTTCTGAGACGTTCTCTCATCTGCAGCTCGTGCTCGCAGGGGTTTTGCTGCTGGTCATTGTGCTCTTCGTCCCCGGCGGTCTGATGGGCTGGCTGTTCGCCCGCGCGCCATGGCTGCGGAAGTGGCTGCAATGACCGCGTTGTTGCAAGCCGTTAATTTGAGTCGGCGGTTCGGCGGCGTGCAGGCCGTTTCCGAGCTGAGCTTCGACGTCAATCGCGGCGAAATTCTCGGCCTGATCGGCCCCAACGGCGCCGGCAAGTCGACGGTATTCAATCTGATCAACGGCGTTATCGCGCCGGATACCGGAAAGGTGATTTTTGACGGAACCGACATCACCGGCCTGCCGCCGTACTCGGTCGCGCGGTCCGGCCTGGCACGCGCTCATCAGATCATGCAGCCGCTGCTGGGCCTCACCGTGCTGGAAAACTGCATGGTCGGCGCATGCTTCGGCCGCGAGAACATGAATCTTGCCGACGCCCGTGAGGCGGCGCGTGAAGTCGCGCAGTCGGTAGGGCTTGGCGATCGTATCGATGCGCTTGCCGGCTCGTTGACAACCGGCGGCAAGAAGCGGCTGGAAATGGCGCGCGCGCTGTCGGCACATCCCAAGCTTCTTTTGCTCGATGAAGTGCTTGCAGGTCTGAACCCGACCGAAATCGAGCATATGATCGAAACGATCCGCGGCATCCGCGCAAGCGGCATTACCATCTTGATGATCGAGCATGTGATGCGCGCGATTATGAGCTTGTCCGACCGGATTGTCGTCATCAACCTTGGCAGACGGCTGGCGGAAGGAACGCCGCGTGAGATCGCGGAGAACCCCGAAGTCATCAAGGCCTATCTCGGCGACTCGAAGCTGCTTGCATCGGCCGAGGAGGGCGTGTCGTGACGGAAGCCGCGCACGGCGCCTTGCTTCTCGATGTCGAGAAGCTCGAGGCCGGGTACGACGACGTCCAGATCCTGTGGGGCATTTCGCTCAAGGTGAAAGCCGGCACGATGACGACGCTGGTTGGCGCCAACGGAGCCGGAAAAACGACGACCTTGCGTGCGATCACCGGCGCAATTCGCCCGATGGGAGGCCAGGTCAAGTTCGGCGGCGAAGACGTAACGCGATTGTCCACGCATGCGAAGGCGGCACGCGGTCTGGTGCTGGTGCCGGAAGGACGCCAGCTTTATTCGGATATGACCGTCGAAGAAAATCTCGAGATGGGCGCCTATGCGGTGCGCGCCCGCAAGCGTTACGCCGAAAACCTCGAGAAGGTCTTCACGTTGTTCCCGCGCCTGAAAGAGCGGCGCCGCCAACGCGCCGGCACTTTCTCCGGCGGCGAACAGCAAATGCTTGCGATTGCACGCGGGCTGATGTCCGATCCGAAAATTCTTATCATCGATGAGCTTTCGCTCGGTCTCGCTCCGGTGGTCGTGCAGCAGCTTGTCGTCACGTTGAAGGCGCTGCGCGAAGGGGGCATGACGATTCTTCTGGTCGAGCAGAACGTGCATCTTGCGTTGGCCTTGAGCGATTACACTTATGTCATTGCCGAAGGGCATTCGTTCACCGAAGGTCCGTCAGGCGAAGTCGCAGCAAAGCCGGAAGTGCGCCAGGCCTATCTGGGCCTTTAGTCGCTGCACGATCTTTATTTTTTCTTTTGGTTGAGCGGCTTTACGTCGATTTCAAAAATGAACAGCGATACATCTACATTGCGCGCACGTAATCTCTGACAAAACTTTAACTTGTCTGCGTCGCGGCAGGCGCCACTATTCCAATCATCTGACATGTCATTGGAGGTGGCCATGATTAAATCTGTACTCGTCGGAACGACGGCGTTGGCAATCGCCGGTGCAACGTTGGCGTATGCGGCACAGCCGGCACGGCAGCACGATCACATGAATCGCTGGCGGCCGACGGCAGCTGACATCACGGCATTCGGCGATGCGCGCATTGCCGCGCTTCATGCTGGGCTGAAGCTGACGCCCGATCAGGAAAAGAACTGGCCGGCGGTCGAAGGCGCGCTACGCGACCTCGCAAAACAACGAGCAGACCGACTTGCTGCGCGCGAAAACGCCGAGAAGCCGAAAGATCCGATCGAGCGTCTCGCTCGCCACGCCAGTCGAATGAGCGAACGCGGCGCTGCGCTCAAGAAAGTGGCTGATGCTGTCGGGCCTTTGTATCAGACACTCGATGAGGGTCAGAAGCGCCGCTTCATGATTCTCGCGCGGCTCGGACACAACCGCTTTGCCAAGTGGCGTCATCACCGCGACGGTTGGAGGCACCATGGGCGCGGGCTGCAGCCTGACCTGCATCCGCAGTAGATCAAGGAAGTGGACGGCGGCCAGCGTGGTTTTTCTCCCCGACACGCGCCGCCGCCTTGAGCCGCCGGGTCTCCCGGCGGCTTTTCATTTGTTTTACATTCGCTTAGGTGTCTCGCGGCTGGACAGGCCGGGAGCGCTTTGCTAAACGACCCGCGCTGACCGGAGCGCGCGTGCTCCTCGGCATTTCGGGCGCATAGCTCAGTTGGTAGAGCAGCTGACTCTTAATCAGCGGGTCCAAGGTTCGAGTCCTTGTGCGCCCACCAATCATTTTCGATGAGTTGACGGGGCGTCTGTACCAGCCTTGGCCTGATGCCAATCGTGCTTCCAATGATTGGCGTGAACGATAATCCAGGGTGTAAGCGGCGCAAATGGTCGGGCCGATGGCGGCCGTCGACCCGGTCGATCTGAACCGACGCCCCCAAAAAATCCGGCTGATTCCCAGCTGTCGACGCGTGCGATCAACGCGCAAAATGTACCACGAAAATCTATCCGACCTCCGGCAATCGGGCGGACCACCAAGCTACGCAACTTGCTGCGCGGTCTTTTTCCGTTTGTCCGGTATGGGACTCTTCTTTACAGGATTGAGCGCGGGGAAATCTTCCGGTGTGAGCGTTTCCTTCTCCAGCAGCAGCGTGACGCCTTCGTCGAGCACGGAGCGCCGCTCAGTCAAGAGCTGCTTTGCGCGCTCGTAGGCCTCGTCGATCAACCGCTTGACCTCGAGATCGACCTCGCGTGCAGTTTCCTCGGAATAATCCTTCTCGCGCATGCTGACGGCGTGATCGCCGAGATAGGTCTGGCTCTTGCGTTCGAGGACTGCCTGTCCCACCGCCTTCGTCATGCCAAACCTTGTCACGATCTGCCGCGCAATGTCGGTGACCTTGGCGAGATCGTCGGCCGCGCCCGTCGAAACTTCGCCAAAGACCACGTCCTCGGCGGCGCGGCCGGACAGCAGGACGACCATGCGGTCCTTCAACTCTCGCATGGTGATCAGATAGCGATCGTCGGTGGGTCGCTGCATCGTGTAACCCAGCGCCCCGACCGAGCGAGGAATGATGGATACTTTGTGGACAGGATCGGCGTCGGGAAGGCTCGCCGCCGCGAGTGCATGCCCCATTTCATGATACGCAACGACACGGCGCTCGTCCGGTTGCAGCAGGCGGCCCTTGCGCTCAGTCCCAGCCACGATCCGCTCGACAGCAGTTGTAAAGTCCGCCGTTGTCACCTTATCGCCACCACGCCGCGTCGCGACGATGGCGGCTTCGTTTACCAGATTGGCGAGATCGGCGCCGCTGAAGCCGGGCGTGATACCGGCGATTTCGTCCAGCTTGACGTCATCTGCCAGTTTGATGCGCTTGATATGGACTTTCAGGATCGCTTCGCGGCCCAACCGGTCGGGACGGTCAAGCACGACCTGCCGATCGAATCGGCCGGCTCGCAGCAACGCCGGATCAAGCACCTCCGGCCGATTTGTCGCCCCGAGGAGCACGATACCCTCGCGAGGATCGAACCCATCGAGTTCGGTCAGCAGTTGATTGAGTGTTTGCTCTTTCTCGTCGTGCCCGCCGAATACGCCGGGGCTGCTGCGTGCTTTTCCAAGAGCATCGAGCTCGTCGATAAAGATGATACAGGGCGCCGTCTTTCGAGCCTGCTCAAACAGGTCGCGTACCCGGGCGGCACCAACGCCAACGAACATCTCGACAAATTCCGAGCCCGAGATCGAGAAGAAGGGCACGCCCGCTTCGCCAGCGACTGCTTTAGCGATCAAGGTCTTTCCCGTCCCGGGGGGACCGACCAGAAGCACGCCCTTTGGAATGCGGGCACCCAATCGCCCGTACTTGTCCTTGTCCTTCAGGAAAGAAACCAACTCCTGTAGCTCGGCTTTTGCTTCGTCGACACCGGCAACATCATCGAAGGTGACGCCGGTGTCGCGCTCGACAAGGACGCGAGCCTTTGACTTTCCGACGTTCACCAGCCCGCCGATGCCTTGCCTCTCCGCGATACGACGAAAAACGAAATACCAGATGCCGAGGAAGACGAGGACCGGCATTACCCATGACAATAGGGACGACAGGAACGTGTTCTGAACGGCGCCCGTAAATTCGATGCCGCTTTTGGCAATTCGGTCTGCGAGGGTCGGATCGACTCTATTCGTGACGAAGAGCTGGCGTCCGTTGATCGGCTCTTTCAACCGGCCGGTGATTTGCTCCTGGCCGACCGTTGCCTGCTGAATCCGGCCTTCATCAAGGTATTTCAGGAAGTCGCTGTAGGGGATCGATTCGACTGTCCGCCAAGCCGTCCAGGCACCTTCAAAGATCATCAGAAGGAAGAATGCCCCGATGAAGTACCAGATGTTCCATTGATGCTTTTTGTTCATGTGGCCTGCCCAGTGACACTAGCCCGGATAAAACATTTGATTTCCGCACAGTCGGACGGATCAGATTCTGGCTGCAGGTCCGAATTGCAGCAACTGCACTCTAGCCATTCTTCGCCGGATCAAGCTCTTGAGGGGACAAAAGTTGCGCGACGGCTTTCTCCGGGACGTCAAAGACGATGCCGCTGAGGGCAAAACCCCCGCGGCTTCCTCAACTTCCCGCCGCCTTTATTGACCGCCTGTATCATCATCAATCAGGGAAACCCGCTAATGTGACAACAGCACGACCATCTCAAGATCGGCCTGATAGACATCACGTGTGGCGCTGCCGAGCATGAGCTCGCGCTCAAACCCATGCGCGAACCCACCCATCACGAGCAGATCGGCATTCACTTGCCGCGCATAGTCCAGAAGCACGGTCCCGACGGAGAATTTGCCACTGTCGATCCGTTCGAATTTTGCCGCAATGTCCCATAGGGCGAGATAACGGCAGAGGCCGTTGCCCGTATCCGGCGGTGAGATCTCTTTGTCATCACTTACGGAAACGACCGCCACTTCGCGCGCCCGCGTAAGCAACGGCAGGACATCGTGCACCGCTCGGACGGCCGAGCGTGTGGCATCCCATGCAATGACAATCCGATCCGCCGCAAATTCGCGATCTTGTTGCGGCACGAGTACGAGCGGCCGTCCGCTCCCGAAGAGGGCGCCGTCGACTATATCTTTGCGCTGCGATTGAAGTGGTCCATATACATCGACGATCAGCACGTCTCGTAGTTGCGCTGAGTAGATCACGCGTTCGCGCAGCGTCAGGAAATCGCCGTCGGGTGCAAGTATCTCACATGGTACATCTGCAGCGTTGGCTGCAGCCAAAAGGAGCTCGGGGATTCGGGTCAACTGCTCGGCCAGTGATCGTCGTTCGGCGTCTGCATCGTAGGCCTGCATCGTGTCCGGTTTCGGCGAGGGGACATTAAGCGGCTCGATGTCCGCGATCAACGCGGACAGACGTGCTCCGCATGCGTCCGCCAATCCAAGAGCGTATTGTGCGCCGGAGGAGAGACGATTTCCAAAGTTTGAAGAAAGGAAAACGAGTACGTCCCTCATGTGGTATCCGTTAGAACGGGCCAACTCCTGTCGTATTGATTGAGATCAAATTGTCTTGTTTTCGTGTCGTCGGCATACGGTCTGCATGTACTCTCAAATTTATCTGGACTCCAGGCAACGAGCGTCCACTATTGACTTAACTTAGAAAGCAGAAGAACCTGGCGTTGAGCTCATTCCCGTCATGCAGCCACGCTCAGCAGGCGCCTGATCTCTTCGGGTAATTGTGATCGTACTTCTTTCATTTGGCCTTCACTGACACTGTCGGAGATCACATCGAAGACGGCTCGAACAATCACCGTTGCGTCGTCGGGCGAAGGTAATCCAAGGGATTTTGCAAGCTCTTCCAGCATCAGGCGTGCGGTCACTGAACGATCCGGCCCGGCCATACATCCCTCAAGACGCGGCTGTAGCAACGAGGGCAACTGTGCAACCAGATGCCGCGCCTCCTCCTGCGTCAAACGCCGGCAGATCATGCATGCAGTCACGAACAAAGCGCGTTCAGCGCGGCCAGAGTCGAGCCCACTGAAATTTTCGACGGCTCTAACCATACGCCGATAAGTCATTTCCGCCCGCGCCCTGGCGCGCATCAATGCGCGCAACTTAGCTTCCGCGCTTGCAGCAGTGTGAGGACGCAGCTGGCCTGCGGGTTTATGGGGCGTTTCGATCTCCAGTTGCGCCGTAACAATGTTACGCAATGCATCGGCGTCGATCGACCCATCCACCACCAGATCATCGAACGTCACGAGCCCGACCGGTTTGTGGCTGTCTCCCTCGGTTAAAGGGACGCGGCGGACAGCGTGGTCGCGCATCAATTTCGCAATATCGTCAAGCGTGGCGCTAATATCGCAGGTGATCACTTGCTCGGACATGATGTCCCCGAGCGTCGTGGTGTTGGGATCAAGGCCTTCGCCAATGACTGTCAGAGCGAGATCGCGATCCGTGAGGATGCCGACCAGCCCTGGTGGTTGGCTAACCAGGATGGCCCCAATGTGATTGTCCGCCATTGCCCGTGCGGCCTGGTGCGCCGTCGCGCGGCGATTGAGCACAACCAGACGGGTACGTCGAAATTGTTCAAGCGATGACATTGCATCCGGCCTCCAATGCCAGGTCGGCCCCAAAGCAACCGCGGAAACGCTGCGCTGGGTCAGCGAGCCGATTGCCGGACAAACGCACGGCGCTGCCGTGCGTTCCTGCGAGGCGCCGTTAAGCCGCGCGCCCACAAAAATGAGGAGCATTTGGAGGCATTTCGCACCGATGCCGCAATTATCGACAGGGCCCAAGCGCCGGCGGGGCGTTAGCCTCGGCAACCAAGACACGCCCAGTTAGCCGTGGGCAACGCTCAGAAGGAGCCGAATACGGAACCCAGCGCAATCACCGCTATGAGGGCCAGAATTGCACTGACAATGCCGACCATCACGATGTCGAAATAGCTCTCCCGGTGTGTCGTTCCGCAGACCGCAAGCAGGGTTACGATTGCACCATTATGCGGGAGAATATCGAGCGTGCCCGAGCCGATCACGGCGACGCGATGCATCAATGCGGGGCTGACACCCGTTTGACTCGCCATGTTCATGAAAGATTGTCCAAGGGCATCGAGCGCGATGGTCAGTCCGCCCGAAGCCGAGCCGGTCAGTGCGGCGAGGACGTTGGTTGCCACCGCCAGTGACACGAGCGGGCCGCCCTCGATGTTAAGCACCCAGTCGCGCACAATTTCGAATGAGGGGAGCGCAGCTACCACGGCGCCGAAGCCGACGAGGCTTGCAACGCTGAGCGCCGGTAGAACGGAGGCGTTGGCGCCTGCGTCCATGGTCTGGCGTAGGGACAGCAGGCGGCCCCGGTTGCAAAGAATGACGGTTACGCTGGCCGCGGCCAGCGCGACTACCACGGACCATACCCCGGCCACGCCGCCAACCGACGTCGCACCCCAGCGCTCTTCGCTCAAGTAGGAAAAATCCATTTTGGGCAGCAGAAGAAGGGACACTGACAGATTGACTGCGACGACAACGATGAGCGGCAATGCCGCTATGAGAGCAGGCGGGCGCGAAGGGCTACGGTCTCCTCGGTTGATCTCTGCTGGGTCGAACTCCCTTGCAGTCGTGGCTCTCTCACGGATGAACTCATCGTCTGCGACGTAGGCGGTCCCTACTTTCTTTCCAAAACCTTCGCCGGCACGCAGGGCGGCATTCTCGACGTGCTTGAGCCACCATAATCCGAAACCGAACATGATTACAGACGCGATGATGCCCAGGCCGGGCGCAGCAAAGGGCGTCGTGCCGAAAAAAGGTGTCGGGATGGCGTTCTGAATCGATGGTGTGCCCGGGAACGCCGACATCGTGAACGTCGAAGTGCCGAGAAGAATCGCAGCGGCCATCAGTCGGCGGGGAATGTCGGCGGTGCGAAACAGTGCTTCCGCCATGGGACCGAGCACGAAGAACGCCACGAAAAGGCTCACCCCGCCATAAGTGACCAACGCGCCTGCGAGCACCACCGCAAGCATGGCTTGCCGCTCGCCCAAGCTCTTGGTCATGAAAGCGGCGACGGCAGATACCGAGCCGCTGTCGTCCATGAGTTTGCCGAAAACGGCTCCGAGAAGAAAGATCGGGAAGAATTGAGCCAGAAAGCCGGCGGCGCTGCCCATGAAAATTTGCGTCCAGCTCGCGAGCAACGGTTCTCTGTCGAACGCCGCAGCAACAAGGGCTGCCGTCGGAGCGAGCAACAGTACGCTCCAGCCGCGGAACGCAAAGAACATCAGCAACGCGAGGCCGACGAAGATGCCCAGCAGGCCCATTCATCAATACCCGGTCATCAGGACATCGAAATCAGCTGTCGAGCGCTTTCCGAGGTCCATTCCGTGCGCGTCCAGGAACTCACTCGCGGCGCGCCGTCCCTCGTTCCGCAGCATTGCAACGAAATCCCATTCGGCGTTGAGCTTCGAAGACGAGCCAAATTTAACCAGCATGTCCGTCATGATCCGGTGCGTGCGCATCTGCGCCCAACGCGCGCCTTCGCCGCTCCCCGCATCGGCGACCTGGCGCAGCAGGGCTATCATTCGCAGCTCCTTCAGGAGGGACGAGTTGAAAGAGATTTCATTTAGTCGATTGATAATTTCCGGTGCGGTCCTCGGTGTTTCGGCTCGTTCGTGCGGATTGATTTGTACCAGGATGGAATCGTGCGCATCGGTTTCGCGAACCAGCGGCGTGATTGTTGGATTACCGGTAAATCCGCCGTCCCAATATGACTCGTCGTCAATCTCGATAGCGCGGAACATTGTCGGGAGGCATGCCGACGCCAGGAGAATGTCGGCAGTAATTTCTGAGTTGCGGAAAATGCGTCCGCGGCCGGTTCGCACGCTGGTCGCAGTAATGAATAGTTTGATCGGCGAATCCGCGAGCTTGTCAAAATCGATGCAGTCGCGAAGGATGCGACGCAAGGGATTGAAGTCGAACGGGTTGAGTGCATAGGGCGAGATAAGACGCGACATCAGGTCCATGAAGACGTAGGTTGGCGACGTATCGAGCGACCATCGGCCGAGCCACCGGTCGACAGGTGAGCGTTGTAGTGGACTGATTGACGCCGCGCGCGACACGCATTGCCAAAATCGTTCGAGTGCGGCCTGCGCGCCACGCGCACCTCCGGCGGTCCATCCGCAAGCCAGAACGGCCGCGTTCATTGCGCCTGCGGACGTGCCGGAAATCCCGGCGATGTGAAGCCAAGGTTCTTCCAAGAGACGATCGAGGACGCCCCAGGTGAATGCACCGTGCGACCCTCCACCCTGGAGTGCCAAGTCAATTTGGATCGGTTTGCGTTGCATCACTGGTGACAGGTCGTTGAGGGCGAATGCAATTGCACTTCAATTCAAGCCGCAAAATCATCGCCGTTTCCGGAAAGAGAGCGGCAATGTGCTGAGGCGCGTTTATCCTGGCTCCGAGTAGCACGAAGGGCCTCACTATCGGGTGATGCCGAACGCGTTGACGTAAACTTGTCGCTGGCCGTCAAATTTTTCACGTGTTCGAACGCACTCGACGATCTGGAACATGAACGCCGTTAAGTTGCGTGTTGCTTGGCTGTTCTGCGATTCGCTCAACCACACGTGATGCAACTTAGTAGCGGCCGCTTGGTTTCGAGGGGAGGTAGCAGAATCAGCTCATCCTCGCGGGGAGGATGTAATGCGCAAACTATCTCTGATAGTCGTGGCAGCGTTCGCGGTGGTGGGTGTCACGACCGAGTCCGTTCAAGCGGGAGTGATAGCCCCGGGGCCGTTGCGTGCGGCAGAGAGTGAATTTCCCGCCGTCCAATCCGTCCAGTTCATGTGGAGAGGCCGCCGTTACTGTTGGTACAGCCACGGGTGGCGCGGACCGGGCTGGTACCGGTGCGGATTTCAACGGCGCCGCGGGTTGGGTTGGGGTGGACCTCCAGGCTGGCACGGTTGGCGCACCCCCGGGCTTCGTCGACCGGCTACCAGTCGTCCGCGCGTCAATAGGCGGCGGGGTACAAATCGTCCGGGCGCGAACAGGCCAAGCAGACCCGATAACATGCCCGAGAACAGGCCAAGGCGTTCAGGCAGCGGTCGAGGCGCATGAGAAATCCGAAGCCCGGATCGCGTCGCGACGCTGCTTTTTTACTTCAGCATTTGATTGCACTAGCCGAGCGCGGCGGTGCATCTCAGCAGGACGAACACAATGAGTAGTCTGGTCGTACTTGATTTTGACGGCATCCACACAGCGGACGAAGTGTTGAACAAGCTGAGATCGATGCAAAAGGAGTATCTGATCGACCTGGAAGATGCCTGCGTGGTCGAACGCGACAAGAACGGCAAGGTTCATGTCAAACAAGCCCTGAACCTCACGGCTGTCGGTGCGGCTGGCGGCGGCAGCAGGGGCGCTTTGTGGGGCGCCATCGTCGGGCTCCTGTTTCTCAATCCTCTAGCTGGAATGGCCATCGGGGCCATTACGGGTGCCGGCGCCGGCGCGTTGGCCGGATCCCTGACGGATTACGGGATCAGCGACGAATTCATAAAAAAGCTGAGTGAAACGATCCCCAAGGAGTCCTCGGCTCTTTTCATCCTGTTCAGAACCGTCAATGAGGACAAGGTGTTACCTGAACTCAAGGGCTACAAGCCGCGAATTCTCCGTACCTCGCTGTCCGACGAGGGCGAGAAGAAACTGCGATCCGCGTTAGCGGTCGCGGCCTGACCGATCATCCGGCGCAGATTCTGTGCAAGATTGCGAGTTTCCGTGCACTCGCCACTGGAGTCTCGCAGTTGGCGATGTGCAGCCTGATGACGAAGACCCGACTCCCTCTCCCGCTCGGGAGAGGGAGGATGCAGCGTGCGAACGCTGCTTCAATCCAGGACTAAAAACGCCCTAGGTGCGTTTCGGCAAAAATTTAGCCGAGCGCTGTTCGGTCGCGCTCCATTCCGCATCGGTCATTTTGATCGAGCCGATAAACTTGTTTGTGAACAACGTATCGACCTTCGCCAGCGATTTCGCGCCCATATATTTGACGACCGTGTCAGCGGTCTGCTTGACCAGCTCCGGCTCCATGTAACCAAGACCTTTTTCCTTGAACGCGGGTACCATGCCGAGTGCGGTGCTCACGGCCTGCCCGTATTCAATGACCTTCTTGTTCGTGACGCTGCCGCCCTTGAACTCTTTGACCATGTCCAGATGGATGTCGACCGACTTTTCCGGATTGAGATAGACGTATTTCAATCCTTCCATCAGGCCGTCGACAAAGTTTTTGCAGAGCTCCGGCTTCTTCTCGATGGTCGAACGTTTGCAGGCCAGTACGTTGCTGAGCATCTTGATGCCGTAGTCGCTGTAAAGAATGCTGTTGATCTGCATTCCCTGCGCCCAGAGGCTCGGCGCGATACTGCCGAAGAAGTTGCCTTCGGCCTTGACCTGCTTTTCCGCCAACACCTTGATCAAGGCGGCCGCATCCATCGTGACCTTCTTGACCTTGCTGTCGTCGACGCCGGTTGCTTTTACGAACGCCGGCCAAAGTTGGAAGTCGCCGCTACCGACGTCGAAGGCCACAGTCTGGCCCTCCAGGTCTTTGGGCTTGGTTATGTTGGATTCCTTGAGCGAAAAGATTCCGACCGGTGAAATCGGCCAGATAGCGGCCACAGAAACGAGATCAAGTCCGCGACTCGCACAGTTCATCATCACGGCAAGATCGAGAATACCGAAATCGTATTGACCCTGGTCGACCGGCACGCAGACTTTGCCGGACCCGAATCCCCGATCGATGGTGACGTTTAGACCACGCTTCTCCCAGAAACCCATCTTTTTCGCTACGAAAGTGTAGCTGAAGGTGCCGAGCGGCAACCACGGCAGCGTCAGCTTAACCTCTGTCGCCCCGTATGCGATAAACGGAGCCGAGATTCCCATTGCGCCGCTTGCACCGGCGACGCCGGCCATCTTCACGAATGAGCGTCGATTGATACGCGACATTGACGTCCTCCCTCTGTTTCTGACTTGCAACTCACGCAGCCGGATTTCTTTCCGTGGCCTTCACAGGCAACGAATCAAAAAAGTCGATTTTTGCCGGCAATTGCGCGAGCACGGTTTTGGCCAACATAACATGAATTCCGCGGTTGCCGTTGACGAACTGGGTGACGCGCATGTCGGCCGCCACACTGCACAACCGATAGGCATCATGAAATGCCATTGCATACTGTCGTTCGAGCACGCCGATCATGCTTCGCATGGCGATCCGCGCGGCATCGTCCAGGTCCTCGTGGAACGCCATGGTGACAAGGTGCTCAGGCGTTACCGCCATCGGCCACTCGAGTTTAAGATCATCGCGTAGAGACAAGCGGAAGTGTCCCTGAAGGCTGGTTTCAATCGCGGTCTGATTGATCTCGCCGTCACCCTGAGCGCCGTGTCCGTCGCCCACGCTAAACAGCCCGCCTTCAACCCAGATTGGAAGCAAGAGACGCGTACCCGCGACGAGCTCCTTGTTGTCAATATTGCCCCCGTAGCGATTAGGTGGACGGCTGTCGAGGCGGCCCCATTCGCGCGGCGGCGCCACGCCCATTTGTCCAAAGAACGGACGTGTGGGGATGTGTACGCCCGGCGCAACTTCGGCCGAACCGCGTTCGATATCGATGGGTATGATCGTCGTCTTTAGCGTCGGCGTTTCAGTGCCGAACATGCCCTTGAGCGGGCGTACAGTATTGTAGCCATATGGCTGCGTGAGCCTGATATCGATAATATCGACCTGCAGTATTTGCCCGGGCCTTGCGCCGCGCACTGCGATCGGTCCCGTCATGATATGAGGACCATCTCCGCGCTTGCCGCGGCTGACAATGTCGTGAATATCCGGCGGCAGCCACTCGGCCGGAACGTCGTGATCGGGATGGGCGGAGACAGTGCTTATGAGCACCTCGTCGCCGTCATCGACTTGCAGCACTGGTTCCAGGGCCCCGTCATGAAAGCCGATGTGAACGGTGTCAGAACGTGCCGTCAGGTGCTTCATGCTTTGAACTCCGGGAATCAGTCCTCAGCCACCGCCCGTGGCGGCACTGACGTCGCTTGATGTCTGCCAGTAAACGATGCGCCGTTCTGCGTGCGCGATGAGGCCATAAAGAATAAGTCCGGCGATGCTGAGCACTGTAATGGCCGCCATCATAAGGGGCGTATCGAGCAATCCGCCGGCAAGCTTGATAAGGTATCCGATACCTTCCTGCGAAGCGACGAACTCGGAGACGATCACGCCGATGATGGCCAATGTGATCGAAATCTTCATGCCGCTGAAAATATATGGAAGGGCGTTCGGCATTCGAATCTTCCAGAAAACCTGCCAGTCGCTGGCCATGAATGTGCGCGCCATGCGCGCGATGTCTTCGTCGATCGATTGAAATCCGAGGGCCGAATTGATCGTCATCGGAAAAAACGCGATCAGGAACGCCAGCAAAAGACTCGACATTGTTCCTGTGCCGAACCAGACGATGAACAGCGGGGCGATCGAAATCTTCGGAATCACCTGCGATACGATGATGATCGGATAGAATCCCTTGCGTAGAATTGACGAATAGGTGATCAGGATCGCCACCGCGATGCCGCCGATGACCGAAAGCGCGAAGCCCAGCACGGTCAGGTACAGCGACGGCCAGAGATGGGTCAGCAGAAGATCGCGACGCGCAATCATCGCCACGATAATTTCCGAGGGAGGTGGCAAGACGATGCTGCGTACGTGAAACGCCCGGACGGCAACTTCCCAGAAGACGAGCATGGCGATCGAGATCGCGACGGGACCCGCAAGGTCAATGATTTGACGCTTTCTAGCGCCCATGACTCGCCTCGATAGCTTTACGCAACGCGCGAACGTGCTTGTTGAAGCTTTCGTCTTCCGTCAGACCTATTTGCCGCGGGCGCGGCAGATCGATGTTCATCTCCTCGACGATGGTTGCAGGCCGGCGGCCCATCACCACCACGCGATCGGACAGGAAGGCCGCTTCTCGAATGCTGTGTGTGACGAAGATGACGGTCTTGCGGTTGGCTTGCCAGATGCGAAGCAACTCGACGCCCATCTCGTCGCGTGTGAGCGCATCAAGAGCGCTGAACGGTTCGTCCATCAGCAGAATTGCCGGATCGTGGATGAGTGCACGGCAGATTGAGGCTCGTTGTCGCATACCTCCGGAGAGCTGACGGGGGAGTTTGTCGGCAAAGTCTTCGATCTTTGCCATCGTCAGAAGTTCCATCGCGCGTGACGTGTATTTCTCGCGCGGCAATTTGAGAAGTTCGATCGGGAAAAGAACGTTATCGATAATCGTCCGCCAGGGCAGCAGCACCGGTTGCTGGAAAACCATGCCGATCTCCGGCCGGGGGCCTGTGACCGGCGTACCGTTGATCGCGATTTCGCCCTCGGTCTGCCTGATCAGGCCTGCGATCATGGTCAGTAGCGTGCTTTTCCCGCATCCGCTCGGGCCGAGCAAACTGACGAATTCGTTCTGCGCTACTTCAAGCGAAACGTTTTTGATCGCCTCGAGGTCATTGTAGACCTTGCGCACGTTTCTTACGCTGAGCGCCGGTAATTCAGGCGCCTGAGCGGAAGCGTTTCGGGTCTGGGCTGCGGCGATCACGCGTGCATCCGCCAAGCAAGAAGTCATCCTAAGTTTGAAACAACCTTACAGGGCGAATGGCTATCCGTCCAAGTCCCAATTTCTCCGCCGGTGCTTGCTTCAGCTGCCCAACATTTTTTTCAAGATGTTGATATTTCAGGCATTTTTTGGAAAATACCATCCCTGTGGCGAAGCGGCACAATCGGCAAAATTGTTGCTATGTTCAGGACAACCGTATCTTATAGCCTCCGGCGAGGCGCGTAAAGGAAGGGAATAAGCGATGTCACGGGTTAAGATCACCATGGCCGGCGGACGCTACGACCGGACACGTGCGATTATCGACGGGTCCGTGCGGCCGGAGGGTGTCGATCTCCAGTACCTCGAAATGCCGATCGAGGAAGTGTTCTGGCGTGTATTGCGTTACGGTGAGTTCGACGTCGCCGAATGCTCGCTTGCTTATTACCTGATCTCCAAGTCACAAGGCGGCGGCCACGATTACATCGGCATACCGCTGTTTCCGTCGCGCTGTTTTCGGCATGGATTCATTTTCATCAACAAGAAGTCCGGCATCAAGCGGCCGGAAGATTTGCGCGGAAAGACTATCGGCGCGCCGGAATATTCGATGACTGCCTCGCTGTGGCTGCGCGGCATGTTTGAGCACGATTATGGCGTGCCGCCCAATGCGATGCGCTGGCGCACCGGCGGGATTGAAGAGCCAAATCGCGCCGACCGCATGGAGGTTCGTGTCAATGCGGACGTCGATATTCAGCAGATTCCAGATGGGAAATGCCTGAACGGGATGCTGGAGAGCGGTGAGATCGACGTGCTGATCGGCCCGCGCATTCCGTCAGCCTATCGCAAGCGCCATCCGGATGTGACGCGCCTTTTCCCGGATTACAAAGCCGAAGAGAAGAAATACTACGAGCGTACGCGCATGGTGCCGATCATGCATCTCGTGGTGATGAAGCGCGCGGTCTATGAACGCAATCCCTGGATCGCGCAGAGTCTGTTCAAGGCCTTTCGCGAGAGCACGGAGCGTTGCAAGGAGATGATGCTCGATGTCAACGCGTTGCCCTATAGCTTGCCCTGGTATCTACCGGCACTTGAGGAAACGATTGAGCTTTTAGGCGAAGATTTCTGGCCGGAGGGATTTGCTGCGAATTGGCCTAACGTGGAAACGCTGATGAAATACGCCAAGGAGCAGGGGCTGATCGATCGTCTGTTCAAGCCGGAAGAATTGTTCGCGCCGAACACGCTGACCGAATTCAAGATCTAACGCAAACCGAATTTTGCAAGCAATCTGCGCCATCGTGCCTTGAGAACACTCCACATCAAGGCGCCTGCATTCAACGGCGATTGCTCATGCACTTTGCCGGTGCCGGCAAGGCGGCTTTCGATGTTGTGGGCGAACGTGTCCATGATGCGTGCGATCAGTTCCTCCACGATGCCGCTGCGCCCGAATTGAGCGAGCGCACCGGCGAGCAGCGCACGAATGGTGAGCGCTACCTCTGTCTCGGCACTGCCCTTGGCCTTCAAACCGTAGGCGACTTCGCCGCTGGCGCGCGATCCGCCGGCCTGGTCGATTCCCGTCCCAACGATCTGGCCGCTGTGCTGGCTGTCGTTGCGCGTAACACGCGCGCGCCCCCGGAAATTTGCAGTAATCGGGCCGATCTTGACGGTCATTTTGCCATCGACGGTTTCGCCATCCGGCGGTTCCGTCAGCGTCACTCCGGGCAAGCAACCAGCGACCGCCGCCAAGTCGCCGAAGAACCTCCAGACCTCCGGTAGCGGTCGTGAAATTGTGAACGTGTGGCCGATTTCAAAATTCGGTTTGCGCCCGGCGAGACCAAGCGGACCGGCTTCAGCCGTGCCGGCAGATTCAATCTGGGGCGCGCTCTGCGTTACGGACGATGTTTGAATGTGCGTCTTTGCTGCCGTCCTTGCACCCGCCGGTCCGAGCGCCGTTTGCTGCGTCTCCGGAACAGAGAAGACTCCCGCGCGCCGCTCGTCCAGAACGCGCTTGATGGCGCGGACAATGCCGACGTATCCGGTGCAGCGGCAAAGATTTCCGCTCAACTCGAGCCGGATGCGCTTCTCGTCCGCGTCCGGAAGCCGCTGCACGATATCGCGTGCTGTCACCAGCATGCCCGGCGTGCAGTATCCACATTGCAGCCCGTGTTCCTCCGAGAATGCACGCCGCAGCGCAGTCATAACAGTATCGTCTTGTAATCCCTCGATCGTGTCGACGGTTGCTCCATCGCACATGACCGCATAGGTGATGCACGCGCGAGCCGGCCGGCCGTCGATCAGGATCGTGCAGGCGCCGCATGCGCCCTGTTCGCAGCGTAGATGCGTGGCCGTAAGATTGAGCTTTTCACGCAACGCATCGGCAAGATGTGTTCTGGGTTCGACCGCGAGCGAGGTCTTACGCCCATTGATTGTAAGTGTAACTTCGGTCATTGCAGTGTCGCTTGGGCGAACGCGCGTGACAACGCTGCGAGCTGTTGCCGGCGCGCGGAAGAACTCGCAATGCCGCGCGATTCGAGAATCTGCAGAGCCGACATCTCGTTCAACTTTCCGGTCGGCTGCTGTAGTTCGCGCGCATCCTCAATCAGAATGGGTTTGCCGCGGGTAGCACCGATCACCGCCCGATAGACGCCACGATCGGGATCGTGCACCACAGCGGCCATGGCGCTCGCGAATTCACCGGCCTTGCGGCAAACCTTGTAGTAACCAAATCGTCCGCGCGCCGACAGCCTGGGAATCTTGATCGCTGTCAGCACTTCATCCGGCGCGAGCGCATTTTCATATGCGCCACGAATGAACTGATGAGCAGGCACAATACGGTTGCCTTGCTCGCTCGCAATCAAGCATTGTGCGTCGAGCGCGCATAACGTTGTTACCCAATCGGCGGACGGATCGGCGTGGCAGAGGCTGCCGCCGATCGTGCCGCGGTTGCGGACGGCGCGATAGGCGATGTTCATCGCCACCGAAGCGAGCGACTCGAGCCCGCGTCCCGGCAGGCGTTTGTCTTCGATCGCTGCAGTGGTCACGCATGCGCCGACCGTGACAGCGTCTTCGCCGCCGTGAGCCTCAATCAGATCGGGAATACCTGTAATATCGATGAGCAGTGCCGGCCGCGCCAGGCGGAGATTGAGCATGGGCCCGAGCGATTGGCCACCTGCGACAAGCCGTGCCGTGCCGTTTGCCTGCTTCAATTGCCGTGAGGCCTCCGCGACGCTGGTCACGCGAACGAATTCGAACGAGGCCGGTTTCATGCCGAAGCGCCCCGGGGCCGCGCCGTCTCGATCGCGGCCAGTATTCGTTCAGGTGTCAGTGGCAGGTCGAGCACTTCGACCTTCAGGTCACGCAGTGCATCATTCACAGCCGACACGATTGCAGCGGGCGGTCCGACAGCGCCGCCTTCGCCCAGGCCTTTGATGCCGAATTCCGTGTAGGGCGACGGGGTTTGCATATGCAAGATGCGGATGTCGGGCACCTCGGTCGCACCCGGTACCATGTAGTCGAGCATGGTCGAGGCCAACGGCTGCCCTTGCGCATCAAACGGCACCACTTCATAGAGACCCGTACCGATTCCCTGAGCCGTGCCGCCGCAAATTTGTCCATCGACGATCATCGGGTTGACGAGCGTCCCGCCGTCCTCGACGACAACATAATCCAGTATGTCGACGATGCCTGTTGCCGGATCAACAGCGACTAGAGCAGCATGCGCTGCATAAGTGAAAGTGCCGCTGTCGCGGGCCGCACGATAGCCGGCGGTGACGTCAAGGCCACCCGTGTCAACGCCCGCCGGAAGGTTCTGCGGCTGCAGATACCAGACGCGCGCGACCTCGCGCAACGTGACGCTGCTGTCGCCGGCGATCACCTTGCCGTCCGCCACGTGCACATTCTCGACATCGGTCTGCAATAGCCACGCGCCGATCTGTGCGGCGCGCCGTGCCAGAAGCTGTGAAGCGCGCGCCACGGCTCCGCCGCCGTGCACCATCGAGCGCGAGCCCCAGGTTGCGGTGGAATAGGGCGTGTACATCGTGTCGCCCTGAACCACTTTGATCTTGTCGATATCGACGCCCAAAATTTCATGGGCGACCTGCGCATAAGTGGTCTCGTGCCCTTGGCCGTGCGAATGCGTCCCGACGTGAATTTCAACCTCACCGTCCGCCGTCAACTTGACCTGGGCCTGTTCGTACCCCGGCACGATCGGCCGGCCCCACGATGCAAGGACGTTGGTCCCGTGCGCGCCCTGTTCGACAAAAAACGAAATTCCAACGCCGATACGGCGGCCATCCGGCTCCGGATTCTGTTGTCGTTTTCTTATCCGTTGCACGTCGATGGCTTGCACCGCCCGTCGCAGGCACTCGGGATGATCGCCGCTGTCGAAGTGCTTGCTCAAGAGATTGTCGAACGGCATCTGCTCAGGCGGCACCATGTTGCGCAAGCGTACCTCGTAAGGCTCAAGGCCGGCTTTTCGCGCGATCGCATCCATGACCGCTTCGATCGCAAGGCAAATCCCTGACCGTGCCACGCCGCGATAAGGAATGATCGGGCATTTGTTTGTCGCCACCGCCAGGGCGCGGCATCGGTAGTTCGAGAATACGTATGGCCCGGGCAGCAGGTTCGCGATCTGCGCCGCCTCGACCGAAGACGACACCGGATAGGATGAGTAGGCGCCGGCATCGACGTGAGCCACGCACTCGATGCCCAGGAGCTTTCCGTCAGCGGTAGCGTAGCCGGTGATCTGGTAGTGATGCTCGCGGCAATTTGCGTTCGCGCCGAGATGTTCGCGGCAGTCCTCCAGCCAGCGCACCGGGTGGCCACGTCGCAAAGCAAGCCAGGCGAGTGCAACTTCCTCGCGGCACAGCAGACCTTTGTATCCGAAGCCGCCGCCTACATCGGGCGAGATAACGCGGATTTCGCCATGCGTGAGGCCAAGGCATTCGGAAAGGCCGGTCTGCACGCAGTGGGGAAACTGCGTCGACGTGATGACCGTCAGATTGCGCAACCGCTCGTCCCGGTAGGCCACGACGCCGCGCCCCTCCATGGGAAACATGCAATGCCGCGCGGTGCGTATCGTCTTTGAGACCTTTATCGCGGCGCCGCTGAGGTCATCCTTCCAGATGTTCTCGCCAAACTCGACGAAAACGTTATCGCCCCATTCCTCGTGTACAAGTGCTGAACCCGGCTCGCAGGCCGCGAGCATATCGGTGACTGCGGGCAATTCCTCGAGGTCGAGGCTCACCGCGTCGGCAATGTCTTCCGCTTCGGCCCGGCTGGGCGCCACACACATGGCAATTATTTCGCCGACGAAACGTACTTTGCCTGTCGCCAGAATTGGCTCGGCCGAGCGTTTGAAGCCCTTGAGCGGTGGCGCCGAGACGATCGGCTTGACGTCGACGAGATCATCGGCGGTAAAGACGACGTCGCGGAACCGCTCTGGAATACGCACTTGCTTGAGTCGGGCGTGCGCGACCGGACTGCGTACGAATGCGACCTCTTGCAGCCCCGCCATTCTGAAATCGCCGACGTACTGGCCGCGGCCGCGCAGAAACCGGTCATCTTCCTTGCGAACAACTGAAGCGCCTATGCCGTACTTCATTTCCGTGCCGCCATCTTGGACAACGCGGGCCCAAGTGTGTCTATTTTTAGGTCAATAGCAAGATGCTCCTGCTTGGCGCCGCAGCGGTTTGTCCGGCCGTTATTAACCTTCCGGCGAAGCAAGAATTCGCGTTCTTCCAGCGCGGCAGCTTAAGAACAGCAGGTTATTGCGACCTTAGCCGGGGAAAAAGCGACGCAGGCTTTTCTCAGCCACTGGCTCACGCTTTACGCAAGACAAAATTTTGCCGCGCGCGGAAACGGGGTCCATGCGCGGCAGGTAAAGAAATCGGCTTATCAGACCGCCCGGCTCTTAGCCGCTCGTCGGATATTCAAGCCCTGAGCCGCGCACCGACCATGCCGTGAAACGGGTCTCGAGGGCGGCGAAAATCGCGTACATCCCGACGCCCATCACACCCACGACCAGCAGCGCCGCAAATACCAGCGGCACGTTGAAGTTCGAACTCGCGATCAGCATGACGTTGCCAATGCCGTTATTGCCGGCGACGATCTCCGCAATGACTGAACCCACGAATGACAAGGTGATCGCGATCTTCAACGAAGCGAAGAAATAGGGGAGCGAGCGCGGAATTCCGATCTTGACGATCATGTCACGACGTGTCGCACCCAGGACGCGCAGCACGTCAACGAGCTCCGGCTCGACGGTTGCAAAACCGGTGGCGACGTTGACGACGACAGGAAAGAACGACAGCAGAAAGGCGGCGATGACCGCGGGTACGGCGCCGACGCCGAACCAGATGACCAGCACCGGGACCAGCGCGGCCTTCGGCACGCTGTTGAAGCCGATCAGCACCGGATAAAGCGACACGTATGCGAGACGGAAGGAGCCAACCAGAATTCCGAGAAGAAGTCCGAACACGACTGCAACGGCGAAACCGATGACGGTCGTGACCAGCGTCGCGAACCCATGCTGCATCAACGGATAGCGGTTGACCCAGATCTGCTGAATTGACTCGATCGGGCTCGGCAGCACGAAGTTCTCAATGTGGAACACCACGACGGCAAGCTGCCAAATTATCAGCAGCAGTAACGTGGTGACCCACGGCGCCAGTTTTTCAATCGTCTCCTTTTTCACGCTGTATTCCCCGGCATAATGTGATGGCGGCACGCATGGACCAGATCGACAAATTCGGTCTGAAAAGTCATATCGAGCGTGCGAGGACGCGCAAATGGCACCTTGCTTGAGGCGATGATTCGTCCCGGGCGAGGGCTTACGACGTACACGGTATCGCAAAGGTAGACGGCCTCGCGCAGTTCGTGCGTCACCAGCACGACGGTGCATTTGCGCGTCATCCAGAGATTTTGCAGCACTGCCCAAAGCTCCTCGCGCGTAAACGCATCGAGGGCGCCGAACGGTTCATCCAGCAGCAGGATCGACGGCTCGTGGATGAGCGCCCGGCACAATTGGGCTCGTTGCTGCATTCCGCCCGAAAGCTGCCACGGCATCTTGTCGCCGAAATCGGCAAGCCCGACCGTGGCAAGCAATTCGTCCGCGCGCTTGCGCTTCTCGTCCATCTTTGTTTTCGGCTCGCTGCGATAGGGCTCCACGATTTCGAGCGGCAGCAGCACGTTGTCGCGTACATTGCGCCACGGCAGCAGTGTCGAGTTCTGGAAGGCCATGCCGACGCTTTTCAGCGGCTTTTTGACATCCTGCCCGCCGACGCGAACGATGCCGCGGGTCGGCCTGACCAAACCCGAGATGAGCTTGAGCAGTGTCGACTTGCCGCAACCGCTTGGGCCGACAACGGCGATGAATTCATTTTCGCCGATAGTGAGGTTTGCGTTTGCGAGGGCAAGCGTTCCGGTGCCGTTGTCGGCACCGGTTTGTCGCCCGTAGTGCAAATCGACGTCTTTGATTTCGATATAGCTCATTGTGGCGCGATCGATGCTAGATGTTGTCCCGCACTATTTCACCATTCGCTCTTTTTCTGCGGGCAGGTAGCGGGGATCGAATATCTCGTCGGCCTTCGGTGTGCGAGGGAGTTTATAGCTTGCAGCAAGAATGTCGATGCCGCGCTGCAAACGCGCCATGTCCACGCCACCGAATCCGTTCTTCAAGACATTGGGCGTAATGATGCAGCACTCCATTGCGAGTTTCAGGCGATCGCGCTCGATGTTGGGATTGAGGAGCGGCTCGAACTTGAGCGTCATTTTCACTGCCTCCTCGGGATCCTTGACCATGTCGCGGACGCCCTTGAGCGTCGCGCGGATGAAACCTTTCACCGCGTCTGGATGGGCCTTCAGGAATTCAGGGGAGGCGGCAAGCCCGTTACCGTAAAGATCGAGCCCATAATCGCGGTAGAGAAAAGCGTTGACCTTGCTCGGATCGACGCCTTTGGCTTTGAGCTCAAGCTTGGTGTTGAACACCTGGCCGATGATGGCGTCGACCTGTTTTTTTGCCAGCAAAGTCTCGCGCAGCTTGGGATCAATGTACTGCACTTTGACCTTGCTCATGTCGATTCCGGCGTGTTGAGCGAAAGTCGGAAACAGCTTGAAGGTAGCGTCGTTCGCGGATGCGCCGAGAACATGCCCTTCAAGTTGCTTGGGTGTCGAAATTCCGCTTTCCTTGAGGACGACAATTGCGGCAGGTGCCTGCTCGTAGCCCACCATGACTTCCGGGAAAGCCTTGTCCGGATTTTTTGCATCGAAATCCGTCAACACGCTTATGTCCGGGTAACCTATGTCGTAGACGCCGGTCGCAAGCTGCTGCACCAGCGCCACCGAACCCTTGCCGCGGTCGATCGCGACGTCGAGGCCTTCAGCTTTGTAGTAGCCTTTGTAAAGAGCAATGAAGAAGGGGGAGTGGACCGAGCCCGGGATCCAGTCGAGCGAGAAGCGTACTTTGGTTTCCGCTTGGGCCGCGCCGGCGAGAACGACGCATAACGCGAGAGTAAAAAACGCCGTAAGTCGTCTGATGTGTACCATAGTTTCCTCCTCGTGCTTTTTGCTTTTGATCTTTACGCCGGTCTAAAGATTTAGACCGGCGGCCTTCAGGAAATTACGAGCCCGATCACGTTGCTCGTCCGGAATGACCAGGCGTTCTGCAAAATCGCGGCCCGAAGGACGCGTCGCGTCGATCCCCATCTTCGTTACTGTGAAGTTTTCGGGATCCGATGTCGGGTCGAGAATTGCCGCCTTGGCGCCAGGAATGAAGAAGATGTCCTTCTCGGCACGCACGCGCGTTGCGATGGCCCACATCACATCGTTCATGTCGAAGATGTCGACGTCGTCATCAACGACAATCACGTACTTCGTGTAAAGCTCGGTGCCGAGCGTCGCCATGACCGCCATTTGCGGCTCGCCGTCGGCCGTCTTTTTCATCGAGATGATCGCCATGAACGCGCCGCATGTCGTATGCGGGACGTGCACGGCGCGCACGTTCGGCAGGTTGCGTCTCAGTGTGTTGAGGATTTCGCCTTCGCGCGTGACGCAGGAGACCAGAATATGGTCCTTGGCCATGCCGGAAGTGACCGCCTGATACATCGCGTCCGAACGCATACGGATGCGCTTCGCGACAAAAACGTTCTGCGTGCTGCGATAGGAGGCATACCCGGTAAACTCGCCGAATGGCCCTTCCGGCTCGTGAACGCCAGCCAGGATTTCGCCCTCGATGACGATCTCGGCGCCGGCAGGAACCTCAAGATTCTCAACGCCAGTCTGCGCCAGCCGATAAGGTTCGCCGAACAGACCGCCGATAATTTCGAACTTCCGCACGTTGGGCGGATAGGCGTAAACCATCGAGCCCATGTAATGCAGCGGATGCGTCCCGATTGTGATGACTGCGGGCAACGCGTGGCCGCGCTCCTCGGCACGGCGATGAAACTCGTACATACGGCGGCGTGAATGCAGTGAGACGCCGAGGCGGTTCTTGCCTTTGAGCATCAGGCGGTGGAACCCGGTCGTGTCGACGCCGGTGACCGGATCGCGCGCTGAAATCTGGCCGGCTGTAACGTAAGGCGCGCCGTCAACGGAAAACTGCAGTGGAATCGGCAGTTTTGTCAGGTCGACATCGTCACCTTCGATCACCACCTCGTTCCATGCCGCTTGGGCAACAGTCTCGCACGGAATGTATTTCTGACAGCGTTCACGAAATGCGGTCGGCAGGTCGTGCGGTTCCACGCCCAGACACGCCGCGAGCAGATTGCGGTTTGCGGCGACGTTGGTCACGAGGGGAATTTGAAAGCCATCGACCTTTTCAAGAATAACGACCGGATTTTTGCCGGCGCGCTCCAATTCGAACACGATCGATGTCATGTCGAAGCGCTGATTGATCGGCTGCTTAATTCTCAGCAACTCGTCAGGGTATTCGGTTTCGACCATGTGCAGGAAGCCGCGCAGGCTCTGCTTGTCTATGTTGTCCGCCGATCGTCGCATGGAATTCCTCAAAGAGCCTATGGGCTAGAACATAGTATCTTTGAACTTTGCCGGATTGCAACCGCAATCGCGGCGTCAGCTGTGATGAAAAGGAGCGTGAATGTCGCATGTGCGTGCCGGGCATCGCCGCCCGGTATTGCATTGCAGAGGCTCAACAATTTGTCGCCGGAGCCCGCGGGCCGAACGATCAGGACCGATCCTGCTCATGAATCAACGCTTGCCGAAGCATGCAAGCTATTCCATCATCCTAACCTTAGGATAATTAGAGAGACGGTTTAGGAAACGACGCGCGATGCCCGGTCAGAACACCAACGAAGACTTTCGAGCAATGCTCGCGCGAATGGAGCGCGCCGGTCATTTACGCCGCATCAAAAAATCCATTCGGCCGGAACACATCACGGCGCTTTGCGGCAAGGCACCGGCAGCGCTGATGTGCGAAGCCGTCGAGGGCTATGATATTCCGGTCGTGGGCGGGCTTTATTGGACGCGTGCGCGGGTTGCGTCCGCGCTCAATTGGCCGGAAAGCGAGCTTGGGGCGCGGTTTGCCGCCAGCGTCGCGCGGCCGATTGCACCGGAAGTGATTCAACAGGGTGCCTGCCAGGACGTCGTTATCAGCGGAGACGATGTCGATCTGACCGCGCTGCCCATCCCGTTCATGCACGAAAAGGACGGCGGCCCCTACATCTCGGCCGGTGTCGCCTTTGCCAATGATGAAAAACTTGGCCCGAACGCGGGCTGCTACCGGATGATGTTCCGTACCCGGCGCGAGCTCGGCATCGATCTGTTCACCGCCTCCGACCTGCGACGTTATTATCAGGCGCACTTCGAGCAAAACCGGCCTTTGCCGATTGCGGCCGCGATCGGCGTTCACGTGTTCGAGCATATGGCGGCGGCCTACAAGGCACCGGCCGGGCTCAATGAAATGCATATCGCCGGAGGGTTACGCGGCGAGCCGCTGCAGATGGTGCGCTGCAAGACCGTCGACGTGATGGTCCCGGCGAATGCCGAGATCGTTCTGGAGGGCGAATTGCAGCCGAACGGCTGGACGGCGGACGAAGGCCCCTTCGGCGAGTTCGCCGGCATGCAGGGCGATCTCAAGTACAATCCGATATTTCGAGTAACGGCGATCACGCATCGGAAGAACCCGATTTTCTATGCGCTGCAGATGCCTTGGGAGAACGACTGGCTCAACGGTCCCGCGACGGAAGCAGCGTGCGCGCGTGTCCTGGGCCTTGCCGGCATCCAGGTTGCCGCGGTGCGCGCGACGGAGGGTGGTTGCTGCGGCTGGTCGGTTGTGGTGGCGATCAGGAAGCGGGCCGGCGAGGGCAAGAACGCCATCGCGGCGCTTCTTTCGTTGCCGGTCGTGAAACAGGTGATCGTCACCGACGACGATATCGATATTTACAATGCTGACGAGGTGGAATGGGCGGTCACGTTCCGCTGTCAGGCGGACAAGGACATCGTCATTCTTTCCGGCATGAAAGCAAAGCACGTCGATCCCAGCGTGCGGCCTTGGGAGCTGAAGCCGGGCGAGCTCCCGACCACGTCGAAGTTTGGCATCGACGCTACCATTCCCGAAGGCATCCCGGCATTCCGTTACGAGCGGATCGTCCCTGCGTTCCGCGACGAAATCCGCGTGGAGGACTACCTGTGATGGCTGAAGCAACCGAGGCAGCGCTGGCGGCGCAGATCGAGCGGCTGCTGCAACAGCCGGTCTTCTTTCGCGACATCCTTGCGGCGCTTCGCAACCATCCGTACCGCGCCATCTTGCGGGCCTGGAGCGACGTTCGAACGCGCCGTGCGCTCGCACGCGACGAATTCGGCCGCTACTGGCTGGAGAAGGGGTAGGCCTCAGGGGTGAGCGACAGCGAAACGAGAACCTAAGACCGAAAACCGAAAACTTGGGAGGATGTGATGGCAATAAGGCACTTTCTGGCGCGCGCGGCGCTACTTTCCGCGTTCTTGATGGCGTCGCTTGGCGGCGCGCAGGCTGAGACGAAAATCCGCTTTACCCTCGACTGGCTGCCCGGCTCGTACCACGCGCCGTTTTTTATCGCGCTTTACAAGGGCTACTATAAAGCCGAAGGGCTCGACGTCACGATTGATGCCGGCAAGGGTTCGGGCCGAGTCGTCCGCGAATTGGCGACCGGCGTCTACGACATCGGCTACCCGGATATCAACGTGCTCATGGAATTCAATGCGAAGAACCCGAAGCTCGCCTTTCCCCAAGTCATGATGGGTTACGAGCAAAACCCGTCTGGCCTTTTCTATCTGAAGTCCAGCGGCATCAAGACCATCAAGGACATCGAGGGCAAGACGCTTGGGCCGGTCGCGAACGATTCGACCTTCAAAACGCTTCCTGTATTCGCGAAGCTTAACAACCTCGATCTGAGCAAGGTGAAGGTCGAATACCTCGATCCGGCGTTACGTGAGGCGATGCTGATCAAGAAGCACGTCGACGTCATCACCGGCCAATACTTCCGCTCGGTGATCGATCTTCATGGCCGGGGCGTTAGCTATGACGACATCGGTTCGTTCCTGTACAAAGACCATGGGCTCGACCTTTACGGCAATGGCGTCGCCGTTTCGCCCACCTTCCTCAAGGAGAATCCGGATGCGGTGAAGCGCTTCGTGCGTGCGACGATCAAGGGGGTTAAGGATATGATCCACGACCCGAAGATGGCGGTGGAAATGGTTGCAAGGGCGCAGCCGCTGCTGAAAAAAGATATTGAACTCGAGCGCTTGAAGCTGGCCTTGAACTGCTGCATCGCAACGCCGAATGTCAAAAAGAACGGCTACGGCGGCGTCGATCCGGCCCGTTTGAAGCGCGCCATTGCGCTTATCAGCGAAGGTTACGGCCTGCCCCGCCAGCCCACAGTGGATGAGATGTTCAATGATTCGTTCCTGCCGCCGAAAGAGGACCGAATGGTCAACTAAGGCGGCCGGGCTCTGTGGCCTTGGGGGCACCCGGGTGCTAAGGCAAGAGGTGCGGGATGCGCGAGCACGGGCATCCCGGCAAATTTAGGGTTGCAATCTGCGGCGGCAAGATCGATTAGGTAACAGGAAACGTGATGGTTAAGCGGGCGATAGACCAGAACGATGTTTGAGCTTTCCAAGGTTTATGACCGTAGCCGGGTGCCCCTGTACATCCAGGTGGCCTCGGTTATGCGCCGCCGCATCGAGACCAAGCAGTGGAGTCCGGGGCAGAAAATCCCGACGCTCGTCGAACTCGAACGCGAGTTTCAGGTCGCTCGCGTCACAATTCGACAGGCGGTCGATATCTTGCGTGAGGAGGGCCTGCTACGCTCGCAGCAGGGACGCGGCACGTTCGCTGCCGAGAAGCCCGTCGATCGGCACTGGTTCAAGCTCGCCACCACGTGGGACGTGTTGATCGAGTCGATCAAAGATAACGTCCTTAAGCGTATCAAGGTCGATGATCCGCCGCCGTTCCCGATGCTTCGCGAAGAAGAGGGGCAACTGGCTGACAGCTATGTTTTCCTTCGTAGTGTGCAGTACAAAGATGACCAGCCGTACGGCATCGTCAATTTGCACCTGGCAAAAAATATCTACAAGCAATCACCCGAGGCGTTTCGTCAGCATCCGGCCTTGACGGTCATTGCGGAGGCCAAGGACATCGATATTCAGCACGCTCATCAGACGGTGGTGATCGGCAGCGCCGATCCGACGACCTCCGATCTGCTGCAGATTGCCCTCGGTGCGCCGACGGCTGAATGCCGCTGCGTCTTGATCGACCGTAAGAACGTCGCAATTTACGTCGCCGACATCATCTATCGGAGCGACGCAATCCAGTTGCACATCGATTTGCTCGCCCACCTGCGCACATCCCCCGACAACGGCCGCCGCAATAGATCGTCGCGCAAGTAGCGCCCGATCCGGTTTGTGGTTGAACGCCGATCGTACCAAGATTAGGATCATAGGAAGAGCAGACGCTATCCTGCTGTCCGGATGACGTGCGGGGGGCGTTGCGGTTGTGATCAGAAGCAGGGTGCGATGAAAGAGCAGGGTGTCGGCGCACGCCTCCTCCGCAAGGAAGACGATCGCTACATGCGCGGCCGCGGCCAGTACGTTGCCGATCTCCGTTTCGCCGGCATGAAGGACGTCGCCTTCGTTCGTAGCCCGTTGGCGCATGCGCGTATTCGCGGCGTAACGGCGCCTGCGGCATACAAGGACGCGGTGTTCACCGCTGCCGACCTGAAAGACGTGAAGCCGATCCGGGCCGTGTCCGGCGTCAAAGGATTCAAGGTCTCCGAGCAGCCGCCTCTTGCGACCGACAAAGTACGGCATGTCGGCGAATTGCTCGCGATGTGTGTTGCGCCGACGCGCGCACAGGCGGAGGACATTGCCGCTGCCGTTACGCTTGATCTCGACGAATTGCCTGCCGTGCATGACATGCTCGCGGCGCGCGACTCGCAATCCTCCCTCCTGCACGAGCATTGGGGCGACAACGTTTTCCTGGAATCTTTTGTCGACGTTGATATCGCCAAGGCTCTGGACGCTCCGATCAAGGTTACGCGCGAGGTGCGTACGTCGCGCCAATGCATGGCGCCCATTGAAGGGCGCGGCGTGGTCGCCTTGTGGGACAGCCGGCTTGAGCAGCTCACCGTTTATTCCGCGTGCCAGATGCCACACATCGTGCGCACGGGATTATCGGAATGTCTTGGCCTCGATGAAGGTCAGATTCGCGTCATTTCGCCCGACGTCGGCGGCGGCTTCGGCTACAAGGGCATTCTGCTCGCCGAGGAAGTTTGTCTCGGATGGCTGGCGATGCGGTGCGGGCATCCCGTGCGCTGGATTGAGGACAGGCGCGAGCATCTGACCGCAAACGCCAACTGCCGCGAACACTATTACCGGATTACGGGCTACGCCGACCGCGACGGCACGTTGCGGGGAATCGACTGCGAAGCCATCGTCGATTCCGGTGCCTATTCGGCCTACCCGTTCTCCGCGTGCCTTGAGGCGGCGCAGGTTGCGAGCATTCTGCCGGGTCCTTACGACTTTCCGGCGTATCGCTGCCGGACATTTTCCGTCGCGACCAATAAATGTCCGATCTTGCCGTATCGTGGCGTCGCACGCACCGGAGTCTGCTTTGCGCTCGAACTTGTGCTTGACGCGATCGCGCGTGAAGCGGGGGTCGAGCCCTATCAGGTGCGCGAAAAGATTCTCGTCAAGCGCGAGCAGATGCCCTTCACCAACATCACCAAGAAACGATTCGATAGCGGCGACTACCCGGAGTCTTTGCGGCGGGCGGTTGCGGCAATCGATCTGAAGGCCGTACGCGAGCGCCAGAAACGCCGTGAGCCTGACGGACGCCTTATCGGCGTCGGGCTGGCGACCTATTGCGAACAGGCCGCGCACGGCACCTCGGTGTATTACGGCTGGGGCATTCCGATGGTGCCCGGTTTCGAGCAGGCCACTGCGCGCCTGACGCCGGACGGCGGTTTGGAGCTTCGCGTCGGCGTGCACTCGCACGGCCAGGGTCTTGAAACCAGCCTTGCGCAGGTGGCGCACGAAATTCTTGGCATCGACGTCGCCAAGATCAAAGTTGTGCACGGCGATACCGCATTGACTCCCTATTCGACCGGCACGTGGGGCTCCCGTTGTGCGGTGATGGCGGGCGGCGCCGTCTCGGTCGCATGCAAAGAGCTTGCAAAACGCGCCGCGAAGATCGGCGCCCAGCTTCTTCAAACAGATGCGGCACATGTGAGCGTGCGTGACGGCGAAGTTGCGGGCCCTGGCGGTTCGATCTCGCTCAAGGAAATAGCCGCGACCTGGTATTTGAAGCCGCAAAATCTGCCGCCCGATGTCGACATGGGCGGAATGGAAGCGACCGTCGGTTATCGGCCAAATCCGGATGGCGGTACATTCAGCTACGCCACGCACGCCGCCCTGGTGGCGGTCGATCCTGAAATCGGCGACGTCGAGATTCTTGACTACGTGGTGGTCGAGGATGGCGGCAAGTTGATAAACCCGATGATCGTCGACGGTCAGATTATCGGCGGCCTCGCACAGGGGATCGGCACCGCGCTGTACGAGGAAATGCCGTTCGATGCTGCGGGGCAGCCTCTTGCCTCGACGCTTGCGGATTATCTATTGCCGGGCCCGACCGAGGTTCCTTCAGTCAAGATTTATCACATGGAGACGCTCGCGCCTCATACCGAATTCGGTGTGAAAGGGCTCGGCGAGGGCGGTGCCATCCCGCCGCCCGCCGCAATCGCCAATGCAATCAACGACGCGCTACGTCCGTTGGGCGCGGAATTAACGGTGTCCCCGATTACGCCTCGGCGGATTCTCGAAGCGATCGAGCAAGCGAACCGGAGCGCGACGTGAAGCCGGCACCTTTTGCATATGAGCGCCCGACAAAACTCGCCGACGCCTGTGCGCTCGGGCGCAGCGAAGAGGGAGTGGTGAAGTATCTCGCAGGCGGCCAATCGCTCGGGCCAATGCTCAATCTGCGCCTGGCGCAGCCGGATATGGTCGTGGACATTACGGCGATTGCCGAACTCAAGCGCGTTGAAGAGAAACCAGACTCGATCGTGCTCGGAAGCTGCATCACGCACGCCGACGTGGAAGACGGCCGCGTTCCTGACGTGGCAAATGGCGCGTTGCGCGACGTGGCCCGGGGCATTGCTTATCGCGCGGTGAGAAACCGTGGGACCGTCGGCGGCAGCCTTGCACATGCCGATCCCGCCGCCGACTGGGTTTCCGCATTGTCGGCGCTGGGAGCCTCGGTCATTGCCGCCGACGAAAAGCGGGAACGCCGCATCGCTGTTGAAGATTTCATCGTGGGCGCTCTGGAGACGGCGCTGAACCCCGGCGAGCTTGTCACCGGCATTGAAATTCCCCGCTACTCGCGGGCTGCGCGTTGGGGCTACTACAAAGCGTGCCGCAAGACCGGTGAATTTGCGCATGCGATCGGCGCTTTCCTCTTCGACCCGGAACAGGCCATCTGCCGTGCGGTAGTGGGTGCGACGGGATCCAGACCGATTGTGCTGACGGATAGCCGAAGCCTGTTCGGGGGAGGCTCGGCGAAGGCGGAGGCGCTGAACCAAGCATTCGTGCGGGACACCATGGCGGCCAGAGGCACGACCGACGGCATCGATCAAAACATTCACCTCGCGGTTCTTCGCCGCGCGATTGAACGCGCACACGTATCATGACCTCGATTGCTCTTACCCTTAATGGCGTGGAGACGGCTGCGGATGTCGAGCCGCGGATGCACCTCGCCGACTTCATTCGTGAGACACAAAATCTGACTGGCACGCATCTCGGCTGCGAGCATGGCGTTTGCGGTGCATGCACGGTGCTGGTCGACGGCGTGCCTGTGCGCTCGTGTATTACCTTTGCCGTTTCCTGCACCAATGCCGAAGTGACGACCATCGAGGGCCTTGGTGAGGACGAAATAATGAAAGAGTTACGTGCCGCGTTTTCGCGCGAGCACGGCCTTCAATGCGGCTATTGCACGCCGGGCATGTTGATCTCGGCGCGCGACCTCGTCATACGTGCGCCCGATGCCGACGAGCACGATATTCGCGTCGCGATGAGCGGCAATCTCTGCCGCTGCACGGGATATCTGGGCATCGTCCGTGCGATTCAAAGTGTCATCAGCGATCGCCGGGCGAAGGGCATTGCCGCCGTGCCGGGCGCCGGCCGCAAATTGCTCGGGCCCGCAGGCGCAAGCACGACGTCAATCCAAGCAAGCGAAAGACGACCGGCGGTGTCGCTCAACGTGCAATCCGCTGGTGAAGCGAGCGTTTTGCCTGAAAGATCAGACGATTTCGCCGACTGGAAGCCACAGGCGACCTTTGAGCAAAGTTTTGTCGTCCATCATCCTGTCGCCGAGGTCTGGAATTTCTTCGGAAACGTCGCGGAGGTCGCGGCTTGCCTTCCGGGTGCATCCATAACCGGCGATACCGGCGGCCGTAAGGTCAACGGCAAAATGCGGGTAAAGGTCGGTCCGATTACGGCTGATTTTCACGGAACTGCCGAAATCACGCGCAATGAAGCGGATCATTCCGGTTCAATCGTCGGCAGCGGCCGCGATCAGCGCAGCAGCTCCACGACCCGCGGTCTCGTCAGCTATCGTCTGATAGCGACTGAAAACAACGGAACAAAGGTTGCGCTCAACGTAGGCTATCGCCTGACCGGCCCGCTCGCGCAGTTCAGCCGCTCGGATTTGATGCAGGATGTGGCTGCGCGCCTGACGGCGGTGTTCGCGAAGAACGTTGAAGCAAGATTGAGCGGAGCCCCGCAGTCCGAGCCAGAACGGGAGTTGCACGTAAGCGGGCTGTTCTTCTCGTCCCTTATGCGGATCATCGGCGCGCGAATTCGCCGCCTGTTTGGACGTTGAAAGCTGTTCGGCAAAAATCGAGGAAACCATAATGAACAACGATAGCCGCCAAAAAGTTCTGAAGCAGATCGACGCCAACAAGGATAAGTCGGTCAAATTTCTGCAGCAGATGATCACGATCCCGAGCGTGACCGGCGATGAAGGAAATATCCAGAAATTCCTCGCCGACTATCTGACGAAGATGGGGCTTGAGGTCGATATGTGGGAAAGCGACTGGGAGAAGCTCAAAAAGCATCCCGGCTATATCCCGGTCGATCGCGGTTATGAAGGGCGTCCCAATATTGTGGCGATATGGAAGGGCACCGGCAGCGGACGCTCTTTGCTTTTCAACGGCCATACCGACGTAATTCCGGTCGGCAACGGCGAGGGCTGGAGCATCGATCCCTGGTCCGCGTCGATCAAGGACGGCCGGATTTATGGCCGCGGCTCGTGCGACATGAAAAGCGGAGTCGCGAGCCACATCATGGCGGTCGAAAACATGATGGCCGCCGGATTGAAGCCGAAAGGAGATGTTTACATCGATATTGTGATCGACGAAGAGGTGAGCGGTCACGGTACGCTCGATACGGTGATCCGCGGTTACAGGGCTGACGCGGGCATTTCCGGCGAGACCAGCGGGCTCGCCGTACAGCCGGCGTGCATCGGCCGCATCTGGTTCGAGATCGAAATTCAGGGAAAGCCGGCGGGCATTCAGCGCCGTTATCAGGGCGTGAGCGGAATCGAGCTCGGCTACAAGATCACGAAAGCGGTGTCCGATCTGGAAGCGAAGCGCGTCGCAACCGTGAAGCATCCGCTCTATCCGAAGATGATCGACGCGATCCCGTGCATGATCGGCGCGTTCCACGCCGGAAATTTTCCGAGCTCTTTCGCCGCGACATGCCTGCTCAAGGGAAGTATGGCGACTGTGCCAGGCGAGGATCACGAAGGCGTCAAGCGCAGCCTTGTCGAGCACATCGCGCGCGTTGCTGCGGAAGATCCGTGGATGAAAGACCATCCGCCGAAGGTCCGCTTCGTCGGATATGACGCACAGGCTTCGGAAATTCCGCATAACCATCCGATCGTTCAGGTCGTCTCGAAGAACTACAAGGAAGTCACCGGCAAGGATCCGGAGATCAGCGGCCGCCAGGGCGCAGCCGACACGCGCTTCCTCAATCTTTACGGCAGCACGCCGACCGTCATCTTTGGGCCGGGCTCGACCGCCGTCATGCACTCCGACGACGAATACGTCAGCATCGAGGACTACCAGACGGCGATAAAGGTAATGGCGCTCAGCATCTATGACTGGTGCGGCGTAGAGACGAACTGACAGCGCTGCAGGGCAAAGGTCTTGTGTTACTAAACATAGTACCTTATGCTCGGCCGCCTGGTTGGAGTTGAACCATTATGGAAAGTGGCAAGCCGGTTATCGCAATCGTCGGCGGGACCGGCGACCTTGGCTCGGGGCTCGCCCGCCTGTGGGCGGCTGCAGGTTATCCTGTCGTGCTCGGCTCGCGCGGCAGGGAAAAGGCCGAGGCGGCGGCGCGCGAACTCGGCGCGCAGATCGGCGCCAATGTTCGCGGCGACGATAATGTGAGTGCTGCGCGTGGCGCCGACATCGTCGTGCTCTGCGTTCCCTATTCCAATCACGACGCTATTGTCGCCGACATCAAGCCGGTCATGGCCGGCAAACTGCTGGTGGACGCTGTTGTGCCGCTGGTGCCGCCCAAGGTATCGGTCGTGCAGCTGCCGGCTGCCGGTTCGCCGGCCTTGGTCGCGCAGCGCATGCTGGGCGCGGAGGTTCGCATCGCATCCGCGTTCCACAACGTCGGCGCCAAGAAGCTGCAGGGCGGCGAGAAGGCCGATTGCGATGTGTTGGTATTTGCCGATGATGCCGCCACACGCGAGCAGGTGATCGCACTCGCCAACGTGGTGGCGACCCGGGGCGTCGACGGCGGCATGCTCGCCAATACCGTTGCCGCCGAGGCGCTTACCTCGGTGTTGATCGCTATCAATAGGCGCTACAAGATTCCTGGCGCCGGAATTCGCATCACGGGACTACCAGCCCCCGACGGACGATAATTTTGAACATGAGCGCGCGAGGCCTCACGCTGACTGCCCTGGCGGGGTTTCCGATCGTCAAGCCCGGTGACGATCTCGCAGCGCTGCTGATCGACGCATTGCGGCGCTCGGGCATCGTGCCGGAAGACAATGACGTTGTCGCCATCGCGCAGAAGGTCGTTTCGAAAGCGGAAGGACGCGTTGTCGATCTCCGCACCGTGAAGCCATCGGCGCGTGCGACGTGGCTGGCGAATGAGGTCAACAAGGATCCGCGGCTGGTCGAGGTGATCCTTAATGAATCGAGCGAGGTCGTTCGCCATCGCAAGGACGTGCTGATCGTCGCGCATCGTCTCGGCTTCGTGATGGCGAATGCCGGCGTCGATCAGTCGAACGTCGCAGGCGATGGCGATCAGGTATTGCTGTTGCCGCGTGATCCGGATGAAACGGCGGCGCAGCTGAAGGCCGCGCTGGATGCGGAATTCGGCGTTCGCCTTGGCGTTATTGTCAACGACAGCTTCGGGCGCCCGTGGCGTAACGGCGTTGTTGGCGTTGCGCTCGGCGCCGCCGGCGTGCCGTCGCTGATCGACCTCGTCGGAGTCGCGGATTTGTTTGGCCGCAAGATGCGCGTCACGGAAGTCGCCTATGCGGATGAGATCGCAGCGGCCGCCTCGCTGGTGATGGGGCAGGCGGCGGAAGGCCAGCCGGTTGTGCATATTCGCGGTCTTCAAAGCGATGCGCCGGCCGTGCCCGCCTCGGCGCTGCTGCGGCCCAAGGAAATGGACCTGTTTCGATGACACCGGGCGCAAAAAGAAAACAGGTTGTCACACTCTGCGGCGGTATCGGTGGCGCCAAACTCGCGCTTGGCCTTTTGCGCGTGCTTGCCCCCGGCGAACTGACCGTGATCGTCAATACCGGTGACGATTTCGAACATCTTGGCCTGCACATTTCTCCGGATGTCGACACGGTTGTCTATACGCTTTCAGGACTGGCCGATCCGGTGCGCGGATGGGGACGCGCCCATGAGACCTGGAATTTCATGCGGGAGCTTGCGCAGGCGGGCGGCGAAACCTGGTTCAGTCTCGGTGATCGCGACCTCGCGATGCATGCGTCGCGCACGGGATTTTTGCGCGACGGCGGAACGTTGAGCGCATTCACCAGGCGTGTCGCACGCAGGCTCGGAATTCCTGCGCAGATTATTCCGATGTCGGACAATGCGGTACGCACGATTGTGCGAACTGATGAGGGTGATTTGCCGTTCCAGCACTATTTTGTGCGCCGCCGATGCGAACCGGTCGTGAAGGCGATCCGCTTCGATGGCGCGCGCTCCGCAATCCCGGCGCCGGGTGTTCTTGAATCGCTGGCAGACCCGGACCTGCGGGCCGTCATTATCTGTCCGTCCAATCCTTACCTTTCGGTCGATCCCATCCTTTCGGTGCCCGGCATGCGCGAAGCACTTGCGCAGAGCAGGGCCCCGGTCATCGCGGTTTCGCCGATTATCGGCGGGCAGGCGGTAAAGGGACCGACGGCAAAGATCATGCACGAGCTTGCGCTGTCGGTGACCACGACGACGATTGCCAATCATTACCGCGGTTTGATGCATGCGCTCGTTATCGACAGAACCGATGGCGCAGACGCCGAAGGCGTCGGTAAGCCGGTGCTGGTGACGCGGACAATGATGAAGGATCTGGCCGATCGCGAGAGGCTCGCGCGCGCTGTCCTCGACTTTGCCGATGATCTTCGGCAGGTGTTTTCGGAAAACGAACGGGTATCCGCCGGTGCTTGACCGAAAAGACATGTGGGCTGTCGTGCCGGTGAAGCGCTTCGCGGACGCCAAGAAGCGGCTCGCGGGCGTTCTTGACCCTGACAGCCGTGCCGAACTTGCGCGCTTGATGCTCAACGACGTTCTGGATGCGCTTGCGCGCTCCGCCTCGCATATTGCGGGCGTCGTGGTGGTCACCGCCGATCCGGCGGCGGCAAAGCTGGCCGAGCAATATGATGTGAGCATTGTCTCGGATGAAGGGCGTGAAGGCCTTAATGCTGCCATCCGGTACGGCCTCGACTGTGTCGCGGACAATGGCGGCAAGGCCGCCCTGATAATCCCGTCCGATGTGCCGCACCTTGCGCCGGAGACGATCGCGCAGGCGGTCGATGCCCTGCGTACGCCGGACACTCTTGTCGCAATTCCGGCTGCCGACGACAGAGGCACCAACCTGCTTGGGTGCCGGCCGGCCGCTGCGCTGCCGCTGTGCTTCGGTCCGGGCAGCTTCGACAATCATTGCGAAGCAGCGCGCGCCCGTGGGTTGACCGTCCACGAGTTGCCGTCCGGCAATCTCGGCCTCGATATCGACCGGCCAAAAAATCTGGATGATTTTCTTGCGCTTCAATCGAACACGCGGACGCACGCTTTCCTTGCATCACGTGGAGAAGCGAGCGGCAACGCGCGGATGCTTGACGCATTCCCTGACGCACGCGTGCTCACGCGCGAGGAAGCGTACCAACTCTGCGACGTCAGCGATCCGGCGCCGCTGATGAGGGCGGCAGCAGCACGCCGCGACCGCGCGCATGGCAACGTGGTTTCATACTCGCGCAAGGTTTTCATCCCGCTCACAAAATTATGCCGCGACGTTTGCCATTACTGCACTTTCGCGCATCCGCCGCGCCCCGGAGAGCGCGCATTTTTGACGCGCGATGAGGTGCTCGCCATCGCGCATGCCGGCCGCGACGCCGGCTGCAAGGAGGCGCTATTCACGCTCGGCGACAAGCCCGAGCTTCGTTATCGTGTTGCGCGGGAAGAGCTCGCGCGGCTCGGCCACGAGACGACGCTGTCGTATCTTGCCGAAATGGCGCGCGCGGTGTTCGAGGAAACCGGATTGCTGCCGCACGTCAATCCGGGCCTGCTCGATCGGGATGACATCGCAGCCCTGCGGAAGGTGTCGATTTCGCAGGGCATCATGCTGGAAAGCGCCGCGACTCGCTTGATGGAGAAGGGCGGGCCGCATCACGGCTCGCCTGACAAGGATCCGGCGGCACGGCTCGCCACGATTCGCATGGCCGGCGAGCAACGCGTTCCGTTCACCACAGGCATTCTGATCGGAATCGGTGAAACACGGCGTGAGCGGATCGACGCTCTAATCGCTTTGCGCGAACTGCATGAGCAGCACGGGCACATCCAGGAAATCATCGTCCAGAATTTTCGCCCTAAGCCAGATACAAGGATGGCGAGGGCGCCGGCGGTACCGCTCGAAGAGCATTTGTGGACGATCGCGATCGCGCGGCTGATCTTTCCTCCGTCGATGAGTATCCAGGCGCCGCCGAACCTTTCGCCTGGCGCACTGCGCGCGTTGATTGAAGCGGGTATCAACGATTGGGGCGGGGTTTCACCGGTTACTCCCGACCATGTGAATCCAGAAGCGCCGTGGCCGCATCTGCAGGTATTGGAGCGCGCCACAAATGCTGCGGGAAAGCAGTTGCACGAGCGGTTGGCGATCTATCCGTCCTTCGCCGCTCATCACCGCAAATGGGTCGATGGCGGTTTGCAGACTGCGCTGCTGCGCCGGATTGACGCCGACGGATGGCCGCGCCCTGACGACTGGTCGCCCGGTGAGACGAAAGCGCTGCCGCCCGACGCAGAGCGGGCAGTCATGCCGGCGATCGCGACCGGCGAGTTGGCGAAAATCATCGATCGCGCGGCGGCCGGTCGCGTGTTGGCGGAGCCGGAGATCGTCCGCCTGTTTCAGGCAAAGGATGATGATTTTTCCGCCGTCTGCACGGCGGCGGATGCGCTGCGGCGCGAGGCTTGCGGCAACACGGTCTCGTATGTGGTCACGCGCAATATCAATTACACCAATATTTGCTCGTTCAAATGCCAGTTCTGCGCGTTCTCGAAAGGCAAGATGAGCGAGAATTTGCGTGGGCGGCCGTACAATCTGTCGCTCCATGAAATTGCGCGGCGAGCACGCGAAGCCTGGGAGCGCGGCGCCACCGAAGTCTGCATGCAGGGCGGCATTCACCCGGACTTCGATGGCCGCACCTACGTCGAAATTTGCAAGTCCGTGCGCAGTGCCGTTCCGGATATGCACGTGCATGCGTTCTCACCACTCGAGGTGCATCAGGGTGCTGCGACGCTCGGTCTTTCGCTCGAAGAGTTTTTTGAGACGCTGAAGGAAGCGGGACTCGGCACGTTGCCGGGGACGGCGGCGGAAGTCCTTGATGACGAAGTGCGAGCAGTTTTGTGTCCGGATAAGATCAATACTGCTCGCTGGCTTGAGGTCATGCGCGCGGCGCATCGTGCCGGCTTCAAATCGACGGCCACGATTATGTACGGCCATGTCGATTCCTATGTGCATTGGGCGCGGCATCTCCTGCGCCTGCGCGCCCTGCAGGAGGAGACGGGCGGTTTTACGGAATTCGTTCCGCTGCCGTTCGTGCATATGGAAGCGCCGATCTATCTCAAAGGCCGCGCGCGGTCGGGTCCGACATTTCGAGAAGCCGTGTTGATGCATTCGGTCGCGCGGCTGGCGTTCCATTCGGTGTTGGCCAATATCCAGACCTCGTGGGTCAAAATGGGCCCTGAGGGCGTGCGAATTTGCCTGCAGGCGGGCGCCAACGATCTCGGTGGGACGCTGATGGACGAAACGATCACGCGCTCGGCCGGCGCGCAGCATGGGCAGGAAATGACACCGGAATCGATGGAATTTATCATCCGCTCGATTGGACGTATTCCGCGCCAACGCAACACCCTCTATGGTGACGTCCCGCCCGAGCGCTATAGCGCATCGTTCGGGAAAGGCAGCCGCATTGCGCAGGCGAGCCTTGCAATCGACACGTGAATCTTGACGATAACCGATCGGGGCCGCGCAAATTCCTATTGTTCTAATCTTAGCATCAATCTAGTATCGGCCGGGGCCCCCAGCGGGCGGCATCGGTTGCCGGTGAGCGGCGCCGCAAACGGCCGAGGTTATGAAATGAGTTTGTCGATCGCTCCCGAAATCTTGGACCGTTCGAGACGTCAGGCCGCCGTCGGCCGCCTTCGCGAGATCGGCGGCCGGCTGCCGACGTGGAGCGAGCTTGCGGATCCCCCGGCGGATGACGCGGGACTTTCGCGGGTCGACCCCGATGCTCCGGATGCCCGGAATTTGTGGCGGGTACATTGGTTTAATGCTCTCGATCGGAAGTCCCGTCTCGATGTCCCGGCCCATGTGACGCTGCCGCCGGAATTGACGGGCGTGAAGGCGCCGATCGTCGTCTTGCTCGGCCGCAATTTCCCGATGATCGGAGCGCACAAGGTGCTTGCCGCCTACGCGTGCCTCGTGCCGCGGCTGATCACCGGTCGTTTCGACCCATCGCGCCAGCGTGCCATTTGGCCTTCCACCGGAAACTATTGCCGCGGCGGGGTTGCGATCTCGCGCATTCTTGGATGCCGCGGGGTTGCCGTTCTCCCCGCAGGCATGAGCCGCGAGCGTTTCGATTGGCTGCAGAAGTGGGTTGCCGATCCCTCGGACATCATCCGCACGCCAGGCACCGAGAGCAACGTCAAGGAAATCTACGACAAGTGCGCCGAGCTGCAGCGCGACGCGGACAATGTCATCCTCAACCAGTTTTCGGAATTTGCGAACTATCTCATCCACTATCACTGCACCGGTGAGGCTTGCGAAAAAGTCTTTGATGAGGTCAAGCGCGGCCACAACGATCGCCGGCTTGCAGCTTTTGTTTCGGCAACCGGTTCCGCAGGCACGATCGCGGCCGGCGATCGGCTGAAGAAGTTGCACGGCACGAAGATCGTGGCAGTTGAGGCGCTCGAATGCCCGACGATGTACTGCAACGGATTCGGCGAACACAACATTCAAGGTATTGGCGACAAGCACATTCCGCTCATTCACAACGTCATGAATACAGACGTCGTGGTCGCGGTGTCCGACAACGCGAGCGATTCACTGAATTTGCTGTTCAACAATGAACGCGGCCGCGGCTATCTTGCGAAGCGTCGTGGATTCGATCCGGAGTTGATAAAGCAGTTCGAGCATTTCGGTATTTCCGGGCTCGCCAATATCGTGGCGGCGATCAAGGTTGCCAAGCGTTTCGAATACGACGAGAACGACGTTATTTTCACAGTTGCGACCGATAGCGCCGCAATGTACGGCAGCGAGCGCGAGTCCTTTGTGTCGCGCAAGTATCCCTCGGGATTCGACGAGGTCAACGCGGGCGAGATTTTCGGCAAGCATATCGAGGGAATCGCGGACGACCACGTGCTCGAGCTTACGCATGTCGAGCGTAGTCGCATCTTCAATCTCGGCTATTACACGTGGGTTGAGCAACAAGGAGTTTCGGTGAAGGATTTTGAAAGCCGAAGAAAGCAGAAGTTCTGGCAGGATCTTGTCGAAACGATTCCGGCTTGGGACCGGATGATCGATGAGTTCAATGCCGAAGTGGCGCACGGGGCGTCTTCATGAGCCTGGTCAAACCGTACGAGAAGTTGCGCAAGGACATTGCGGCGCGCGATCGCAGTTTGCGCGAAAAGGTAGTGACGCTGGACGACGTTGCTTCTTTCGTTCGCGACGGCGACTCGGTCGGTATCGGCGGCAGTACGATGTCGCGCACGCCGATGGCGCTGGTGTGGGCCTTGATCCGCGCCGGCCGCAAAAACCTTTCCTGCTCGCGCTGTATCATTTCAAGCGACGGCGATCTTCTGTTTGGTTCGGGCGCGTCCGACCACATCGTCAGCAGCTGGTTCAGCCAGGGCATCCTTTGGGGTGTCTCGAAGGTGATGCGTCACCATGTCGAGACCGGGAAGGCGCGTTTCGAAGAATGGAGCCATCTTGCGATGGGCATGCGGTTTCGCGCGGGCGCGATGGGCGTTCCGTTCATGCCGGTTCGCTCGATGCTCGGCTCTGACGTGCTGGCACAGCGGCCCGAGGCCAAGGAGATCGACTGCCCGTTCACCGGCGAGAAGCTGCTGCTCGTTCCGGCCCTCAATCCCGATGTGGCGCTTATTCACGTGCAGCGCTGCGATCCGTATGGGAATGCGCAAATCGACGGACTGCAATTCATGGACATCGATCTCGCGATGGCCGCGAACAAGGTCATCCTGACGACCGAGCGGATCGTTTCCAACGACCAGATCCGCCGCGCACCCGACCAGACCAAGATTCCGTTCTTTGCGGTGGATGCGATCGTCGAGGTGCCATACGGCTGTGCGCCGCATGAGTGTTACGGCGTGTACGAGCCGATGATGAAGCACATGGAGCAATACGTTGCGCTCGTGAACAAGGATCCGGTCGGCGGAATGAAGGAATATCTCGACAAGTTCGTTTATGGACCAAAATCATGGCCCGAATTCCTGAACCTTATCGGTCTCGAGGAAGTGCTGACGGCCTCGCGGGCGGGAAAATCGATCTATGACGCATAAGTCAGACTACACCGCGGCCGAATTGCTCGCGATCCTGAGCGCACGTCAACTCAAGGACGGCATGGTCGTATTTGCCGGTGTCGGCATTCCGCTATTGGCGGCGACGCTTGCGCAGCGGCTGCATTGCCCCGGCCTGACGATTTTGTTTGAAGGTGGCGTCATCGGCGCGTTCGTCGAGCCCGGCAAGCTGCCGCCGTCGACCAACGACCAGCGCTGCACGGTCCGCGCCAACATGGTGCTCGGCAGTGCCGAAGTGTTGCTGCTGCTACAGCGCGGCTATGTCGACGTCGGCTTCATGGGCGGCGCGCAGATCGATCAGTACGGCAACCTGAACAGCTCGTTCATCGGCGACCCGAAGAAGCCCAAGACGCGTTTGCCCGGCACCGGCGGCGGCAATGACATCGCGAGTCTTACCAACATGATCGTCGCGATGAAGCACGAGAAGCGCCGCTTCGTGGAAAACGTCGACTTCATCACCAGCCCCGGGTGGATCAGGGGCGGCGAGACGCGCCGCCAGCGCGGGCTGCCGGCCGGCGGCATGTTCCGCGTCGTCACCGAACTCGCCGTTTTCGGCTTCGACGAGAAAACGCGCCGCATGAAGCCGCTCGCGCTCAATCTCGGCGTCACGCGCGAACAGCTGCAGGAAAACACCGGATTCAAACTCGACTTCGATTCCGATCTCGGCGTCACTGAGCCGCCGACCGACCATGAGCTTGCGACCTTGCGCATGCTCGATCCCGAGCGGCTGTACATCGCGTGATGCTGAACTGAAAAAAAGATAACGGAGGACAGAAGATGACGGGTCTGAGCAAGACGTTCGGCATTGCCGCTCGGAATTTCACGGCCTATCCGCAAATGCCGGACGCGAAGGCCCTCGTCGATTACGGCGTGAAGATGGAAGAGCTTGGCTTCGACTCGCTCTGGGTCTGGGATCACATGCTCCTCGGCGTCGAGCCGAACTTTCCGATTATCGACTCGCTGACGGTGCTCACGGGTGTTGCGGCGCGCACCAAGAAGATCAAGCTAGGCACCGGCATTTTGGTGCTGCCGCTGCGCAACGCGGTGGCGCTCGCCAAGCAGCTCTCGAGCATCGATCAGCTTTCAGGCGGCCGGATGCTGATGGGGATGGCGTCGGGTTGGTACAAGCGCGAATTCGACGCGATGGGCATTCCGTTCGAGAAGCGCGGCAAGATCATGGACGAGAACCTGGAACTTCTCCGCCGCCTGTGGACGGAGCCGTCGGTTACCGGCGAGTACCCCACGGCCGGTTACAAGCCCTCGAAGGCGGTGATGTATCCCAAACCGGCGCAGGAGCGAATTCCGATCCTGATCGGCGGCTATGTCGATCGCGTGCTGCAACGTGCGGCGACGGCTGGCGACGGCTGGCTGACCTATTTCTACACACCGGAAGGCTTCACGAAATCGTGGACCAAGATCCGCAACTTCGCCAAGGAAGCCGGCAAGGATCCGGACAAGCTGCTCAATGCGTCGCAACTGCCGATCATGGTCGGAAAGTCCAAGGATGCGGTGAAGGCTGACATGCTGGATTGGCTCAACAAGGAATGGGACTTCCCGGCGAACAGCGACTGCACGCGGGATAGCGCCATCATGGGCTCGGTTGATGAATGTGTCGCGCAACTCAAGGAGCACATGGCAGTCGGCGTCCAGAAGATCATCTTCGTTCCGTACAAATATCAGATGGATCAAATCGAGGTGATCGCGCGCGAGATCATTCCCCGGCTCAAGAACGCCTGACCGGGAATAAAATGACGGAACGATGATCAGCATCTTTGACCTGTTCAAGATCGGCATAGGTCCGTCGTCGTCTCACACCACCGGCCCCATGAAGGCCGCAGGCAATTTCGCAGAGGGACTGCGCAAGGGCGGCCATCTTGCATCGGTGGCGCGCGTCCACGTGACCCTCTTCGGCTCCCTGGCTTGGACTGGAAAAGGACACGGCAGCGACAAGGCGGTTCTGCTCGGGTTGAGCGGCTGCGCGCCGGAGTCGATTGAGCCGGAGGATGCGGAGCGGCAATTTGCGGAGATCAAGGCGGCTGGCCGGCTGTCGCTTGGCGGCGAGCGCTCGATCGCTTTCGACCTCGCACGCGACCTCGTTTTTGACCGTGAACAGATCCTGCCGGGCCATTCCAACGCGATGAAATTTGCGGCGTTCGACGCCGATGGCCGTACCCTGAGCGAGGAGACGTGGTACTCGATCGGAGGCGGCTTCGTCGTGCGCGAGGGCGACCCCGTTCCTCCACAACCGGTCGTGCCATGGCCGTATCGCAGCGCGGCTGAGTTGTTGGCGCTGGCGGACGCGAATTCCCTCACGATCGCCGACGTGGTGCTTGCGAACGAGACGGTGCTGCGCCCACGGACTGCCGTGCTTGAAGGGATTGATCGGATTGCCGGCGTCATGCTCGCGTGCATCGAGCGCGGCATCGGCGCCACCGGCGAACTTCCCGGTGTGCTCAAGGTCCGGCGCCGGGCGAGTTCATTGTTCAAGCGGTTGTGTGACGCCTCGCAGAAGAACGTCCATGCGCCGCATCAATCGATGGAATACGTCAACGTCTATGCGATTGCCGTGAACGAGGAGAATGCCGCCGGCGGCCGCGTGGTGACAGCGCCGACCAACGGCGCGGCCGGTGTCATTCCTGCCGTGCTAAAATATTATCGCGACCATTGCTCGGATTCCTCGCAGGCTGGCGTGCATACCTTTTTCCTCACCGCGACCGCGATCGGTTCGCTATGCAAAATGAATGCATCCATTTCCGGCGCTGAAGTGGGCTGCCAGGGTGAAATCGGCGTCGCCTGTTCGATGGCCGCCGCCGGGCTGACGGCTGCATTGGGCGGCTCCAACGCTCAAATCGAGAATGCCGCCGAAATCGGCATCGAGCACCACCTGGGCATGACCTGCGACCCGGTTGGCGGCCTGGTGCAGATACCATGTATCGAACGCAACGCGTTCGGGGCTGTGAAGGCCATCAACGCCGCCTCGCTTGCGCTGCGCGGGGACGGTTCGCATCGCGTGACGCTCGACCAGGTCATCGAGACGATGCGGCAGACCGGCGCCGACATGCAGCTTAAGTATAAAGAGACGGCGCGCGGTGGGCTGGCCGTCAATGTGCCGGAGTGTTGAGCGATGGCTATGACGATGGCGGGCCACCTGCCTGGTAATGAGGCACACCGCGCGACAAGTTTGGCCTTGCCTGAATTCTTGGTGCTTACTAACATTCTAAAAATAGAAAGAATTTCGCCTAGGAAGAGTTTCCGACTGATGCAGCGGGCCGTCCATTCGAATCCGGTGAGGGAATGCAGGAATAGATTGCGCTGCGAATGCGTCTTTCTGCCGGCTTTTGAATTGCGGCCTGCCTGCCGACTTGCGTGCTGTACTTGTCCCAGTTGGGGCGGCAGTCTTGAACTCCAATAACAACGCCATTGTCGACCACGGTCGATGCTGAGGAGGAAAATGGATATGAGGAAGCTTTTAGGACTACTGGCGGGCACGGTCTTCTTTGTCGGCGGCGCCGCTACCGGCGCCGGCGCGCAGGACACGATCAAGATCGGCGTCACTCAGCCGCTTACCGGCGCGTTCGCGGCCTCGGGCAACTATGTTGCCCAAGGCACGAGGATCGCCGAAGAGGAGATCAATAATGCCGGCGGTGTGCTGGGGAAGAAGATCCAGCTCATCATCGAGGACAACAAATCGAATCCGACCGAAGCGGTGACGACGGTCGAAAAGCTCATCGAGAAGGACAAGGTTCCGCTACTGATCGGAGCGTGGAGTTCGACGCTGACGCTCGCTGTCATGCCGAAGCTCGAAGAGTACAAGGTCCCGATGATCGTCGAGACCTCGTCATCCGGCAAGATCACGAGGTCCGGCAATCCCTACGTCTTCCGCATCAGCCCGACTTCCGAGATGGAAGCTACGGCCTTTAAGCCCATCGCCAAGCACATGGGCATTAAGAAAGCCGCCTTCCTCTATACCAATAACGATTTCGGCATCGGCTCGGCCGACGAATACGGCAAGATGCTGAAAGCGAACGGCGTCGAGATCGGTCCCCGTGAAACGATGGACCCCGCCGCAACCGACTTCTCTGCTCAACTTGCCAAGATCAAAGCATCCGGCGCCGACACAGTCTTCGTCACGACCGCTGTCGAACAGCTCACGCTCATTCTCAAGCAGGCCAAAGAGCAGCAGTTGAAGGCGCGTATCGTCTCTTGCGGCGGTTCGAATTCGCCGGACCAGGTCATCGCGCAAGCCGGCGCTGCGGCGGAAGGATCTTATCACACCACATTCTTTCCGCCCTGGTTCCCGGAGGTCACGACTAACCCTGAGGTTTCGAAACGGTACATGGCCGGTTGGAAGAAACATGGCTTCAATGTCGGCGGCCTGACCGAGGGCTACCGCGGCTACGACGCGGTCTATGTCGCTGTCGCTGCGATCAAGGCCGCCGGCAAGCCGGACGCGGAGGCGATCCGCAAGGCCTTGTGGGGCGTGCACGTGAAGGGCGTCTACGGCGACATCCATTTCATCAAGCAGGGTCCGGCCGGCAAGGAAAGCGGACAGAACGTGCCGACGGTCTATCTCGTCGAGGTCAAGAACGGCAAAGTTCAGAAGCCGCAATTCTGACAGGCATTTCGCGGAACGGGCAGCCTTGCGGCTGCCCGTTTTCGCACCTTTCCAGTTCAATGCCCTGGAGCGTCGGGATTTGAGTGAATTTCTTCAACACCTCCTCAACGCTGTTATCCTCGGCGGCACGTATGCCTTGCTGGGAATCGGCCTGACGCTGATCTTCGGCATCATGCGGGTGGTCAATTTCACCCATGGGGAGCTTTATGCGTTCGGCGCGTATTGCATGTACGCGCTGGTTATGCGCCTGGGCGTCAACTTTTACCTCTCGCTGCTGCTGGCGATGGCGCTCGGCGCGCTGCTGGGCGCGTTCATCGAGCTCGTCTTGCTGAGCCGGCTGCGGCGAGCCGACATCGACACGACAATGCTCGTGATGATCGGCGCCTGGATCATCATGCAGAACACCGAGCAGTGGATCTGGAGCGGCGTTGCGCTGTCCGTCAAAAATCCGTTTCCCGCCAACCCGCTTGTGTTCGGGCCTGCCTCGGTCTCCTGGCTGCGCGTCTACGTTTTCGTTGTTGCCCTTCTGCTGATCGCGGGCACTTACCTTCTCATCAACCGCACCAAGCTCGGCAAGGCGATGCGCGCCACCTTTCAGGATCCCGATACGGCGGCGCTGATGGGCGTTCGGATCGGCCGCATCAACACCGCGACATTCGCCATTGGCTCGTCATTGGCAGCCGCTGCCGGTGCCTTGCTTGGCCCGGTGTTCGTCGTCCAGCCCGCAATGGGCGATCTGGCGGCGGCAAAGGCCTTTGCCGTCGTCATCCTCGGCGGTCTGGGCAGCGTGCCTGGCGCGACCGTCGGTGGATTTATTCTCGCCTTCGCCGAGGAGCTCGGGGCCGGCTACATTTCATCCGGCTATCGTGACGCGATGGGCTTTGTGTTGATCATCTTGATCCTGTTGATTCGCCCGACGGGACTGTTCGCGCGTAAGGAACGGATCGGCTGATGCGTTTCATTCCCTGGCTTCTCGTTGCCGCGCTCGCCTCCGTGCCGCTCTGGATGACGGACTATTACTATCTGCACGTTTTGATCGTGACTGGCATCTTTATCATTGCCGCAATGAGCCTCAACCTGCTGCTCGGTTACACCGGACAGCTTTCGCTAGGCCACGTCGCGTTTTTCGGAATTGGCGCCTACACCAGTGCGCTGATCTCGCTCGGCTTCAAGGTGCATATCGCGCCGGATACCGTTGTCGGTCTCTCGCCCAAGCCGGTCTGGTTCGCGATGCTCTGCGCCGTTTTCGTCACCGGAATCGTAGGCTACGGCATCGGCAAATTGTCGTTCCGCGTGCGCGGCGCCTATTTCGTGATCGTGTCGCTCAGTTTCGTCTCGGTCGTACAACTCATTGCGCTCAATTGGGTGGAACTGACGCAAGGCGCGATGGCGCTGAACAGCATTCCGCCCCTGACGCTCGGGTTCGGAGAGTACACGATCTCCTTTCTGCGCAAGCCTCAGTTTTTCTATCTGATGCTGTCCGCCGCAGTACTCAGCTACATTATTATCGCGCGGCTGGTGAACTCGCGGGCGGGACGGGCGATGATCGCGCTGCGTGAGAATGAGTCGCTTGCTACCTCGCTCGGCATCGACGTGACGCGCTACCTGGTTCTCGCTACCGTCGTCTCCGCCGCGATCGCCGGTCTCGCCGGTGCGCTCTACACGCATTACATCCGGATCGTCGACCCCAACATCTTTCTGTTCATCTACACGGTGACGATGATCATCATGGTCGTTACCGGGGGTAAAGGCACGCTCGCGGGCCCGATCGTCGGGGGAGTGGTGTTCGGTGTCGTGCCCGAAGTCTTGCGCGCGATGAAGATCGCGCCGGAAATGCAGTGGATCGTGTACGGCGTGCTCATGATCGCCATCGTCTACTTCCTGCCCCAAGGAATCGTGCCGGCTGTCCGGCGCGCTTTCGCAAGCCACCGCAGCGTTTTCGCCGGCTCGTCGACGCTCATTGAAAAGGCGGAAGAACAATGACGTCGCAGGACGATATTGTCCTGTCGATCGAGCACGTTGCCGTGCGTTTCGGGGGATTGCTGGCAATTGCCGATATGACGTTTTCGGTCCGCGAGGGGGAGATCGTCGGCCTGATTGGCCCAAACGGCGCGGGCAAGACGACCGCGTTCAATGTCTTCACCGGCTTTCTTAGAGCCACGAGCGGCACGGTTCGTTATCGGTCGACTATTCTCAATGGGCTGAAACCGCATGAAATCTCTAGGCTGGGGCTGGTGCGAACCTTTCAGCGCACCAGTGTTTTCCAGGACAACACCGTCTTTGGAAACGTCATGATCGGCCTGCATACGCGTGGCCGCTCGAGTTTGTGGGACACGTTGCTTGGCACGCGGCGCGAACGCGAATCCGAACAGGAACTGATGAACGCGGCGCAGGAGATTTTGCAATTCGTCGGACTTGAGCATCGTGCCACTACGCTTGCAGCCAATTTGGCTTACGGCGAGCAGCGGTTGCTTGGACTGGCGCTGGCCCTGGCGGCGAAGCCGTCGATGCTGTTACTTGATGAACCCGTTTCGGGAATGAATGCGGCGGAAACGGCTCGTTTTGTGACTTTGGTTGAGAAAATCCGCGATGCAGGCACAACCATATTGCTGGTCGAGCACGACATGCAGATGGTGATGAAAGTGTCTGATCGTGTGGTCGTGCTCAACTACGGGCGGATCATCGCGGAAGGCCCCCCAGCGCAGATTCAGAACGATCCGGAAGTAATCCGCGCGTATCTTGGCCAGAGGAAAAAGCGTGCTTGAGCTCCGTAATCTCGTATGTGGCTACGGCAAGGCGTCCGTCATCAAAGGGCTTTCGATCTCCGTCGGGCGCGGTCAACTTGTGTCGCTGATCGGCGTCAATGGTGCCGGCAAAACGACGACGCTGAAGGCGATTTCCGGATTGATCCCGGTGAAGAGCGGCCGCATCGTTTTCGACGGCACCGATATCACCAACGCGTCGGCGCGCAAGATCCTCTCGCTCGGCATCGCGCATTGCCCGGAAGGGCGTCACGTCTTTCCGTACATGACGGTCACCGAAAATCTGGAGATGGGATGCTATCTGCGCAATGACCGCCAGGCGATTGCGGAGGATATGGATCGCATCTTCGAGCAATTTCCGCGCCTTGCGGAACGTCGTCAGCAGGTCGCCGGGACGCTATCGGGCGGCGAACAGCAGATGCTTGCGATCGGCCGGGCACTGATGTCGCGGCCGAAGCTGGTGATGTTCGATGAGCCATCGCTCGGGCTCGCGCCAAATATCGTCGAGCAGATGTTCGATATCATCTCCGGCATCCGCGACCGGGGGACGACGGTGCTGATGGTCGAGCAGAACGCTTTGGCCGCGCTCGAGATGTGCGACTACGCCTATCTGATTGAATCCGGATCGCTGACGCTTTCAGGCAGCGGTCGCGAGCTCGCGGACAATCCGCATGTGCGCAGTGCGTACCTAGCGGCCTGAGTCGTCCGTCCAGAGCACGATTTTATCGAGCGGTAGGCGCGGGCGGTTTTTCCCGCCAGCCGCCGGCTTGCCGATCGTAAGCAGCATCTGAGGCATCCACTCGGGCGGCAGGTTGAGGGCGCCGGTGACGGCATCCGGACAAAACAGGGGGGCGCACATGATGCAGGCACCCAGTCCGATGCTTTCCGCGGCGAGCAGGATGTTCTGCGCTGCCATCGCGGTACTCTGCACGGCCATCAGGTGTTCGGCCTCGCTCCGGCGCGCGTCGGGGTAGCGGTCCATGTCGCGCGTGTCGACGCAGACGACGATGACGACGGGCGCTCCCGTAATGCGTGCGTAGGAGCGTGCAACGTCGGCATCGATCGCCTGTCGATCGTCACCATCACTGTGACGATCCTTCTGCAATCGCTCACCCATGGCGGTTGCGAGTTTGTGCTTGCTTGCATCGTCGTCGAGCACGGCGAAGCGCCAGGGTTGCCGGTTGTGCGCGGACGGCGCGCGCGTCGCTGCGCCGATCAGGCGATCGATGACTGCCCGGTCGATCGGTTCGGGCCGGTAACGGCGAACGGACTGCCGTTGCCCGATAACGGCCGCCAATTGTCTCTCAACCATTTGTCTCTCAGCCATCGGAGGGCCGTTTTGCAGGGCACAAAGGCGTATCAGGGCGCAGTTTGCAGGTGACAGACACGCCGTCTTTTTGCTAGGACCATTGTTCTAACATTGGAGAAACATAAGCAACAGACACCCTTGCGGGAGAGATCGGCCCAGCCGACGCCGAAGGAGCAACCGCCCCGGAAACTCTCAGGCAGAAGGATCGCAAGGGAGAACGAACTCTGGAGAGAGGCGCACCGCGCCCGCCGACGGGATAACACTCTCAGGCAAAAGAACAGAGGGGGCACCGGCAATCGGCTTATCTGGCCGCAGCAAAGGTGCCTCGCATGTTTCTGTCTCCCGTTTTCCTGCGTGGTTTTACGTCATGAGTGCGACAGCCGACATCGCGCTCAAGCGAACGCCGTTGCACGCTCTTCACACCGAGCTCGGCGCGTCCATGGTTCCGTTCGCCGGCTACGACATGCCGGTGCGCTATCCCGCCGGCATTCTCAAGGAGCATCTGCACACGCGCGCTGCCGCGGGGCTTTTCGACGTCTCTCACATGGGACAGTTCGAAATTCGTGCGAAGAGCGGCGCTGTCGAGAACGCCGCGCGTGCGCTCGAATCTCTCATTCCCATTGATGTCATAGGTCTTGCCAATGGGCGCCAGCGGTACGCGCTGCTCACGAATGATGAAGGCGGAATTCGCGACGACTTGATGGTCGCCAACCTCGGCGATCGCATCGTCATCGTTGCCAATGCGGCGTGCAAAGACGCCGACGAAGCCTATTTGCGCGAAGCACTGGCGGAAACCTGCGAGCTCACGCGCCGAGACGATCGTGCATTGCTCGCTTTGCAGGGGCCTGCTGCGGAAGACGTTTTGGCGCAGCTTTGCGCCGATGTCCGCGCAATGCGTTTTCTCGACGTGCGCGCATGCAAGCTTATCGGGATGGATTGTGTCGTCTCGCGATCGGGCTATACCGGCGAGGACGGCTTCGAGATCAGCGTTCCGGCGGAAGGCGCGGAAGCGCTGGCGCGCAAGCTACTCAGCAATACGAACGTTGCACCGATCGGCCTTGGGGCGCGCGACAGCTTGCGCCTCGAGGCGGGGCTTTGCCTTTACGGCTCCGATCTCGACACGCAGACGACACCTGTCGAGGCCGACCTGCAATGGAGCATCCAGGCATCCCGCAAGGCAGGCGGCCGTCGCAGCGGGGGCTTTCCGGGCGCGGAAATCATCCTGGATCAGCTTGTAAACGGAGCGCCTCGCAAGCGCGTCGGGTTACGGCCGGAAGGCCGCGCGCCCATCCGTCACGGCGCGCAGCTTTTTGAAAATGCAGACGCGAAGGAGCCAATCGGCGTGGTGACGTCGGGCGGATTCGGTCCGAGTGTCAATGCGCCGATTGCGATGGGATACGTCACGGCCGCGGTTGCGTCCGCAGGCACGCCCGTATTTGCCGAACTGCGCGGCGAACGCGTGCCGGTCGCTATCGCGAAGATGCCTTTTGTTGCCAACCGATACAAACGTTAGCCGGAGACCACGATGCTGAAATTCACATCCGATCACGAATGGGTCCTGATTGAAAACGATTCGGCCACCGTCGGCATTACCGAGCATGCGCAGGAGCAATTGGGCGACCTGGTGTTCGTGCAGTTGCCCAAGCCGGGTACCACGTTGCAGGCCGGCGCCGCCGCCGCGGTCGTCGAATCCGTCAAGGCTGCATCCGACGTTTACGCCCCGATCAACGGCGAAGTGACCGAGGTCAACGAGGCACTCAATAGCAACCCGGCGCTCGTCAATTCCGATCCGATGAAAGGCGGATGGCTTTTCAAGCTCAAAGTCACCGACCGCTCTCAATTCGACAAGCTGATGGATGAGCAGGCCTACAAGGCGCTGATCGGCCAGTCCTGAATTTGGAATGAGAAAGCCCATGCAGGAAAAGTCGGACGTCTTCCTCTTTTCGCGTCGTCATATCGGCCCCTCCGCCGCCGAGCAGAAAGAGATGCTCCAGGTGGTCGGCGCAGCAAGCCTCGACGAGCTGCTTGCGCAAACGCTTCCTGCCGATATTCGCCAGCCCGTTCCGCTCGATCTGCCGCCGGCGTTGACCGAATCGGAGGCGCTCGCGAAAGCGCGTGCTTTCGCCTCCCGCAATGTGCCGATGATCTCGATGATCGGGCAGGGCTATTACGGCACGGTGCTGCCGCCCGTCATTCAGCGCAACATTCTTGAGAATCCTGCGTGGTACACCGCCTATACGCCCTATCAGCCGGAGATCAGTCAGGGGCGGCTCGAAGCGTTGCTCAATTTCCAAACGATGGTCGCAGACCTGACCGGCCTTGAGATTGCGAACGCATCGCTCCTCGATGAGGCAACCGCCGCGGCGGAAGCCATGGCTATGGCGCATCGCATCGTCAACGACTCGCGCACGAAGTTCTTCGCAGACCACGAATGCCATCCGCAAACGCTGGCCGTCCTCAAGACACGCGCTGAAGCTCTCGGGTGGGAAGTGCTGATCGGTGATCCGTCGAGCGATTTCGATACGGCGGACGTATTCGGGGCGCTGTTCCAGTATCCCGGAACCTACGGCGAGATTCGTGATTTTCGTGAGCCGATCGCAAAAGTGAAGGCCGCAAAAGCGATCGCCATCATGGCGGCCGATCCACTTGCGCTCACGCTGCTGAAGCCTCCCGGCGAACTCGGCGCCGACATTGCAGTCGGTTCGATGCAGCGTTTCGGCGTGCCGATGGGTTTCGGCGGGCCGCATGCGGCGTATATCGCCAGCAAGGCGGAGTACACACGTGCGTTGCCGGGCCGTCTGATCGGTGTGTCCGTCGACAGCCGCGGCAACCGTGCGTACAGACTGGCACTGCAAACCCGCGAGCAGCATATCCGGCGCGAAAAGGCGACGTCGAACATCTGTACGGCGCAGGTGCTGCTCGCCGTCATCGCGTCGATGTACGCCGTTTATCACGGCCCGGAAGGTCTGAGAGCGATCGCCCGCCGCGTGCACAAACTGGCTGGTACGCTCAGGTCGCGCCTCGCTGCGTTGGGGTACGATGCCGGATCGGCCCCATTCTTCGATACGATCACGATCGACGTCGGCAGCAGGCGCGAAAAGCTTCTTGAAAGCGTGCGCAGGGCCGGCATCAATCTGCGGAACATACCTTCGCGCAATGGCCGATCCTGCCTCGGAATTTCGTGCGATGAGACGACCACGCCTGAGACGATCGACAAGATCGTGGCCGTATTCGGCAAAGGCAGGAAGCGGACCACGCAGCGCGCGCGCACCGCGACGCAGGAACTGTCTGTCGAGCTTACCCGCACGACCGATTTTTTGACGCACCCGATCTTCCGCCAATTCCGCTCGGAAACCGAGCTGCTGCGCTACATGCGGGCGCTGTCGGATCGCGATCTCGCCCTTGACCGCAGCATGATCCCGCTCGGCTCCTGCACGATGAAGCTCAATGCGACGGCCGAAATGATGCCGATCACCTGGCCGGAATTCGCCGATCATCATCCGTTCGTGCCGCCGGCGCAGGTGCGCGGCTATCTCGACATAATCGCCGAGCTCGACAACGTGCTGCGGCAAATCACCGGTTACGACGCCATTTCATTCCAGCCGAATTCCGGCGCGCAAGGCGAATACGCGGGCCTGCTTGCGATCCGCGCCTATCACCGCAGCCGCGGCGAGGCACATCGCACCATTTGCCTCATTCCGTCATCGGCGCACGGCACGAATCCGGCATCGGCGCATATGGCCGGCATGGACGTCGTCGTGGTCCGCTGCAACGACGAGGGCAACATCGATCTTGCGGACCTGCGTGCCAAAGCGGAGGCGAACAGGGACCGGCTTGCCGCGGTCATGATCACGTATCCGTCCACGCACGGCGTCTTCGAAGAGGACGTGCGTACGATCTGCGATGTCGTGCACCAGCACGGCGGGCAGGTTTATCTCGACGGCGCCAATCTCAACGCGCAGGTAGGCCTCGCGCGCCCCGGCGATTACGGCGCTGACGTGAGCCATATCAACCTTCACAAGACGTTCTGCATTCCGCACGGCGGCGGCGGGCCCGGCATGGGACCGATCGGCGTCAAGGCCCATCTGGCGCCGTTCCTGCCGGGTCATCCTGAATGGCCGGACGGCCCGAATATTGTCGGCCCCGTCGCGGCTGCGCCTTTTGGATCCGCGTCGATCCTGCTGATCTCATGGCTTTACTGCCTGATGATGGGCGGCGAAGGGCTGACGATGGCGACCAAGATCGCGATCCTCAATGCCAACTACATTGCGCGCCGGCTCGATCCGCATTTCCCGCTGCTTTACAAAGGCCGACACGGGCGGGTGGCGCACGAGTGCATTGTCGATCCCCGTGCCGTAAAAGCAACGTCGGGCGTGGGCGTTGACGACATCGCCAAGCGGCTCATTGATTACGGCTTCCACGCGCCGACCATGAGCTTTCCGGTCGCGGGCACATTGATGATCGAGCCGACCGAGTCCGAATCGAAATCGGAGCTCGATCGCTTTTGCGACGCCATGATCTCGATCCGCAACGAAATCCGCGCCATCGAGCGTGGGGAGGCCTCGCGAGACGACAACGTGCTGCGCAACGCGCCGCACACGGTCAGGGATCTGGTGGACGATCACTGGAAGCATCCCTATTCGCGGAAAGAAGCCTGCTTCCCGGGCAATGTGTCTTCGGCGCAAAAGTATTGGTCACCGGTCAACCGGATCGACAATACTTATGGCGATCGGAACCTTGTCTGCACTTGCCCGCCGCTGGAGGAGTACGAAGTCGCAGCGGAGTAGCGGCTGGAATACGCGACGATTTCCGGTCCAGGGTATTTTTTCTTCGACGTCTTGTGCGCTTTGCGGTCGTCGAAATTGCTCTGGAAAGAGGTCGAACAGTTTTTTGCGCTACCTTCGCATCGCGCGGCGCCGGCGATTACGGCCGATATTGATCGGCCAGAGCGCCGCGCACCAAGGCCGCATAAAACCGCTCTGCCAGACCTTTCGGTCGCGCGAGGCCGAGGCGCTCAAGCTCATCGCTCTTTCCGTGCCCAAGAGCGCCGCGTAACGCGAGTGCCGCAAGCTGCGCCGGAGAGGACGTCCTCAGCCGTTGCAAGGCCGGAAGCAGGCGTTGCTCAGCCTCGGTGAAATCCGTTCCGAACGGAAAAGCAGCAAGCAAGCCGGAGTCACGTGCCGGCTGCAAAGCGCTCGCAATCGCTTCCGGCGTATTGTCGCGGGCCGCTCTCGGAATTTCGTACGAACGCTCGATCTTACCCGCCTCCTTGGCCTGCGCGAGAAGCTCGCTCTGGAATCGGGAATCGGTGATGGCGAGCATTGCCGCAATGACGTCGCGGTCGCTCTTGCCGCGGATATCGGCGATACCGTATTCGGTGACGATGACGTCGCGCAGGTGGCGCGGAATGGTGACGTGACCATAGCGCCAACGGATGTTCGAGCGGGTTCTGCCGTTCACCGTACGGCACGACCGGAGCATGATGATTGAACGCGCGCCTTCGAGCGCGAACGCCTGCGCAACGAAATTGTACTGTCCGCCCACGCCGCTGACGATGCGGCCGTCGTCCAGCCCATCCGACACCACATCGCCGAGGGCGGTCGCCATCATCGCGTCGTTGATGAAGCGAGCATCGACGCGGGCACGGCGTTTGGCGTCTTCGTTGCCGTAAAGCGCATTAACGAAATCGATCGGCCGCATGCGGAATTTTGCCAGTAGGTCAGGCGGCATCTCGCGCAAGGCTTTGTAGAACGCGCGCGAGCCGAGGAAGAACCCGCTGTCGAGCACCGCGCCATCAACCTCGCGTTTCAGTACGCCGGCGCGGAACAGATCGAGGAAGCCCTCCACGAACATCTCCGAGCAGCCGTAAAGGCCGCGCTCGAAGGGGGCGATGTGAATGCCCTCGTTTTGCGTGGGCCGCGTCCGCAGTGCCGCCAACAGATTGCGGAAGTCCGCGTTATTGCGATGGCGCAGGATCAAACCTTGCGTCACGGCATCGCCGAGCGATCCGATGCCGATCTGGAGCGTGCCGCCGTCGGGCACGAGACTTGCCGCGTGCAGGCCGGCGGCATAGTCGGCGAGTGCAATCGACTCCCGCGGCGGCGCAAACAGCGGAAAGTCCGTCTGCGGGCTGTCGAGCAGCAGGTCAACGTCATTCGCCTCGATTGCCGCTGCGCCGCCCATGAACGGCAGTTCGGAGTTGACCTGTCCGGCGAACACGAAATCGGCGCGGCCGTCGCTCCGCAGTTTCAACAAATCGATGGTGAGGTCCGGATTGCAGCTCAAGCTGAAGGGACGCGGCTCGCCCGCGCGGTGCGCCAGGAGCTGGCCGACGACATTGACGCCGCGATCGAGCACGTACCGCAGCGCATGCGTATAATTCGCCGAAATATAATGTTGCTGGGCATAGGGCGAATGAAGCCATTGTCCGGCGAGAAAGAAGAATTCGTTGATCTCAATGTTTCGCGGCACCGTGCCTGCATGCGCGGCCACCGCGTAGTCGAGTGCCGGATAGCCGCCGAACACGCGCTTTGCAAACGGCTCGAGAAACCGGCGTTCCAGCTCCTGCGTGGCCCGCGGCGCTTGGAGCGTCAGCGCGGTAAAGATCGTGAGGTTGATCGAGCGGTCCGCGACAGCCATCGCGTACAGCGCGTTGGCGATGTGGTTGGCCTTGCCGAGGCCAAGCGGCAGAGCCAGCACGATTTTCCTGCCGACGCGTTCGATGATCGCGGCGGCAACCCGCGCGGCATCGTCGTAGATTTGTGGGCCGCCCGCGGGTCGCGTCATTTGAGATCGTTCCAGCCCGGATCAGGCTGGAAGCGTGGTCCATATTTGGCCGCGAGCCGGGTCAGCGTTTCACGCACGTCACTGATGCCGCGCGTTCGCGCATAATGCATCGGCCCGCCGCGGAACGGCGCGAAACCGGTGGCGAAAATCATCGCGCCGTCGACAATCTCTTCATCTGCGACGACGCCTTCGCGCAGGCAGGTGACGCAGACATCGAGCATCGGCAAAATGAGACGGTCGGTCGCGTCCGCCGCCGGCGTGCCGGCATCGCCGCTCTTGACCGCGCGGCCGTCCTTCCAGTCGTAGAAGCCCTTACCGGTCTTCTTGCCGAGCTCGCCTTTGGCGACCTTGTCCTTCAGCCATTGCGGCGCGTCCGGCATCTCACGCTTCAAGCTCGCGCGCAGCATCTCCGCGACGTGTAGACAAATGTCGAGGCCGACCTGATCGGCCAATTCGATCGGTCCCATCGGCATGCCGAAATCTTCCGCCGCCTTGTCGATCGTTTCTTTCCTGACACCCTGGTCGAGCATCACCATCGCTTCGAGCAGGTAGGGCGTCAGCGCGCGATTAACCAGGAAGCCGGGCTCGCTTTTCACCGGCGCTGGCAGGCGGTCGATGCGGCCAAGAAACGCGCGCGCATCGGCCAGCACCTCGTCCGCCACCTTGTCATGGCTGACGATCTCGACCAACTGCATGCGCGAGACCGGATTGAAGAAGTGGATGCCGATAAGCCGCTCCGGCCGTTTCAATCCCTCGCGCAACTGCTCGAGCGGAATGCTCGATGTATTTGTGGCAAGGATCGCGTCGGTTTTCATCTTGGGCTCAAGTCCGGCGTAGACCTTTTGCTTGAGGTCGAGCCGCTCCGGCACGGCTTCGATAATCAGATCAGCGCTCGAAACGCCTTCGCCCTTCAGATCCGGAATGAGCCGGTCGAGCGCGTCGCGCACTCTGGCACGGTCGCCGCGGCCGATCTTGCCGTAAAGCTCGGCTGCCCGCTTGATCGCGCCGGCAAGCGGCTCGGTCTTCATGTCGGCGAGGCTGACGGTGAAGCCGTGCCAGGCGCACCAGGCCGCAATGTCGCCGCCCATCGCGCCGGCACCGATCACATGCACACGCCGGCCGTTCCAGGTGCCGCCGGCAAGTCCCTTGAGCTTGTTGCGCAGAAAGAACACGCGAACGAGATTTTGCGCGGTGTCGCCGACCAGCAGATTGGCGAAAGAGGAAATTTCCGCCTTCTGCATAGCCGGGGCGTCGCCGCCGTGCTTCTCCCACAGGTCGACGAGTGCATAGGGCGCCGGATAGAACTGGCGCGGCGCCCGCTTTGCCGCTTCGCGCCGCATGCGCGAGGCGAGGAGGCCGCGCGCCGGAGTGGAATTCAGCAGGCCGACGATCATCCCCGGCTTGTGGGACTTTAATGAGCCGTCGACGGCCGCTTTCACAGCGCCACGCACGTGGCGCTCCTGCGTGACGGCATCCACCAGTCCGAGCGACTTTGCTCGCCGCGCGCGCTCCGTTTTTCCGGTCAGCATCATTGTCATCGCCTGCACCGGATTGACGAGACGCGTCGAACGCACCGTGCCGCCGAGCCCCGGATGCAAGCCGAGGAGAACTTCCGGAAAACCGAAGCTCGCATTATCGATGGCAATGCGGTGATCGCAGGCAAGTGCGACTTCGAGACCGCCGCCGAGGCAATAACCGTGGACGACCGCAACCGTCGGTAACGGCAGACGATCGAGCCGGTCAAGCACGGCATGCCCGCGCTCTATATCCGCGGCGATTTTGGCAGCATCCTTGCTGCCGACGAAATCGTTGATGTCGGCGCCGGCGATGAATCCGCTTTGCTTTGCAGAGCGAATGACAAGGCCGCGCGGCCGCTCCTTCTCGATCTTTTCCAGCGCGGCATTCAGCTCGGACAGTGTTTCTTCGGAAAGCGTGTTGGCGCTTGCGTCCTTTTTGTCGAATAGCAGCCAGGCGATCCCGTCCTCGTCGGTTCGCATCTTCCAATGCATCCATGGGCCGCTCTGATCGGTCTCCGCCGCAACAAAAGGTCCGAGCTCGAGGTTGCGTTTGCCGAGGACATCGAGAGCCGGCGTGTGTGTCTCTTTCATTGCCGCCCTCAGACTGTTTCGATGAGCATCGCGCCGCCTTGGCCGCCGCCGATGCATTCAGTGGCGATCCCGCGCTTGAGGCCGAGACGCTTCATCGCGTTGACGAGGTGCAGCACAATGCGGTTGCCACTCGCGCCGACGGGATGGCCGGTGCCGATCGCGCCGCCGTCGATGTTCAGCTTGTCGCGCGCAATACGTCCGGCGGCGCCCGGAAGCCCCAACGCCTTGCGGCAAAATTCTTCGTCTTCCCATGCAGCAAGACAGCCGAGCACCTGCGCTGCAAAAGCCTCGTTCAATTCCCACAAGTCGACATCATTGAGCGCGAGCTTGTGCCGCTTCATGAGCGGCGTCGAGCAGAAGACGGGCCCCAGTCCCATCACGCTCGGGTCGAGCGCGGCCCATTCGCTGTCCACGATCACCGCCTTGGGCGTGAGCTTGTGCTTCGTCACTGCATCTTCGGACGCAAGAATAACCCAGGACGCGCCGTCAGTGATCTGCGATGAGTTACCGGGCGTAACCTTGCCCCACGGTCGCTCGAACGCCGGTCTCAGCTTTGCGAGCGAGTCGGCGGTGCTGTCCGGCCGCACGCCGTCGTCGTGATCGTAGACCGTGCCGTCGCGCGCGAAGGCCGGCTCCACTTCGCCGTCGAAATACCCTTCCTTTTGCGCGCGCGCGAGACGCTGCTGGCTTTCGGCGGCGTATTCGTCCGCCTGCTGCCGCGTGATGTGGAAGAGATGGCCGACAAGCTCGGCCGTCTGCCCCATGTTCAGATCGGTAATCGGATCGGTGAGCCCCCGCTCCAATCCGATGATCGGCGCAAGCATGGCGGGACGAAAGCCGAGCGCCGCGAGAAATTTGGTCCATGCATCGCGTGCGCTCATGAAGCGCGCAAACCAGGCAACCGCCCGACGGTTGAAGACCAGCGGCGCGTGGCTCAAGGCTTCTGCGCCGCCGGCGAGGATCAGATCGGCCTGTCCGTTCTGGATGTATCGGTAGGCGGTATCGATCGACTGCATGCCGGAGCCGCAATTGATCTGCATGGTGAAGGCCGTCATCGTCTCGCCCATGCCAAGCCGCAGTGCCGCGACGCGCGCCGGATTCATTTCATCGGCGATGACGTTGACGCAGCCGAGGATGACCTGATCGAACGCGTCAGGTGCAAACGGCTGCCGGAGCAGGAGAGGGCGCCCGCACTGCACTGCGAGATCGACCGGCGTAAACGGTCCCGGCTTGCCGCGCGCCTTGATGAACGGCGTTCGGCTGCCGTCGATGATGTAGACCGGGCGGCGCGCTATTCCGCCGCTGCCGTTCTGCGCGCCTTCGCTTTCGATGACACGTCTCCTTTCTTCGCGCCCCGGGACGTCAATTCTTCGGCCGCGAAATCGTTGACCGCGACCGCCGCGGACACGGCGGCCGCCGCCTGTTTCAGTTGCTCCGCTTCCGCCGCCGTGATTGTCCCTTGCTCTACCGCTCGATCGATGTCGCGCACGCGTGCGGTGTGCATGCGGTCACGGATTGGCTGCGTTGCCACCACAAGCTCGAACGCGCGTTTGAGGAGGCCGACTCCGTTGGCGCCTTCACCTTCGGTTTTGACCGGCACGAAAAGATCGGTCGTGAGCCGGTCGCGGGCCGCGCATGGATCGGTGAGGATCGCTGCGCATGCTTGCGTGACGCGATCGGAGGGACCGCGCCGGCGTGGGCCGAACGGCTGGATAAAAAAGCGCATGAGCCACGCAACCGGCCTGACCGGAAAGTTCACGATCAATTCGTCGAAGCGTTGCGCAATGGTGGCGAGGCTCGCTTCGAGGCAGAATTCCAGCAACGGAAAATCGTCTTTTTGCCGGCCCTCGTCATTCCAGCGCTTGAGCGCCGCGCAGGACAGATAAAGCTCCGAAAGAATGTCGCCGAAGCGCGCCGAGATCATTTCCTGCCGCTTCAATCCGCCGCCGAGGCTGAGCAGCGAAAGGTCGACCGCTAAAGCAAACGCCGCGCTGTAGCGGCTGAGCTGGCGGTAGAAGCGGCTGGCCGCGCCGGCGTTCGGCGCAGGCGCAAAAGCGCCGCCGGTCCATGCACGTCCCCACGCGCGGAATGTGTTGGCGAGGCTGTGCCCGACGTGTCCCCAAAAAGCCTTGTCGAAGGCGTCGAGCCCGCGCGCTTTGTCTTCGTCCTGCAGTGCCATCATTTCCTTCAGCAGGAAGGGATGGCAGCGAATAGCGCCCTGGCCGAACTGAATGAGGCTGCGCGTGACGATGTTCGCGCCTTCAACCGTGATGCCGATCGGAACGCCGCGGTAAAGACTGCCGAGATAATTGAGCGGCCCTTCGATGATGCCTTTGCCGCCATGCACGTCCATCGCGTCGTTGACGGAAATGCGCATGCGGTCGGTCGCCTGCGATTTCATGATCGCGGTGACGACAGCGGGCTTGTGACCATCATCGAGCGCTGCGCACGTCATCCGGCGCGCGGCGTCGAGCAGGTACGCCGTCGCGGCCATGCGGCCGAGCCGCTCCTGGATCGCTTCGAACTTTGAGATCGAGACATGGAATTGTTCGCGGATGCGCGCATAGGCGCCGGTGACATCCGCGGTGAAAGCCGCGCCCGCGGCGGAAAGCGACGGAAGCGAGATGCCGCGGCCGGCGGCCAGCGCGCTCATCAGCATTTTCCAGCCCTTGCCGCACTGTTCGACGCCGCCGATGACGTAGTCTATCGGAATGAAGACGTCGTGGCCCCAGTTCGGACCGTTCTGGAAGACAAGCATTGCGGGCAGGTGACGCCGCCCGATGCTGATGCCGGGCAAGTGAGTCGGCACCAGCGCGAGCGTGATGCCGACGTCGTCTTTGTTGCCGATGAGGTGATCGGGATCGCGTAGCTTGAAGGCAAGCCCGAGCACCGTCGCGATCGGTCCGAGCGTGATATAGCGCTTGTGCCAGTTGAGTCGGATTCCGAGCACCTCTTTGCCCTCGAACGTGCCACGGCAAACGACGCCGGAATCGATCATGGACGCGGCGTCAGAGCCTGCTTCCGGACTGGTGAGGCCGAAGCAGGGAATTTCTTCGCCGCTCGCAAGGCGCGGCAGCCAGTGGTCGCGCTGCTCCTTCGTGCCGAACTGCATCAGCAATTCGCCGGGGCCGAGTGAATTCGGCACCATCGCGGTCACCGCAGCGGTGATTGAGGCTGACGAGAGCTTGCGGATGACTTCCGAATGCGCGTAGGCGGAAAAGCCAAGGCCGCCATATTCTTTCGGAATGATCATCGCGAAGAAACGATTACGCTTCAGGAAGTCCCAAACCTCCGGCGGCAGATCGTGCAATTCCCAATTGACTTTCCAGTCATCGACCATCCGGCATAGCTCCTCGACCGGACCGGCCAGGAATTTCTGCTCTTCCTCCGACAGCCGCGCAGGTTTGAACGCCAAAAACTTCTTCCAGTCGGGATTGCCGGTGAACAGGTCGGCGTCCCACCACACGTCACCCGCCTCGATGGCCTCGCGTTCGGTATCCGAAAGGCTCGGCAAGGCATGCTGCGCCATTCTAAAAATGGGCTTGGTGATAACGTCCCGGCGAAAGGAGGAATTTGGCATTTGAGACATCGCTTTTCTGACAGCTATTGGAAGCCAGGATCGGGGAAACGTTCCGCGAAAACGATGGGTTTCGCGCACCTCGGCATTTACACTAACACGGCGCAGGTAGCCGGCTCATGCTCGACAGGATCAAAGAATACATCAGCAGGGCCATTCTTCGGTATCTTTCGAGGCCCACGACACGTTATGCGCCGTTTTTTGCGCCCGATCCGGCGGTATTCCGCCGGACCCTGGAGCCGGGCGACATCCTGCTGATCGAGGGCAATACCCGACTCAGCGCCATCATCAAGTTTTTGACCCAGTCTACCTGGTCGCACGCGGCGCTTTATGTCGGCGAGCGGCCGGACGACCGGGGGCCGGATCACACGGACGATCCGGACGCCGAGCCCAATGTCCTGCTGGAAGCTGATGCGGAAATCGGTGTCGCCACCGTGCCGCTCTCCAAGTACCTCCATTACAACAAGCGCATTTGCCGCCCCGTCGGCCTCGGCAATGAAGAGAAACGGGAGGTCGTCAATTACGCGCTGGCCCGAATCGGGAAGCTTTACGATTCAAAGCAGATCATCGATCTTGCGCGATACCTCTTTCCCTATCCGCCGGTGCCGGTCTGGTTCCGGCGGCGAATGCTGGCGATCGGCAGTGGCGATCCGACCAAGGCCATTTGCTCGACGTTGATTGCGCAGGCGTTCGAATCGATTCGCTATCCCATCCTACCGGAGCGCGCGATCGTCAAAGGCAAGGTCTACGGGGTTGCTCCGTTCGTGCGAAGCGAGGTTGCGCACATCCGCAAGCACGGTCTTTACACGCCGCGCGATTTCGACGTGTCGCCGTTCTTCGACATCATCAAGCCGATACTCGAGGATGATTTCGATTTTCACACCGTGGTCTGGGCGCCGCCGGACTACAAGGAAGACAGTATTCCGCCGTAGGCGAGTTGAGGGTGACGCTAACGCGCCTTCTGCGCCACTGGATGCGGGCGACCGGCAGCGTCCACGGCAACATACGTAAACAGCCCCTCCGTGACCTTGATCGATTCGTCGCCGATGCCGCGCCGCACCCAGCTCTCGACTTTCACCGCAATCGACGTGTTGCCGATACGCTCAATGATGCCGTAGCAGCTGACCTCGTCGCCGACCAGGACCGGTCGGTGAAACGCCATACCCGTAATCGCGACCGTGACGACGCGGCCGCGCGCACAGCGCGTTGCAACCGTGCTGCCGGCAAGATCCATCTGGCACAAGAGCCAGCCGCCGAAGATGTCGCCGTGCGTGTTCGTGTCGGCAGGCATTGCAATCGCGCGCAGCGCCGGCTCGGAGGAGGGCGGCTTCTCGGCAGGACTAAGCGACGCGTTTGGATCGGGCATGGGCGGGCGGAGGATGCCTGAACGGCGAGTGGGGTCCGACAGGATGCCCTTATACGCGCGTCCGCCGCGCTGGCAACGGCCCCGCGCGGCGGACGTCGATTACTCGCCGCTGCGCGCGACCTCACGGCCGAGCCTGTTGAAGCGGGCTTTCTGCTCGTCGTTGAGCGAGGCGTAGAAGTCGTCCAGCGGTCCTTCCACGACTTTGGCCGCGTCGATCATGGCTTGCAAACGATTCTGCATCGCCTCGAGCCGGCCGACCGGCGTTAGCGGTGTTTCGTCGGGGCACGCCGCTTGCAGGATGCCGACCGCCTTCTCGGTCGCATCCTCGAGGTTGGAAAGCGCGTCCTCCTGCGCGTCCGTCGGCTTCACCACCTGCTCGATTTTGTCGATCGGGAGATTGCTCAAGCCCGGCTTCGCCTGCTTGCAGTCGGAGGCGGACGCCTGCGCCTGTTCGGCCTCGTCGCTGCCACCTTTTTGCTGCGGGCCGATGTCGTTGAAGCGCGCTTTCTGCTCGTCGTTCAGCGAGTCGTAGAATTTCTCGAGCGGCGGGCGCACGGTCTGCACGGCCTGCAACGTCGCCAACAGCCGCGCCATCATCGCCCGCAGCCGCCCCGGCGGCGTACGCGGATAAGCATTGGCGGACGGGCACGAGGCCTTGAACACGTCGGCAGCCTTTTTCGCGGCGTCTTTGAGCTCATCGAGCAGCGCCTGCTGATCGGGCGTCGGCGAAACCGCCTTGGTGATCTCCGCAAACGGCCATGCCGTGACACCGCTGCCCGGATCCTCGCAAAGCTGGCGCACGGTGACGCTGGTGCTCCGCCGCGTTGCCGCCGTGCCGCCGCCGCTTGGCAATGGCACCGCGCCGGTCGTTGGCTCACCGTAGGCGTAGATTTCCGGCGGTCCGCTCTCGCCCCAGAACACACCGTCGAAAAGATCGTCATAGGCATAGGCCCAGTAGCCGTCGTCATATCCGGAAGGCCAGAACGTGTAGTCGAAGATGTCGGAATAGGCATAGGGCCAGAACACCGGACCGTACCAGCCGACGAACGTGGCGCGATGGCCGTGCCGCCAGGCTCGGCGCGCGGCGACCGCCTCGAAGCGCCGCTGACGATCGTGACGTTGTACGCGCGCGGCAGCAAAGCGCGCTGCGAAGCGGCCTTGCCGTGCTGTCTCCGGTGTCAGCCGCGCAATGCGGCCCGCCCGCTGCCGGTCACGCGAAAGCCGCCGCTGCTCCCGTGCATCGTTTCGGGTCGCTGCGCGATTTGCGTCCGTCGCATTGGGTCGGGCAACCGCCGCCGGCGTGCGCGCATTTGTGCGGATGTTGGCATTGTCGTTACGACGCTGGGTGCGCCGCTGCAGGCGTTCATTACGCGTCGCTGTCTCTCTATTGCGCGTCGCTGCATTTCCAGTGCGCGCGGCTCGGCCGCGAAGATTGTTGCGAACGTTCGGCTGTGTTGCAGTTCGCGTCCGTTGCTGGGTGTTGCGGTTTACATTTCGATGCAAAACGCGCGGTGCGGAACGCTGGGGACGCGTAATGTGTTGCGTCCTGGTTGCTGTGATGCTGCGGCGGCTGATGTGCGGTGTTGCGCGAGATTGCGGAACCGCCCGCGCGCGGGGAGCCGACGGACGCGCGATATGCGTCATGCGCGGCGCGCTCGGCCGCGGCGCTGCTCGCATCGCGGGACGTGGGGCAGCGCGCATGGCAGGACGCGGTGCGGCCCGTACGGCCGGACGCTGGGCGGCATGCGGTGCTGCGCGCGCCGGAGCGGCATGGCGTCCGTGCGGATTTTGCGCGTTTGCAGGAAACGGCCCTGAAAAGGCAACAAGCGCCAGAAGAGCAGCGAAAAAGGTGACGGCTCGCGTCATTTTCACGTCCTCATGTCCCCCGCCGGCCCGTAATCCTTAAACGCGTAGGCGGCAAATTGCCGTCTGCGACAAAAAAGCGTGCAGAAAGCATGGAACCAATGCTGCGGAGCCGGTCGGCGCGGTAATGGCGCGCGAGACGAGCCCTGACACGGTGAAGGGGACGCCGCTGTGCTAGGCTTCCGCGCAGCCCAAGGGCACCAAGGGTAGATGTTTGATTGAAAAGAGATTTTTTTATGGAGCCCGTGCGAGTTCCGATCCGCGATGAACCAATTAAACTGCCGCGTATTGTTATAAAAGCCACAGGGGCGGCGGTACGCCTGCATTCATGTTGATTGTGTTCTCAGGCATCGTTCTGGCGATCTGGATTTATCTGGTATGCGCGCGGGGCGGCTTCTGGCGCTGCTCCGTGCGCGACGATGCCGTTCCGTCGGCCCCGGACACATGGCCCGCGGTCGCCGCTGTGATCCCCGCCCGCGATGAAGCCGATTGCATTGGCGCAAGTCTCAACTCGCTTCTGCGCCAGGACTATCCTGGGCCGTTCTCGATCGTCGTCGTGGACGACGACAGCCGCGACGGCACCGCCACGATCGCCCGTGAAACCGGCGCGGCGGTGCGGCCGGATCGCGCGTTGACGATCGTTGCAAACAGAAGCCTGCCTTCGGGCTGGACCGGAAAGCTTTGGGCGCTCAAGCACGGCGTCACTGTGGCGGAGGAGCAGTTCAAGCCCGAATATTTGCTGTTCACGGATGCCGACATCGTTCACGCGCCGGACTCGCTTTCCGCTTTGGTCGCACGCGCGTCGGCGGGTCAATTCGTGTTGACGTCGCTGATGGCGAAGCTGCGCTGTGTGAGCCTTGCCGAGCGCAGTCACGTGCCGGCGTTCGTCTATTTCTTTCAGATGTTGTTTCCCTTCGCCTGGGTTGCACGGCGTCGTTCACCGACGGCTGCGGCAGCGGGTGGCTGCATGCTGGTGCGTGCCGATGCGCTTCGGAATTCAGGTGGCATCGACGCCATCCGCAATGCCTTGATTGATGATTGCGCGCTGGCACGGCAACTGAAAACACAAGGAGCCATCTGGCTTGGCCTGACTGAACGTGTCCGCAGCCTCCGGCCGTACGAAGCTTTCGCCGATGTGATGCACATGATCTCGCGCTCTGCTTATGCGCAGCTCGGGTTTTCACCGTGGCTGCTCGCTGCAACGCTTGCCGGAATGCTGCTTGTCTTCGTGGCGCCACCGCTGCTCACGGTTTTCGCGAGCGGGATCGCGCGCTGGTTCGGCGCGGCGGCGTGGCTGTTGATGGCGATCTCGTTCCTGCCGATGCTTCGTTTCTATCGCTTGTCGCCACTATGGGGTATTGCGCTGCCTGCCATCGCGCTGCTCTATGCATTTTACACGCTTCACTCCGCCTATCGGCACGCGCGGCGGCAAGGCGGGAGCTGGAAGGGACGCGTTCACGTCGACGCGCCGAGCTTGCAATGAGCACAAGCGCAGAGCTTCGATCCGGCAAAGGCCACCGCGACGAAAATTTTCCGGTCGCGTCGTGGATCATCAAGCGCAAGCATCGTCCGGCGATTCTCGCTTTCTATGAGTTCGTGCGCGTGGCGGACGACATCGCCGATCATCCGACGCTTGAGCCCGACGAGAAACTGGCGAGGCTCAATCGCCTCGAAGCGACGCTCCTCGGTGACGGCGATGAGGAGCCGCAAGGTATTGCATTGCGCGCGGTGCTGCAGGAGCGCGGTCTGTCGCCTCGACACGCCCAGGATTTGCTCCGTGCCTTCAGGCAGGATGTCACGAAGCTACGCTACGCCGACTGGAATGATCTCATCGATTACTGCACATATTCGGCCATGCCGGTCGGTCGTTACGTGCTGGATGTACACGGTGAGTCGCGCACCACATGGCCTTCATCCGATGCGCTCTGCGCGGCCCTGCAGGTCATCAATCATTTGCAGGATTGCGCGAAGGATTTTCGTACGCTCGATCGGGTTTACGTCCCGCTGGACGCGCTTTCAGCTCATGGTTTAACGGTCGATGCGCTGGATGCTCCGCGCGCGAGCCCGGCTTTAAGAACCTGCCTGAACGAACTCGCGGCCCGCACCGGTGTTTTATTGCGGCAGAGCCGGCCGCTGCCGGCGCTGGTCAACGACGTGCGTTTGGCGGCGGAAATCTCCGCGATCCAGGCGCTGGCGACGCGGTTGGTTTCAATATTGCAGAGGCGCGATCCATTGAGCGAATCGGTGCACCTAAGCAAGCAGGTAATGCTCGCGACCGGCGTCGGTGCGGCAGCGCTGTGCCTTATGCGCCGCCCGTTCCGCACGTCAGCTTCTCTTGACCGGCCGCAGGCCCATGAAACCTGAAACGCAGGCACCGCTCACAACGTCGCCAAGTCCCGCGGCCCGCGCCGGCGGCAGCTCGTTCTATTTCGCCATGCGCCTGTTGCCGCGCGAACAGCGCGAGGCGATGTTTGAAATTTATTCCTTCTGCAAGAGCGTCGATGATATCGCGGATGGCAGTGCGCCGCGCGCGATCCGCATGCAACAGCTTGCCGATTGGCGCGCGCGCATCGATGCGCTCTATCGCGGAGTGGTCCCTGCCGGGCTTGAAGGTCTTGCGCGAACGATTGCGCGCTTTTCCTTGCGGAAGGACGATTTCCTCACCGTGATTGAGGGAATGGAAATGGATGCGGCGGAAGACATTCGCGCGCCGTCGCTCGAACGACTGGATTATTACTGCGACTGCGTCGCCTCGGCCGTCGGGCGCTTGTCGGTACGGGTTTTCGGCATGGCTGAGGAAGACGGCATTCTGCTTGCGCATCATCTCGGGCGTGCCTTGCAGCTCACCAATATCCTGCGCGATATCGATGAAGATGCGGATGTAGGGCGCCTTTATCTTCCGAAAGAGGCTCTCGACCAAGCCGGCATCATTACCACCGAGCCGAAGGCCGCTGCCTCGCATCCCGCGCTCGGCGAGGCATGCAAGGTTGTCGTCGATGTCGCGCGGGGGCATTTCGCAAAGGCCGACGATGTGCTCGCGCGCTCGCCAAGGCGCGCAACGCGCGCACCAAGGATCATGGAAGCCGCCTACCGCAGGATGCTGGAAGACATGATCGCGCGGGGATGGTCGCCGCCGCGCACGCGCATTCACATCAGCAAACCCAATTTGTTACGGATCGCGTTACGACATGCATTCATCTGAAGTTGGTACTGTTCACATCATCGGCGCCGGCTTGGCCGGACTTGCCGCCGCGGTCCGGCTTGTGGAGCGCGGCCGGTCGGTCGTCATTCACGAGGCAACGATGCAGCCCGGCGGGCGCTGCCGATCATACTTCGACCAAACGGCAGGGATGGTCATCGACAACGGCACGCATCTCGTCCTGTCCGGGAATCACGCCGCGCTCGCTTACGCCAGGACGATCGGGGGAATTGGCGGCCTGGACGGTCCCGAGACAGCGGAATTTCCCTTTGTCGACATGAGCACGGGCGCGCGCTGGACCGTGCAATTCAACGACAGCGCTATTCCGTGGTGGATCTTCGACAAGAAGCGCCGCGTCCCGCAGACGAGCGTCAAAGATTACCTTCCGCTGGCGCGGCTCGTCTGGAACTCCGACGACAAGCCGCTTTCCAAGGTCATGAACTGCAACGGGCCGCTCTATGAACGGCTGATCGCGCCGTTTTTCCTCGCGGCGCTCAATGTTGAACCGGCAAGTGGTTCGGCGAGACTTGCCGGTGCGCTTGTGCGCGAGACGCTTGCGAAAGGGGGAGCGGCGTGCCGGCCGCTGCTCGCGCGCGAAGGCGTCGGCACGGTTTTTGTCGATCCTGCCATTACTTTCCTGCAGGCGCGCGGTGCCGAGATTCTGCTGCAACACGAGCTGCATGCGCTGCGTTTCAGCAACCGGCGCGTCACGGAGCTCGAGTTCGCAAACGATGTGATCGCGATGGGCGCCAATGACTATGTCATTCTGGCGGTGCCGGCCTACGCAGCAGCCAATCTTGTTCCGGGTTTGAAGACGCCGTCCGTGTTTCGTGGCATTCTTAACGTGCACTTCCGGGCCGATCCGCCGCCTGGATTCCCGCCGATGACGGGAATTATCAATGGTACCAGCGAGTGGCTTTTCGCGTTTCCGGGGCGCATTTCGGTAACGATCAGCGACGCGGCTCATATGTTCAGTATGCCGCGCGATGAGGTTGCCCGGACGATCTGGGATGAGGCCGCGAAAGTGATGGGTGTGTCGACACCACTGCCGCCCTGGCAAATCGTCCGCGAGCGGCGCGCGACGTTTGCGGCGACGCCGGAAGAGAATGCCAAGCGGCCGGCAGCGCAAACCCGATGGCCGAATCTTATTCTCGCCGGTGACTGGACCGCGACCGGCTTGCCGGCGACGCTCGAAAGCGCCATCCGCTCCGGCAACCGTGCCGCCGATCTTGCCGGTGAAGGAACGCGGATCGCCGCATGAGCTCCGAAATCGCCGTTCACGCGCGCGCTGCCCCAGCCCGCGGCCAGACAATCGACGTTGACGGCGCGGTGAATGCGGCTACTCGCGCATTGCTCGAAAGCCGGCAAAGCGACGGCCACTGGGTCTTCGAGCTTGAGGCCGATGCGACCATTCCGGCCGAATATGTGTTGCTCCGGCACTATCGCGGCGAGCCCGTTGACGCCGAACTCGAGCGCAAAATCGCAGCCTATCTGCGCCGCATCCAGGGAGCGCACGGCGGCTGGCCGCTTTTTCACGACGGCGATTTCGACATGAGTGCGAGCGTGAAGGCTTACTTCGCGCTGAAGATGATCGGCGACAAGCCCGAGGACGCCCATATGCGCCGTGCCTGTGAGGCGATCCGGTCCCGCGGCGGCGCCGTACACTGCAACGTGTTCACGCGCGTTCTGTTGTCGCTCTACGACATTCTCGACTGGCGGAGCGTTCCGGAGATGCCGGTCGAGATCGTGTTGCTGCCGCGCTGGTTTCCGTTCCATCTCTCGAAAGTGTCGTATTGGGCCCGGACAGTGCTGGTGCCGCTGCTGGTGTTGCAGGCGCTGAAGCCGAAGGCGAAAAATCCGCGCGCGGTGAAAATTGACGAGCTCTTTCTGGTGCCGCCGAAGAGCGTCGGCCCGGCGGCAAAGGCACCGCACCAGAAATGGCGCTGGTTTCTTTTCTTCCGCGCCGTCGATGCCGTGCTGCGTCTTGCCGTGCGGATGTTTCCGAAGCGGCTGCGCAAGAAGGCCATCGAGGAGGCTCGCGCCTTTGTTGTCGAGCGGCTGAATGGGCAAGACGGCCTCGGCGCCATCTTTCCGGCGATGGCGAATGCCACGATGATGTTCGACGTGCTCGGCGGGCCGGAAAACGAAGCTTTTGCGGCGATCGCGCGTGACTCGGTCGAGCGTTTGCTGGTCATCGGCGACGACGAAGCGTATTGCCAGCCTTGCGTCTCGCCGGTGTGGGACACCGCGCTTTGCTGCCACGCGATGATGGAAGCGGGAAGCGATGCCGCGCGTGCCGCGGCGCAAGCGGGCCTTGAATGGCTGCTGCCGCGGCAGGTACTCGATGTGCGCGGCGACTGGATCGCGCGGCGCCCGAACGCGCGGCCTGGTGGCTGGGCGTTCCAATATGCCAATCCGCATTATCCCGATCTCGACGATACCGCCGTCGTTGTCATGGCCATGGATCGCGCGCGCAAGGCCGGCGCCGATCAGAAATTCGACCACGCTATCGCGCGCGGCGCCGAGTGGATAATCGACATGCAAAGCACGAACGGCGGGTGGGCCGCCTTCGATGTCGATAACGTCTACGATTACCTCAACAACATTCCGTTTGCCGATCACGGCGCGCTTATCGATCCGCCGACCGAGGATGTCGCGGCCCGCTGCGTTTCGATGCTCGCGCAGCTCGGCGACGCGCCAGGCCGCAAGGAGGCGATCGAACGCGGTCTCGACTACCTGCGCCGCACGCAAATGGCCGACGGAAGCTGGTATGGCCGCTGGGGCATGAATTACATCTACGGCACCTGGTCGGTCCTGTGTGCGCTTAATGCAGCGGGCGTTCCGCACAGCGCGCCGGAAATCCGGAAAGCCGTGGCGTGGCTCGTCTCCATCCAGAATCCGGACGGCGGGTGGGGCGAAGACGGCACGAGCTACAAGCTCGACTATCGCGGCTACGAGACGGCGCCAAGCACGGCCTCGCAGACGTCATGGGCGCTGCTCGGATTGATGGCGGCGGGCGAAGTCGATCATCCGGCTGTCAGGCGCGGAATTGACTATCTGATGATGACCCAGAAAGAAGACGGCCTTTGGGACGAAGCGCGATTTACCGCGACCGGCTTTCCCCGTGTGTTTTATTTGCGTTACCACGGCTACCGGAAGTTCTTTCCGCTATGGGCTCTGGCGCGCTACCGCAATTTGATGAAGGCCAATAACCGCGCCGTGCAATTCGGCATGTGAATCAAACAAAGAAGGCGCCGAACTTTTTATCGGTCGGGGATCGGCGCTGCTCGTCTTTTGCAAAAAGCTTGTGCAGTGCCGCCGCGTCCGACAAGACGGCAAACGTCTCTTGCGTGTTCAGCAGCGCAATTGCCTCACGGCGGTCGTCGGCCTGGCCGATTTTCGTGACGCCGACCACGAGGTCGACGTCGACGTCGCCTTTCACCGCGGGCTTGGGAGGCCCGAGCATTCTCAGATGCGCGCGGCAAAGCCCTTCGTCAGCCATGAGCAACCTAAATGGTTCTCCGGCCGCAACCGATGCGTATTCGCCGGCGAGCGCGTTGGCACGCTGCAGGATCGCCGGCGGTGTGCGTTCCTCCGGTATCAGCAGCAGCCCCAACTTGCGGAAGGCATGCCCCGCGGACGAAAGAGCCGTGAACAGACCGAGCGGAATCGCGAGTACGAGGCCGGCAACGACCGGTAGCATCCAGAGCAGAAGCGGAGCCGATACGGCGTAGGCGCCGGCGCCCAGCACGATGCCGAGCACGGTGGCGAGAGCATAGCGGCGCGCAAAATCCGCGCGGCTGAAGCCGGCGTCGTCGCGCCGCTGAACCGACCAGCCCGCGTCGCGCCCACAGAGGATTTCGCTGACCGCACGGGTCTGCATCAGCATCATGACCGGCGCGATCAGGGCGGAGATGATGATCTCGAGAATGACGCTGCCGAACACGCGCAGCGCTCCGCCCGCGGCCCGGCGCTCGTCCCGGTGCACGAGGAAGGCAACGCAGCCAAGCAGCTTCGGCACCAGCAGCATGGCCATGGTGCCCGCGAACACGTACGCCGACCGCACCGGATCCTGCATCGGCCACTCCGGAAACAGTGACGCATGACGGGGAAAGTAGTCGGGCGGAATGAATCGTGCCTGCAGCGAGATTACGATTCCGACGAGCAGGAACGCGAGCCAGAGCGGCGCGGTGATGTAGGCGCCGATTCCGGTGAGCAAATGCAGCCGTGAAACCCAGTGCAGCCCGCGCGCCGGCAGAACGCCGATGTGCTGCAAATTGCCCTGACACCAGCGGCGGTCACGCACCAGGTAATCAGCAAGCGTCGGCGGACATTCTTCGTATGAGCCGCCAAGCTCCGGCACCATGTGGATCTGCCAGCCCGCCCGCCGCATCAATGCCGCCTCGACGAAGTCGTGGCTGAGGATATGGCCGCCGAACGGCTTGCGCCCCCGCAGCAGCGGCAAACCGGCCTGATCGGCGAATGCCTTGACGCGGATGATGGCGTTGTGACCCCAGTAATTGCTTTCTGCTCCGTGCCACCACGCAATCCCATAGGCGATCATCGGCCCGTACACCCGACCTGCAAATTGCTGCAAACGAGCAAATAACGTGCTGCCGTTGAGAAGCAGGGGAAACGTCTGGATCAGCCCGGCTTCCGGATTGCGTTCCATCGCGGCGGCGAGGCGGACGATGGTATCGGCGTCGAGCAAGCTGTCGGCATCAAGAACAATCATGTGGTCATAGGCGCCGCCGAAGCGCGTCACCCATTCGCCGATATTGCCCGCCTTGCGGCCCGTGTTTTTGGAGCGGTGACGATAGTACAGCTGCTTCCCGTCTGTGGCGGCGCGCAAGCGCAGAAACGCGGCCTCTTCCGCGATCCAGATCGCCGGATCGGTTGTGTCGCTCAGGATGAAGAAATCGAAACGCGATGCGTGGGCGGTGTCGCGAACCGATTCGTACATCGTCTGCATGCGTGCCATGATCAGGTGCGGATTCTCGTTGTAAGTCGGCAGCAGCAGCGCCGTGCGCGAACGCAGCTCAAGTTCGCCGCTGGAATTGATGCCGAGCTTGCCGCGGCGGCCGAATAGCAAAGCAGCAAAGCCGACGAGCGCGCTGCTGAAGGACAATGCGATCCATGCGATCAACAGAATGAACAGGACGAGCACGGCATGCTCGAGCAGGGTGACGCCGCCGACCTGCAGCACCTCATACATCTGGTAGGCCGCGACCGCCGTAAGCGCGATGGCCGCACCGAATACGAGCAACCGCCGGAAGAAAATGCCCCGCACCGCGGCCGACGGATTTCTCCTGGATCGCGTGCCCCACAGCGACTGCTGCGGCATTGCGAGCGGCGCTTCGGCGGGCAGAAAATCGAACTCGCGCGCCTGCTCGCCGGGAGTGTGAGCTAGGACGTCCATCGGTAAAGCCAGGTCTCCGTCAACGGATTTTCTTCGTTCTGGAGAAGCCCACGCAATTCGATGAGCGGTTCATTGTTGGTGTCGAGATCGAAGCTCAGGCGCAGTCCGCCGGTTTCAGGGTTCGGTTGCAGGACCAGGTTGTTGATTTTGCCTTTGCTGGCTGTGACGACCGGCTGCACGGCTTTCGGATCAGGCAAGGCAGCACCCAGAATCTCAAGCACGAAGCGGCGGGTGCCGTTGGGACCTGCACCGATCCGCGTCTTCGCAAACCGCGCCTGTGAAGCTTTTGCCGGTCCGTTTCCCCAGTGCAGGCGATAGGTGAAAATGTATTCGCCTTTTGCCTTCAGCGCTTCCTTCGGCCGCCAGAAGGCGACGATGTTGTCGTGAATTTCCTCCTTGGTCGGTATCTCGACCAGTTGCACATTTCCTTTGCCCCAATCGCCGATCGGCTCGACCCACAGGCTTGGCCGCTTTTCGAAGTGCGACTCCAAATCATCGTAAGCGAAAAAATTTCGCTCGCGCTGCATCAATCCAAATCCGCGCGGATTGACGTCGCCGAAATAGCTCACCTGCAGATTGCGGGGATTGCTGACGGGCCGCCAGATCAATTCGTTTTGGCCCGTGTGAATGCTGAGGCCGTCGGAATCGTGCACGGCCGATCGGAAATCGTCGACGCCCACGCGATCGTTGGCGTCGAACAGGAACATGCTGGTGCCGGTGCCGATGCCGGATTCCGTCAGATCCGTACGCGGATAAAGCGCCATTTCCGTGTCGTAGATGGTGCTCTCGCCGGGACGAATAGTGAAGCGAAATGCCGCGGCGGCGCTGGGGCTGTCGAGCAGCGCATGCACGACGAGCGATGTGCTGCGCTGTGTCGGCTTTTCGATCCAGAATGTGGTGAAGGCGGGAAATTCCTCTCCTTTGGGATCGCCGGTGCGCACCGACAGCCCGCGCGCCGACAAGCCGTAGACCTGTCCCTTGGCGACCGCGCGAAAGTAGCTGGCGCCGAGAAACACGCCGACTTCGTCGTAGTAATCGGGCCTGTTGAGCTTTGCGTGCATACGGAATCCCGCAAATCCAATGTCCGTTTTCTGCGTCGGCGGCTTCACCTTGCCGAAGTCGAAGAGGTCCGGTGAATAGGGCACCGCCTTTGCGTGTCCGTCGGCGACGACGTAGATCGTGACGCGATCCTTGAAAATCCAGCCGCGATGGAAAAACTGGATCTGGAACGGCAGATTCTCGTCGCGCCAAAGCGCGCGGTCGCGAATGAAACGAATGGTGCGATACGCGTCGTAGTCGATGCTCTTGAATTCATCCGGCAAAGAGCGGTCGGGCGCTTTGTAGGGCTTGGCCGCAAGCTCTTTGGCTTGCTTCCGTACGAAATCGGCGCTGAAAGACCCGTCCTCCGCTGCTTTCACATCCGGGGCGATGTTGAGCGCAGAGATTGCTGCCGCCGATCCGGCAATGAATTGTCGGCGATTCAAGATGAGCCACTCCGGTAAACCCGATGACTGTTGCGACGTGGGAAGCCGTCAAAGACAAGTCTCAAGCGCAAGACGGGTTCCGCAGCGTGCCGTGCGAGCCTGCGGCCATTATTCGCGCGTGATTACGGCCCTGTAATGCGTGGGCTCCGCCGAGTGGTAATTGCCGGCCGATGTGCCCGGTCCGCAATTCCTATGGCCGCTGGTCCGCGATTGCGACGGTCATGGCGCAGCAAAGGCCGTCCGGGCGATAGTCAAGCGACAGATTGCCTGCAAGATCCCTTTGGATCGTCCGCTCCAGGAGGAGGGAGCCAAACCCGGTTCGGCTCGGCCGCTTCACGCGGGGGCCGCCTTGTTCGCGCCACGAGATTTCCAGCCGCGCTTGTGGTTGCCCTGTCCAGCGCCATTCAAGCGTGACCGCTCCCTCCGGATCCGACAAGGCCCCGTACTTGATGGCATTGGTGAATAGCTCGTGCAGCGCCATTCCAATCGCAATCGCGTGGTCAGCGTCCAGGAGGACGGGCGGTCCATGCATCGCGAAGCGATCCTTTCCGGGCTCGATCGGAAGCAAGCACTTCGCCAAATCATGCAGGGAAATTTCCATCCACTGTGCCCGGAAAAGCAGGTCGTGCGATCGTGCAAGCCCCTGTAACCGGCCTGTAAAAGCTTTCAACCATTCATTGGGCGCGCCGCGGAAGGTTTGGTGGGCAATCGCCTGAACCACCGCCAGCGTGTTCTTGACGCGGTGGTGGAGTTCGGCCACGAGCAATTCCTGGTGTTCTTCCGCGCGGCGGCGGGCGTCTTCGGCAGCCGAACGCTCGATGCTGAATCCGACTTGCCGCGCGATCGTGATCGCGAGCTCGATTTGGTGATCGCTGAAAATGCGAGGCGCCTCGTAACAGGCCATGAATTGGCCGACCGTTCCGCCTTGCGCCACGAGCGGGATATACGCGAGCGAGCGAATGCCTTCCTTTTTTGCGGCGACCTTTACCCAATCCGCCTCATAACTCTCCTCGATATTCGAGATAAAGAGCGGGTTGGGATCGCGTTCCCCCCGTTTCCAGGGCGTGTGTCCTTCGAGCCTGTGGCGATAAGCATCGGACAGGCCGCGCCATGCGACGAAGCGCATAACATTGTTTTCGTCGAACAGGAGAATTGAAGCGCGCGCACAGCCAAGCGAGCCGACAATGGCGTCAAGGGCGGCTTCGTAGACGTCGTCCGGCGAGCGCGAGCGGTAAAGCCGATCAGTCAGGCGATAAAGTATTCTCGCCTCGTGAGTCGCTTGGGATGCCGGATTCCCGATCACGACACTTGCTACACTTGCTACTGCGAACACCCCGCGAGTACGATCTTACTCCCCGCCCGCGGCGATAGCCATGTCCCGATCTATAAAATCTTCGTGTCTTTGCCGCGCAGGGTGCCTCGATTGCACTTTGGTGCGAAAGCCGCGGCCTGTCCCGCGTGGCACCTGCCTTTCATGGAAATCGTAGGCTGTGCAGCCGAACCGGTGCGCTGCGCACCGCCAAGTACGCAACCTTATGCGCTTACGCGTGTCACCTTAAGTCCTGCACAAGCCGGAAAGGAACCGCGATAGTGCTGCTGCGTTTTCATGCGGGGTCATGACAGAAAAGCAGCAGCGTGAAGAGTGCAGGCCATTCATCGTTCTTCACAGCGGAGTGTCAATGAGGCCGCGCCGTAGCCATGAAAATACTCGACTACGAGACCGAATTGCGGGTTCTTGAGGAAACGATCAAACGGCAGGCGCGGGCAGATTCGGTGCTTCGAATTGTTGAAGCCGGCTGCGGCCGTGAGTGGTATTTTAAGCTCCACGGAATAGCCCACGAAGTTACCGGAATCGATCTGGACGTCCATGCGCTGGAATATCGCCGGCGCGAGAAGCGGGATCTTCATCACGGCATTGCGGGTGATTTGCGGACTGTGGCTTTGCCCGCCGCGCATTTTGACGTCGTCTATTGTTCGTTCGTTCTGGAGCACATCAAGGGTGCGCAACAGGCCCTGGACAATTTCATGAACTGGCTGAAGCCGGATGGCCTCCTTATCGTCCGTGTGCCGGACGTCACCGGAGTACAGACCTTTCTTGCAAGACGACTGCCACGCTGGTGCGCCATTCTTTATTACCGCAGTGCATGGGGGATAAAGGATGCGGGTAAGCCGGGTTTCGCGCCCTATCCGGCCTATTACGATGACGTCATCTCCCCGTCCGGATTCCACGCCTATTGCGAAAGCAAAAATCTTGAGCTTGTCGACGAGTTTGGCCTCGGAAGCTACAGCGCCCGTGGAAGAGGACCGCTTCGCCACGGGCTGGCGCTGGCCGCAAGACTGGTCAGCATTCTCAGCGGCGGGAAGATACACGACCGCTTCGTCGACCGCACCTTTATCGTCCGCAAAACCCCCGTTGCACCGGCGTCACAGCCGGACGAGCTAGCGGCTAGAGAGCCATTTCTTGCGGACGCTGGACATATGACTCCCGACGTACGTCCGTCCGGTTTGCAAGCCACGCCTGGAACGTGAGAACGTTCCAAATCGGGGAACACCAGTCGTATCGTCCGGGCGCTTGCTCAAGATGATTTCGCCAGCGCGCGCGGACAGGCGCCGCTTCCAGAACGTGCTGACGGCGCAGCATTTGTTCATCAAGCAGGTCGTCGGCCCATTTTTTCAAGGGGCCGCGAAGCCACTCGGCGAGCGGCGGCACAAAGCCCCACTTCGGGCGCTCGAAAAGGGCGCGCGGAACATAACGGGCCAGGATGTCACGCAATAACGCCTTTCCTTGGCCGTTTCTGACGTGCAGCGCCGGAGGCAATGACCAGGCAAACTCGATGACGCGGTGATCGAGAAGCGGAACGCGCGCTTCAAGTCCCGCTGACATTGTGGCGCGGTCGACCTTGGTGAGCACGTGATCGGGGAGGTATGTCAGAAAGTCGATCAGTCGGAATTGATTGAGGACGTCCGGCATTTGCCGCGTGACGGCATTCTTCCAATGGGGATTGGCCGGTTCGCTTCCGTTGATCACCAAGGCGTCGGGCCGCGGCCAATGACTTAGCAATTCTCGATAAAGCGCGAGTGCATCGCCACCGCGCAGAAAATCGGAAAGCTTTTGCCACCGGTCCGCAGCAGAGGGCGACTGCAGGCCAAGCAGGGACCGCGCCGGCCGCAAATCCTGCGCGGCCACGAAAGCGTAGTCGAGAAGCGATCCGAGTGGGGCCCGGGCCCAGGATGGGACCAGCCTGAATCGAGTCCATAACCGGGACGCCTGAAAGTAACGCGCATAACCGGCGAACAATTCGTCACCGCCGTCGCCCGATAACGCGACGGTGACGTGCTGACGTGTAAGGCCGGACAGAAGATAGGTTGGAATCTGCGAAGGATCGGCGAACGGTTCGTCGAAATAATAGCTAAGTTTCGGAACGATATTCAGCAGGTCGCGATCGCTCACGTAAAGCTCGGTGTGATCGGTGCCGAGGTGAGTCGCGACGTCCTTCGCGTGATCCGCCTCGTTGAACTGCGCGCTCGCGAAGCCGATCGTGAACGTTCTGATCGGTCGCGGGCTGTTGGCCTGCATTAGGGCCGCCACAACCGATGAATCGATGCCGCCGGAAAGAAAAGCCCCGAGCGGAACATCCGAGATCATGCAGCGGCGCACGGCGTCGGCGAGCAGTGTCTCGAGTTCGTCGATGATGCGAGGGCCCGGCGTGCGTGCTGGCCGTGTGGCGATTTTGTAGATGTCCCAATAGCAGCGGTCCGTCACAGAGCCGTTCGCATCGATGGTGAGGCTGTGTCCAGGCTCGAGTTTGTAGACATCGCGATAAATGCTGCGCGGCGCCGCGATATATCCGTGTCTCATAAATCCGGCGATGGCGTCGCGGTCGAGGTCGCCGGCGAAGCGCGGATGCATTCGAATCGCTTTTAATTCGGAGCCAAAGACGAACACCGTACCGAACCGCGCCCAGTACAGCGGTTTTATTCCGGCGCGGTCGCGCGCCAAGGTGAGCGTGCGTTTTTGCTGATCCCAGACGGCGAAGGCAAACATGCCGTTGAGCCGCTCAAGACAGCGCTCGACGCCCCACGTCGCGCAGGCTTCGACGATCACTTCGGTATCGGAATGGCCGCTGAACGTGACGCCTTTTTGCCCGAGCTCGAGCGCGAGTTCTGCTGCGTTGTAAACTTCGCCATTGTAAGTAATCACGAAACGGCCGTTCGCCGATGCCATCGGCTGCCGTCCGGTGGGCGAAAGATCGATTATGGCCAGGCGCCGGTGTCCAAGCGCAATGCCGGCCTCCGCGTTCATCCAGACGTCTTCGCCGTCAGGTCCGCGATGCGCCAGCGTCCTGGTCATCATCGCGGCTGTTGCCGCGAGCGTTTCCCCGCGTTCGCCGCGCGTGTCGAAAATGCCGGCGATGCCGCACATTATGAGGTGCTCCCCGCTTTGCTGACAAAATCGTCACATTGCCGCGGCGGTCTCTTTGTCTTGAATGTTTGAGTCTCTTGTTGCGATGTGCCGCAGAAACCACGAATAGACGTCGGCGATTCCCTTTTTGAGTGGTCGCTGCGGTTGCCAGCCGAGCGAGCGCAGAAGGTCCGAGTTCAGCAATTTGCGGGGTGTACCGTCCGGCTTTGTCACATCGCACTCGATTGAGCCGGTAAACCCGACGACGTCGCATATGAGCTTGGCAAGCGCCAAGATCGTTATGTCCTCGCCGGCGCCGATGTTGACCGGCTCCGTGCCGGAATAGTGCTTGACGATGTGCACGACGGCATCGGCGCAATCGTCGACGTGCAGGAATTCCCTGCGCGGCGTCCCGCTGCCCCAGATCACGAGCTTGTCTGCGCCGCGGAGCTTCGCATCGTGCGCCTTGCGGATGAGTGCCGGCAGGACGTGGCTTGTATGAAGGTCGAAGTTGTCGCCCGGACCGTAAAGGTTGGTCGGCATCGCCGAGATGAATGCATCGCCGTATTGCCGGCGATAGGCTTGCACCAGCTTGAGGCCGGCGATCTTGGCGATCGCGTACCACTCGTTGGTGGGCTCGAGCGGGCCGCTCAGGAGTGCATCCTCCGGAATGGGCTGCGGTGCGAACTTCGGATAGACGCAGGACGAGCCGAGAAAAATCAGCCTTTCGACTCCAGCCTCGTGTGCGGCGGAGATTACGTTGGCGGCGATCATCAGGTTGTCGTAGAGAAAATCGACAGGGTAGGTGGCGTTGGCAGCGATACCGCCCACCTTCGCCGCCGCGACGAAAACGGCTTGCGGACGCGTTTCAGACATCCACCGTTCCACCTGCTTCTGACGCGTGAGATCGACGCGCGTGCGATCGGCGGTGAGAATTTCGCAACGCTCGCCCTTGAGTCGCCGCACAAGCGCGGAGCCGACCATGCCGCGATGCCCGGCGACCAACACGCGTTTGCCCGCCAGCGAATACAAAACGGCGGTCATTCGGCAGCCTCGCGCAAATGGCTCAGGTTGACGTCGCGTCCGAGCGCATCGATGTCCGCCTTGACCATTTCGCGTACGAGTTCGTTGAAGCTCGTGGTGTGCTGCCAGCCCAATTGCTGATGCGCCTTGCTCGACTCGCCGACCAGCACATCGACTTCATTCGGCCGGAAGTAGCGCGGGTCGACCTCGATCAGAATTTCGCCCGTCCGCGCATCGATGCCTTTTTCCGCCACACCTTCGCCTTCCCACAGAATGGAGCGGCCGACCTCCGCGAAAGCGAGTTCCACAAACTCGCGCACAGAATGGCATTCGCCGGTCGACAATACGTAATCGCCGGGCTCCTCCTGCTGCACGATGCGCCACATGCCGTCGACATAGTCGCGGGCATGGCCCCAGTCGCGTTTGGCGTTCAGATTGCCGAGATAGAGCTTCTTCTGCAGTCCCAACTCGATCGCGGCCACGGCGCGTGTAATCTTGCGCGTGACGAACGTTTCGCCGCGGATCGGGCTCTCGTGATTGAAAAGAATGCCGTTTGAGGCGTGGATTCTGTAAGCCTCGCGGTAATTCACCGTAATCCAGTAGGCATAGAGTTTGGCGGCGGCGTATGGGCTGCGTGGGTAGAACGGCGTCGTCTCGCGTTGCGGCGTCTCCTGCACCAGCCCGTAAAGCTCGGATGTGGACGCCTGGTAAAAGCGCGTTTTCTTTTCCATGCCGAGAATGCGGATGGCCTCGAGCAGACGGAGCGGACCGATCCCGTCGGCATTGGCGGTGTATTCCGGTGTTTCGAACGACACCTTCACATGGCTTTGGGCTGCCAGGTTGTAGATCTCGTCCGGCTGCGTCTGCTGCAGAATACGGATCAGGTTTGTCGAGTCGGTCAGATCGCCGTAGTGCGTGAGGAAACGCAGGTTGCCCTCATGCGGGTCCTGATAGAGATGTTCGATGCGGGCCGAGTTGAAGGACGACGAGCGGCGGCGAAGCCCGTGCACGATGTAGCCTTTGGCGAGAAGAAATTCGGATAAATAAGCACCGTCCTGCCCCGTAACGCCCGTAACCAGCGCGACTTTCGGACTCATTTGAACCCCGAGCCAACCTGGGACGGCCGGCAAATTCGAACCGTTTCAATTTTTCTAAACTGCAGATTGTCGGCTTAAGTTCCTTTCGCAGAACGCCCTGCGGCGAAAAATGGCATTAAAAAGTTTTTTTCAAGCAAACGACATCGCTGCCGCCGCGCGAAAGCTTTGAGCGCATACGCTTTTATCGGTGTGCGCGGCCGTATTTAGGTGAGGGCGCCGGAACTGTCGCGGACATCGAACGTTTGGCGATGAGGGTAATCGTTCAATCGATGCATTAAAGCAGCCATTCGCGAAGTTCCGCGGGCAGGTTACAGACGGCTCAATCGTGCAGGTAAAAGTCACTGAAATTAGCGTGGATACGTCCTCCGGCCCCGCTATTTCGCCTGCCGTCACCGTCATTATCCCTTTTTATAACCGCGCACGTTTCGTGGCTTCGGCCGTCCGGACACTCGAGTGCCAAACCTTTAAAGACTTCGAGCTCGTCGTGGTGGATGACGGCTCGCAGGACGATCTGGCAGCGGGCATCCGGAGTATCCGAACACCGATCTGCATTCGCCTGCTGCAACTCTCTCAAAATTGCGGAGCCGCCTCGGCGCGCAATGCCGGAATCGACGCAGCGAGGGGCCGCTACGTTGCGTTTCTCGATAGTGACGATGCATGGGAGCCCGACAAGCTCCGGCAGCAGGCTGCACACCTTGAAAGGGCTACCGACCGTGACCGGCTGGTCAGTCTGACGCGCCAGCTCGTCGTCGGCGCGCGTACCTATGTCGTGCCGCGCCGCCTGTTTGCGGGCAACGAGTCCGTCGGCCGTTATCTCTTCCAATCGGGTGGCGTCATTCAGACCAGCATGATGTTCATGACAACCGGTCTTGCACGATCGGTGCGTTTTCCCGATGGCGGGCGCGGCCATGACGACTGGTCTTTTGCGTTGCGGCTCGAAAAGGCCGGCGCGCGCTTTGAAATGCTGCCGCAGGTTTTGACAGTTTACAACGACGCGCCGGGGCGCGCCCGCCGCTCGCCTGCCTATTCGCATGAGCGGTTTCAATGGTTGGAGCAGTGGCGGCCGCAGCTTGGCGAACCGCCTTATTTTGCCGCGCGCGCGGCGTTTGCAGCCAATATGGGCGAAGCACGGTCGCGCGAACATTTGGGGATGATTGCAGACGCCTGTCTTCGCCGCGCGATACCGCCATGGCGCGCGGCTTACTACACCGCGAACTGGTTCTTCCCGTCTCTGAGAACGATTTGCGTACCGGCCTGGCAGACCTGGCTCAGTTTGCGCCGGTTGCCTCGACCGGTGTCGCCGAAGATCGGATCGGGCTGATCGATCGCAGTCGCAGCATTCAACACTCAACGACGTCGCCAACACGAATTATGTCGCTACAGACGACCTTAAAATCCCTGGTGTGGCCGTTCATTGAAGCGGTCAGCGCAGTCATTTCGGGCGCGGCCGCAGTTCTCGTTATCGCCCGCATTATCGGCCCGGAGGCATTTGGGTTGGGCTCGATCGCGACCGGAATTGTCGTGATCACGCAGGTCGGCGTTAACAGCCTCGTACATGATGCGCTGGTGCGGAGCGAGCGCCTTTCTTCGGAAGATATCGATGTCGGCTTCACCGCGTCGCTTTCGGCGGCGCTGGGAATCGGGATCGTTGTCGTCCTGGTCGCGCCGGTAATCGCCTACTTTGTAAAGCATGACAGCGTCACATTGCTGATCTGGGCGCTCACTCCGATCCTGATATTCTCGGCGCTGCCGGTGACGATGATCGCCGAGCGGCGGCGGGCGTTGGACTTCAACACCGTTGCAATCCATCAGATTGCCGGACGCATCGCCGGTATGGTGCTCGGGGTAGGAGCCGCGGTGGCAGGCGCCGGTGTCTGGAGCCTCGTCATCCAGTACACCAGCACGAGCCTCTACATCGCGGCAGCGATGTATGCCTTGGCGCCGCGCTGGCCGCGGTTGCGCTTTTCGTGGCGGCGCTTTGCGCCGATGTTGAGCTTCTGCTCGCCGATCATCGCGAGCCAGCTGCTGATCTATGCAACAAACTGGTTTTTCCTTTTCACGATGGGCCGCTGGCACGGCTTGCAGGCCGCCGGACACTGGAGCGTTGCCATGCGTCTCGCGGACGGTCTGTTCGGCGGCATCATGCAGGCAGCCTACCAGGTGGCGCTTGCGAGCCTTGCGTTGCATCAGACGGCCCGTGACCGGCTGCGCGACGCATTGGAGAAAGGGCAAGCGCTTTCTGGCCTGGCGGCAATTCCGCTGCTTGTGGCGCTTGCAGCGGTGGCTGAGCCGTTGCTTCAGCTATTGCTTGGGCCGAGTTGGGCGTCGGCCGGGCGGCTGGCTTTGGGTCCTCTGGTGGGTTCGTTCCTGTTTGTGCGGCAGATCCTGCCGAGCACGGCCCTTCGCGTCATCGGCATCTCATCCGTTTCGCTTGCGGGAACGGCAGCCAACGCCGCCGCGGCTTTAACCGGGCTTCTGCTGTTTGCCCGCTACTCGCCGCTCGACGTCAGCGCAACCTACGCGCTGTCGGCCTTGCCCGGTTATGCGCTGATCTACGTTGTCGCCGCGCGCAAATTCAGTCTGCCGCTGGAACGCGGCATCGCCGCGCTCGGCCGCGATCTCGCAGTCGCTGTTATTGCTTTCGCGCTGTCGCAGAGCGCCATCGTGCAACTTCATAGCGCATCGTTGGTCCTCAAAATTATTGTCGCGGGCGCCACCGCGTTTCTCGTTGCGGCGCTGCTGCTGACACTGTCGCAGCGAAAATACTTTCAACGCATTTGGGCCGCCGAATTCAAAGGCGCCAGCATGGAAGGAGAGACGCGGTGAGTAACGCGCTTCTCAGAGAGGATTCTTCGCGGGCGACGCAGGCGCCGGCGCCGGCCCGGCCTGCGAAATCCATTCGAGGCGATATCTTTTCCTTCTTCGATCGCGCGTTGCCGCATGTATCGGCCGTCGATCGCTTGCTGTTGCTGGCCCGGTTTTCCCGGGCGCACGGCCGGCTGCCGCGGAATCCCGCGAGGCGGGATGCCACCTTCAATGACATGATCTTCAATCGGCTGGTTCGAGCCGACTGGAACAGCCTCGAACGCGTTTGCGTCGACAAGGAATACGTCAAATTGTTTGCCCGCGCCGTTTGCCCGCAATTGCGGACAGCCGCCACCGCCGCGGTTATTCGGCTCGACCGATCGTCCCGGCTCGACATTGTTGAATCCGCGTTGCTTGCGCGAGCCGGGCAGAATCTTGTTGCGAAGCCCACGCACGCCTCGGGGATGATCCTGTTTCTCCGTAAAAATCCGTCACGCCAGGAGATCAATCGCTTCTGCATTGAGGCCTCGCAGTCATATTACCGGCGCTCGCGCGAAAGCCTTTATGCCGGCATGGAGCGCAAGATTCTGATCGAAGAAGATCTCTCAAGCGATGATTGCGCGCCGGTCGATTACAAGTTTTTTTGCGCGCGCGGAAACGTGTTTTTCTGCCAAATCGACGTCGGCCGTTTTACGTACCACCAACGTGCGCTTGTGACGCCGGCCTTCGAGCCGATCGGCGTTCGCTATATGCACGACGTACCACCGGGTGCGCTGACAAGGCCGCATAATTTTCCTTGCATGATCGACATTGCGAAGAAGCTCTCCGCGTTCTTTTCCTTTGTTCGGGTGGACCTCTATTCCATTCGTGGTGTGGTGTTTCTTGGCGAACTCACGCTTGCGCCGGAAGGCGCTGCGGGGTCGCTTTCCGACGAAAGCTTCGGGGCGCGCGTTATGGCCGGTATACGCACGGCAAACCGAAGTCCCGAGGCGGGATCAGGCGAAGACATATTTCGCACGAATGCGGCCGGCCCAACGGCCAGCAGCAATACAAGCGATGCGGCTAATTCCCATCGAGACAACGTTGAGCACCATGTGGCGTAGTTCGATAAGCCGTCGTTTGGTTCTCGGAGGAGGGCTGTCCCTCCTGGGAAGCCGCGCGCTCGGTCAGGCGATGCCGCAAACGCATGGGCGCGAATTTTACGTCTCGCCGTCAGGCAGCGACGGTAATTCCGGATCGCCAACGTCGCCGTTTCGATCGATCGGCCGGGTCTTTACCGCGATTTCCGACCTGCGCGGCAATGACACCGTGATTGTCATGCCCGGTGTCTACGCCGAGCAGGTCGTGGTGGCGAGAGGAGGAGGGCCGGACGGCTATTTAACCTTGCGGTCGCAAGTCCCGCATATGGCGAAGATTCGATCGCCAAAGAACACCTACAGCGCCGTCAACATCATCAGCAGCTACGTGACGTTCGAGGGTTTCGACGTTCAGGCGGGCGGCAACGGGCACGGAATCGAGGCGACGTTTATCGGCGGCAAGTCGTCCAACAACGGGCCGCACCATGTCAGGATTCTCAACAATATTTCGCATCACAACGCCGGCAGCGGGATCGGCGTTGCCTATGGCGATTTCTATACAATCGACGACAACATCTGCTACGCCAATTGCGCCACCAATCATTATCAAGGGAGCGGTATTTCAATTTACGCGGCGCGCGCCGTCCCCGGCACGGACCTGGCATTCCGCAATTTCGTCCGCCGGAACGTTTGTTTTGACAACAGCATCATCGATCTGCCCGGCGATCCCGAGCCGCCTCATTCCGACGGCAACGGCATTATCATCGACGATTTGGCGAATTCCCAAAGCGGCTATCCGGCGGGGACCTACCCGTTCAGAACGCTGGTCGACAGCAATGTCGCCTTCCACAATGGCGGGCGGGGCGTTCACGTCTTTCTGAGCGATAACGTCACGGTTCGAAACAACACGTGCTGTCACAACAATCGCGACAAGCTCAATCCGGGAACGTGGCGCGGCGAGCTGAGCAATGTTGGTTCGAGTCATACAATTTGGGTGAATAACATCGGCTTTGCCGACCCCGCCGCAAACAGAAACAACACGGCCATCAATGAAGCGTCGACCGCGGCGCTGCGCAGCCGCGACGTCATCTGGAAGAACAATTTGACCTATGACGGCAGGCCCGGCGGCGCATCGCTCAGTCTGGGCGAGCCCAACGTAACGCTCAGCACGCGGGCCGGTGGCAATCTTTTCGGCGTCGATCCGCAGTTCGTCGGCCGCGAGATTGAACGCGCTTCAGACCTGCAGCTTCGCGCAAGCTCGCCGGCGATCGATGCCGGCACAATGGCGTTCGGCATTTCCGAAAGCGATGCCGGCGGTCAGCCAAGAAAAAAGGGCCAGACCGTCGACGTCGGGGCATTCGAGTACGACGGCAGAGGCCAAGAAGACGCGAACCGAATGGATGCTCCAGGAGGCGCAGCGCAGCAGCCTTGAGCGATGCTTGTTTATGACGCGGCCGATACTTGTAAGGGAGAATGCGCATGGTCAAGAACAAGCTCCGAGCCGTGCCGGGCGATTCCAACGTCACGCAACGCGAGAACGTCAGTGCCTCGGATGTGGGCGGCATGATCTTGAACAATGCATCGTTCATGTTTGGCCGCCGCAACATGAGATTCATAATCCTGTTTGCGTTGATCGGCCTTGCCGTCGGTATCGGCTATCTCGCCACGACTCCCGAAATGTTCACTGCCAGAGCTCAATTGCTGATCGAACCGAAGCTGCCGCAATTTCTGCAGGAAAACTCAAGTGAATCGAGCCATGCTCTCGACAGCTCGCAGCTCGAGAGTCACATGGTGCTGCTGCAATCCGAACGTGTCGCCAAGATGGTGATCGACAAGCTGAACCTGCTGCACGACGCCGAATTCCGGGGACAGACAAAATGGTTCGAGCCCCTCGTCGAGATGCTCGGCCGCGAAACCTATGGAAAGCTGCAGTACGAACTGACCTTTCTGCCTCCGCTCGTGACCTCCAGCCACACCGTGAAAGACCCGATGCAAATCGCGGTCGAACGGTTTGAGCGGCAGCTGCGGGTGCGCCGGATCGGTATTTCCTACGCGGTCGAGGTGGCGTTTTCGTCGAACGATCCGGCGAAGGCCGCGCGGATCGCCAATGCGACGACGGATGCGTATCTGCAGACGCTGATCGACTTTCGCGCCGACGCCGCCCGTGTCGCAAGTCAATGGCTGGAAGATCGCCTTGCGCAACTCCGGGTGCAGATGAATGCAGCCAATATACGCGCGCAGCAATTCAAGGCGGCGCAGGATTATCGTATCGTGAGGCCTTCAGGCGCGGAAAAAGCCGGCACGGACGGAGCAGGCGCAGCCGGCCTCTCACCGGCTCGCAGCCAGACCACTCTTGATGAACTTGAGCTGACCGCGGACACTTACAAAAAGGTGTACCAGAATTTCTTCAGCGCGTTTACCGAAACGGTTCAGCGTGAGTCCTATCCTGTCTCAAATGTGCAGGTTATTTCGAAGGCGGTGACGCCGGATGAAAAGAGTTCGCCGAAGACACTGATTGTCATCGGCCTGTCGCTTGTCATCGGCGCATTTCTCGGTGCCTGCATCGCCTTGCTGCGTGACATCTTCTCTCATCGCCGTTCGGAGCCGCTGCCGCCCGCAGCAGCGTAGTGGTTCTTGTCATGCACCCGCCGAAGCGTATTTGGGCCGCAACGCCCTATGGCGAACAGGGTATGGGAGGCATCGACCGGCTTAACGATGCAATCGTCGATGCATTCGCCGCCCGGCCGGAACTCGGTTTGCAATGCACCCGGCTGGTGACGCGGGGTAAATGGGGACTTCTGCGGGCGCAGGGCGTCTTCGCATCGGCTCTTGCGCGCTTTTCGATTGGTGCGCTGAGAGGCGAGATCGATTTGCTGCACATACACTTGTCGAACGGGGGCAGCGGCTATCGCAAGTCGGTGCTCGGGAAGCTGGCGCGGGCGCTTCGCATTCCTTACGTCCTGCACCTGCACGGCATTCAGTTTCGCGAATTCTGGGCGACGACGAACCCGGTGTTGCAGAAGGAATTGGTGCGGCTGCACGAGGGCAGCGCTCGCATTATCGTCCTCGGCCAATATTGGGCGGGTGTGATTCTCGAGCGCGTGCCCGCTGTCGCTGACCGGATTGTCGTGCTTCCGAATGCGACCGCGGCGATCGCGGCAACGCCATGCCCCGCGCAGGACCGCCATGAGGTCCGGATTACTTTTCTGGGCCGGCTCGGGGCGCGTAAGGGCGTCCCGGATTTGCTGCGGGCACTCGGCACGCTGAAAAAAATACCGGATTGGTCCGCCACCGTTGCCGGCGACGGCGAAATTGAGGAAACGCGAGCGCAGGCGCAACGGCAAGGCTTGTCCGATCGCGTGTCCATTCCGGGCTGGCTCGATGTCGCTGCGCGGACACGGTTGCTGGAGCAAACCGACATTCTGGTCCTCCCGTCGCACGCGGAAAATCTGCCGATGGTCATTATCGAGGCGTTCGCATACGGCATCGCTGTCGTTTCAACGCCGGTCGGCGCCATACCGGAAGCGGTCACGAGCGGACACAATGGAATTCTGGTGCCGCCGGGCGACGATCGAGCGCTCGCTTGCGCGCTCGAGCGCCTGATTGCCGATCAAACGCTACGGCGATCCCTTGGCGAGGCGGCGCGAGCGACGCATCGTGAGCGTTACGAGTTCGATCGCTACGTTTGCCGGCTTGCCGAAATCTGGCGCCAGGCGGCGCTTTGAAATGCGTCAGCGTTGTAATTCCTGTGTGTCCGTTGCCGGCACCAGCATGGCGGCGATAACGGCCGCAAGCAGCGCATTCAGATTGTTCGGCAGGATGATCGTCGTCTCCACAAAATTATGGATCGCGACGATCGAGATTACGCTGATCGGAAAAACAGCGAGCGATGCGCCGAGTGCGTGCCGCGTGAGCATGTGGCGAATCGCCGAGACGATCAGCCAAACGACGACGCCAATGCAGACCGCGAGCCCCGCATAGCCGAGATAAATGAAGGTCTCGAGATAGCCGTTGTGCGCGCTTCCGAAGGTCGTCTGCATGATGGCAGAGACCTCCGAATCAAGCGTGAAGAATCCGGTGAAGTAGCCGCTGCCGAGAAAGTGCGGTGTCTTTTCGACGATCTGCAGGATGTAGTACCAGAGCAGCGTTCGCCCCGTCAGATCGCTGTCCTTGCCAAGGATTTCGAGGGCCCAGTCCGCAATCTGATCGCGCAGCAGCAGTACGAAGATGCCCGCCAGCGCGAGCATCAATGCAAAAATTCCTTTGTACTTCGCGGGCTGCCGGCAAAAGGCCATGAGCGCTAGAGCGATGGCGGTCATCAACGCCGCCACGACGAACCCCGCGCCCGAGTGAGCCCCGACGAGGCAGGCGACAGCGGACAGCAGCGCGACGCACCGCGTCGTAAGGCGTTTGAAGCAAGAGCCGCCGAAAACAAGAATGACGCCGAACGACACGCCGGCCCAAAGCCCGAGCGTATTGCGGTGGCCGAAGATGCCGCGCCACGCGCCGGCGTGGACCGATTGCACGGCATCGCCCGGCTGATGAACGCCGTAGACCGGATAGACGACGACCATGATGCAGCTGAAAATGCAGGCCAGAGCAAGCGAACGGCCGATCAGCGCGATCAAGTCGCGTTCATTGTAGGCCGCTCCAAGCGACATCCCGAACAAGGTCGTTCCGGCAAACGCCGCCGCGCGGCGCAGTGAGAGCAGGGGATCCGGCGACCAGGTGGTCGAAATCAGCGCAAACAGAGGCAGCAGGAGGATGGGCCAGGCGCCCCTCACGACGCGCGGAAGGTTTCTGTTGCCCGTCAGAAGCAACGTTCCGGTGCCGTAGAAAAATGCAAGGATTGTTTGCGAAAGAAAGGAGCCGGCACCGGGCTCGGATGCGAGCCGCAGGTCGGCGCCTGACGTGATCAGCACAAATCCGCCGCCGACAAACAGGAATCCGGCCAGGTAGAATCCGTAGAGCACTTTGTTCAGGGGAACGGCGGGCGATTTAAGTTCGGCGGCAAAAGACATGACGGACTTTTGCTAGGCGCGCCGCCGCAAGGAACGTCCGCTTCGGGTATCAAGCAGGCCGAGCACCAGAAAACGGGGCGCCAGATAGACATAGCGCCGCCACAACCGGCGCGGCTCGGAAAGAAATCGATAGAGCCATTCCAGTCCGTTCGAGCGCATCCAGGGCGGGGCTCTTTTCACGCGGCCGCTGTGAAAGTCGAAAGCTGCGCCGACGCCGATCGCGACCACGCCGTCGAGCTTTGGCAGACTTTCAAACATCCACCGTTCCTGCTTGGGGCAGCCGAGCCCGACCCACAGGATATCCGGCGCCGCATCGTTGATCCGTTCGATCGCGGTACGCTTTTCCTCGTCGGAAAGGGGACGGAACGGCGGACAATCCGTTCCGGCGATAATGATTCCGGGACAAAGCGCCGCTGCCTGCTGCGCCAGCTTCTGCGCCACGCCTTCCGAACCGCCATAGAAGTAGTGACGCCAACCCCTCTTGGCCGAGAATGCGAGCAGGCGAAGCATCAAGTCCGGACCACAGACACGTTCGATCTGCTTTTCGCCACGTAGCTTCGACAGCCAGACAAGCGGCGTGCCGTCCGGGAGGATCATGTCGGAATGCCGCAATGCTTTTCTGTGTGCGGAGTCGTCGCGGGCAAGCATGATGCTGTGTACGTCCGCGGCACAAACGTAGTGCTTTCCTTTCGTTTCGACCCAGCACGCAATCGTCTCGATGACCTGGTCCATGGTGAGCGCGGCGACGGGTATTCCGAGGATGCGAACCGTCTTCAGGACTGGAGGGCTCCGATCCCGTCGGTTAACCGGTATATTGGCTTCACTCAAAAGCATGTTCGGCCGCTTCTAATAAAATGGACTGGCTATTGCGAACGCGCCTCTTCGTGCTGCGACAGTTGCCGGCTGATCGCCGCGGTCAGATCGTCTTGGCCGCTGCCGCAACATTTCACTTTGATGGTGTCCCCGGGCGAGACGAGCGTCGTCTCCGTTGCCGGAAATTCGTCGAATCGCTGGCCGCTGCGGCGGATAATGGAAAAACTGAGCTGCGCACCGATCCAGATCGGTGCAATTTTGTCGGACTGTGCGACGAGGCCCCTGTCTGTCGCCATTTTCGCGGTGATCTGTTCGAGCCGCGCCTTCGTCGTGTTCAGGTCGGTGGCGACTCCCTCCTTGAATTTTGAATTCACTTCCAGAAACGACGTTTGCGCTTTGTTGAGGTCCTCGAGTGCCGCCTTGAGCCGGCTCTGCAAGCGAAGCGAGTCGCTTTCGGCGGTCGCCGCCTCGCGCTGCGCGGTCAAATAGCGCTGCTCGGTAACGAGCCCATGTTTCTGTTTTTGATCGACTTCCTGTTTGTCCTGCTGTGCGAGCGCCAGCAACTTGTTCTGCTGCTCGATCTGAGCGTTGATCGAAGCGACCTCGCCAGTCAGGTAATTCTTCATCTGCTGCAATGATTTCGCGCTGATTTCCAGCGCGTTCTTGCGCGTCTTGAACAGCAGGCGTTCCTGCTTCATGGCGGATTCCGCCGCTTTGCCTCCCTGTTCGGTGAGCGATGTCGGAAACGTAACCTCATCGCTGCCTTCAAGCTCCGCCGCCAGCCGAGCCTCCCGTGCCAGCAAAGCGGTCCGCTCGCTCGCAAGCTCGTTCAACTCGCCGGTCCAGCCGACGATCTGGCGCTCGATTTCGTGGACGTCGATGGCATGGCTGCGCGGGAGACCCCCCGCGATGGCCATCGCCTGGATGACGGTCATTCCCGGCCGATAAGGATATTCGCCCGACGTGGCCACGTCGCCGACGATGTAAAACGGCCGGTACTTGATGATCTCGACGGAGGCATCCGGGCGCTGCGCCATGTTGATGCGGTCCTGCAACCGCTCCGAAATCCGCTTCGCGAGCTCGATGGTGGTCTCGTCGGCGGCCTGAACCTCGCCGACGAGGGGCAGGGAAATTCGTCCGCTGGCGTCGATCGTGTAATCGCCGTTGACAGCCTGCCATTCGAAGACCTGTGCCTGCGACGGGCGCCAGGCGACGATCTTCAGCCGAATCTGATCGAAGGGCCCCAACCGATAGACGGATGACGCGGCGGACTTGCTGGTGTGATCCGGGCTTTGAGCTTGCCCGGATTGAACGATGCCGAATGCAAGGACAAGCGCCAGTGCGGCTGTGGTCATCAGGGAAAGCCGATGGCTCGGCCGGGAAGCGACTTGGTTCGCCATGACAGTGCCCGGTTGCGCGCTCCTGAGTCCCGACGTTCTCCGCAACGCGAAGAACTTGCCCTCGATTGGAAGCGGCTTGTGCATTGGCTCTGCCCAGAGGCAATACAATACCGCCTCGCCCTGAACGGCGTCACAAGGAGAACAAACTGCACGATGCGGGGTTCCGGCGAGTCGCTAACATTGCCCGACCGGCGCGCGCCAAAACTGAATCGGATCGCTCGGCGGCAAGCTGCCGATCGCTGAATAAATGTGATGTAAATTCCTTCAGGGTAAGGCGCGACGTGCGCTCCGGAATCCGGATGCAAATTCATTCGGCAATTCCAGATTCCGGGTTGGCACGTTCAGGCACCCCGAACGAGAAAGCAGTCAGCCCAGAATCGTGCCCTTGCCGCGGCCGTCCTTGCTCTGCTCGATCATCACCGTATCGTGCTTGAGCGCGAGTTGCTTGGTGAACTCGGCGTCCATGAGTTGCTCCTGGCTGAGCGCATGCATGTCCGCGAACATGCCTTCGGTGCCCGCGGGCGAATAGATCATCAGCATGCGTACGCCTTCCTTCGACGTGACCTGATGCGGCACGCCGGGCGGAATATGAATGCACGAGCCCTTCGTGCCGTGAAAGAGCTCGTCGCCCACCTGAAAATCCGCGCTGCCGTCGAACACGTAAAACGTTTCGTATGCCTTGATGTGGTAATGCGCGCGCGACTGGAAACCGGGCTTGCAGTTTTCTTCCACCACCTCGAACGTCTGATTGGTGTCGCCGCCGGTGATCTTGACGATCACTTCGTTGGCCTTCGCATAAATGTTTCCCTGGCCGGGCGGTGAATGTTTTCCTTTGGCTGCCATGTTTCGCTCCCAATGCGCCGCGCTTTTGCTTGCGGCATTGCACGAGAAAGTAGCGCGCCGCATCGGGAAACGGAATAGCTTCGCTGCATGGGCAAGGGCCCGCACGCCGGATCAGGCCGGCGGCAGAATTGCAATCGCCTCGATTTCAAACAACGCGCCTTCGCGCGCAAGCCGCACGACCTGAATTGCCGTGCTTGCCGGCGGCGCCTTGGTGTTCACGTAGCGGTCGCGCACTTCAAAAAAGATCGGCAGATGGTCCATGTTGACGAAGTAGTTGGTGATACGCGCGACGTTCTCGAAGCCGGCGCCGGCGGCGTTCAGTGCCGCCTTGAGATTTTCGAAAGCCTGCGTCGCCTGTGCGCGGAAGTCGCCGGGCGCGCCAGGGAATTTATTGTCTTTATCGACGCCGAGCTGACCGGCGATGTAGAGCGTGCGCCCGGGTCCGGTCGCTTCCGCCACATGCGAGAAGCCGCGTGGCGCGCCGATGGTCGGTGGATTGAGAAAACGGATGGTGCCGGACATATCTTTTTTCCTTTCCTTGCGCTGCGTACGCTCCGCAGGCAAAAATACTTATCCCCGCTCGCCGAACCAGCTTTATATTTGCACCGCCTTGCTCGGCTGAGGGCGTCGTCGCGAGACGTCTCGATGATGGAGCAGGGTGCGGCGCCTGCGGGCGGGGCTCGTAACCTCGCCTCCGGGAGGCCCTGGG
>DASTSG010000032.1:0-17350 GCA_035760805.1 Pseudolabrys sp.
TAGATATCCTCGAGCCGCACGATATCGTCCTCGCCGAGATAGCTTCCGGTTTGCACCTCGATTAATTCGAGCGGTATTTTCCCTTGATTGGCGAGCCGGTGCACGCTGCCGATGGGAATGTAAACCGACTCGTTCTCGTGCACGTCGCGGCGCTCGTCCCCAATCGTCACGTCCGCGGTACCGCGCACGACAACCCAGTGCTCGGCGCGATGGTGGTGTTTCTGCAGCGACAGCTTGCCACCGGGGACAACGACGATACGCTTGACCTGGAACCGCTCGCCCATGTCGATCGACTCGTAATAACCCCAAGGACGATGCACGCGGCGATGAACGGTCGCTTCAGGGCGTTTGGCTGACTTGAGCGTGCCGACCAATTCGCGCACTTCCTGCGCCCGTGCGCGGGGCACGACCATCACCGCATCCGCGGTGCTCACCACAACCAAATCCTCGACTCCAATGACGGCGGCGAGCCGGTCGTCTGCATGAATAATGCTGCCCTTCGTATCGACTGTGACTGCGGGACCGTGCACCACGTTGCCCTTTGCATCCGACGGTATGACGTCGGAAAACGAGTCCCAGCTGCCGACGTCCGACCAGCGAAAATTGCCGACGACGACGACAGCACGGTCGGTTTTTTCCATCACGGCGTAGTCGATCGATTGCTGCGGCGCGCTTGCGAATGCGTCGGGCTGCAATCGTAAAAATCCGAGATCGGTTGTCGCTTGCTCGACGGCCGTTGTTACCGCTGCAGCCATTTCGGGCACAAAGCGTTGGAGCTCGCCTAACAGTGTATCGGCGCGGTACAAAAAATTGCCGGAGTTCCACAGGTAGCCGTCGCGCACATAGCGTGCTGCAGTCGCGGCATCCGGTTTTTCGACGAACTTTTGCAGTGCGAGGACGCTGCCCTTGCCGATGGGCTCGGCGGGCAGAATGTAGCCGTAGCTGGTCTTCGGCTCGGTCGGCTTGATACCGAACGTGACAATGCAGCCTTTTTCCGCAGCCTCGAGCCCGGCTGCGCACGTCGCGCGGAACGGTTCGATGTCCAGGATGATGTGGTCGGCGGCAAGCGCGAGCACGACGGCGTGCGGGTCGCGTTTCTTCGCGACAACAGTTGCTGCAGCAATGGCCGGCCCTGAATCGCGCCGCACGGGCTCGATCACGACGGTGGCATCGACGCCGATTTCCTCCGCCTGCCGCCGCGCAAAAAAGTGGAAATCGGGTCCGGTGATCACAATTGGCGGTGCGAACATCGGCGCCGTCACGCGCAATAACGTTTCCTGATAGGTCGAACGTTCGCCGAAAAGGGGCAGGAACTGTTTTGGATAGCTGTCCCGGGAGACCGGCCACAGCCGGGTGCCGGAGCCGCCGGCGAGCAAAACGGGGATGATCGGAGCTGGCATGGCTATGGCGGACAAATCCGGCGCGCTATGGTCGCTTACAGAGTCGTTCCAGCGGTTCGTACCATTACCGGTATCGCCGCCGAAGGTTCACGTCCATAGGCCGGCGCCTGAAAAATAGCCCGGCAGGATTTGCGATGATCGAACGCATTCTTACCGTCGGCGGACTGACGCTCCTATCACGTATCACCGGATTCGTTCGGGATATCATTCTGGCGGCGATCCTCGGGGCGGGCCCGATGGCCGACGCCTTCTTTGTGGCATTGAGACTGCCCAATCACTTTCGCGCGATATTTGCCGAGGGTGCCTTCAATGCAGCCTTCGTGCCGGCCTACGCACGCATCCGCGAGCAGGGTGGAGCGGAGCGGGCCGGAATTTTTGCCGATCGCGTGTTCACTTTGCTGCTCTCGAGCCAAATCGTTCTGCTGGCTGTCGCGCTCGTTTTCACATCACAAGTGATCGAAATTCTCGCGCCGGGCTTTTCCAGGGATCCCGGCCGGTTCGCGCTCGCGATCGAGCTGACACGCATCACGTTCCCTTATTTGCTGCTGATTACCCTTGTCACGCTTTACGGCGGTATCCTGAATGCGCTTCACCGCTTCGCGGCGGCGGCAGCGGCGCCAATCCTGCTCAATCTTTCCATCATTGTGGCGTTGCTGCTGGCCTGGCTGTTTCCGACCGCCGGCCATGCTGCGGCATGGGGCGTGGCAATATCCGGCATCTTGCAGGTGGTGCTTGTCGGAGGCAGCGCCTGGCGCACCGGCGCGCTCACCACGTTGCGCAGCCCGACGCTTGATGTCGATGTTCGTGCATTTTTCCGCGCACTCGGACCGGCGACGGTCGGCTCGGGCGGTGTTCAACTCGCGCTGTTTGCGGACACCATCATTGCAAGCTTCCTGCCCGTCGGCGCAATTTCCGCGCTCTACTATGCGGACCGTATCAATCAGTTGCCGATCGGCGTCATCGGTATTGCCGCCGGCACAGTCGTGCTTCCCGAGATGGCGCGGCGCATTGCGGCCGGCGACGATGCCGGTGCGGCACAGGCGCAAAGTCGGGCGCTCGAATTTGCATTGCTGCTGTCAATTCCGTGCGTTGCCGCTTTTTTTACAATTCCCGATCTCATCATGCGCGCATTGTTCATGCATGGTGCGTTTACCGCGGAGGATGCGGTCGCCGCCGGGCACACGCTCATGGCATATGCGGCTGGCTTGATGCCCTTCGTGATGATCCGCAGCACGGTTGCCACATTTTTCGCGCGCGGTGACACCATGACACCGGTCAAGGCTGCCCTCGTTGCGGCCGCGGTCAACGTCGCGTTCAAGATCATCCTTATGGGGCCGCTGGCTCAGGTCGGTCTCGCGCTGGCAACCTCGATCGGCGCCTGGATCAATTTCGCGCTGGTCATATGGTTTGCCCGGCGCGCCAAATTGGAGACTTTCGACCCGCGGCTTCGTGCTTCGGCGCTGAAGCTTGTATTGGCAGGAATAGTGCTTGCCGCTGCCCTCTGGTTATGCCGTGCCCCGTTCTCGAATTTTGCGGAAGGCGTGCAGCATTTCCGCAGCCTGTCCGTACTGGCGATGCTGACGGTAACCGGATTCGGTATCTACGGGGCAGTTGTGCTGGCGTTTTTTGGCAGTGACTGGCTGGCGGCGCTCCGCGCGCGCACACGCAATTGACGCAAATTTCATGTGGGCGCGGTGGACATGCCGCAGAACCAAGGGTATGGGGACAGGTTCGCTGGATCGACCTCCGGACCATCTTATGGAACACCCGTTTTTGCCGTCCATTCGTCTCGTGCGACGGATTGCGGTATGCGCGACCGCTGTGGCTTTTCTGGCAGCGTGCGAAAGGAACGAGCAGCAGGCGAGTTCGCCTCCGCCGCCGGCCGTTACGGTTGCAAAGCCGGTAAAGCGCACGATCGTCGACTACGACGAATACGTCGGCCGCTTTGTGGCCGTGGATTCCGTGGAGATCAGAGCGCGCGTCTCCGGCTATCTCGACAGTGTCGATTTCAAGGACGGGCAGATTGTCAAGCAGGGCGATCTTTTGTTCACGATCGACAGGCGGCCCTTTCAGAACACGCTCGATCAGGCGCGCGCGAATCTTGAGCAGGCGAAGTCCAATCTCACTTTCGCAAAGGCGGATCTCGAGCGCGGAAAGCAGCTTGTGCGCGACAAGACAATTACCGATCAAGTTTTCGAGCAGCGCGCGCAAGCCTATCGTAACGCGCAAGCCTCCGTGAGTGCCAACGAGGCCGCGGTGCGGCAAGCGGAGCTCGATCTCGAATTCACGGAATTGCGCGCGCCGGTGACCGGCCGTATCGGTGACCGGCGCGTATCGCCGGGCAATCTGGTGACCGGCGGCACCAGCGGGAATACGACGCTTCTGGCGACAATCGTCTCCACTGATCCGATCCGGTTCGAGTTTACGTTCGACGAGGCTTCCTTTCTCCGCTATGAGCGACTCTCCAAGAACGGTCACGATATCGCGAGCCGCGGCGTGGGCGTGCCGGTCGCTTTAAAGCTGATTGATGAAAAAGATTTCGATCACAAGGGCCGAATGGATTTCGTTGACAACGTGATCGACCGTTCGACCGGGACGATCCGCGGCCGTGCCGTGTTCGACAATCCGAACGGGATCTTCACGCCCGGGATGTTCGCGCGCATCCGCGTACCTGGCACGGCACCGTACGAAGCGCTGCTTGTTCCCGATTCCGCAATCGGCACCGAGCAGACGCGAAAGTTTGTCCTCGTGGTCGGTGCCGACAACAAGGCAGTCAACCACTACGTCACGCTCGGCCAGGTCACCTCAGACGGGCTGCGAGTCATTAAATCAGGTCTCGGGCCGGACGACCGCGTGATCGTCAATGGCTTGATGCGGGCTCGCGCCGGGCAGACGGTTACGCCGCAAGAGCAAGGCAACGGTCAGCCCGAAAAGGTCAGCCAGCGGCAGAATTTGCAGTAGCGGCGTTACGAGCGATGCGCATTTCGCATTTTTTTATCGACCGGCCCATCTTTGCGGCGGTGGTGTCGATCGTCATCATCATTCTTGGCGCGGTCGCCTTCTCGCGCTTGCCCGTCGCGCAATATCCTGAGATCGCGCCGCCCGTCATCAATGTCAGCGGCCAGTATCCGGGCGCCAGCGCCGACGTTGTCGCGACTACGGTCGTCGCTCCGATCGAGGAGCAGATCAACGGCGTCGAGAACATGCTCTATGTCTCGTCGAATTCGACCGCCGACGGACGTTTTTCCATTGCGGTGACTTTCGACATCGGCACTAATCTCGATATCGCGCAGGTGCAGGTACAGAACCGCGTGGCGATCGCAACGCCGCGGCTGCCGGCGGACGTGCGCAATATCGGCGTCACGGTGACGAAGAGTTCGCCCGACCTGATGATGGTCGTGCACCTGTTCTCGCCCGACAAATCGCGTGATCCCCTTTATATTTCGAACTACGCGACGCTCGAAATCAAGGATGTGCTGACGCGTGTCGACGGCGTCGGCTCGTTGATCGTTTTCGGCAGCCGCGATTATGCCATGCGCATTTGGCTCGATCCGGATCGGCTGCAATCGCTCGGGTTGACGGCGAGCGACGTGGTCGCCGCACTGCAGGCGCAGAACGTGCAAGTCGCGTCCGGTACGCTCGACCAGCCGCCGGTCGCCCATCCGGGTGCATTCCAGATTGCCGTGCAGACCCTTGGGCGTCTGAACAATCCGGACGAGTTTTCAAAGATCGTCATCAAGCAGACGCCGAACGCGGTCGTGCGGCTGAAGGATGTGGCTCGCATCGAGCTCGCAGCGCAAGACTATTCCTCGAACTCCTATCTCAATCTCGATCCGGCGGTGGCGATTGCCGTCTTCCAGCGGCCCGGGTCCAACGCGCTGACGACGGCCAAGGCGATCCGCACGACGATGGCGGAATTGTCGAAGCGTTTTCCGCCCGGTGTGAAATACGACATCGTTTACGATCCGACCCAGTTCATTCAGCAGTCGGTCGATGCCGTCGAGGAAACGATCGGCGAAGCCATCATCCTGGTGGTGCTGGTCATCGTCATGTTTCTGCAGACCTGGCGCGCTGCGATCATTCCGCTCATCGCCATACCCGTTTCGCTGATCGGCACGTTCTTCATCATGTCGTTGTTCGGCTTCACGCTGAACACGCTTTCGCTGTTTGGTCTGGTGCTTGCGGTCGGCATTGTGGTCGACGATGCGATCGTCGTCGTCGAGAACGTCGAGCGCAACATCGCCACGGGACTCAACCCGCGTGATGCGGCGCGCAAGAGCATGGACGAGGTCGGCACCGCGCTCATTGCCATCGCATTGGTGCTATCGGCGGTGTTCGTGCCGTCGGCGTTCATCACCGGCATATCCGGACAGTTCTACCGGCAATTCGCGCTGACGATTGCCGGTGCTACGATCATCTCGCTGACGTGCTCGTTGACGCTGTCACCGGCGCTCTGTGCGCTGCTGCTCAAGCCGCATGGCGAGGAGCGTCACGGCCGCTGGTGGCAAAGGCCGTTTGAAATCTTTTTCGGAGTCTTCAACAAGGGCTTCGACTGGATCGCCACGAATTACGGCAAGTTGACCGCGCGCACCGTGCGTATCTCCGGCGTTATGCTCATCGTCTACGCCGGCGTGCTGGCGTTGGGATTCAACGAATTCCGCAAGACGCCTGTCGGCTTCATTCCGGCGGTCGATGCCGGCTACCTCATCACGGTCGTGCAGCTGCCGCCGGGGGCTTCCCTCGATCGTACCGACGCGGTCAACCGGCGCGTCGTCGAAAAAGCGCTGAAAATTCCGGGTGTGCTGGGCGCGGTAAATATCGTCGGTTTTTCCGGCGCGACGTTCACGAACGCGCCGAACTCAGGGGCGATCTTCTTTGTGCTGGCGCCGTTCGAGGAACGCGCCAGGCATCCGGACCAGTCCGCCGCTGCAATACAAGCCAAGCTGTTCGCGCAGGTCGCGTCGATCCAGGAGGCGCTCATCGTGGTGGTGACGCCGCCGCCGGTGCGCGGCGTCGGCAATGCCGGCGGCTTTCGCATGATGATCGAAGATCGCGCCGGCCGGGGAGCGGAAGCGCTGCAGGCGGCCGCCTATGCCATGATGGCGCGTGCGGCAAAAACGCCGGGCCTCGATCACGTCTTCTCGTTGTTCGAAACCTCGACGCCGCAGCTTTACCTCGATATCGACCGTACCAAGGCGCAGCTTCTCGGCGTCAACGTACAGGACGTTTTCGCCGCGCTGCAAATCTATCTCGGCTCGTCCTACGTCAACGACTTCAATCTGTTCGGCCGCACCTTCCGCGTCGTCGCACAGGCGGACAGCCAGTTCCGCAACACGACGCGTGACGTGCTCAACATTCGCGTGCGCAATGCGAGCGGCGAAACGGTTCCGCTCGGCGCGTTCACCACCGTCCGGAATATTTCCGGCCCTTATCGCGTGCCGCGTTACAATCTGTATCCCGCGGCCGAGCTCGACGGCAGCGCAGCGCCCGGCTACAGCCAGGGCCAGGCGATCCAGATCATGGAGAAGCTTGCCGCGCAGACATTGCCGGAAGGCTTCGGCTACGAATGGACGACGCTGGCCTTCCAGCAAATCCGCGCCGGCAATACCGCGGCCTTCGCCTTCGTGCTTGCGGTTGTGTTCGTCTTTCTTGTGCTGGCCGCACAATTCGAAAGCGTGACGTTGCCGCTTGCGGTCATTCTCATTGTGCCGATGTGCCTCGTTGCGTCCATTATCGGCGTGGTGCTGCGCGGGCAGGACAACAACATTCTGACGCAAGTCGGCTTCGTTGTGCTGATCGGCCTGGCGGCCAAGAACGCCATCCTGATCGTCGAATTTGCCAAGCAGATCGAGGATCGCGGCAGCGACCGTTTCCACGCGGCTGTCGAAGCCGCGCGGCTCCGGTTCCGCCCCATTCTGATGACCTCGCTGTCGTTCATCTTCGGCGTATCGCCGCTCGTCTGGGCGGTCGGGGCGGGCGCGGAACTGCGGCAGACGCTCGGCACGGCCGTTTTTTCCGGCATGATCGGCGTCACGGCTTTCGGCCTGATCTTCACGCCGGTATTCTACGTTGTCTCGCGCTGGATTGCGCTGCGGGCGAAAAGGCGGGCAGCGCCCGTGTCGCAGCCTGCGGAGTAATGCCGCGCTGAAAGTGGGGTGACGGCGATGCCCCCGATCAAATTTGGCTTCGGACAGGCGGTCCTTCGCAAGGAAGACGATCCGCTTTTGCGCGGCGCGGGGCGTTATGTTGCCGACGCGGTGCCGGCCGGTGCGCTGCGTGCCGCTGTGTTGCGTTCGCCGCATGCACATGCGCGATTTAAGATCACCGATCTCGCCAAGGCCCGTGGCATGCCCGGCGTGCGGCTAATCTTGACCGCCGCCGACCTTACCGGTTTGGGCAATATGCCCTGCGAAGGGCTGATACCGGGCGTTTCCATCGACGTTCCGCCCTATCCGGTGCTGGCGCGCGAGGTCGTGCGTCATGTCGGTGACGCGATTGCATTTGTGGTTGCCGACGACATCGACACAGCTCAGGACGCAGCCGAGGCGATTTCGGTGGAATGGGAGCCGCTGCCACATATCATCGGCGCGAGGGCGGCGCTTGCTCCCGGCGCGCCGCAGGTGTGGCCGGATCGCCCGGGCAATCTTGCGTTCGAGGTAACGGCCGGTGACGTGGAAGCAACGCGCCGCGCTTTCGATGCCGCAGCGCACGTCGTTTCCGTCGATCTCGTCAATCAGCGTGTCACCACAAATTACATCGATACGCGCGGGGTGGTCGCGGAATACGATGGGACTCGCTATACGCTGACCCTCGGCAGCCAGGGCAGCCACGCCATTCGCGATACGTTGTGCGAATCCGTGCTGCGGATTCCTCAGGAGCAGATGCGCGTCATCACGCCGGATGTCGGCGGCGGCTTCGGCACCAAGCTCTTTCCGTTTCGCGAGTATCCGCTGGCGGCCGTTGCCGCCAAGCGCCTGCGGCAGCCCGTTGCCTGGCTGTGCAGCCGCAGCGAGCACTTTCTCGCCGACAGCCAGGGCCGCGACAATAACACGACCGCACGGCTTGCGCTCGATACGAGAGGGCACTTTCTCGCGCTCGATATCGATATTGTCGCCGACATGGGCGCGTATCTATCGTGCTATGCGCCTTACATCCCGTGGCTTGGCGTCGGCATGGCGCCCGGTCTCTACGACATCCCTGTTTGCCACGTGCGCTTGCGCGGCGCTTACACGAACACGGTGCCGGTCGATGCCTATCGTGGCGCCGGCCGGCCTGAGGCCTCTTACGTCATCGAGCGGCTAGTGGATGCCGCCGCGCACGATATTGGCATCGCGCCCGACGCGCTGCGCCGGCGTAATTTCATTCGCCCGGGCGAGATGCCGTACCAAACGCAGACCGGAAAGGTTTACGACTCGGGCGACTTCGCCGCGCATCTCAAGCGAGCGCAGGAAATCGCCGGCTGGGGCGAATTCAAAAGGCGCGCGGCGGTTTCAAGACGCGCCGGACGTCTTCGCGGTATCGGGCTTTCGACCTACATCGAAGGCTGCGGCGGTAATGGTCCCGAGACGGCGACCGTGCGGCTCGAGCGTGACGGTAGCGTCATAGTTCTGATTGGATCGCAGTCGAGCGGGCAGGGACACGCCACCGCGTTCGCTCAAGTCGTCGCTGATCGCCTCGGTGTGCCGCCTGAAAACGTGCGCCTTGTGCAAGGCGATACTGATCTGATTGCAAGCGGCGCCGGCACAGGAGGCTCGAGTTCGATTCCGGTCGGCGGGGTGGCGCTGGAAGGCGCAAGCCGTAAGTTAGCCGACAATATCAAGCGGCTGGCTGCGGAGGTGCTCGAAGCCGCGCCAGCCGATATGGAAATCGAAGGAGGCACCGTGCGTGTCGTCGGCACCGATCGGGTGATATCTTTTGCCGATCTTGCCACGCGTGACGACATCGACCAGGAGCAATTGACGGCGAGCGACACGTTCGCTCCTGACGTTCCCACCTTTCCCAACGGCACGCATCTGGCGGAGGTTGAGGTGGACCCTGATACCGGCCTGGTGCGGATTCTCAATTATGTTGTCGTGGACGATTTCGGCGCGACGCTCAACCCGGCATTGCTCGCGGGCCAGGTTCACGGCGGCGCGGTGCAGGGTATCGGCCAGGCACTCATGGAGAACACCATCTACGATACGGATTCCGGTCAACTGCTGACTGCAAGCCTGATGGACTATCCATTACCGCGTGCTGCTGATGCTCCCTCGTTTACATTCGAGACGCACAACGTGCCCTGCAAGAACAACCCGCTCGGCATCAAAGGAGCGGGAGAGGCGGGTGCCATCGGTTCCTGTCCGGCTGTTATCAACGCCATCGTCGATGCGTTGTGGCGCGCATATGGCATCAGGCACATCGATATGCCTGCGACGCCGGAGCGTATTTGGAAGGCTCTGCAGGAAGCGCGCAAAGCCGCCGTCTAAATTTAAAATTCACGAGTTCGTGATCGTGCCCCCGAGCGTGCGACGTTTTGGCCGCGCCTTAGCCGCGTCCGGAATAAGCCCAAAAAGTTAGTGTTTGTTGAGTATCGGCTTAAACCGACCCAACGGGGGAATTTCATGAGACTTGCTACGACCGTGGTGGCCGCTGCCGCCATTGCTATCGGCGTAACCTCTGTCCTTGCGCAGCAGGATCCAATCGCGGAACGCCAGAAGCTAATGAAGGCCAATGGCAACGAGGCGAAGCTTGGACTCGCCATGACGAAGGGGCAAGTCCCGTTCGATCTGGCGAAGGCCAAGAAGATTTTCGCGACCTTTGAGGAATCGGCGCAAAAAATGCCGGGGCTTTTCCCGGAAAACTCCAAGACAGGCGAGAAGACGACAGCCTCTCCCAAAATTTGGGAAAACATGGCCGACGTCAAAGCGAAGTTCGCCAAGTTGGGCGAGGATGCCAAGGAGGCCGAGGCCTCGGTCAAGGATTTGGAGACATTCAAGACGGCATTTGCCAAAGTGGGCAAGAACTGCGGCGGTTGTCACCAAGTGTACCGCATCAAGAAGAACTGATTTCTCGCACGATTGGTGCAGATGGGCTGGGCGGTCGTCCTTGCGGATGTGCCGCCCAGCGGCTTTTCTGGCAGGCAGTGAGCGAATAGGATCGCACGCTATCTGAAGGAGTTGTAATGCTGCGCAAGCTGATCGTTGCCGCGGTCACCGTCATTGTCGTCGCGCTTGGCGCATTTTGGGTTCTTACCATTCCGGCCACCGTTTCCGCGAGCGCGCTTCCGCCGCATACGCCCGATCTCAACAACGGCAAAGAAATGTTCTTTGCCGGCGGCTGCGCGTCGTGCCATTCGACGCCGAAACAGAAGGACCATACGCGCCTCGGCGGCGGGTTGGCGTTGCGCTCGCCTTTCGGCACGTTCTACGTGCCGAATATTTCGCCGGACAAGCAGGATGGTATCGGCGCATGGACCGAAGCGCAATTTGTGACCGCCGTGATCAAAGGAACGTCGCCGCAGGGAAATCATCTCTATCCGGCGTTTCCCTATACGTCCTACCAGCGCATGCGCGTGGACGATGTGCGCGACCTCTTTGCCTACATCAAAACCTTGCCGCCGGTTTCCGGCCGGGCGCGCGATCACGATTTGTCGTTTCCCTATAGCATTCGCCGCGCGGTGGGACTTTGGAAGCTGTTGTATCTCGACGGAAAGCCGTTCGAGCCGGATCCGGCGAAATCGGCTGAGTGGAACAGGGGCGCGTATCTCGTCAACGGGCCCGGGCATTGCGCCGAGTGTCATTCGCCGCGCAACGCGCTCGGCGCGATCATTCCAGGCAAACGCTTCACCGGCGGCCCGGCCCCAGACGGGCAGGGCGGCGTTCCGAACATTACGCAATTCAAGCTGAAGGATTGGTCGGTCTCGGATATTGCCGAGACGCTTAAGAGCGGCTTTACCCCCGACGCCGACAGCGTCGGCGGCAGCATGGTCGAGGTCGTGGAAAACACCTCCAAACTGACCGATGCCGATCGCATGGCGATGGCGACCTACATCAAGTCGTTGCCTGCCGTCGAAGGCGAGCGGCCGACGAGGAAGCCGCAGCAAGACGAGACCGAAGGTGATGATAAATAGATTCGGGCCGACGTTATGACTGAAAGGCCTTGAAGGTAATGATCGTCCGCGTGTCCTGAATCCCAGGGATGGTCTGGACTTTCTCATTCACGAAATGACCGATGTCGGTGCCGGCATCGACATAGAATTTGACCAAAAGATCGAAGTCACCCGCTGTCGAATAAATCTCGGATGCGATTTCGGATTCTGCCAGCCTGTTGGCGACATCGTAGGATTTGCCGAGCTGGCATTTGATTTGCACGAAAAAGGGGGTCATCGCGGTGCCTCCGGTTATCGTCAATCCAGCAAAAACGCTTCTTTGTGGCAAGGCGTCATTCCGGGGTGCTCGCGTCGCGAGCGAGCCCGGACTCCAGTGCGATTTTCTGGATTACGGGCGGCGCCTTCGTGCCGTCCCGGAATGACGCATAGGGTGCTTTCTCGCGCTTGCCTTGAGCGGCCACCGGGAATATCTACGGTGCAGCAATCTCGTGGGGTGTCCGGCACAAGGCCGGGCTGAGAGGCTTGCAAAGCCAACCCAACGAACCTGATCCGGGTCATGCCGGCGGAGGGAGAAGAGATGCATGCTTCCGAAAGTTCAGGGCCGGTCAGCCTGCCGCGCATTGCGGCAGACGTTTTGACGCGTCTGCGCGCGCGAGCGCCGCGCGTTCACTGCATCACCAACGGGGTCGCGCAAAATTTCACCGCCAACGTGCTGCTGGCGGCCGGTGCCGTGCCGTCGATGACGATCTCGCCGGAAGAGATTGGGGAATTCGTCAAGAGCGCCGACGCGCTGCTGGTCAACCTCGGTACCTTCGATCGCGAGCGCCGCGAGGCGGTTGAGATCGCGGTTGCGTCGGCTGCGCAAGCCGGCAAGCGGTGGGTGCTCGATCCGGTGTTCATCGATCGGGCGGGCGGACGCGCCGAATTCGCGCGCGCGTTGATGAAGCAGAGCCCGGCGGCGTTGCGCCTCAACCACGCGGAATTTTCCGTCTTGTCGGGCACGGGCGACAATCGCGAAGCGCTGATGGATTATGCGCGCGCGCAGTCCGTTGTGGTCGCGCTTTCCGGCAAGACCGATCTTGTCGCCGATGCATTGCGCATCGCGACAATTTCGAACGGCCATTCCCTGATGGCCCGCGTGACGGCAATGGGTTGCGCGGCTTCTGCGCTCGTTGGCGCTTGCCTGGCTGTTGAAGACGACGCCTGGCATGCCTGCGCCGCTGCGCTGTTGATCCTCGGCGTAGCGGGCGAAGTTGCTGCCGGGAACGCAAAGGGACCGGGAAGTTTTGCCGCCGAAATCCTTGATGCGATTTTCTCGCTTGACGGCAAGGCAATTACGCAACGTGCAAAGGTTTCGTGATGACGGTCGATCTTCGCGTTTACGCCATTGTTGATCCGGAGCATGCCGGCGGCCACGGTCTCGCCGAGCTTGGTGCTCAGCTCGCGTCCGGCGGCGCGACGCTGGTGCAATTGCGCGACAAGAAAGGTGAGACGCGCGAGATGATCGAGCGTGCGCGCGCGCTTCTGAATGCGCTTGCGCCATCACGCGTGCCGCTACTGATTAACGATCGAGTCGATGTCGCGCTCGCGGTCGGGGCTGCAGGCGTTCACATCGGACAGGACGATATGCCGGTGACCGACGCGCGGCGGCTGCTCGGCCGTCAGGCCATCATCGGGCTCAGCGTAAAGACGCTGCAGCAGGCGGCTGCCGCGCCGCTCGATACGCTCGATTACGTCGCGGTCGGCGGCGTATTTGCAACGACATCAAAAGACAACACATCCGCCCCGATCGGCCTCGAAGGCTTGCGCAGCATCGCGGGCGCCATTCGCGCCCGCGCGCCGGGTTTTCCGGTTTGCGCCATTGCCGGGATCAACGAGCGCAACGCGGCAGGCGTAATCGAGTCGGGAGCCGACGGTGTTTCCGTTATTTCGGCATTATCGCTTGTGGATGATCCGCGCGCTGCAACGCAGAGGCTGCGCAATATCGTCGATGGCGCGCTGGCAAAGCGAGCCCGCCGATGACCGCGATTGCCGTTACAATCGCGGGCTCGGACTCGAGCGGCGGCGCCGGTATCCAGGCCGATCTCAAAACATTTTCGGCGCTTGGGGTTTATGGGGCTTCCATCATCACGGCGCTGACTGCGCAAAACACGCGCGGCGTCACCGGCATTCACGACGTACCCCCGGATTTCGTTGCGGCGCAGATGGATGCGGTGTTCTCCGATTTGAAAGTGGACGCGGTGAAGATCGGCATGCTGTCGAGCCGCGCGATCATCGAAGCGGTGGCAACGGGCCTCGACCGCCAGAGGGCGAAAAACATCGTGCTCGATCCGGTGATGGTCGCGACGTCGGGCGACCGGCTGCTTGCGCCCGACGCGGTCGATGCATTGCGCAACAGCCTCATTGCGCGCGCTTTGATCGTCACGCCCAATTTGCCGGAAGCCGCGGCGCTCGCCGATGCTCCGCTCGCGCGCACCGAAGCCGAGATGGAGGCGCAGGCGCGCGCCATCCTGCGCCTCGGCGTTCGTTACGTTCTCATAAAAGGCGGCCATGGCGGGGGCGATGAAAGCGTCGATCTCATGATCGGCGGAGATGGCGTCGTGCGGCTTTTGGCAAAACGCATCGATACGAAGAAGACGCACGGAACCGGCTGCACGTTGTCGTCTGCCATCGCGGCTCACCTCGCGCGCGGCCTCGACGTCGTTGCGGCCGCGCACGCCGCAAAAACCTACGTCACGAATGCCATTGCCGCCGCGGATCGGCTCGACGTCGGCTCGGGCCACGGCCCGCTGCATCATTTTCACGCGCATTGGAAAGCGCCATGAACCGGAATCGCGATGAGCGCGAGACCGTTTGCATCTGCTCGGAGGACATCATGACCACACGCCGCACGTTCATCGCGACCGTTGCCGCAGGTACACTCGCTGCGCCGGCCATTGCGCGCGCCGACACCAAGAAGTGGCGGATGGTGACGTCCTGGCCGAAACGTTTGCCGGGCCCCGGGATGTCGGCCGAGCGCGTCGCGTCCCGCGTCCGCGCGCTTTCGGGCGGGCGGCTCGACATCAGCGTGCATGCGGCGGGCGAACTCGTGCCGGCTTTCGGCGTGCTCGACGCGGTCGGTAACGGTGTCGCGGAGATCGGCCACACGGCGTCGTTCTATTGGCAGGGCAAGATGCCGGCCGCCGCGTTCTTCACCACGGTGCCGTTCGGGCTCACGCCGAACGAACACGTGTCGTGGATCGACGCCGGCGGCGGGCAGGCGCTGTGGGATGAGCTTTACGAGCCGTTCGGCGTCAAGCCTTTCATGGGTGGCAATACCGGCGTGTGCATGGGCGGCTGGTTTCGGCGGGAAGTGCACGATCTGCAGGATCTGCAGGGTCTGAAGCTCCGCTCCCTCGGCCTCGGCGGCGAAATCTATCGGAGGTTGGGGGCGACGCCGCAGACCGTGGCGCCGTCGCAGATCCTGCCGAGCCTGCAGTCGGGCGTAATCGAGGCCGCCGAATTCGTCGGCCCCGGCTCCGACATCGCGCTCGGCCTCTACCGCGTCGCGCCGTTCTACTACTACCCCGGCTTCAACAAACCGAACGGCACCGGCGAATGCATCGTCGCGCGCAAGGCGTGGGAAGCGCTCGACTCCGAACTCAAAGCCGTCATCGCGCACGCCTGCGCCGCGGAAGCCTCCTACGCGCTCGCCGAGATGGAGCGGCTCAATGCCGAGGCGCTGGCCGCGCTCACCGGCGAGCATCACGTCAAGCTGCGCGCGTTTCCGCCCGACATGATCGCCGCCGCACGCAAGCAGTCGGTCGACGTGCTGAGCGACCTTGCCGCGCACAGTGCGGCGAGCAGGAAGATTCACGCCTCCTACATCGCCTTCCGCGACCGCACGGCCGACTGGTCGCGCGTATCGATCGAGGCGGTGCTCGGCGCAAGAACGGCATGACCCGCCGCGGCCCGACGCGCTACGGCTGTTTCGTTTCCTCCGGCCCCGGGCTTGCCATGCACTGCGCGATCAGGAGATCGATGACCTGCGCGATGCTTGTCAGCCCCGCCTTGTTGGCGCGCTCCGCCAGGGCGACGAGCTCGCGTTGAATCGCACGCCGCTCGCGCTCCATCGTTTCGGAAAAATGGCCCTGATCCGCGTCCCCCGCCATCGGCGCGCCTCATACGCCATTGCGTATAGAACGCGCAAGAGTTGCGTTTCGCCACTTTGCCGCGTAGCCGTATGTACCTGTAAGTATTGGGATATTATACGAAATAGCGTATAGATGAGCGCCCGATTTAATGGCCACCCTCCCGCATGGATAGGGTGGATCTGCGATCTGGCCGTCACTTGCTCGGGCGCAATCTGCGCGGGCTGCGGCTTGCGCGGGGCTGGACACAGGACGATCTCGCCGCCGAGGCCGGGGTGCGTCAGGCCCTCATCAGCGAACTTGAGTGCGGCAAGGTCGACGTGCGCCTCGACACGCTTCAGCGCATTGCGCTCGCGCTCGGCGCGCGGCTGAGCGAGCTGTTCGAGGACGGAAAGCGTTAGCCGCCACCGCGCCCGTTTCCGCTCAATCGATATGGCCGTGCTTTGCGCGCCACTTCGGCCCGGGGCCGCGCATGTAGTGACGCTCGGGCCGATAGCGGCCCTCGCGTTCCGGCCAGCAGGAGAAGATCGCGCTCCGCAGCACCCTCATCAGGCCCCACCAACGAGTCCTGTGCGGCAAACTCGACATTCCGGTGTGTGAGCGCATGCGACACTCCTTACGCTAACGGTCTTCGGGGGATGCTTCGGCGGTGTTTGCGATTTCGCGAGAGAGGCCAGTCGGCCCAAAGGCCGCATGATCGTGGCGGATGCGATCGAGCGTCGTCCGCCCCCGGACGGGCGGCTCAACCAGGGCCTCGATCATGCGGATGGAAGATGCTGCCTCGGGAGCAGCCGCGGTCATCGTATCGACCACCCTCGGCAATACGACAACCGCGGCCAGCGCCAGAAGCAGGTACGGCAAGCGTTCCAGCACGAACCGGGAGGTGAGGCTCAGGACCGAAAACCCTGCAACATCGTGTACCGGCTTCATGGCAAACGCTCATTTCAAACGATTGATCGTAATTCAAACGGTCGTTTGAGGCGGAATGATGACCGGCCGCGCGATAGCCTGTGGGAAAAAGGCCTGCGGGAAAACTTTGCGGCGGGCGCCGGAACAGGCTACAAGTGCAATTCAAACGGCCGTTTGAACCGGAACCCGATGACCCGTCCTGCCGAGCACACGCGCAACCTGATCATCAAGGCAGCGGTTTCGCTGTTTGCCGAGAAGGGATTCGAGCGCACGAGCGTGCGCGACATCGTCGCCAAGGCGCGCGTCAACCAGGCCGCGATCAATTATCATTTCAAAGGCAAGGACGGTTTGTATTCCGAGGTTCTCAAGATCGCCTTCGAAGGGCTGACGGAGAGTTCGGAGGTCCATGCGGAAGAGCTCAAATCGCTGCCGCGCGAAGAGGCGCTGCGGCGCTTCGTGCGTCATCAGCTGCGGCCGCTGCTTTTCCGCGACGAGACGAGCCGTTACATCCACATGTTCGCCTGGGAAAGCGCGCATCCCTCGAAAGTGTTTCGGAAGTTCGTCGCGACCAACACGACGTCCTATCTTTCGGCCGCGGTCGACATCGTGCGGCGCTTCCTGCCGCCGGGGGCGCACGAGCGCGCCGCGCTCTGCGCCGCGATCGGCCTGATGGGGCAATGCAGCGTGTTCGTGCGCAACCGCGATCTGTTCACGCAGGATCCGTTCCGCATGCCGATCGACGAGCGGTTTGTCGACGAGCTGGCCGATCTCATCACCAGGGTTGCAATCGGCGGCCTGCCGCACATCAACGGTGCCGGGGTGGA
>DASTSG010000033.1:0-71607 GCA_035760805.1 Pseudolabrys sp.
CGACATCAAGTCGATCCTGATCATCGGCGCGGGCCCGATCGTCATCGGCCAGGCCTGCGAGTTCGATTATTCCGGCACGCAGGCCTGCAAGGCGCTCAAGGAGGAAGGCTACCGGGTCGTCCTGGTGAACTCGAACCCGGCGACGATCATGACCGATCCCGATCTTGCCGACGCCACTTATGTCGAGCCCATCACGCCGGAGATCGTCGCCAAGATTATCGAGCGCGAGCGCCCCGACGCGCTGCTGCCGACCATGGGCGGGCAGACCGCGCTCAACTGCGCACTGTCGCTGCGCAAGATGGGCGTGCTGGAGAAATTCAACGTCAGGATGATCGGCGCGACAGCCGACGCCATCGACAAGGCGGAAGACCGCGAGCTGTTCCGCGAAGCGATGACGAAGATCGGTCTGCCGACGCCGCGCTCGCACCAGATCAAGACGCTGCCGCAGGCGCTCGCCGCGCTCGACGACATCGGTCTGCCGGCGATCATCCGCCCCTCGTTCACGCTCGGAGGCACCGGCGGCGGCATCGCCTACAACAAGGCCGAGTTCATCGAGATCGTCGAGCGCGGCATCGATGCTTCGCCCACGAGCGAAGTGCTGATCGAGGAATCGGTGCTGGGCTGGAAAGAATTCGAGATGGAGGTTGTGCGCGACAAACGCGACAACTGCATCATCATCTGCTCGATCGAGAATGTCGATCCGATGGGCGTGCATACGGGCGACTCCATCACCATCGCGCCGGCGCTCACCTTGACGGACAAGGAATATCAGATCATGCGCGACGCCTCGATCCGCGTTCTGCGCGAGATCGGGGTGGAGACCGGCGGCTCAAACGTGCAGTTCGCCGTCAATCCCACCGACGGCCGTCTCGTCATCATCGAGATGAACCCGCGCGTGTCGCGTTCTTCCGCGCTCGCTTCGAAGGCGACCGGTTTTCCGATTGCCAAAGTCGCTGCCAAGCTCGCTGTCGGCTACACGCTCGACGAGATTGCCAACGATATCACCGGCGGCGCGACGCCGGCCTCGTTCGAACCGACGATCGACTATGTCGTCACCAAGATCCCTCGCTTTGCCTTCGAGAAATTCCCCGGCGCGTCTCCGGTTCTAACCACGTCGATGAAGTCCGTCGGCGAAGCGATGGCAATCGGCCGCACGTTCCAGGAATCCTTGCAAAAGGCGCTGCGTTCGCTCGAAACCGGCCTCAGCGGCCTTGATGACGTGCAGATCGAGGGGGTCGATGCGGAAAAAAGCATCGATGATGTCGACAACAAAAATGCCATTCGCGCCGCGCTCGGTATGCCGACGCCCGACCGGCTGCTTAAAGTTGCGCAGGCGATGCGCCGCGGGGCGGATGACGATCTGATTTATAATGCCTGCCGCATCGATCGCTGGTTCCTCGAACAGATTCGGGGAATTGTGGATACCGAAGCCGAGATCAAGGCGAAGGGACTGCCGAAAACGGCCGGCGCCTTTCGGCGGCTGAAGGCAATGGGCTTTTCGGATGCGCGCCTTGCAAAGCTCACCGGAACATCAACCGAAGCCGTGACGCAAAAAAGGCGCGCGCTCGACGTGCGGCCGGTGTTCAAACGCATCGATACCTGCGCCGCCGAATTCGCTTCACCCACGGCCTACATGTATTCGACTTATGAAGCGCCATTCGCCGGCAAGGCCGTCGACGAAGCGGCGCCTTCCGAACGCAAAAAGGTCGTCATCCTCGGCGGAGGGCCGAACCGCATCGGCCAGGGCATCGAATTCGACTATTGCTGTTGCCATGCCTGTTTTGCCCTGCACGATGCCGGCTACGAAACCATCATGATCAACTGCAATCCGGAAACGGTGTCGACCGACTACGACACCTCCGACCGGCTCTATTTCGAGCCGCTCACACCGGAGGACGTGCTGGAGATCATCGACGTCGAGCGTTTGAAGGGCACGCTGCACGGCGTGATCGTTCAGTTCGGTGGACAGACGCCGCTCAAGCTCGCGGAACCGCTGGCGAAAGCAAATGTGCCGATCCTCGGCACCTCGCCTGCTGCCATCGAGCTTGCTGAGGACCGCGATCAATTCAAGAAGCTGCTCGACAAGCTCAAGCTGCGCCAGCCACAAAACGGAATCGCGACCTCCCCCGCCGCCGCGCGAGCAATTGCAGAAGAGATCGGCTACCCGATCGTGATCCGCCCCTCATACGTACTCGGCGGGCGCGCGATGGAAATCGTGCGCGACAGCGCGCAGCTCGATCGCTATCTCGCGCGGCTTTCATCCGATCTCGATCGGCCCTCAGAACTGGTCGTCTCGAAAAAAAGTCCCTTGCTTGTCGACCGATATCTCGTGGACGCAACCGAAGTCGACGTCGACTGCCTCGCCGACGGCAAGGACACGTTCATCGCCGGCATCATGGAGCACATCGAGGAAGCCGGCATTCATTCCGGCGATTCAGCCTGCGCGTTGCCGCCTTTTTCGCTTCCCGCCAAAACGATAGCGCAACTGGAACGGCAAACGCGCGCGCTCGCGCTTGCGCTCAACGTCGGCGGCCTGATGAATGTGCAGTATGCCATCAAGGACGGCGAGATTTATGTGCTCGAGGTCAATCCGCGTGCCTCGCGCACGGTGCCGTTCGTCGCCAAGGTCATCGGTCTGCCGGTCGCAAAAATCGCGGCGCGGATTATGGCCGGCGAGAAGCTCAAGGATTTCAATCTGGCCGCCGCGCGTTTCGACCACAAGGCGGTGAAGGAGGCCGTCTTCCCGTTCGCGCGGTTCCCGGGCGTCGATACGGTGCTCGGCCCGGAGATGAAATCGACCGGCGAGGTTATGGGCATCGACAAATCGTTCGAGATCGCTTTCGCCAAAAGCCAGATCGGCGGCGGTACCAGCTTGCCGCGCAGCGGCACGGTGTTTGTGTCTGTCAAGGATGCCGACAAGGCGCGCATCTTGCCGGCAGTGCGGCTTCTTGCCTCGCTCGGATTCAAGACGATCGCCACCTCCGGCACCCAGCGCTATCTCGCCGAACACGGGGTGGAGGCCGCCAAAATCAACAAAGTTCTCGAAGGCCGGCCGCATATCGTGGATGCCATCAAGAACGGGGGCGTACAGCTTGTCTTCAACACCACGGAGGGGACGACCGCCCTGGCCGACAGCCGGTCTCTGCGCCATGCGGCCCTCTTGCATAAAGTGCCGTACTACACCACTCTTTCAGGAGCCGTCGCTGCGGCGCAGGGCATAAGGGCCTATCTCGGGGGGGACCTCGAGGTTCGTGCGCTGCAAAGCTACTTCAACGGACGGACCTGAAGGGCACATCCGAACGGTCCGGGCCTTTAGCGGCGGCGCGGGCTAGGCTGGAATTGCCGATCGCGGCGCGCGGGAACGCGGCCCGCGGTGTGGCGTTTTTGGCAAGCCCCCGTATTCATGGCTCCGGTGCGCGGAACCCCGCCACCGGAGTCGTATTACGAGTCGGGTAGAAGCGAAGTCCAAGGGAAAAGGCTTGGCGGTCACTAAGGCGCGTCAGCAGGACGCGACAGCGCCGTCAGGAGGAGATGAAGCGATGGAAAAGATTCCGATGACTGCGGAAGGCTATGCGACGCTCGAGAACGAGCTCAAGCATTGCCAACAGGTCGAGCGGCCCCGCATCATTCAGCAGATCACCGATGCGCGCACGCATGGCGATCTGTCGGAGAATGCGGAGTATCACGCCGCCAAGGAAGCGCAGTCACACAACGAAGGCCGCATCGCGGAGCTTGAGGACAAGCTCGCGCGCGCCGACGTGATCGACGTTTCCAAATTGTCGGGTGACACCATCAAGTTCGGCGCGACCGTTACGCTGGTCGACGAAGACACCGATGAGAAGAAGGTGTGGCAGATCGTCGGCGAGCCGGAGGCGAACGCGAAGAAGGGGAAAATCTCCATTACATCCCCGCTCGCCCGCGCGCTCATCGGCAAGACCAAAGGCGCAACCGTCGAGGTCAACACGCCCGGCGGCGCGAAGGCTTACGAGATCAAGAAGGTCGAGTGGAAATAGCGCGCCAGCGCCCGCAATAACGAAGTGCGATCGCCGGGCTTGTCCCGGCGATCGCACTTTAGAAATCCCGCTTGCACAAATTTCGCCGTTTCAATTCGCCCCTGATGATGGCGGGCTTCTGACCGCCGTCACAACGACGCGTGCGGGCGACAGCGCGTGAGGATCACTTGACGAAGAATACTGCGGTTAAAATGGCGCCGACCGCGACCACGATGCCGCGAACGATCTTCTCAGGCACGCGGCGCGCAGCCATGACGCCGAGATAACCGCCGGCCACGCCGGCAACGGTCACAATCGCTGCCTCCTTCCAGAGCACCAGTCCGTTGGCGAGAAAGAGCACGACGGCGACTGACTGTGCGATTGTCGCGACGATATTTTTAAGCGCATTGGCGGCATGAAATTCGGAAATGCCGATGATCGACAACGCCGCCAGCAGCATGATGCCCATGCCGGCGCCGAAAAATCCGCCGTAGATCCCAACCAGTCCCATCAGCACGTAAGCGGCGATTCGAACGGCCGCGCTTTGGCGGCCTTCGATGCCTTTGCCGGCGCTCCGGATTCGCCCGCTGAAGGCAAACGTCAATGTCGCAATGCCGAGCAGCCACGGCACCAGGGGTCTAAACCCTTCATCGCCGAGCCGAATGAGCAAATAGCCGCCGGCGATTCCGCCAAACACGCCGAGCAACACGAACGGCACCGCCCGCCGCCAGTTCTTCCGCGTTTCGCCCGCGTAAGCGATGGTCGAGGCAAGGCTGCCGGGTACGAGCGCAACAGCACTGGTGGCGTTGGCATTGAGAGTCGGCATGCCGAACGCAACCATGGCAGCGAACGTGAAAAACGTGCCGCCGCCGGCGACGGCGTTGACCAGGCCGGCGGCAAAGCCGCTCACGGCGAGTGCGATGATTTCAAACAAAGACACGTGAGGAGTTCGGCAAACGCTATGGAATCTTTTGTCCGAGGTCGAACGGCACCATGGCCGCATCCTTGGAATTACGCAACGTGAGCGACGTTTTCACATTGCGCACGTGTGGCGCTGCAGTGAGTTCGCCGACGAAGGCTTGAAATGTCGTAAGGTCCGGCGCCACGCATTTGAGAATGAAATCGATCTCGCCCGAGAGCATCCAGCATTCGCGCACCAAGGGTTGCGCGCGCACGAAGTCTTCAAACGCCTTGAGGTCCGCCTCCGCCTGGCTCGACAAGTGAACGAGTGCAAAGGTCGTGACCTCGAAGCCGAGCTTTTTTTCGTCAAGGAGCGCCCGGTAGCCCTTGATATAGCCGGCCTCTTCCAGAGCCCGGACGCGGCGCAGACACGGCGGCGCGGAAATGCCGACGCGGCTTGCCAGCTCCACGTTGGTCATGCGGCCGTTGTCCTGAAGCTCCTTCAGGATGTTCCGGTCGATGGCGTCGAGACGTGTTGGCAAGACGAAAAGCCCTCCTCGAAAGTGCTGACAACATCCATACCGCGAAAGGAAATTTCGCGAAAGATTATTGCGCGCGGAGCCATTTCGTCGCACCCGGAAGCACCGCCGACCGGGTTGCACATCTTGCATAGCTCGCAAAAAACCATAGATTGTCGGCGCATAGCAGAACCCAGTGCCGCTCCGATCTGTTCGAAGAAGTGGCCGCAGACTCCGTCGGGGGGCGAAGAATGGCCAAAGCTACGCACGCGAAAGTCGTTATCATCGGGTCAGGCCCAGCCGGGTACACGGCAGCCATTTATGCCGCCCGCGCCATGCTGGAGCCGGTGCTCATTCAGGGCATCCAGCCGGGCGGCCAGCTGACGATTACGACCGACGTGGAGAACTATCCCGGCTTTGCCGATGTCATCCAGGGTCCCTGGTTGATGGAGCAAATGCAAAAACAGGCCGAGCACGTCGGCACGAAAATAATCCATGACACCGTCAACAAGGCCGATCTCTCACAGCGGCCGTTCCGGCTCGAATGCGACAGCGGCGATGTCTATCTCGCCGATGCCCTGATCATCGCGACCGGCGCACAGGCACGCTGGCTCAATCTGCCTTCCGAACAGAAATTCAAAGGTTACGGCGTCTCGGCCTGCGCGACCTGCGACGGCTTTTTCTACAAGAACAAGGAAGTGATCGTCATCGGCGGCGGCAACACGGCCGTCGAGGAGGCGCTGTTCCTGACCAACTTTGCTTCGAAAGTGACCGTCGTGCACCGGCGCGACAGCTTCCGGGCGGAAAAGATCCTGCAGGACCGATTATTCAAGCATCCGAAGATCGAGGTGATCTGGGACACCGTGCTCGATGACGTGCTGGGTACGGATAACCCACCCAAGGTCAATCGCGTCAGACTCAAGAACGTGAAGACCGGCGCGACCACGGAGCGCGCAGTGGATGGCGTTTTCGTTGCAATCGGCCATACGCCCTCTTCCGAGCTTTTTACCGGCCAGCTCCAGATGAAGCCGTCCGGCTACATCATCACCGCAGGAAACTCCACGGCGACGTCGGTGCCCGGTGTGTTCGCGGCCGGCGATGTTACCGACGATATTTACCGCCAGGCGGTCACCGCGGCCGGCCAGGGCTGCATGGCGGCGCTTGAAGCGCAGAAATTCCTCCATGCCCACGAACAGCATCGCGCGGCAGCGGAGTAACCCCATGAACGCAAGCAACGTCACGATGGATTGGGACAAGCTGAAGGTCTTTCACGCCGCAGCAGAAGCCGGCAGCTTTACTCATGCAGGCGAGCGGCTCGGACTGTCGCAATCGGCGGTTTCGCGGCAGGTTTCGGCGCTGGAGGCGGAGCTTGCCGTCGCTCTCTTTCATCGCCACGCGCGCGGGCTGATTTTGACCGAGCAAGGCGAGCTGCTTTATCGCACGGCGCACGAAGTCTTCATGAAGCTGGAGGCGGCGCGGACAAAACTTACCGACAGCCGCGAGCGGCCAAACGGCGAATTGAAGATTTCGACGACACCCGGCATGGGCATTCACTGGCTGACGCCGCGGCTCGGCGAATTTCTCGACCTTTATCCTGAGATCCGGATCACGCTGCTCACCTCCGATGAGGAGCTGGATCTCGCGATGCGCGAGGCGGATGTTGCGATCCGCCTGCGCCAGCCGACGCAACCGGATCTCATTCAGCGCAAGCTGTTCTCGGTGCACTCACACGCTTACGCCTCGCCCGACTATCTCAAGCGCTTCGGTACGCCGCGCACGCACGAGGAGATCGACAACCACCGCGTCATTTTGCTCGGCGGCCACGTGCCCGCGCATTTCGCAAATCGGCGGCGGCTTCTTGAAATCGGCCGCGAGGGCAAAGCGCCGCGTGAGCCGCATCTCTCGATCAACAACGTGCTCGGCGTTTTGCGCGCGTGTCAACGCGGTCTCGGCATCGCAATGTTGCCGGATTATCTCGTCGAGGAAAACGGCGGGTTGGTGCAACTGTTCGGCGATTCCGACACGATCGCAGTCGATGCTTATTTCGTTTACCCGGAAGAGTTGAAGTCTGTCGCGCGCGTTCAAGTGTTTCGAGATTTTCTCGTCGCGAAGGCACAGCGCTGGAATTTCTGATTCTGCACAACGAAAAAGATACCACGCCAGGTTTGCTTTAGAACATGGCTGACATGCTACGCGGTCCGTTGCTTGACCACCGGAATCTCTATTAGGTTCGCTTCAGCTGTTGCACCGATTGATATCCTCCCAGAGTCAGCGGTGTTCAGCATGTTCCCCTCTGGAAGACGATTGCCGGTCCCCACACCGGCAACCTCCCCGGGCCCCTCTTGGGGCCCGGTTTTTTTGTATGCGACTCGCGATGATGACGCCACGAAGCGGCCCCTCGCGAATGTCGAACACCCGCGTTCGCTAAACGCGAATCCACCTCAGCGAAAGCGCGCGATGTAGTAGGCGAGATCGAGAATCTGTTGGTCCGTCACGGGCGCAAGAACCTCGGCCATGATCGGCTCGTAGCCGTGCCGCGTGTTGTTCTTGTATTCGCGCAATGTCTTGATCAAATAATCTTCACGCTGATCCGCGATGTGCGGAATATTTTCCCGTCCGCTCAAATCGAGATTGTGACAGGTGTTGCAGCGGTGCTGGGTCACCAGCGCCTTGCCGCGTGCGAGCCGCGCTTCGTCATCGTTGTCGGGAGCCGGCGGCTGCGGTGGCGGAAGCTTGGCGAGAAAATCGGAAAAGGCACGCAGGTCATCATCGGTAAAATCCTTCGTCATCTCGTTCATGATGTCGATGACGCGCTGCTTCTCGCGAAAGAGATAAAGCTGGATCAGCAGATAGGGCGCCGGCTGCCCCCCGAGCGACGGCACTTGCGCCGTTTGCGACTGGCCGTTTTCACCATGACATGCGAGACAGGGCGCCGTTCTTTCCCTGATCGTCGCGGAGAAAGCGGCGGCGCCGGAAAAGCAAAGCATCGCCGCGGCGGCGATTGAACGCGCAAATGGATTCATCCGGCGACCTTTGTCATAACGGAAGGAAAAAAGCCGGGAACGGCAAGCGTTCCCGGCTCAACGCGGTTCAACGATTGGCGGTGTGCGTTTTCCCGTAGGTGATGCGGTAAATCGCGCCGTTCCAGTCGTCTGAAACGAGCAATGAACCGTCCTCCATCGGCTGCACGTCGACCGGCCGGCCGATGTAATTATTGTTTTCGATAAAGCCGGTCAGGAACGGCTTGATCGAGCGCACCGTCCCATCTTTCCTGAAATGAATGGCAACGACATCGCCGCCGAACTTGTGCGAGCGATTCCAGGAGCCGTGGCGCGCGACGAACAGCACGTTCTTGTACGACTTCGGGAACATGTCTCCCGAATAGAAACGAGCGCCGAGTGAAGCGGCGTGCGGGCCAAGAAGAGCGACCGGCGGCACAAATTCACTGCAGGAGTGACCCCAGCCGAAATCCGGATCGAGAATATTGCCCGCATAGCAATACGGGGCTCCGAAATCTTCGCCTTTCTTGGTGACGCGGTTCAGTTCGTCCTGCGGCATATCCTCCGAAAGCCAGTCGCGTTGGTTATCGGTGAAATAAAGCTGATGATTGACCGGACTCCAGTCGAAGCCGACCGTATTGCGCACGCCAAACGCGATGACCTCCGCACCGGTGCCGTCGAGATTGATACGCCTGATCTGGCCGTGGTCCTTGTCGTGCAGCACGTTGTTTCCCGGCTGTCCGACCGGGACGTAAAGCTTGTTGTCCGGGCCGATGCCGATGAACTTCCATCCGTGCGCCTCGTCTTTTGGCAAGTCTTTGTAGATCACCGTCGGCTTTGGCGGGTTGTCGATGACCTTGTCGATGTTGTCGATCTTTGAAATCTGCGACAACTCGGCGATGTACAGCGTGCCGTTATGATAAGCGAGACCGTTCGGCCGGTAGAGGCCCGAAAGCAGTACTTTCACCTGACGCTTGCCGTCCTTGTTTGTGATGACATGCACCTTGTCCGTGAGACGGCTGCCGACAAACACGTTGCCGGCATCGCTGACGCGGATCGAGCGCGCGTTGGCAATTCCACTGGCATAGACTTCGATGTGGAATCCTTTCGGCAGCCTGAGCTTTGCCGTCGGCAGTTTATCTGCCGGTGCAGGAATCGGCGGAGCGGCAACCGGCGCAAGCTTTGCTGCGGCGGCGTTGCCTTCAGGACGGCCGATCAAAGGTGACCCCGGCGGCAAGGCGGGTTTGGCCGCAGCGGCCGGTGATTGCGATGGCGGCGACGATTGTTGTGCGAATGCGGACGAGAGCATCAGTAACCCGCCGACTGTACCGGCGAGCAAAGCGCAACGTTGAATGAAGAGACGTGACTGCATGTTGACCTCCCTTGCGGAGGCGCAATCCGCCGGCACTCACCTGCACAACACCGCCGACGATGCACACCCCTGACGCAAGTCTCCACCATTTTCACAGCCGCTTGCAATCGGGGGAGCGATCGAGCGTCGCAATTCAAATATGCAGGAAATTGTAACTTTCTGCGCCCGTCATAACCCGGAGGCACTGTGCCATAAATTTCCGAACTACTTGGGCGGCGTTGCCTTCACGTCGATCGCCGAATAGTAGGCGGCAAGATCGGCGACATCCTGATCGCTGAGGTGCTGCGTAACGAGAGTCATCATTTCATTTTTGCGGATACCGTGCCGGAAATCGTTCAACGATTTGACAAGATAGGCTTCCGGCTGTCCGGCAAGATTCGGCGCCTCCGGCAATTTAGAGAGGCCGTCGAGCCCGTGACACGTCTGGCATTGCAAGGCCTTGCGCCGGCCGGCCGCCGCATCACCGTCGGCGCCGAACGCCCCGCCGGGCAGAAATAATATCGCAAGCAAAATGACTGCCAGGGCGGAGCGCACAGTTGTCTCCCATTGCATTGCGCCGCGGGGGATCAAATCCCGCGGCGCTGTCGCTCGGCCTCAGCGGCCTTCGTATGAGATGCGGTAGATCGCGCCGACGAGGTCATCGGATACGAGCAACGAACCGTCCGGCAGCTGTGCAACGTCAACCGGGCGGCCGAGATATTCGCCGTTTGCCGTGAGCCATCCTTCGGCGAAAGGTTTGCTTTTGTCGGCGGTGCCGTCCGGCTTGAGGCTGGTAAACATAATGCGCGCGCCGACCGGCTGCGTGCGGTTCCAGGAGCCGTGCTGCGCGGAAAAGATGCCACCGCGATACTCCGCCGGAAACATGCTGCCGGTATAGAAAATCATGCCCAGATCGGCCGCATGCGCGACTTGTTCGACCTGCGGAAACACGACGTTCGCCGGCGGCTCTTTGTCCTGATATTCGGTCGTACGGGTCTTGCCGCCGCCATAATATGGGAAGCCGAAGTTGAGGCCTTGCTTGTCGGCGCGGTTGATTTCGCCGACCGGCTTGTCATCCCCCATGCCGTCAACCTGATTGTCCGTGAACCACAGGGAGTTGTCCTTCGGATTGAAATCCATGCCGACCGAATTGCGGATGCCCGTCGCGAAGACTTCACGGTTCTTGCCGTCGCGATCCATACGGATAATGCCGCCCATGCCGATGCTGTTGTAAAGCTCAAGCTTTTCCGGTGGATAGACATTAAAGGGCTGGCCGAGCGTGATGTAGAGCTTGTCATCCGGGCCGATACGGCAAACGCGCGAGGTGTGATTGAACGATTCTTCCTGCGGCGGGATGAGCTTTCCTTGCGGCACGACCACGAAGGCCGCCACATCGGGGCTCTCGTAGAAAAATTCCGCGGCTGGGAATTGCAGCACGCGATTTTGCTCGACGGTAAAGAGGATGCCGTCTTTCGAGAAGCAAAGCGCATTCGGAATCTTGAACTTGAGCGACGGCGCGAACTCCTTCACTTCGTCTGCAACACGATCCTTGTCGCGGTCGGTTACCGCATAAATTTTCGTTTTGCGCGTGCCGACGAATACGGCAATGCCCTGCGGACCAACTGCCATACCACGCGCATCGGGGACGATCGCGTAGAGGCTGATTCTGAAGCCGGGCGGAAGTTTGATGTGCTGGAGATCTTTCTTGATCGCTTCCGCCTTCGCGCCGCCCTGCGGCACGGTTGGAATTTCCAGTGGCGTGCCGGTTTGCTGAAAGCCGGAAAGTTTCTCGAGATTGCCTGACGGGGTCTGCGCCGGTTGCGCTTGCGCCGGAACGATCATCATAACGGCCAGCGCCGAAATTGCGCCGACTGCCAGATTTTTCATGATCTCCTCCCGATTGATTTGTTCGCCTCCCAACCCGGTAGAGGTGGCAAGTATAACAAACAGCGATTTGCGGGTAAGCCCCGGTGCGTTCAGCCGCGATAGGCGTAAGCCGTCTCGTCACGCATTTGCGCTAAATCTTCAACAAGCGCGTGGTGCGGCGACAAATGACATACCGGATCTGCGGCGCGTGCATCTCCGGTGATGAGGAAGGCCTGGCAGCGGCAGCCGCCGAAATCCTTTTCTTTCATGGCGCAGCTTTTGCAAGGCTCCCGCATCCAATCATCGCCGCGAAAGGCATTAAACGCCGGCGCATTGCGCCAGATGTCTTCGAGCGAATGTTCGCGCACATTCCAGAATTCGAGGCCTGGAATGATTTCGGCGGCATGGCATGGAAGGACGCGCCCCGCCGGCGTAACGTTGAGCGAACGCCGTCCCCAACCGCCCACGCAGGGCTTGGGGAAGCGCGCATAGTAGTCCGGCACCACCGCGTCAATCACGATCCGCCCGCGATGCTTCTGCCGTAGTACATCGACCTGTTTCACCGCACACTCGACCTGCTCGCGCGTCGGCATCAGCGTCGCGCGGTTTTTCATCGCCCAGCCGTAATATTGTACGTGGGCGATCTCGATGCGGGTTGCGCCGAGATCGAGTGCGAGCTCGACCATGGGCTCGATGCGCTCGATGTTGGCGCGGTGGACGACCATGTTGATGGTCAGCGGCAGCCCGAGCTTCACCACCTCGGCCGCAAGAGCGCGCTTGCGTTGCGAAGCGCCTTGATAACCGGCGATATGATCGGCCGATTTCTCCTCACTGTCCTGAATCGAGATTTGCACGTGATCGAGCCCGGCGTCCGCCAGCGCCCGCATGCGGTCGGCGGTGATTCCGACCGCCGAGGTAATCAGATTTGCATAGAGCTGCGCATCCCGCGCGGCTGCAACGATTTGCTCCAGATCGCGCCGCGCGGCCGGTTCGCCGCCGGAAAGGTGAACCTGCAGGACTCCGAGCCCCGCCGCCTCGCGAAATACGCGCGCCCAGGTTTGCGTATCCAGTTCATCACCGCGCTTGTCGAGCGCGAGCGGATTCGAGCAATAAGGACAACCAAGCGGACAACGGTGGGTCAGCTCGGCAAGCAGGCCGAGAGGACGCGGAAGCGACGAGCCGTTCCCTGTCATCTGTTACTCTCCCCGCTCCTGTTCGCGTAAGCGGCAGGGCGAGATGCCTAGCGCACAGCAGGTGCCCGCTTTCGCGCGGGCAGGCCGCCAGACTAATCCAGCTTCAGCAGCTTCTTTTCGACCAGGCTGCCGATCAAAATCGTCACATCCGCAAATATACGCGCGCGTGAAGCATTGAAGCTTTTTGCAAGATCGTCAACGATTGCATCCACCGTCGTCTCGCCGGTGCAACGCTTGAGGATTTCGGCCGAAATCGCGTCGGCCTTGAACACGCGCTCCGGCGCGAGCAGCAGCCAGCCGCCTTGCGTTTCGTTGTGCACGAGGCGCACGCCGCGCGGCAAGCTCGGGCACGCGGTAGGCGACACAGCGGTTGCAGGTTGCTCGCTCATTGGTTCGGCACGAATGCTCCCGGCGGCACAAGCTTTGGATCGACATAGGCATGGTAAAGCGCATCGAGCATCGACCACAGCACGCCGCATTTGAATTCGAGCGCGGCAAGGACCTGCGCCTGTTGCTCGGGCGTCCTGGCGTTCTCCTTGACGTATGAAAGCGCGAAACTGGAATCGCGTTCGGCTTGCGGCGGCCGCTTGTCGAAATAGCTTAGCGTCTCGCGCGTAACAAAATCATAATTCGCCAACATCCCGGACATACGCTCGCTGATGATAGCCGGCGAGAACAGCTCGGTGAGAGATGAGGCGATTGCTTCGAGCAGCGTCTTTTCGCGAACAAAGTGCACATAGGCGTCGACCGCAAAACGCGTCGCAGGCAAGAGCCCGCGCAACGACGTGACGTAACCGCGGTCGAGGCCAAGGCCATCCGTAAGCCTGAGCCAGCGCGCGATCCCGCCCTCGCCTTCGCGCTCGCCGTCGTGATCGACAAGGCGCGAGCGCCACTCGCGGCGGATGGCGGAATCCTCGCAGCGTGCGATCAGGCTCGCATCCTTTATCGGAATCATCGCCTGATAATAGTAACGATTGAGCGCCCAGGCCTGCACCTGACCCTTGGTGCATTTGCCGCCGTGCAGCAGCGCATGAAACGGATGCAGGCGATGATAGCGCTTGGCACCGATCTCGCGCAGCGCGGCTTCGAGTTCCTCCGGCGACAGCAGCTTCACACCACAATCTCCATGCCGTCTTCAGCAACTTGCCAGCCGGCAGCCTCGACCTTGCACCGTTCGGGCGAACCCGCAACGTGGATCGGATTCGTGTTGTTGATATGGATATAAAAGCGTTTCGCCGCGAGCCCGGCAAGCGCAGCGAGCGAGCCGTCTTCGCCATCAATCGGCATGTGACCCATGCGGCGGCCGGTTTTCTGTCCGGTTCCGGTACGAAGCATTTCGTCGTCGGTAAAAAGCGTGCCGTCAAAAAAGACCACGTCGGCGCGTTCGAGTCGCGCGCGCAACGCGGGCGTCACGTCTGCAGCACCAGGAATGAATACAAGCCGGGCGCCTTCATGCTGCAATTCAAGACCGACCGTCGCCGCGCTCTCGTGACTGATCTCGGTCTTCTCACGCTCGAGATAAAGCGGCACCTTGCCCGGCACCGTGAACATCGACACGGCAATGCCGCCGTCGAGCGTGAAGGTTTCGCCCGGATTGATCGCGCGCCGCGACATCAGGGTGAGTGCATCGAACATCGAGTTTGAGCTAACGGCCGCATGCGTCGCGGGCGTTGCGTATAGCTTGAACGGGGTGCTTTCACGCAAGCTGAGCAGACCGGCGATCTGATCGATTTCGCCGCCGGTAAGAACAACGGCCGTGATTGGGCTGCTGCGCAGCGCGCCCTGCGGATGCAGCGCCGGATTCTTACGGATTTGCACGCCGATATCGGGCGTCGCGTTAAGGATCGCCCATCGTCCATCGCCGGAGGAAACGGCCAGCGAACACTGCGTCCGCGTGCGCACTCGCGGATCGCCGGACCAAGCCAGCTGACAAACCGGGCAACGGCAATTCCACTGGGGGTAAGCACCACCCGCCGCCGACCCGAGCACGATCGCGGTCAGTCGCCCCATTTATCGGGGCCCTGAAAGCCAGTCAGAAGATCAGAACTCAGCCGGCAGATAGCCGTTGATTTCGAGTCCGATGCAAATCTCGACAAGAGTAGGAGTCGTCCAGACCATGGCATTTCCTTTCACCGCCACTGCGGCGGATCACTATCAAATGTAGCGCAGGGCATGGCTGCCGTCATCGAGCTTACAACCGTTAGCGGCGCCAACCAAACCCAGTCTCCGCGCGGTCACGGAAAAGTCATTCGGCCCTGCTCGATTGACTGCCATGCGTTATCTCCACCACCTTAATGTCACGCGGAACAGCATATATGATCTCTTCGAAGCGATTCCGTCTGCACCGACGTGCAGAATAGCCACAGTGCCAATACTTTAGCGGAGACCAGACCGATTGCACACAAGAGTGGGGAACAATCCGCTAAACTTAACGCTAAGAGTCTAGGGCGCTTAATAAGCGCCTCGGCAAAGTTGCCCAACTGCAGGAGACGAACTGGTGCGCAGTGTCCGTTTTGACCGCCTGTTGGCGGGATCAGCCCTCGCCCTGGTGCTGGCATTGTCCAGCCATGGCGCTTTGGCGCAAGTCGATGAGGCGCAGATTGAGGCCGCCATGCCGCCAGTCGATACGGCAGACGTCCCGCCCCCAAGCATTAAGGACATTGGGCCATTGCCCTCCGCCGCGGCGCCTCCGGCCGCCGCCGATACCGGTACTCCCCTAGCCACCCAATCGGCCGCCGAACACGCGAAGCCGGCCGAGCAGCCGGCGACAGCTGCAGGGCAGTCTGACGCCCCGAAGGCTGCCGAGGGCGACAACGGCAATGAAAAGTCAGCCGCCCAGGCCAGCCCCGGTAAGGGCGGAGCCGCGGCCGCGACGAGTCCCGATGGCGGCAAGGCGACTGCCGATACCGCATCCGACAAAAGTAACGATGCGGCCGCGCCCGCGCCCCAAAAGGTGGCGGTGAGCGCCGTCGCCGACCAGATCCGCCAGATCATCACGGGTAACAAGCTCGACCGCATCATCGTGCGCAAAACCGATCGTGCCGGGGTCGAGGCGTTCTATCGCGCGCGCGACTACGCGCCACTGTGGGTTACAAACGATGCCGCCAACGACCGCGCCAAGGCGGCAATGGCTTACCTTGCGCAGGTCGACACTGTCGGACTCAACCCGTCCGACTATCCGGTCCCTGATTTCAAATCGTCATCAAGCCCCGATGCACTCGCGACAGATGAGCTGCGGCTGACGGAATCGGTGCTCACTTATGCCCGCCACGCGCAGATTGGGCAGATCAACTTCACGCGGGTCTCCGCCGACATCTTCTACAAGCTCGACGCTCCGGACCCTGCCGACGTCCTCAAGAAGTTGGCGGAGGCGAGCGATACGCGCGCTGCCCTCGACAGCTACAATCCGCCCCAGCCTGAATTCAAGGCACTGGAAAAGAAGCTTGCCGAACTGCGTGCCGGCGGCTCGGAAGAAAAGGTTGAGAAACCGAAGACCATCCGCATCGCGGAAGGCAAAATTCTCCGTCCAGGGATGAGCGATCCGCGCGTGATCAGCTTGCGCAAGCGGCTGAATATCCCGGGTGACAAGAACAGCCCTGTCTATGACAAGGACGTGTTCGAGGCGGTGAAGGACTTTCAGAAAAGCGCCGGCATCGGAGCCGACGGCATGGCCGGACTGCAGACCGTGCGCGCGCTCAACGGTGAAAAGGCGTATCACGTCGCGCGGAATCCAATCGACACCGTTCTCGTGAACATGGAGCGCTGGCGCTGGATGCCGCGCGATCTCGGCGCCACGCGGGTGGTGGTCAACGTTCCCGATTACACGCTGAGCCTCTATCGCAATAACGAGCTTTACTGGAAGACGAAGATCGTCGTCGGCAAGCCTGGCAAGGCGACCCCGCTGATCACCGCGGCGATGAAATACATTACCGTCAACCCAACGTGGAACGTTCCGCCCTCGATCATCGAGAATGAATATCTGCCGGCGCTCCAGCAAGATCCGGACGCGCTCGACCGCATCGGCCTCAAGATGTATCAGGACCCGGACGGCACCGTGCACATCTATCAGCCGCCCGGAGCCGACAATGCGCTCGGACGCATCCGCTTCAACTTCCCGAACAAGTTCCTGGTTTACCAGCACGATACGCCTGACAAGTATCTGTTTGCGCGCGCCAAACGTGCCTACAGTCACGGCTGCATGCGCGTGCAGGATCCGCTCACCTATGCCGAGAAGTTGCTGTCGATCGAATTGCCGAATGAGCACTACACGCCGGCAAAACTGGAAAAGATGTTCGGCGACAACGAGATCAACATCAATTTCCCGAAGCCGATCCCGGTGCATCTCACGTATCAAACCGCATTCGTTGACGCCGATGGCAAACTTCAGTTGCGCGAAGACGTTTACGGCCACGATGCGAAGATGATCGCAATTCTCAAGAACAACAGCGAACGAAGGATTGCCGATATCGCGATCGATCGTCCCCCGGATACGTCGTCAAAGCCGGTGCGGATGCCGGTCGGCATGTACGGCGGCAATAGCGGCGGCTATTACGATGACGGGGGCCGCGGCCCGGCGACGTTCTTTGACTTCCTCTTCGGGGGTCGGCCGCGGCCTTACTATCCGCCGCAGCGTCGTTTCATCGGCCCGCGGGCGGGCGAGAACGGCCGCTACAGCTGGCGGTAACCCGCGTCACGCTTTCCAATGACGCCGGTGCATCAAATGGTGCGCCGGCGTTTTTGTTTGTGAGGCGGCGCTTGTCCGAATGGCTTGCCTGAATGGTACAGCTGGGTGGACTCGAACCACCGACCTCTGGTTCCACAGACCAGCGCTCTAACCAACTGAGCTACAGCTGCACAGCATCGGCACGGAGGCAGGTTCGTCCGCAGCCGACGGGCCGGACCCTATGAGCCGACCCGCGTTTTTGCAAGCGCCCAACCGCAATCGTCGGCATGCCGAGATTAAAAAAAGCCCGGGCATACGCCGCCCGGGCTCAAGCTCTTCGACTGCCGCGGTGGCCGTCTCAGGCAACCTTGCGGAAGGCGTTGGTGAAACCTTCCTTCAGCGGCTCGGTTGTTTCAGCCGCTATCCGCTGCGCCTGCTCGGAAAGCTCCTTGACCTGAGCCGTGGCGGTGTCGAACTGCTGGCGCCAGTAAGCGGTCGACAGCTCGATGACCTCCGAGAACGACTTTGCCGTCAGCAAATCGCCAAACAAGTCAAAAGCGGCATTGCTGTTGGCACGGCTGTGCTCGATCAATTTGAGACCGTAGTCGGTGCAGCCTTTGGAGGCCGTCGCATACGTATTCTCAAGCCGATCGGTCGCATCTTCCGCAATCGACTTCATCTTGTCGTAATTCTCCTTCGCCTGTGCGATGCCTTTTTCCGCGATCTCGCGGAAAGCGGCGGGTATTTCCATCTTTGGAATTTCGAAGTGCGGCGTTTCGTTTTTTCCGGTCTCGCCGCCCGAAGCGATCGACTTTGGCTTCGGCTTCGCATTCTGGGCCTGGGATTGGACTGATTCTGCCATAACACTGATCCTTGGGGTGTAAGACGGGAGTCTGCGGACCGTTACGCACTACAAAAATCGCCGCACCTGCTCCGTGGGACCTACTGCTCGCAAGTACTTATTCGCTTCTACCAGCCTCAATATGGCACGCCTCATGTTGCAATGCAACATTAATATTGCATTGCACAAAAATACCACATTTGCCCTTTGAGCAACCTGTGGAATTTTCAATTTTTCCCAGATTCGCCTGCCATTTTTGCCGATCTTCGGCTCAGTTCTTTTGCCTGCTCGCTCAACGCCGCCATCTGCTCTTTGACATATTCGCCGTGAAGCGAGAGCACTTCGTCCGACCCTTTTGCGCGCAGCAGACGCTGTGCGAAGTCGAAAGAAGACGAAATATTCCGCTCCGTGTAGCGCATCGCGAGTTCGCCGAGCTCCTTGGCGTTGGAACGAGCGGCGGTAGCCTGACTTTCTACAGCGCTGACCGCTTGTTGAGCCGCGTTCACGAAACCATCAAATGCCTGCCTGGCCTGCGCTACGCTTTTTTCTGCGAAGGCACGCATATCCGATGGAATTTCAAAGTTTACATTGCCGCTGTTGGTCATCGGAACCTCCTGTCGTTCCATCCTTAAACGCACAAATGGGCCCGAGGGGCTGCGCCATTAACCAATTTGTGTTCGCGACGCCTCGTTAAGATTGTCGCGCCTCATCCACGGCACGATCGTTGGCGAGGCGTGGACGCCGCGGCAAGCGAACCGTATTAAGTCTTTGTTAGCCGTATTCGCACGGACACCGATGACGGACCGCGCCTTCAATTTCAACGACGCGAGCGACCCTCGTCTCGCCGGCCATGCCCTGAGCGAGGCACCGGTCTGGCTTTGGAGCGTCGACGGCTCACGCGTCCTGTGGGCAAATCCGTCAGCGGCGGCCGCATTCAATGCTTCCTCGCCGTCCGCTCTCGCCGCCCGCCGATTCGATGCCGCGCACCCGGCAGCCGTACGAATAGCGCGGCTTGCCGAAACGGTTCCTTTCACCGAAAAAGCGCGTCTTGAGCGATTGCGCGGCCTTGGCGGAGGGCCGGGCACAGCACTGACCTGCCTCTGCTCGCAGATCAAACTTGGTGACGGTAACGCTGCAATCCTCGTGGTGGCCGCCGAACGAGCCGGTCCGCCCCTTCCGCTCTCCGAGCGCGTGCGGCGGCTCATCTCCGACACGGAGGCGCCGGTGGCCGCATTTTCCGCCGATGGGGCCCTGATCGAGGCCACGGCAGCCGCGCTCGAGCTTCTGGGCGGAAGACATCATCTGGCGTCGCTCGGGGCTCAAACGCTTGCGGAAGCGGCGCGTACAACGGGCAATGCTGACGGCGAGATTGCCGGTGTCCGTGCAAGAATCGACCGTCTTGGCGCCGGAACGACGGTTGTTCTGCTTGCAACCTTCAACGAACAAAGTCCAAAGCAAACGACAATTGCTGCTGAACGCCGGCTGCCGCTGCGCTTCATCTGGCAGGTCGATTGCGACGGTATTTTCACGATCATGTCGGACGAATTCGTCCGCTTGGCCGGAGCGCCAACGAGCACGGCGAGTGGCAAACCGTGGCCTGAGGCCGCTGCCTCGCTTGGTTTCGGTGCCGATAATCCGGTCTCCCGTGCACTTGCTACGCGGCAAACCTGGAGCGATGTGCGCGTGCAATGGCCAGTCGAGGGAGAACGCGAGCCGCTTGCCGTCGAATTATCCGGATTGCCTGTCTTTGCGCCTGATTCCGGTTTTGGCGGTTATCGGGGTTTCGGGCTTTGTCGCGATGTCGGCCGGCTCACAGCACTCAATGCCAGGCGAGCGCTGGCTGTCTCAGCGGCCTCCAATCTGAACCCGCAGAGCGAAACGGCGGCCTTCAAAAATGTGCTGCGGTTTCCGCCGGTTGGTGACAAAGAAACAATTCCGGCCCTCAGTCCGGGTGAGCATCGCGCGTTCGACGAACTTGCGCGTGAGCTTGTCAATCGCCTGCAGAGCGGTGCGGCCACTGAGGCCGGGCGCAATCAGGAGATACGGGAACCGAAAAAAGCGGCCGGAGAAAAATCCGCTTCTCCTCAGAACGTGCAGGAGAGCCGCCCCATTCTTGATCGGCTTCCGACTGGAATCCTGGTCTATCGGCTCAACACTCTGATGTATGCCAATCGCGCATTCCTTGACTGGACGGGTTATCCGACGCTGGAAGCGCTTGCGGAGGCGGGCGGTCTCGACAGTCTCTTTATCGAACCAGGCGCGGAGAGCGCAGACGGCGCAAACACGCTGACCATCAGCACGCAGGAAGGCCACCAGCTACCGGTCGAAGGCAAGCTCTTCAGCATTACCTGGAATGGCGAGAACGCGTTGGCGCTTATGCTCAACGCGTCGGCAGGGGGCCTGTCCGATCAGCAAAAAAACAGCGAATTGACGCTGCGCCGCGCGGAAACCGAGATTCGCGAACTGAAAGCGATTCTCGATACGGCGACCGATGGCGTTCTGATCATCGACGGTGCGGGCCGCGTGCTGTCGGCCAACCGCAGCGCGGAAGCGCTGTTCGGTTACGACAAGAGCGATTTTTCCGCCCTGACCTTTGTCGATCTTTTCGCCGCGGAAAGCCGGCCCGTGGTGATGGCCTATCTCAACGGGTTAACCGGCGAGCACCCGCAAGGACTGCCCGATGGCGGCAAGGAAGTTTTTGGTCGCGTGCAACAGGGCGGCCGAATTCCTTTGTTCATCACGCTGGGGCGGCTCGGGGAGCACGCCGACAAATTCTGCGTGGTGCTGCGCGACATCACCGCCTGGAAGAAGGCCGAAGACGAATTGCTCGACGCCAAGCGGCGGGCGGAAAGAGCAGCCTTGGCCAAGACCGATTTTCTTAGCGGGATGAGCCATGAAATCCGCACGCCGCTCAATGCGATTATCGGCTTCTCCGAAGTGATGCTGGATGAGCGTTTCGGTCCCATAGGCAACGAACAGTATCGGCAGTACCTCCGCGATATTCATGCATCCGGCAGTCACCTCATTTCTCTGCTCAATGACCTGCTCGATCTTTCAAAGATCGAAGCAGGAAAGCTCGAGCTCAACTTTATCGGGGTAAGCCTCAACGACGTGACGCAACAATGCGTCGCCATCATGCAACAGCAGGCAAATCGCGAGCGCGTCATCGTGCGTACCTCTCTAAGCACGACATTGCCGCAAGTGCTCGCCGATGTTCGCTCGTTGCGCCAGATTGTGCTCAATTTGTTGTCGAATTCGATCCGACTCGCCGGCGCGGGCGGGCAGGTCATCGTTTCCACGGCGCTGACGGATGGACGCGAGGCCGTACTGCGTGTCCGCCAGACCGGTGCCGGTATGAACGAGGAGGCGCTGCAGGCGGCGCTGGAGCCATTCCGGGGACTTGCTTCGGACTCCTTGCCCAATGCCGTTGGTACCGGCTTGCAGTTGCCGATCACGAAAGCACTGACAGAGGCCAATCACGCGCAATTCAGCATCAAGAGCGCCGTCAATGACGGAACTTTGGCGGAGGTTATATTCCCGCCCGGCCGCCTGCTCGCGTAGCGTTTCGAAAAACGTTAGTCTTGGACAAGCGTGAGGTTCGTCATGACGCGCTTGTCCCGCCGTACCATGCTGTTGCTGCCGCTAACGGCGGTACTGCCTGCCAGCGCCAACGAACCGGTGGACCTGCTGCTGGTGTTGGCCGCCGACGTTTCGCGCAGCGTCGATCATGACAAATTCGAGTTGCAGCGCCGAGGTTACGCGACAGCCCTCGCCGATCGGCGGGTACTGAACGCGATTGCGTCCGGCGCGCAGGGAAGCATCGCCATCTGCTTCGTCGAATGGTCGGGGCTGTTTTCGCAAAAGGTCGTAGTCGGATGGACGAAGGTCGACGGCCCGAAGGCAGCGCAAGAATTCGGAGACCGGCTGCTTGAGTCGCCGCGATCGTTCGCGGACCGCACGTCGATCAGCAGCGGTATCGATTTTGCTGCTGCACAGTTTGCCAATGCGCCGTTCTCCTCCCCGCGCCAAAAAATTGATGTCTCCGGTGACGGCACGAATAACGCCGGGCGGGACGTGACCGCCGCGCGCGATGAGACGATCGCGCAGGGCATCACGATCAATGGACTGGCGATCCTGAGCGATCATCCGATGCCGTGGAATCCGGCGCACACCAATCCGCCCGGCGGGCTCGCCAAGTACTATCAGGACAACGTTATCGGCGGGCCCGGGGCCTTCGTGCTGGTGGCAAAGGACTTCAACTCCTTTGGAGAGGCACTCATTAACAAGCTGGTCGCCGAAATTGCGGGAAATCGTCCCCCCGCGCCATTGTCGCTGGCGTGGAAGGGCCCTTAACCGGCGCGTCCGTGCAACGCCGGCGGCCATGAAAGGGTCACAGACACTGAGCAAGGTTGGCCCAAGCGATGCCAGTGCTATAGTCAGCGGCAATCGTTCGGGAAACTGCTGGAAAATCGTCCCTTGATCGCGGCTACCGGCTTCAGACGCCTGGGTTTAGCGACGGCTGCCGTCGTTCTGGTCGGCGCAGGCGCGCTGTTTGGGGCAAGCTTTCTGATATCCGCCGACGCGGTGCGCAAGCAGGTGAAGGCGGAAATCCGCGCCGTCACCGGTTTGGATCCGGTGCTGCGCGGCCAGGCGACCGTTTCGCTGTTCCCCTCGGCGTTTGTCAGTTTTGCCGACGTGTCGCTCGGCGACAGCAAGGAGCCCGCTCTCAGGGCAAGGCGCCTGACCGCACACTTGCGGCTTTTCCCATTGCTCACCGGTCGGGTGGAAATCGCCGACATTTCCCTGGAATGGCCGACCATCTCGATTAACCTCGAACCGAACGGACATTCCAACTGGTCGGGCCTTATCACGGCTCTTGCGCGCAGCCAAAAGCCCAATCCGGCACCAGTCGCTGCCTTCTCGGAAATTCGCATCGATCACGGCAGCATCGTCGTGCATGAGCCTGCGCATAAATTCAACCAAACGCTCGAAGATGTCAGCTTCTCGCTGGCCTGGCCGTCTATCTCAAAAAGCTTTGGTGCCACCGGACGCTTCATCTGGCATGACGAGCCCATCGAGGCGAGCCTCACGCTCAGCGATTTCGCGGCCGCGCTCACCGGCGCGCCGACCGGCGTGAAGCTGCGGCTGAGCGGCGCGCCCATCAAGGTAGCGTTCGATGGGTCGATCAGCGTAAAGCCGACCGTCAAGATCGACGGCACCGTGGCGGCCGACAGCGCCTCGCTACGCAACGCATTGATATGGGCCGGCAAGGGACCGCTCCCGGGTGGGGGGTTGGAGCGCTTCTCGCTCAAAGCGCGCACCAATGTCGTCGGCGGCACCATTAATCTGTCGAACGTCAACGTCGACCTGGACGGCAATAGCGCAGAAGGCGTTCTCACCTTTGCCACGGACGGCCGCCAGGCGCTGCAAGGAACGCTCGCCGCCGACACGCTGGACCTCACGCCGTATATCTCGACCGCGCGGCTGCTGACCGCAAATCCGCGCGGCTGGAGCAACGGTCCGATCAATCTGAAAGGACTGTCCGGCGTCGATCTGGATTTACGGCTTTCTGCGGCAAAGGTGATCTTGTCCGGCGCGAAGCTCGGCCGGACCGCGATTGCCGCCAATCTGCGCGACGGCAACCTTGTCGTCACGGTCGGAGAATCACAAGCCTATAACGGCATCATCAAAGGCTCCTTTGCACTCGCCGACTTCAATTCCGGCGCCAAGCTCAAAGGACAGATGCAATTCACCGACGTCGATCTGGAGCCCTGTCTTGACCAGATTTTCGGCGTACGGCGCCTTGAAGGAAAGGGCGATATTGCGCTCTCCATCGAAGGCTCCGGCAGCAGCGTACTTGCAGTGACGCGCACGCTGAATGGAACGGCAACGCTGAATGGCCGCAGCGGCGCTTTGGACGGATTGAACGTTGAGCACCTGTTGCGCCGCCTCAAAGACCGGCCGCTTTCTGCCGGTGACGAATTCCGCACCGGCCGCACACCGTTCGACAAGCTTGCGGTTTCACTGAAGATCGTGAACGGCAAGATCGGCGTCGAAAACGTAAAGATCGAAGGTCCCGCGGTGAAGCTCGCGCTCAGCGGTTCGGCGTCCATCCCCAATCGCGAACTCGATCTTAAGGGCACTGCCGGACTTGTAGCTGCAGCCAACCAGGCGACGGCTCCGTTCGAATTGCCATTTGTTGTGCAAGGCTCATGGGACAATCCGCTCATGCTGCCCGACGTCGATGCCTTGATCCGTCATTCCGATGCCGCCGCGCCCCTGCTCAAGGCAATTCATGGTGGACATGCCGGAAGCGCCGTCCGCTCCGTGATCGAGCGCCTCACCGGCCGAGGCGCCCCGGCCGCGGCCGAAGCGCAAGCGCCCGATCCAAATCCGCCGGAGTAATTCCGGGCGCTATACCTGCGCCGCCAGTGCCGCGCGCTCGCGCTGGATCGCCGTTCGCTTGGTGATGAGCGATGCCACAATCGTCCCCACCGCCACGACCGCGATCATAATCGTGCACACCGCATTGATCTCCGGCCGCACGCCCAGCCGAATTTCCGAATAAATCCGGATCGGCAGCGTCGTCGCTCCAGGTCCGGTGGTGAAGCTCGCGATCACCAAATCATCGAGCGAAAGCGAAAACGCCAACATCCATCCCGCAACAATCGCAGGCGCTATCAGCGGCAGCGTGATGGTGAAAAAGGTTTTCAGCGGCGGGCAGCCGAGATCCATCGCCGCTTCCTCGAGGCTGCGGTCGAACCCGACAAGACGCGACTGCACGATGACCGTGACGAAGCAAAGCGTCAAAGTGGTGTGCGCGATTGTTACCGTCCAAAACCCACGGTCGGTGTTGAGCGCAACAAACAGCAGCAGCAACGAAAGGCCGGTGATCACCTCGGGCATCACAAGCGGTGCGTACACCATTGAGGAGAACAGCAGGCGCCCTCGAAAACGGCCAAGGCGCGCCAGCGCGATCGCTGCGAGGGTGCCAAAGACGGCGGCGGCGCTCGCCGAAAGCGCAGCGATGCGAAGGCTCACCCATGCCGATGCGATCATGTCGCTATCCGCGAACAGCTCGCGATACCATTGCAAAGACCAGCCGCCCCACACCGTCACCAATCGAGAGGCATTAAACGAATAGATCACAAGGATTGCGATCGGCAGATAGAGAAATGCAAGGCCGAGGATGACGGCAGCGATATTGAAAGCGGATGCACCCCGATTCACGCGTTAACCCCTTCTTTCAAGTTCGCGCCGCTGCAAGCGCTCGTAAAACATCATCGGCACGATGAGCAGGCACAGCAGCGTGACGGCAAGCGCCGATGCAACCGGCCAGTCTCTGTTGGAAAAGAACTCCATCCATAACGTCTGGCCGATCATCGGCGTTTCGGAGCCGCCCAGCAGATCGGGAATGACGAATTCTCCGACGATTGGAATGAAACAAAGCAATACACCCGCGGCGACTCCCGGCAGCGACAGCGGCGCAGTGACGAGCCAAAATGCACGCGTGCGCGTGCAGCCAAGGTCGGCGGCCGCTTCGATCAGAGACTGATCCATCTTTTCCAGCACGGCATAGAGGGGCAGAACCATGAACGGCAGATACGAATAGACAATTCCGATGTAGATGGCGGTGTCGCTTGCAAGCCATGCGGCGGGAGCAGGAAGGATTCCAAGTCTCACCAAAACCTCATTGAGCAGTCCGTCGCGCTGAAGGATGTTGATCCACGCGTAGACGCGGATCAGGAACGAAGTCCAGAACGGCAGGATCACCAGCATCACCAGCAAGGGCTGCCAACGACGCGGGGAACGCGCGATCCCATAGGCGATTGGATAGCCGATCAGCAACAGGATCGCCGTCGAAACAGCGGCCACTTCCAGACTCTTCAGATACGAAAGCAGATAGATCGGATCCGACGCGATAAGCCCATAGCCGTCGAGCGACAATCCTCTCAGGAAAGCGAGCACTCCGCGCCAGCCGGCGGCCAGGTCCAGCACGGGCAGATATGGCGGCTGCGCCAGCGCCGTCTGCGACAGACTGATCTTCAGCACGATTATGAACGGCGCAAGAAAGAAAATGAGAAGCCAAACGTAAGGCGCGAGTAAAACGGCGCGCACGCTCCACGACTTTCCGGTATTTCGATCCGCCGCGCCCATGCTTTATTCCTTCAGCAGGGTGCCGGCCTGTACAGGCCACGACAACCACACCTTGGCGCCCACGCGAACGGACGGCTCCGCCGCAGAAGCGGCGTTCACAACAGCAGCCTTGATCACCGAGCCATCGGCGAGCCGCACGTTATAGACCGAGTTGCCGCCACGATAACTGACCTCCGTCACTTCGCCCGAGACAACGCCGACATCGGATTGCGTCGGCGGGCGCGGCGCAATGCGGATTTTTTCCGGCCGCACTGCCAGTGAAGCGCGCACCCCCGACGGGAGCCCACTGCGACCATCGGCACGAAAGGTCCCGTGCGGGCTTTCCAGAACATTGCCGCCTTCCCCGATACGACCATCTATCAGATTGATGTCGCCGACAAACCCCGCGACCCAACGCGAATTGGGCCGCTCATAAATGTCCGCGGGCGCGCCGACCTGCATGAGCCGCCCTTCATTCATGACGCCAATCCGATCAGCGAGAATCATTGCTTCTTCCTGGTCGTGCGTCACGATGACGAACGTCGTGCCCAGTCTCCGTTGCAGGTTCAGCAATTCGAGTTGCGTCTCCGCGCGCAGCTTTTTGTCGAGCGCGGCCAGCGGCTCATCGAGAAGCAGAACACGCGGACGCTTGACCAGACATCGGGCGAGCGCAACGCGTTGGCGCTGACCGCCGGAAAGCTCATTGATGCGGCGCCCACCCAAGCCTTGCAGCTTGAGCAGTTCCAGCATCTCGCCGACGCGCGTCGCGATCGCATTTTTGCTCAGGCGCTGTTGGCGCAGGCCAAACGCAATATTGCCTTCGACCGTGAGATGCGGAAACAACGCGTAATTCTGGAACATCATATTGACGGGCCGCAGATGCGGCGGAAGCGTGCAGATGTTCCGACCAGCAAGCAGAATTTGCCCTTCGTCCGGCGTCTCGAAACCGGCAAGCAAGCGCAACAGTGTGGTCTTGCCGCAACCTGATGGCCCGAGGAGCGCGAAGAATTCGCCCTGCCTGACATCGAGCGTCAGGCGGTCGACAGCGACATGCCGGCCAAACCTTTTGCTGGTCGCATCGAACTGCACCAGTACATCGCCGCTGCGCAGCCTCTCGCCCTCAGTTGTCATCCGTCAGCCGATCCCGATTCTGCGCCGGCACGCTAGCGGGCCGAGGCGGTGCGCTCAACCCACAGGCCGCCGACGGATCGCGGTTAGCAAGCACGGCGATGTTAGCGTCGCGTTTAGTGTGGACGAGCGCCGCCTGCCATCATGAGCCGTTCAAGCGCGTGCCGCTCCTTGGCGCCGCTAAACAGGCCGAGCTTGCTGCGGCGCCACAGAACATCGTCAGGAGACCGCGCCCACTCGGTCCGCATCAGATACTCAACTTCGGCACCTGTCAGGTCGCCGGCCAGACGCAGCCCAAGGTCCTCGACGCGCCGGGCGTTTCCCAAAATCCGCTCCGTACGTGTGCCATAAGCACGCGCAAGCCGACGCGCGTGCGACTCGGTGAGAAAGGGCCAACGGCGACGCAGGTCATCGATTAACGCGCTCAAACCATCGATCGGGAAGTCCCCACCTGGAAGAAACGACGTTGCTGTCCACGGTTGACGCATGTCGAAGAGATGAGTCATTCGTTCAAGCGCTGCTTCCGCAAGGCGGCGGTAAGTCGTGATCTTTCCGCCATAGATCGTCAGCAGCGGCGCTTTTTCCGGCTGCTCATCCAACGTGAGCATATAGTCGCGCGTGACATCTTTCGGAGCTGCCGCTCCGTCATCGTGCAGCGGCCGCACGCCGGCAAAACTCCACACGGAGTCGGCCGGTGAAATCGTTTGTTTGAAATATTCATTCACGATTCCGCAGAGATAATTCAGTTCGTGGGATTCCGGTGCGGGCGAGTCGAGATCGCCGGTAAAATTCTCATCCGTCGTTCCGATCAATGTAAATTCATCGTGGAACGGAAGCGCAAAGACGACGCGCCGGTCACGCGCTTCGAAGAGATAGCCTTCACCGTGGCTGAACAGCTTTCGCACGACCAGATGGCTGCCTTTGACCAGGCGCACCGGCAGCGAAAGCGGTTCATGCAGAACCGAATCCGCCACATTTCTGATCCACGGGCCTGCCGCATTGATCAGCGCTCGTGCGGTTACAACGCTCTCGCCCCTGCTATCGCTGAGAGTCAGGTTCCATTCGCGATGCCGCGCTGCGTGGATGCAGCGTATCCGCGTCCGGATAGTTGCGCCGCGTTCGGCGGCATCAAGCGCAGTGAGCACAACGAGCCGGGCGTCGTCGACTGCACAATCGGAATATTCAAACCCGTACTGGAATGAAGCCTTGAGAGGTGCGCCGGCCGGATCGCGGGTGAGATCGACGGTGCGCGTAGAGGGCAGGATCTTGCGCCCGCCGAGCCGGTCGTAAATGAACAATCCCAAGCGCAATAAAAGAGCCGACCGCACACCGGGCAAAGGCGGCAGCACAAGGCGCATCGGCCGGATCAAATGAGGCGCCATTCTCAAAAGCACCTCTCGCTCCTGCAGAGCCTCGCGCACAAGGCGGAACTCATAATGCTCAAGATAGCGCAGGCCGCCGTGGATCAACTTGCTGGATGCCGACGAAGTACCCGAAGCGAGGTCCTTTTGCTCGACCAAGAGCACGCGCAGGCCTCGCCCTGCGGCGTCGCGCGCGATGCCGACGCCGTTGATGCCGCCGCCGATGATCGCGAGGTCGAATTCGGCCATGCTGTGATTCGCCCACTCGCCTGCAGCATGATGCAGCCGCGCGTTGCGCTCAAGAAGTCACGCCAAAAGCGGCAAAATAGCCGCCGGATTGCAAAACAAGCCCGATTTCGCCATACCAGCGCAGCTTGATGCCCCCGCGCAAAGTAAAAGGCGGCCAATCAATCCGATGTCCTCCCCTCATCTGCTCGTCATCGAAGGCAACTCTCCGCAGACATTGAAGGACCACATCGCAGCGGGCGGCGTCCCGGCGCACGAGGGCTATTCCAACGTGCTGCGCGAACTGATAGCGGGCGCCATCGTCGATGTGTGCCAGCCGGGCGATACCGGCGCAGAGCTTCCAAACGGACAATCCCTGGAGGGATACGACGGGGCTGTCATTACCGGTTCATCCTTGCACGTGTACGACGGCGGCCCGGCGGTTGCGCGGCAGATCGAGCTTGTCCGCGCCATACTCAAAGCGGGAACGCCGGTGTTCGGCTCATGTTGGGGATTGCAGGTTCTGACCGCGGCTGCCGGCGGCACCATACGCAAAAATCCCAAAGGGCGTGAGCTTGGTTTCGCACGCGGCATTCGGTTGACCGAAACCGGCCGCAAGCACCCGATGTACATCGGCAAACCGGACGTATTCAACGCACCGACGGCACATCTGGACGAGATCGAGACGCTTGCGCCGGGTATGACCGTGCTGGCCACGAATGCCGTATCGGGCGTTCAGAGCGCAGAAATCCGCCACAATGGCGTAGTGGCATGGGGTGTACAGTATCACCCGGAGTATCCCCTGCGTGAGATTGCTGCGATCGTGCGTCGGATCGGAACGCGGCTGGTTGCGGAAGGATTTTTTGCCGACGATGCCGACATGAAGCTTTTCGCGAGCGACCTCGACGCGCTCGACCGCGATCCAAACTGCAAGCGCCTGTCGTGGCGTCACGGTATCAGCAAGAACGTGCTGGACAAGAAAATGCGCACCAGCGAGATTGCAAATTGGATCGAATACCAGGTGCTGCCGACGCGCGTCCGGCGCGGGCGAGGATAAGATGGATTTTAGCGGCAAAACGGTTGTGGTCACCGGCGGCACGGGTGCGCTGGGCTCGGCTGTCGTCACGGCGCTTGTCGAAGCCGGAGCGAAGTGCCGCGTTCCTTACGTCATTGAAGCGGAGGAAAAAAACTTTGCGTTGCGCGGAGACAAGCGAGTCAATCTGGTTCGCGTCAACGACCTTGCCGAAGAGCAGGAAGTCGATGAGCTCTATGAGGGCGTGAGCGATTTGTGGGCTTCCATCCACATTGCCGGCGGCTTCGCGATGGGCAATGTGGCCGACACGAACAAGGCCGGCTTGATGGCGCAGATCGACATGAATCTGGTTTCGTGCTTTCTCTGTTGCCGCGCGGCGATCAAGCTTATGAAAAATGGAGGGCGTATTGTGAACGTTGCCGCCCGTCCCGCACTCGAATGGCGCAGCGGCGCCGGTATGACCGCCTACACGATCGCCAAGACGGGCGTGGCGGCCTTGACGGTCGCGCTGGCGCAAGAGGTTGCGAAGAACGGTATCCTTGTGAATGCGATCGCGCCTTCAATCATAAATACGGCCGCAAACCGCGCAGCAATGCCGAAAGCCGATCACGCGGCCTGGCCGACGACTGAGGAAATCGCGCAATCAATCCTGTTTCTGGCGTCAGCGGATAATCGCGTCACGCGCGGAAGCATTGTGACCGTGTACGGGAAGTCGTAACGCCCCTCTCGCTTCTGCGTGGCGGACAAAAGAAAGAGTCTTAAGCCGTCGCGACGGGAACAAGCTCGAGTGATGGCCGCAGAAGCCTCTGAACCGCGGTGGACGCGACGACCGTGCGGCTTTCCGCATAAATTTCGTGATTCTTTTCGATGTCGGCAAGATCGTATTGGTAGTTGACCATGAATCCATGCGACTGCCGCATCGCCCGCTCCGACGTATCCGCCAGCCAGTTGATGCACTCGAGCCGCGCACCGTTGCCGAGGTGAAAGCGGGCAACCGCATCGACGGGCAAGCCGCGCGAATTGCGTGCGCGCAAGAAATACCACGCCGCCGCTCGCATCATCGGCTCTTGCAGGCGCGCCGCCGTTTCCGGCGTCCGCCACCAGTCGGGATTGTCGAGCGCGGCGAACGCGGCTTTATCGGCCTCGTTGATGGCGGGCGAGTTTTCGATCGCCAACTCTTGCTTGAGCCAGGCGGCGAAATTCGGAACCGGCGACAGCGTGACGAAAGTCGAGAGCCGCGGCATTTCGCGGCTGATTTCCTCCACCACCTGCTTGATGAGGAAGCTGCCGAAGGAAACGCCGGTCAATCCGCGCTGGCAGTTGGAAATCGAATAAAACACCGCCGTCCGGGTCTTCTCCGGCTCCAGAATTTCGCGCCCGGGCGCCAGAATGGGATCGATTGCGCCGACGATTTCGCGCTCGAGCGCGACCTCGACGAAAATCAGCGGCTCGTCCACCAGGGCCGGGTGAAAGAACGCGTAGCATCGCCGGTCCGGCGGATCGATCCGGCGCCGCAGGTCGTCCCATCCGTTGATGGCATGCACCGCCTCGTAGCGGATGAGCTTCTCAAGCACGATCGCAGGCGTCGACCATCCGATACGACGCAGCACCAGGAAACCGCGGTTGAACCATGACGAAAAGAGATGAACAAAGTCGGCATCGACCGCCGCGAAATCGGTGCGGCGGCGATCGAGCGTATCCATAAGTTGCTCGCGCATGCGCACCAGCGCAGCGGTGCCGCCGGGCGCCAAATTCAAGCGGCGGAACAATTCCTGCCGGCGCGGCTCCGAAGCGGCGTGAACTGCGGCGGCCGTGGTATCGGACGGCGCTTCGCGCCACGCGGCGATCGCCTTTTCCAGCGCAGCCTGATCGGGTCCGAACCGCTGGGCTAACGCCTCGAAAAATGCGATCCGCGGGCCCGTCGTCAGTTCGCTGTAGCGCGCAAGAATATCGCGCGCGAGCGCCACACCCGAAGCCTCACCCCGGCCGGAGAGCAATTGCTCGCATAGCTCCACCAGGCTTTCGGAACGGACCGAGGATGTCCCGCGCCGGTCGCGGGCCCGTTCAAGAAGGGCTCGCCCCCGGTCGGAAATGGTCTGGAGCAACTCGCTGAAAAACGAAACGTTCATGCCGACCCCGCAGCAGCGCCAGCCGTCCCAATCAGCCGCCGGTCATTTGCCGGGGCCCATCAGATGGTTCGGAAGCCATGTGGCGATCTCCGGGAAGATACACAAGATTACGATCGCCAGCATCATGCAGATAACATAGGGCAACGTACCCCACATTACTTTGGCGAGAGGCACATCCGGCGCGATAGCATTAACGATGTAAATATTAAGGCCGACCGGCGGATGGATCAGCCCGATTTCCATATTAATCGTCAGAATCACGCCGAACCAGATCGGGTCGAAACCGGCAGCCGTGATGATCGGTAGCAGAATCGGGCTCGTCATCAGGATGATTGCCGCCGGCGGAATAAAGAACCCGCAAACCAGCAGGAAGATGTTAATCATGAACATCAACACCCAACGGTTGAAGTGAGCGTCGGCAATCGCCTGCGCCAGCGTTTGGGTGAGATAGAGCGACGTCAGCATGTAGCCGAACAACACGGCCGCGGCGATGATCGTCAGGATCATCACCGACTCGCGCATCGTGTCACGCAGGATCAGCCAGATGTCCTTTGGCCGCCACAACTTGTAGATCACGATGGCCAGGATCAGACAGAGTGCAGCGCCCACTCCGGCGGCTTCCGATGGCGTCGCCACGCCGCCGTAGAGCGCATACATCACGCCCAGGATAATGACGATGAACGGCGCGATCTTTGGAATCGACTCGAATTTTTGCTTCCACGAGTAGCGGAAGTCGATCGCATGCGAGCGAAAGCCGCTGCGCCAGATCACGAACAGCGTCCATAGTATGAACAAGCCGGTTAGCATGATGCCGGGCAAAACACCGGCAATAAACAGCCGGCCGATCGAGCTCTCGGTCGCGATGCCGTAAAGGATGAACGTGACCGACGGCGGGATCAAAATGCCGAGCGTGCCGCCGGCGCAGATCGAGCCCGTGGCCACACCGTCCGGGTAGCCGCGGCGGCGCATTTCCGGAATGCCCATCTTCCCGATCGCTGCACAGCACGCCGGCGATGAACCTGTGAGCGCCGCAAAGATCGCGCAGGCGCCAAGATTGGAAATCACCAGGCCGCCTGGCAACCGGTACAGCCACCGGTCAAGCGCCTCATACAAGTCTTTGCCCGCCGGCGACGAACCGATGGCCGCACCCATCATCACGAACATCGGAATGGCGACGAGCGTGAATTCGTCGAGGCCTGAATAGAAGGTTTCGGCGACCACGTGCATGCTGTCGATCCCATGAAAGAACAGCAGGAACACGATTGAGATCGCGCCGAGCCCGAACGCCACCGGGACACCGGACAACAGCATCAACAGAGTAACGACCAGTACAATTGCGCCTTCAGTGGTGACACTCATGAGTGAGCCAGCCTGTCTTCAGCAAGGCCGAAGGGCGGTGTGCGCCCCGTCACCAGACAAATCAGTTCGGCGATGTATTGCAGAACGAGAAGACCCAGCCCGATCGGCATCGATGCGAACGGAACCCAAAGGGGGGCGCGCCAGACCGTGTCGGAGTGCCAGTTCTGAGTCCAGGCCTCGTACCAGTAGGCCGTGCAGAGCACGAACAGCACGATGCAAAAACCCATCGCCAGCAGCGTGGTGCACAGCGCGAGCCAGAAGCGCGCACGTTCGCCGAGGTGAAGCGGCAGCAAATCGACGTTTACGTGTCCACGGGTCATCAAAACGTAAGCGCTGCCGATGAAAGTGGCGGCAATGATGCAATACGTCACGACATCGATTTGCCAGATGCTCTGGCGGTTAAGGCCGTACCGTTCGACGACCATGTCGCAGATTACGATAACCGCGGCTCCGATAAATATCGCCGCAATCAATCCGGCAACGCGCGACAGAAACCCGACGGCGCGAATGTAAGTGTCCATGACTTCTAATTCGGAGGCTGCCCGGTAGCGGCCGGGTGTTGTTATAGCCGGAGTAGGCCGGCAAGACTTTCGCTTGCCGGCCTATAGATTGCCAACGCTTACTTGACCGCGAGCGCTTCGTCGATCAGCTTTTTGCCGTTGGGCACGTTCTTGGCGAACTTGTCATAGGCGCTCTTTTTCGCCATGTCGATCCACGCTTGGTAATCGGCGTCGTTCATGGTCACGACCTTCACCTTGTGATCCTTGAACTGCTTGATCGTATCTTCGTTCATCGCGTCGGCTTTGTTCTGATAGAACGCCTGGGCGTCCTTGCCGGCTTTGATGATCGCTGCCTGTTGCTTCTTGTTGAGCCTGTCGAAGCTCTTCTTGGACATCAGGACCGGCTCATACATGAACCACAGTGCGTTGTCGCCCGGCGCTGTGAGGCAACCGGAGACTTCGTAAAGCCGCATAGAGCCGAAGCTTCCCAGGCTCGTATCGGTTGCGTTGATAACGCCCGTCTGGAAGGCGTTATAGATTTCGTTGGAGGGAGGGCTCACCACGCTCGCTCCAGCAGCCTGCCACATCGCGGCAAACGTCGGACCGGCCGCACGGATTTTCAGCCCTTTGAGGTCGTCCGGCCTCAGGATGCATTTGTCTTTCGATGCAACGCCGCCCGCGAACCAGGCATCGGACAAGACGATCACGCCATGTTTCTCGATATCGGCGCGGATGTCCTTCATGAATTGCGAGTCATTGACGCGTTTCGCGCGTTCCTGATTGCGGATCAGGCCGGGCATCAAGGTTGCGCTGAACGACGGCACCTTGCCGCTGGCGTAATCGAGCGGGAACAGCGAAATATCGAGCTGCCCGTTGACCATCGCGTTCCACTGCTCTTTCGCCTTGAACAGCGAGGCACCGGGGTAAACCTGCACGTTGAGGCCGACGTTGGCCTCCTTCGCCTCTTTGGCGATCAATTGCACCATATCGTCGCGCACGTCGTGCTTGCCGCCCGGGAACTGGTGCGATGCCTTGAGCGTGACCTGCGCCTGCGCCGTGGCTGTCGCCATCAACGCCGCTGCGGCGCCGACGAGAATTGCCGATAGTGCCCTCATCGATTTTCCTCCTTTTGACCTCTTTTTATTGCAACTTATTGCAACGGCTTCCCGCTGCGCTGGCAATAGCGAAAAACTACCCGCCGCGCCCCTTTGTACATTAGCGGCCTGTGCGACCGAGCGCCATAGTGCCGAGGTCGAATAGGCCGCAATGCCGCGTGCCGACATAGAAATTCCTGCTCTGGCCAGCGCAAAACGATCAATTTATAACCCCCGGTAACCGTCTTTCGTCCATTTTCCCGGAGTCTCCCGAATGCCCAAGCCGTTAACTGGTTTACGCGTGCTCGAACTCGCCCGCATTCTGGCCGGGCCGTGGGCCGGCCAGATCCTCGCCGATCTCGGCGCCGATGTGATCAAGGTCGAGCGGAAAGGCACGGGGGACGATACGCGCGGCTGGGGACCACCTTTTGTTGAGGGCGTGGATGGTAAACCGATCGGCTCCGCTTATTTCCATGGCACCAATCGCGGCAAACGCTCTATCGAAGTTGATTTCGAGACGGATGAGGGCAGGCAGCTCGTAAGAAAACTCGCCGCGCGCTCGGATGTGCTGATCGAAAATTTCAAGGTCGGCGGCCTTGCCAAGTTCAAGCTCGATTACGATAGCCTCAAGGCGGAATGTCCCCGCCTCATCTATTGCTCCGTCACCGGCTTCGGCCAGGACGGACCTTATGCCAAGCGCGCCGGCTACGACCTGATGGCGCAAGGCACCGGCGGAGTCATGGACCTAACCGGCACGGCCGATGGCGAGCCTACCCGCGTCGGCATTCCGATGTCCGACATCTTCACCGGAGTTTATTCCGCCGTCGGCATCCTGGCCGCGCTACAAGAGCGCCAGCGTACCGGCAAAGGCTGCCACATCGACACCGCGCTGGTCGATTCCACCGTCGGCGTTCTGTCGTATCAGGCGCTCAATTACCTTGTTTCCGGCAAGATACCTACGCGCATTGGCAACGCTCATCCCAACATCGTGCCTTACCAGGTATTTCCGACCGCCGACGGCTACGCGATCGTAGCCACCGGCAATGACAATCAATACGTCAAATTCTGTAACGTACTTGGCGCGCCGGAGCTCGCCGCCAACCCGGAATACAAGGACAATGTCGGCCGTTTGAAGCATCGCGAAGAGTTGGTCGGCAAGCTATGCACGTTGACGCGGAAGATGAAGCGTGACGACCTATTGTCGAAACTTGAAGCACAGGGCGTACCCGCAGGTCCGATCAACAATCTCGAACAGGTGTTCAGCGACCCGCACGTCGTTCATCGCGGCATGAAGTTGGAGCTGCCGAGCGCGGCCGCGAAGAGCGGCAAGATTCCTGGCGTACGCACTCCCATCGTGTTCGACGGATGGCGCGCGGCTTCAGAAAAGCCTGCACCGCTGCTGGGCGAGCACACAACCGAAATTTTGCGCGAAATCGGCGAAGCATAGTTTCACCCTCTTAACCGACTCCGGTATAAAACCGGAGCATTCGTTTTCGCCGCGGTCCTCAATCCGGCGTCGGGGGTGATACATGAAAGTTTCTGCAACGCTCTTTGCGTGGGCACTTTTTGTTGCGCCCGCATTCGCCGGCGATCCGCCCAAATTTCAGGTGGACGCATCCTGGCCAAAGCCGTTGCCCAACAATTGGATTATGGGTCAGGCAGCCGGCGTTGCCGTCGACGCGCACGATCACATTTGGATCATCCAACGTCCACGCACGCTGACAGACGACGAACGCGCCGCAAGTTTCAACCCGCCACGCGCCAAATGCTGCAAGCCGGCGCCGCCGGTGCTGGAGTTCGATCAAGACGGCAACCTGTTGAAGGCCTGGGGCGGCCCTGGAAAGGGCTACGACTGGTTCGAAAACGAGCACGGTATCAATATTGACTACAAGGGATTCGTGTGGGTCGGCGGAAACGGCAAGGACGATGGCCAAGTCCTCAAATTCACGCAGACCGGAAAATTCATCCTGCAAATCGGCAGGCCCGGCTCAAAGATCGATAGCAACGACGTGACCAAGCTCGGCCGGCCGGCAGACACCGAAGTCGATCCGCTTACAAACGAAGTCTATGTTGCGGATGGATACGGCAATCATCGTATCATCGTATTCGACGCGGACACCGGTAAATACAAACGGCACTGGGGTGCTTACGGCAAAAAACCGACCGACGAGCACTCGTCAACTTTTGATCCAGCCGGACCGCCGCCGCAGCAATTCGCAAATCCGGTCCATTGCGTCCGTATCTCCAAAGACGGCCTTGTTTATGTCTGCGATCGCCAGAACAACCGCATTCAGGTCTTTCACAAGGACGGCACGTTCGTGAAAGAGTTCTTCGTCGAGAAGAATACGAAGTTACAAGGTTCGATGTGGTGGCTCGCGCTATGGCCCGACGCTACGCAGAGCTATCTGATAGCCGCCGACGGCGCCAACAATGAAGTCCATGTGCTCTCGCGCGAAACGGGGCAGGAACTTAGCTCGTTCGGGCATAGCGGGCGCAACGCCGGCCAATTTCACTGGGTGCACAATCTTGCCGTCGACAGCAAGGGCAACGTGTACACGACGGAAGTCGACAATGGGAAGCGGGCACAAAAATTCCGCTATATAGGCCCACCGCTCCGGTGAATTTTACTTCGGCGCCATTGCCATGGATCTTTCTCTGGCGCGTGCCCGCGCGAGGCGAATACGCTCCTTGAGCGCGGCCGCATCGTAAGGCTTTTGCAGCACGACGAAGCCCTGGCGAACGGCATCTTGCGCGCTTGCACTGTAGCCGGTCGCAAGCAGTATCGGGATCGTCGGATACCGGCTCGCGATCTCACGCGCGAGGTCGAGTCCGTTCATGCCGCCGGGCATCAGAATATCGGAAAAGACGAGATCAAAGAACGTGTTGCTTTTTAATTTCTCCAGCGCTGCGCGCACGTTGCCGACAATCTCGACGGTGTAGCCAAGCTCTTGCAAGTAGCCGGCAGTGACTTCTGCCACGTCTGCACTGTCTTCGACGAGCAGCACCGATCCGGCCGCAATTGGTTGTGCCGGGGCACGCTCTCCTGATGACGGTTGACTCGGCGTCTCCTTGCTGCGCGGCAGAAAGAGCGTGATTGTCGTGCCGCGTGTTTCGATGCTGGAAATCGTCGCGGTACCACCGGACTGCTTTGCAAAGCCATAAACCTGGCTCAATCCGAGGCCCGTTCCCTTGCCGACTTCCTTCGTAGTGAAGAACGGCTCGAAGACACGCGGCAGAATCTCGCCCGGAATGCCGGCGCCTGTATCCGAGATACGAATCGCAACGAACTCGCCGCGCAGGCTGTCGGCGCTCGCCTCCCCTTTTAGGGTTACCGGCTTGGCGCGAATGGAAAGCGTTCCGCCGCTCTCCATCGCATCTTTTGCATTGATTGCAAGATTAAGAATGGCGAGCTCGAACTCGCCCGGATCGACGCGCACCGCGCAGACCTCGTCCGGCACCTCAACCTTGATCTCGATATCGGCCCGCAGGGAACGCGTCAGCAATTCCTTCAAAATCGGGAGACGCTGCGAAAGATCGATGACTTCAGGCGTCAATGTCTGCCGCCTTGAAAACGTCAGAAGCTGCCGCGTAAGGTTTTCGCCGCGTTGTGTTGCCGTGGCAATCATGTCGAGCAGCCGGACATGTTTTTTGTCGGCCAGTTCGGCGCGAAGCCGGCGCACGCTTCCATTGACGACCATCAGCAAATTATTGAAGTCGTGAGCAACGCCACCGGTAAGCTGGCCGAGCGCTTCCAGCCGCTGAGCCTGCCGTAGAGCTCCTTCCGCTGCTTGACGACGTTCGGCTTCTTCATAGAGACGGCGCGTGCGGCGCAAGGCAATCCAGAGAACTGCAAATAAAAGAGCCGTCACCGGCATGCCGAAGATCAAGTGGCTGCTCATATAATGGAGCCACTCCGCGCGGATTGCCGAATTCTCCGTGCCTGCAAGAACGTAAACCGGAAATCCGGTGAGCTTGCGGTATTCAATCCGTCTCTCGATGTGATCGAGCTGCGAGTTTGTCCAAAAAATGTAACGCTCGAGACCCTTGCTGATGCCGATGCGGAAATGACTCTTCTCGTTCAGCTTGGCCTTGCGATCCGCTGGAACGGGGTAGCGAGCGAGAAAGCTCCCGTCAGCGCGCACCATGGCAAAATAATTGCCTTCGTTGCGCCCCATTCGCGAATAAAAATTCTCGAAATAGCCGGGCAATACAGCAATGGCGATCACGCCGTTGAAGCTGCCGTCAGGCAAGGTGCGACGATAGGAGAGCGTAAAGAACGATGTATTGATTCCGGTCATGCGCGGCGTGTGCAGGTCGCTGATGTAGGTACCCGCGCCATCGGTCGTTTGTGCCTTGAAATAATCGCGGTCGGAGAAGCTTGTGTCCTTCGAAACGGGAAACGAATTGGATGACACGAGCGCATGGCCATCCCGGCTGATAACGATGATGCCTTGCAATTGCGGCATGGTGTTGGTGATCTGCTTCAGGCGGTCATGCAAAGCAGCCTGATTGTTGCTGATGCCGATGTCGGTTGTGCCGCGCAGCACTTCATTGACTTCAGCGAAGGTACGCTCGACCGTTTGGAATACCTTCAGCGCATGCTCATGCAGAATGTCAATCGAGCGATCGATGCGTTCGTCTGCCACTTTCTGCATGTTCTGGTAGCTGATCCATGCGGCGTATGAGAACAGCAACGCCGGCAGCACCAGAGAGGCCACCATCATCAGCTTGAGAAGCCGAATCGCTGCGTGCTGAGGTGTCAGCATGAACCGGATGTAAGCGTGATTTCCCGAAAGCCTGTCAGTTTTCCATGAATTGGCCGCTCATACGAGAACTTTCGCACATGCCTGAATTTTAACGAATCCGAAGCTCGCGGGCGTACAAGCCGGCGATAAATCGGACCTGCCGATCGCCTTAGGTCACCGCGGTCGGCGCCAAAGCCTCGATATCGGTCGCAACATCGATGACGACCGGCCGGTCGGCCGACAGAGCGCGCTTGAGCGCCGGTGCGATGTCGGCTGGCCTTTCCACGCGGATGCCGAGCGCGCCCATATCCTCCGCCAATTTGGCAAAATTCATCTTGTTGTAGGTCCATAGTTCGCGCGCCCGTTCGGTTTGCGTGCCGCCATAGGCGCGATCGAAGCCGCGCTTCGACTGGTTGCCTCCGCCGTTGTTATTGACGACCGTCACCGAATTGATTTTCCACCGCACCGCCGTCTCCACTTCCGCGATGTGGTACCAAAAACCCGCGTCACCCGTGAAAACCACCACGGGCCGGTCAGGGCAGGCAGCCTTGGCGCCGATGCCGGCACAAAAAGCCCAGCCGAGATGGCCGGCGCTGCGTATATAGCTCTGCGTCGTATTGCGTAAATCGTACATCCCACCCATCCACATGCCGGCGTGGCCGGTGTCGACCACAACAATTGCATTGTCCGGAACGTTCTTGCTCAATTCATGGCAGATGCGCGCCGGATGGATCGGCACCGCATCTGACTCCAGCATCGGCTCGTATTTCGAGTACCACTCGGCGCGGATTTTGGCGGCTTCACCGATCCACGCCGCGCGCTTTGTCGCGCTCGACTTGTCCGCCTGCGCGACCATGCGTGAGAGAACGGCTTTTGCATCACCGAGCACGCTCGCCTTCAGCGGATAATTACGGCCGAGCGATTCTGGCTCGATGTCGATCTGGATCGCGGGCGTTCCGATTTTTGGCACCGCCCAGAAGTGCGTGGTCATGCCGCCGGTCTCGGTGCCGATGAAACAAACAAGATCGGCACGATTGACGACGCGATTGGCGCTCTCGCGCGAATAGCTGCCGACGACGCCGACCGACAACGGATGCGTGCCCGGAATATTGTCCTTGCCGTTGAGCGAGGTCGCGACGGGAATTTGCAACATTTCGGCCAGCGCGATGAGCTCCTTTCCGGCGCCGGAAGCACGTACGCCGCCGCCCGCAACGATCACGGGGCGCTCCGCTTCCTGCAGGATATCGAGCGCCGCTTTCACGTGCGTCGCCTCCGGCTCCGGCCGAAACGGCGGCACGCGCGCAAACTGGGCTTCGACCAGCCCGTCCATTTCGGCTTCCTCGACGTCCACTTGTCCCTCGTTGCCGCGGAATTGCAGGTGCACAGGCCCGGGCGTGCCCGAGGTCGCCACGCGAAACGCCTGCCGCACCATGTCGGGAATGCGTGCGACATCGTCGACGGTCGCGTTGAACTTGGTGACCGGTTCGAACGCAGGTACATCATCGATTTCCTGATAGACCTTGCGAAATTTCGTCTTCGGATCGCGTCCGCCGGTGAACGCGAGCACCGGCGAATGCGCAAGCCACGCATCGCGCAAGCCCGCTGCAAGATTGAGGGCCCCGATCACCTGCGCCATGCAGACGCCGGGTTTGCCTGACGCGCGGGCATAGCCGTCCGCCATATAAGCTGCGGATTTCTCGCCGTGCGTATGAATGCGTTTGATGCTCGTGCGCCGTTCCATTTCGGCGAACGTGCGGCGCAACACCGCCGGCACCATGAAGACGTGCGTCACGCCGTATCCGGCGAGCATCTCGGCAAGCACTTCGGCGCCGACACGTTTGATATTGTGGCCTAGCATTGTTCGTCCTCTTCCTTGTCATAGCCGTGTTTGTCACGGCCATCTCGCTTCGGCAGGCACTGTGCTCACCTCATCGGAATGCCCGGCACGGGCCCGGGCATGACAGATTGAAATGTCGTGCGCTGTCTGCGCGTTCTACTTGATTGCCAATGGATTGACCGGAGAGCCGACGGCGCCGGTGATCGGAATCGCTGGTGCGACGAACATGAACTCGTAGACGTTATCGGCGGCACAATCATCGGCGAGCTCTTTGACGTTAAAGATCTCGCCCATGGTCATGCCCATGATCGGAATGGTGATCCAGTGCCAGGGCTGGTTGATGCCCTCCTCGCTCTCGTTCGGCCGCACCTCGCAGCCCCAGGTGTCGCTCGCGAGCGCCGCAAGCTCCGTCTTCTGCACGAAGTCGAGCGTCTCGAACGCAAATCCGGGCGCGTCGCCGCCGGGATAACCGTCCCAGCTTCCGGCTCTTTGACAGCGCTCCATCATGCCGGTGCGCACGATGATGTAATCGCCGCGCTTGAGCGCCACGTTCTGCTTTTTCGCGGTATTGTAGAGATCGTCGTTCGTAATGCCGTAACCGTCTTCGAGCGATTCGACGCCCTTGTAGCGCGCCACATCGAGCAGCACGCCGCGCCCGACCATCTTGTTTTTCGTTTTCTCGATGCCGCACTTCTGCGCGCCGGCGCTCGTCACCTCGCGACAGTCGTAGCCGTTCCACATGTAGTTTTCATAAAACACGTGGCCGAGGCCGTCCCACTGCGTGCCGCATTGCAGCGGCATCGTCACCATGTCGTCGGCCGCGCGGATGCCGCGCTTGTCGAGCACACCTGAATAGGCGTCCGTACCGGTGCGCAGCATGGTGTGAATCGGATTGGTGCGACCCATCGATGGATACTTGCTTTTTGCGCCCTGCGGCCCGGTATGATCGAAGTTGAGCGCGAGCGAAATGACCTTGCCTTTTTTCACCAGCTGAGTGGCGGCGATAATGTCTGCCGGCGTGGTGTAATTGAGCGTGCCGATCTCGTCATTCGGACCCCACTTGCCCCAGTTCTTGTATTTCTCCGCGGCCTCGCGCAGGTCCTGGCGCGTGATTTTTCGTTTGCTCATTTCGCTTTCCTTGTCTTGACAGGGGAAAAGTTCAAGTGATTGGCGGCGAGCGAAAGCCTGCCGCCAGAAATGGAATCATGTGATGAAGCGCGCGCTTGACGTTGCCTGGATCGATCCGGCCGCTGGTAAGAGACTGAATGCGCCCGCTGTTGGCCATGGTATAGAACATCGCGCCAAGCATGAAATGAAAACGCCACTCGACTTCAGCGCGCGGCAGTCGCGGCAATGCTCGTGCAATCGCGTCGATGAATTGGCGGCTGGAAAGATCGAAGGCCTTTGACAAAATTTTCCGTGTCGTTGCCTCCGGCTCCATGCCAAGTCGCGCGCGCAACTTCACGAAGGCCGGGCCGCCGAATCGCGGCTGAACGCCGAGCGTGAGTGCGGGGCGCAGAAAAGCATCCAGGATCGACTCGAGCTCCGGCTGCTTGTTGTCCTGCGTGCAAAGCGCAAGCAGCCGGAGGCGTTCCTGTGCGATCGGCGCCGCGCGTTGCGCGAATAAAGCTTCCAGGAGTCCATCTTTTGAGCCGAAGTGATAGGCAATCGAGGCAAGATTGACCTTGGCTTCGGCGGTAATGGCGCGGAGGCCTACACCGGCCATCCCGTGCTCGGCGAACAATCGTTCAGCCACTTCGAGAATGCGCTCGCGCACGGACGGAGCCGCGCGATCCTTTAGGGCCCGCACCGATTTCGTGGCTGATTTTCCGGGGGGCATTTTCAAAAGACGCAAGCGCGGTTTTCTGCGTCGTTCGTTGCGAATTTTGACAGCGCCTGTCGGCAAACGCTCGCTCCGCTTCACAAAGCTCGACGCGCTTGACTCACGCCTTGCGTTTTGAGAGAAGCAGAAAAAGTAAACAGTCGTTTGTTTATTGTCAATTCGACGCTGTGAAAACGCGGCTGCGTATTCTCTGTTGCGGCCACGAAGTGAAAGCGTAAAGGCGATGAGTGACGCTGCTGCCGGCAAACACAAAAGCCGCAAAACAATCGTCACGGCCGTCACCAGCCATCTCACGGCTATCGAGCAAAATTCCACGCCGCCGTGCCCGCCCGGGCAAATTGCGAACGCCCACAGCGCAGCGGCATATGAACGGGCCGCGCGCATTCTCGATAATTTCGACGCCGAACTTGCGATGACCAGGAAAGCGCACGCCGCCCTTGGACTGAGAGCGCCATAGCTCAATGCGATCAACTGAAATCCGGCAACGTTTCACAGCCGGAAAACACTTGGGAGGACGAGGATGAAATGGATCAATCGAATCTTTGCGGCGGCCGCCGCCTTGACGGCTGCAGTAGCCGCCACGATGCCGGCCTCCGCGGCCGGTTACCCCGATCATCCGGTCAAAATCATCGTGCCGTTTGCGGCCGGCGGACCAACGGACGTAATGGCGCGGCTGATTGCGCAGAAGCTGTCTGAAGCGTTGAAGCAGCAGTTCTACGTCGAGAACCGCTCCGGCGCAGGCGGCAACATCGGGATGCAGGAAGCCTCCAAATCGAAGCCGGATGGCTACACGATCCTTGTGGCCAGTTCGAGCTACGTCGTCAATCCGAGCCTTTACAAGAAAAATCCATACGATCCCTTCAAGGATTTTGCGCCCGTGACGCTTGCCGCCGCCTCGCCGAATGCAGTGGTGGTGACGTCGAGCTTCCCCGCAAAATCGGTGAAAGAGCTGATCGATCTCATCAAGAAAAATCCGGGCAAGTATACGATTGCAAATCCGGGCATCGGCACGACGCCGCAGCTTGCTGCCGAGTTGTTCAAACTGACGCTCAAACTCGATGCCATCAGCGTGCCGTTTGGCGGCGCCGCGCCCGCGATTCAATCCGTCGTCGGAGGCCACACGCCGATCGGCTTCACGGCATTGCCGCCGACCTCGCCGCAAGTGAAGGCCGGCACGTTACGTGCCCTTGCAGTCACCACCGCAAAGCGCTCGGCGGCACTGCCGGACGTACCCACGCTGGCTGAAGCCGGCGTTGCGGGGCAAACCTCGGAAACGATGCAGGGCATCCTTGTGCCCGCCGGCACGCCGAAGGACATCATCAATCTGCTCAATCGCGAGATCGTCAAGATCATGGCGATGGCTGACGTGAAGGAGAAGTGCGCGCAACTCGGCTTCGACCCGATCGCGGACACGCCGGAGGAGTTCGCGGGCTATATCAAAAGCGAAGTCGACAAATGGGCGAAAGTCATCAAGGACGCGCACATTAAGCAGATCTGACGAGCGCTCTCATCGTCATGCGCGGGCTTGACCCGCGCATCCCGCTTAGGATGGCATAGTGCCCAATTATCGGGATGGCCGGGACAAGCCCGGCCATGACAGGCTACTGCAATGCGCATCACGGACATCCGCGAGACGGCAATCCCGCTTAAATCGACGCTCGCCAATTCGAGCTTCAATTTCTCCGAGATGACGACGTCGGTGGTCGCGGTGATCACCGACGCCATGCGTGAAGGGAAACCCGTCTGCGGCTTTGCCTTCAACTCGACCGGCCGCTATGCCTGCGGCGCGCAGATGCGCGCGCGATTCATTCCGCGCATTCTCAATGCTGAGCCCAAGTCGCTCCTGAATGCATCAGGCAACAATTTCGATCCGGAAAAAATTCTCGCCGTGATGATGCGCAATGAGAAGGCCGGCGGTCACAGTGAACGCTCGATCGCGATCGGCACCATTGAAGTCGCGATCTGGGATGTCATCGCCAAGATCGAAGGGAAGCCGCTGCATCGCGTGCTGGCCGAACGCTATAATGGCGGCAAGGTCGCGGACAAAGTGTTCTGTTATGTCGGCGGCGGCTGGTACGCGCCCGGTAAAACGACGCAGGACCTGCAGGACGAGATGCGCCGCCATCTCGATGCCGGCTACACGATGGTGAAGATGAAGATCGGCGGCGCCCCGCTCGCCGAAGACATGCGCCGTATCGAAGCGGTGAAGTCCATTATTGCTAACCGGGGCCAACTGGCGGTCGATGCCAATTGTAAATTCATGCGTGACGAAGCCATCGCCTACGCCACAGCGATGGCACCCTACGACCTGCGCTGGTACGAGGAGCCTTGCGATCCGCTCGATTTTGCCACGCTCGCAGCAGTATCGGACGCTTACGGCGGCGCGCTTTCGACTGGCGAGAACCTGTTCTCGACGCAAGACGTGGAAAATCTGGTGCGCTTCGGCGGTCTGCGCGCCGAGCGCGGCGATGTGATTCAAGTCGACCCGCCGCAGGCTTACGGCATCGTGCAATATGCGCGCACGCTCGACATGCTGGCGAGGCACGGCTGGCCACGCTCCGGCCTTTTCCCGCACGGCGGCAACCAGATGTCGCTCGCCATCGCCGCCGGCTTCGGCCTTGGCGGCGCGGAGTCCTATCCCGGCGTGTTCGGCCCGTTCGCCGGTTTCGCGGACGATGCCAGGCTCGAAGACGGTTATCTCAGCCTGTCGGATCGTCCCGGCATCGGTTTCGAAGGCCAGGCTGCGCTTTACAAGATCATGCAGGATTTAGCAGGTATTTAGCCTCACGCCGGCAAATCCAGGCCGCCTGCACGCTGACTGCCGGCTCAATCGACAAACGTGAGGGGCTTTGCCACCGTCTCCAACGGCTTTCGCTCGGCGTTGACGGCCCATAGCCATGCGATGCACCCGCCTGCAATCATCAATACGGCGCCAAGCAGGTAGCCCCCGAACACACTTACGCGGGAGTGCGTGTCGATCAGTGCACCGAACAGCAGCGGCCCGATGACGCCGCCGACGCCGGTGCCGATCGCATAGAAGAACGCGATCGCGAGCGCGCGGATTTCAAGCGGGAAAGTCTCGCTCACGGTGAGATACGCTGAGCTTGCCGCGGCTGAGGCAAAGAAAAAGATGATCATCCAGCCGATCGTCTGCGTCTCGGCCGTGATGACATCACGCATAAAGAGATAGCCGACGATCGCCAGCAGAACACCGGAAATGATGTACGTGAATGCAATCATCACGCGCCGGCCGAGTGTGTCGAAGAATCGGCCAATCAACACCGGCCCCAGAAAATTTCCAGCCGCGAACGGCAGCAGATACCAGCCGACGTTGTCGGCGGGAACGGAATAGAAGTCGGTCAGGATCAACGCATAGGTAAAGAAAATCGCATTATAGAAAAATGCCTGAGACGCCATGAGTGCGAGGCCGACCAGCGCGCGCTGCCGATGCGACACGAACAGCGCGCGCGCGACTTCACCGAGCGGCGTCGAGTGCCGAGCGCGCAAACGAACAAGCGGCAGATCGCCGTCCGGTAACGGAGCGAAATGAGCCTCAATGCCGGCGACGACGCGCTTGGCTTTCTCCGCGTAACCATGTGTCATCAACCAGCGCGGGCTTTCCGGAATCCACAGGCGCATAAAGAAGATCAGCAAAGCGAGCGCGGCACCGATCAGAAACGCGAAACGCCAGCCGTGCTCGGGATTGATGATTGCAGGATCCAGCAGCACCAGAGAGCCAATCGAACCGAGCGCCGCACCGACCCAGAAGCTGCCGTTGATGATGAGATCGGTCCAGCCGCGCACGCGCGCCGGCACGAGTTCCTGGATGGTGGAATTGATTGCGGCATATTCGCCGCCGATCCCTGCGCCAGTGAAGAAGCGAAAGATGGCAAAGCTCGCCAGATTCCATGATGCCGCCGTCGCTGCCGTCGCAACGAGGTACACGGAAAGAGTTATGAAAAACATTTTTTTGCGGCCGAGCTGGTCGGTCAGCCATCCGAAGAACAGCGCTCCCAAAACGGCGCCGATCAGGTAGACGCTGCTGATGATGCCGATGTCGGTGTTGGAAAATTGCAGGACGGGGCTTGCCTTCAACGCTCCCGACAGCGCGCCGGCGAGCGTCACTTCGAGACCGTCGAGAATCCAGGTGATGCCGAGGGCGGCGACGACGAGCCGGTGAAATCGGCCCCACGGCAGCCGGTCGAGCCGTGCCGGAATATCGGTTTCGACAATCTGCTCAGCCACGTATTGGCCCTGCCCGCTTGGCGCACCGTGCCAGCCTAACGCCTTCGGCGCACTTTCTGTTCGGCAATTCGCCGCGGCCGCGGATGCCATGGTGGCGCTTCGCGGATGCCGGACGATCGGGTATTGTGCGCCGCATGACAACCTTCCCGCCCGATGCAGACACCGAGGTTTTGCGCCGGCTGCATTATGCCGCCGCTGTCGCGTGCGGGGTGTTTGCTGCACTGGTCGTGCACATTGTGCTGACGGTCTTCGGTATCGGGCTGGACGCGATCCTGCGCGGCAGCGTCGACAGCCGTCAGCAATTCATTGCGGCACTGGCGTGGTGGGCGATCGGCGGCGCCGCCTTCGTCGCCGCCTGGGCTGCCGAGGCCTATCTGATTGCCGCGGCGCGCGAGCGGCAGATCATTTTTCGCCTCGCGCAATGGTTCCTTATCGTTTTGGTCTTTGCGGGCGCGACCGCCGGGGGCATTTTGAGCAAAACGGGCGACGTGGGCGGAACGATCAATGTGATCGCCGGATTGATCGCGCTTGCGCTCGGCCTGGTGTGCGGCTTTTGCGGGGCGCGGCTCGCTTATCTCAACGCCGAGCAGGCGTAGCGTCAATCCGCTCCGGCAAGCAATCGACCTTCGCCCTATTCCTTGACCGCGCCGGTCATCGCCGAAACGTAGTGCTCGACGAAGAAGGCGTAGAGAATGACAAGCGGCAGCGAGCCGATCAGCGCGCCGGCCATCAACGAGCCCCAGCGGTAGATGTCGCCGTCCACCAGCGCCGTCACGATCGCCACCGGCACGGTTTTATATTGTGTCGATGAAATGAAAGTCAGCGCGTAAATGAATTCGTTCCAGCACAGCGTAAAGCAGAAGATGAAGGCGGAGATCAAACCCGGCACCGCGAGCGGCAGCACGATCTTGATGAGAATTTGCCAGCGGCTTGCGCCGTCCATGAGCGCGCATTCCTCAAGCTCGAACGGAATGGTCTTGAAATAGCCCATCAGCAGCCAGGTCGAAAACGGGATGAGGATCGTCGGATACGTCAGGATCAGCGCGAAAGGCGTGTCGAACAGGCCATACTGGAAGACGACGGTCGACAGCGGGATAAACAGGATCGAGGGCGGCACGAGATACGCGAGGAAAATCGCCCCGCCGACCCACTGCGCGCCCTTGTAGCGCAGCCGCACGATCGCATAGGCGGCCAAGACGCTGGCGATGATCGAGATGATCGTCGCGCAAACCGCCACCATCATCGTGTTCCAGAGCCAGACCGGGTAATCCGTGTGGAAGAGCAGCTTGTCGATGTGCTTGAGCGTTGGATTCCACGTCCAGAACGGGCTGTAGGTATCGAGGTCGAGCAACTGGTTGTCGGGCTTTATCGACGTCAGCGCCATCCAATAGAACGGAAACAGCAGCACGAACAGGATGATCGACAACGGCAGGTACAGCGTCACCAGCCGCCGCGGCAGTGATTGCAAATAGCTGGTGCCTTCCGTGTCGTCGGTGATCGCCGCCGAGGAGGTCAGCACGGCCTTGGGATCGGCAGCTTTTCCGGCAAGCGCGTCAGTCATTGCTCTCGCCCTGTTGCCATTTCCTGCGTTGCAAGCCGAACCACGAGACAAGAATCGCAGCGAGCAGGAACGGGATCATGGCGGTCGAGATCGCGGCGCCCTCACCCAGATAGCCGCTCATGATGGCGCGCTGATACGAGAAGGTCGCCATCAGATGCGTCGCGTTGACCGGACCACCACGTGTCATCACCCAGATGAGCTGGAAGTCCGTGAACGTGAACAATACAGAGAAGGTCATTACCACTGCGATGATCGGCGTCAGCAGCGGATAGGTGATGTAGCGGAAGCGCTGCCATGTCGTGGCGCCGTCAATGGTCGCGGCCTCGTAAAGCGACGGCGAGACCGTCTGGAGACCTGCAAGAAGCGTGATCGCAACGAATGGAACGCCGCGCCAGATGTTCGCGAAAATCACCGACCAGCGCGCATTCCATGGATCACCAAGGAAATCGATGTTGGTCGAGATCAGATGCATCTTCTTGAGCGACCACGAGATAATCGAAAATTGCGGATCGTAAAGCCACCAGAATGCAATGGCCGACAGCACCGTCGGTACGATGAAGGGAATGAGCACGACTGCGCGCAGGATCGCCTTGAACGGCAGCCGCTCGTTCAACAGCAGCGCGAGATAAAGCCCGACCGCGAATTTGATGGTGCTGGCAACGGTCGTGTACAGAATTGTATTGAACACCGTCAGCCAGAACGTCGAATCCTCCCAGAGAAACTCGTAGTTCTCCAGGCCGACAAAAACACCCCCCCGGCCGAGCCGCGCGTCGGTGAACGACAGCCAAATGCCGAGGCCGAGTGGATAGGCCAGAAACAGAATGAGGAATGCGGCTGCTGGCAGCATGAACCAGAAGCCGAGCCAATTCTTGTTCATCTTCAGCCGATCCCACGCGGTCACCTCGCGGGGAGCGGGCTTCGTTTGGCTGATTGCAATATCCGCCATGCCTTCCTCTTGGATTCCCTCCCCGCTTTCGCGGGGAGGGATGAAGCACTTAGCGGTAAATTCGCTTCAGCTGCCGCTCGGCGATCGAGATCGCCCCTTTGACGTTCTCGCGCCCGGTGCAGTAGTTCGCGAACATGTCCAGTACGACGAAGTCGGCGATTGCCGTTGCCGCTTTCTCGCCGACCGAGCCCAAACCGCCCGCCGTCAGCGTGCGCTTCGCCACATCGCGGAACGGTGTCGCCTTCGGATCTGCCGTCCAGACCGGGTTTTTGTCGTACGCGTTGAGGCAATGCGTAAGGTATCCCTGCGCCGACTCGATCCACGGATTGAAGTTGTCCGCCTCCAGCATGAACGCCATCAACGCCTTACAGGCCTTGGGATATTTCGTATAGGTCATCGCCAGCACCGGATACATCAGGTGCAGTTCTGTCGGGTGGCCGACTGGACCGACCGGCCAGTACGCGTGGTTCATGTCCTCGGCAATCTGTTTCTTGGTCGCATCTTTCTTGGCTGCGACATAGATCGAGATGCCGTTGTTGGTCCAATAAATTTCGCCGCCCAGAAAGGCCTTGTTGTTCGAGGCGTCATTCCACGCCGCGGTACCGGCGATCTCCTGCGCATAGAGTTTTTTCGCGTATTCAAGCGCCTTCGCCGTCTCCGGCGAATTGATGATGACCTTGTCGTTTTTGTCGACTGCGTTGCCGCCGTGCGACCAAAGGCACCAGTACACCCAGCTGTTGCCGTCACCCGAAGCATGCCCGAGCGCAAAACCGCCGGGCGTGTTGTTCTTTTTCATCGCTGTTGCGTATTCGAGGAACGCATCGGTCGTATCGGGAAACTTTGAGAACCCTGCCTTCGCCGACGCTTCAATGCGGTAATTCAGCAATGCGCCCGAGTAGCAAATCGGAATACAGATCCACTTATTGCCCTGCTTGCCGTACTTGATCGCGCTCGGCACCCAGCCGCCATATTTTTTACCGAGATACTCGGCGACGTCAGTCACATCCAGGCACTTTTGTGGAAACAGGTGCGGCAGCGAATAAAGCCCCCAGAACAGGTCGGGGCCGGTGCCGGTGTTGGCGGCGACTGATGCCTTCGGCTGCACGTCTTCGTACGATTCGCGCGAAATTTCGACCGGCACGCCGGTCGCCTTGGTGAAGGCGGCAATCAGCTTGACGAAAGCGTCATCTTCCGACTGCACGAAATATTTCCAGCGCAGCATCGAAAGCTTGGCGCCCTTTTCCGGCTTCCAGGGCGCGTTCTGCGCCCAGGCCTTCGCCCAATTCAGCAATGCCGGGCCGCTCAGCGCCCCCGCAGCGCCGAGCGCTGTGCCGCCCTGAACGAGGGTACGGCGCGTAATTCGGTTCATGGTCGTTCCTCCGTTTGTGTGTTGTTTAGGCGATCAGACGTTTACCGGTGTCCTGGTCGAACAGATGGACCATTCGCCGGTCAGGTTTGAGCCGGATCTTGTCGCCCGGCTTGATTTTGTGGCGCTCACGAAACACCGCGATGACATCGGTGCCGCCAAGCTTCGCAACGATCTGGATTTCCGAGCCGGTCGGCTCGACGATCTGCACTTGCGCCTCAGCGCCGTCCTCAGCCAGCGTGAAGTGCTCCGGCCGCACGCCAAAAATCGCAGGTTTGCCATCCGAAGCAGCTGGCGCATCGGCAAGCGGAAAGCGCACGCCATCGCGGCCTTCAAACGAGATGCCGCCATTGGCCCGGATGTGGCCCGGGATCATGTTCATGGCAGGCGATCCAATGAAGCCGGCAACAAAAATGTTCTCGGGGCGATCATAGAGGTCGAGTGGCGCGCCGATCTGCTCGACCAATCCGTTGTGCATGACAACGATCTTGTCGGCCATCGTCATCGCCTCGATCTGATCATGCGTGACGTAAACGGTCGTGGTCCTCAGCCGCTGATGCAATTCCTTGATTTCCATGCGCATTTGCACGCGTAACTTGGCGTCGAGATTTGAGAGCGGCTCGTCGAACAGGAATACCTGCGGATTGCGGACAATGGCGCGACCCATGGCGACGCGCTGACGCTGCCCTCCGGAAAGCTGGCGTGGAAAGCGGTCAAGCAGCTGCGTGAGGCCGAGGATTTCGGCAGCCCGCTTTACCCGTGTATCGATCTCGTCGACGGGCGCTCCACGTAGTTTCAGTGAAAACGCCATATTGGCGCACACCGTCATGTGGGGATAGAGCGCGTAATTCTGGAACACCATCGCGATGTCGCGCTCTTTCGGCGGCAAATTGTTGACGACGCGGTCGCCGATGCGGATTTCACCGCGTGTGATGTTCTCAAGCCCCGCAACCATCCGCAGCAGCGTCGTCTTGCCGCAGCCGGACGGACCGACCAGCACGACGAACTCGCCGTCATCGATGGTCACGTTCACGCCGTGAATGACGGCCGTCGTCCCGAATGCCTTACGTACATCGCGAATAACGACCGACGCCATTTATGTCCTCCCGCCGTTCAATTCGGCTGTTGCGGTCCGGCGTTCTGAATGTGGACGCCGGTTCCGCCACGAGAGGCACTATAGCAAGAATTGGAATATGTGAGAGTCCCTCGCCCTGGTTGCAGGCAGAACTTTCGCCCCGTGCAAGCCGCCTAGAGCGCCATGCCGCCGTCAACCAAATGCGGCTGCCCGGTGATGTAGCTTGACTCGTCCGAGGCCAGAAACACGGCAAGCGCCGCAACCTCCTGCGGTGTTCCCAGCCGGCCGATCGGCTGACGCGCCACGAAATCGGCGCGCGCCTGGTCGACCGACTGTCCCGTCCGCTCGGCATTTGCCTCGACACGGCCCTCGAGCGACGGCGATTCGATGGTGCCGGGACAGATGGCGTTCACGCGGATGCCTTGTTTGATGAAATCGGCAGCCACCGCTTTGGTAAGGCCGATGATCGCCGCTTTGGTCGCGCCGTAGACGTACCGGTTCGGCACACCCCGAATTGAAGACACTGCCGAAGAGATATTGATAATCGAGCCGCCGCCGTGCGCGAGCATGGCCGGTAAAAACGCACGCAGCATGCGATGAATCGATTTCACATTGAGGTCGAAAGAGAAGTCCCAATCTTTTTCCGAGCAGTCGAGCACGCTGCCCTGGTGCACGTAGCCGGCACAGTTGACAAGAATATTCGGTGCGCCGAATTCCTCGATGACTTTTTGCGCAAAAGCATCGACTTTTTCAGTTGATAATACGTCGAGCGCAAAGCATTTGGCCTGCCTGAATCCGCTGAATTTTTTGTCGTCAAGATCAGTTGCGATGACCTCGGCGCCTTCGGCGGCAAAACTTTCAGCAATGGCACGGCCGATTCCTTGCCCTGCTGCGGTAATTACGGCGCGCTTTCCTTTAAGTCTGTTGCTCACGGGGAAGGCCTTTCATCAATGGCTGTCGCGGGGAATGCTTTTTTGTGCGATGCGCTGATATTTGACGGCCGGCTTGAGCACCATACCGTCTGCCAGCTGATCGACCATGGAGCGCTGAATGTCCTGCCACGGCGTCTGGCTCGCCGGAAAATGAAACCCGCCCTGTTTCACAAGCAGCGTGCGCCGGCGTGCAAGCTCGGTCTCGGAAATCAGAATGTCGGCCTTGCCATTGCGCAGATCGATCCGCACGCGGTCACCCGTTTGAAGCAGGGCCAGTCCGCCACCTGCGGCCGCTTCGGGCGAAGCATTGAGGATGGACGGCGACCCTGATGTTCCGGACTGCCGGCCATCGCCTATACAGGGCAGAGAGCTGACGCCCTTTTTGATCAACGCGGCCGGCGGCTGCATGTTCACGACTTCCGCCGACCCCGGATAGCCGATCGGACCGGCGCCGCGGATAAACAAAAATGTGTTCTCGTCGATTGCGAGCGACGGGTCTTCGATGCGCTTGTGATAATCTTCAGGTCCTTCGAATACGACCGCCCTGCCCTCGAAGCAATCCGGATGCTTCGGATCGGACAGATAGCGCTTGCGGAATTCCTCTGAGATCACGCTGGTTTTCATGATAGCGCTATCGAACAGGTTGCCGCTGAGGACACGGAATCCTGCTTCTTTCATAAGCGGATTGTCGTAGGGGCGGATCACGTCGGCATCCTGCACGAGAGCGTTAGCGACGTTCTCGCCCATCGTTTTGCCATTGATCGTCAATGCATCGGCATGGATGCGTTTGGCCTTGAGCAATTCATTCATGACCGCCGGCAGCCCGCCGGCGCGGTAATATTCCTCGCCGAGATATTTTCCCGCCGGCTGCATGTTCACAAGCAGCGGCACGTCGAAGCCAACCTTTTCCCAATCCTCTGTCGTCAGCTCGACGCCGATGTGGCGCGCTATGGCGTTGATGTGAATTGGAGCATTGGTCGAACCGCCGATCGCGGAACAGGCAACGATTGCATTTTCGAACGCTTTGCGCGTGAGAATGTCGGAAGGCTTCAAATCCTCGCGCACGATTTCGACTGCTCGCACGCCGGTCTCATAGGCAATCTGCGCGCGTTCCCGATAGGGCGCAGGAATTGCGGCGCAGCCCGGCAACGACATGCCGAGCGCCTCCGCGAGCGCATTCATGGTCGAGGCGGTCCCCATGGTGTTGCAGTGGCCGATCGACGGCGCCGACGATGTCACGATATCGAGAAATTCCTTGTAGTCGATCTTGCCGGCGGCGTGATCCTCGCGCGCCTGCCAGACTACCGTGCCGGAGCCGGCGCGCTCGCCTTTCCACCAGCCGTTAAGCATCGGACCGCCGGACAGCACGATGGCCGGAATGTTCACGCTCGCCGCCGCCATGAGGCAGGCCGGCGTGGTCTTGTCGCAGCCGGTCGTGAGCACCACGCCGTCGAGCGGATATCCGAACAGCACTTCCACCAGACTGAGATAAGCGAGGTTGCGATCGAGCGCCGCCGTCGGGCGCTTGCCGGTTTCCTGAATCGGGTGGGTCGGAAATTCCAGCGCAATTCCGCCCGCGTCGCGAATCCCTTCGCGCACGCGCTTGGCAAGCTCGAGGTGGTGACGATTGCAGGGAGAAAGATCGGAGCCGGTCTGCGCGATGCCGATGATCGGCTTGCCGGAGGTAAGCTCGCGCCTGGTCAGGCCATAGTTCAGATAGCGCTCCAGATAGAGCGCCGTCATGCCGGGATTGTCGGGATTGTCGAACCAGAGCTGCGAACGCAATTTCCGCCCTGCTTGACCGGACCCGTTACCCGACTTGCCGCTCATGTCACGCTCCGCGTTCGACCACGTCAAATAAATTGATTTCCGCAACACATTGAACCGCACAACGTGTAACTTATGAAGCCCCGCCCTGCGCGCAACCGTAAATCCCGCCTGAGCGCCGTAATTTGATGCAAGGAGAAATACCGTGAAGCTCGTGCTGTTCCAGAAGCCGCAAAGTGCCGAACTTCTGCCGGGCGTACTGACCGAGCGCGGAGTCGTCGATATCGCGTCGGCCGTACCGAAAGCTTACACAGCCCAACTGACCATGCAGGGGATCATCGATGATTTTGAGCGGCTTCGACCGCAGTTGGAAATGCTTGCCGACAGCGCCGAAGCGCTGCCGCTCTCGGGCGTGAAATTGCGGCCACCGCTGCCGCGACCCGGGAAAATTCTTGCGTGCATCGCGAACTATTGGGAGCACGCACAGCGCGAGGCGCGTCCTCTCAACATGTTCATGAAAAATCCGGACGCCGTGATCGGCCCCGGCGACACGATCATGCTGCCGGAGTTCACAGTGCCGTGGATTTTCATGCATGAGGCGGAGCTCGCGCTCGTCATCAAGGGGCCGGCCAAGATGGTGAAGGCCAAAGACTGGCAGAGTGCCGTCTTCGGCTACACGGCGATGATCGACGTCTCGGCACGAGAGCAAGGCCGCAAGACCTGGCCCGCAAGTCCGCTGACAAGCTGGCTTGGCAAATCATTCGACACTTTTGCGCCGATCGGGCCCTGCATTGCGACCGCCGACGAAGTGAAAGATCCGAACGATCTCATCGTGCGGTTCTGGAATGATGGACAACTCCGCCACAACTACAACACCGACGACATGGAGCACCGCGTGCCCGAGCTGGTCGAGTTCGCAACGACCGTGATGACCATGAATTCCGGCGATCTCATCGCCTGCGGCACCAATCACGAGGGCCTCGGCGCCCTTCAGGATGGCGAGACCGTGGAAATCGAAATCCAGAATATCGGAAAAATGACGCTGAACGTATCAGATCCGCTCAAGCGCAGATGGGAGCGTGGGGTCTATATGGGCGTGGATTCGACGCATCCCGAAGCGGTCAAGCGCCACCGCCCGCGCTGAGACACTTGCTGTGACGACCGGGTTTGCTTCCCGGCGGTCGACATCCACTGTGTTACACGCTCTTTAAGACGTGGATGCCCGCGACAAGCGCGGGCATGACGCTTCAATCACAGCCATTCAGCCTTACCGCCGGTGGGCGCCGGCGCTCCAGCCTTGGCCCGCGAGATATTTCTCCCCGACCTCGTTCGGTTCGTCTTCGATCGGAGTCGCCATCATGCCGTTCCAGCGCGAGAGGAATCCCGCGACAGCGATGACCCCCACCAATTCGACGATCTGCTCCTCATCCCAGTATTTGCGAAGCTCGACGAACATCGAATCCGTCACGGCCTGCCCGCCGGCGGCTGCCGCAACCGCAAGCTCAAGCGCACTCTTTTCGGCCGGCGTGAACAGACTGCTCGTGCGAAAATCCTTTGCAGCAAGGAGCTTTTCCGCAGGGATTCCGAAGTGCAGCGCACCGCTCGCCGTGTGCGCCATACTGTATGGATCAGATGCGGCGCGGCTTGCGACGTGCGCAACCAGCCGCTTGAAGCCGCGGTCGACCTTGCTGTCCGGCGCCCAGATCGCCCGTTGTATTTGCACGAACGCCTTTGCCAGCGCCGGTTTGCGCTGCATCGTCAACACGCTGTTGGGAACGAAACCGAGCGTTTTGAAGAAGGAGTCGAACTCCTCCTTCATCGCAGGCGTGGTTTCAGGCGGCAGCGGATCGAGCCGCGGCGATTTCGTTTTCTGATCCATCTCAGGGTGCGCCGTCACATGACGTTCTGCAACAGCAGCAACAGCCCGCCGACGACGGCGATATTGGCCAGGAACCCGTTCTGCATGCCCATGCGCTTCATCGGATCGTCCATTTCCCAGAAACGCAAGAGCAGCAACGTGGCGAGCACCGTGAATACGATCAGGCAGATGACACCGACCGCCGGATGCCAGTTGATGAGCACCAGCGCACAGCCGACGAACTCAAGCGCAATGCCGGCCCAGAAGGCCTGCCGCGGCATGGGGCACTTGAAAATACCGAGCCGCTTGACGTGGTCCTCAACGTGATGCCGCTGCAGATTCCGGACGCCGACAATCACAAAAAACGCAATGATCATAAGCCGCCCGATCGTGTCATAGACCGATGCATCGTTCGGATAGAGCCCGTGCATTTGCCTTCCCCTTTATGCGTAAACAACCGCCGACTGATGCTGCGCGCGCACCAGCGCAATGGCGACGCCGCCAATGATGGCAGGAACGGCTGCAATGACATAGGCCATTTCGATGCTCAAGCCCGTCGCGACCAGCGCAGTACCGAACAAAGCGCCTGCAATCGCGCCGACGCGACCCCAGCCGACGACCCAGCCGACGCCGGTCGAGCGGATCGCGGTCGGATAAACGGTTGCCGAATAGGCAGAGAGCACGATGTTGGCGCCGACGGTGAGCACGCCAGTAACAAAGGTAATCGCAAGCAAGGCGTACCAGTCGCGCGCGAAGAAGCCGATACCGGCGATCGACAGCGCCGACAGGAAAAAAGTGATGACGAGCCAGCGATAGGATTTGTCGCGGTCAATGATCCGGGCAAGTCCGATGGCGCCGACGATCCCGCCCACAGAGAAAGCCACCGAGGCGAGGATTGCGCTCGTCACAGGCATGCCGATGGAAGCCAGCACCAGCGGCATCCAGGTCACGACGTAGACGATGACCAGTTGAGCAACAAAGGCGGCCAAGCACAGAAGAATCGTGGCCCGCGCGAATTCGCGTCCGAAAATTTCGCGGGTCGGCTTGGTGGACACGCCACGGCTTTGCGGCAGCACATATTCATCGCTTCCAGCCGGAACAAACGTCCCGGAGATGCGGCGCAGGATGCTGCCAATCTGATCCTTTGGCGCCTTGCTCAGCACCATGAACCGTATCGATTCGTTCAGCCACAGCACCAGTGCGAAGACCAGCAGGAGCGGCAGCACACCACCCAGAATGAATACTGCTTGCCATCCAGACTTGGCAATCAGGAGAGCGGAAATAGGCCCACCAATCACGCCTCCAAGTGGAAAGGCGGCGTACATCAGGCTGACCAGCGTGGCGCGCGTGCGCTGCGGCGAGTATTCGGCAACCATCGCAATCGCATTCGACAACGCCCCACCTAGCCCGATACCGATCAACACGCGGAAAAGAAACAGCGACTTGAAATCGAAGGCTTTCACCGTCAACAGCGCGAAAATCCCGAACAGCGCTGTGGGCACGATGACGCCCATCCGACGACCGTAACGATCGGCGTACCAGCCGAAGAACACCGAACCAAGCGAAGCGCCGATGTAATGCGCGGCGAAAATCGGCCCGAACGCCTCGCGCGGCAGATTCCACGCTTTGCCGATGACCGGCGCGACATAGGAAATCGCCAGAATGTCGAAGCCGTCGAGAAACGACACACCAGCACACAGCGCCACGACAATTAGGATGAATCGACCGACGGATGATTGATCGACGACGTCGACAACGTCGACCTGCCTGCCGTTTGCGGTAGCCATATCGCCCTCCCCTGATGGTAACCCGCTGTTCTTGCTCGCGGTGTTTTGCTGACGTTTCACTCCCGATTGATGCAGCGCTTTGTTTTTTTGAATTGGGCCGGGCAACGAGTGCGCCCGGCCCTGCTGCTATGATGTCAGGCAACCTTGTGAGGTTGTGCCTTCATCTTTGCCCAATAATCAGCGGCGGCTTTGGTCGCCTTGAGCTTCTCCATGTCCTCAAATCCCGGCGCCATCGACGCCGCCGTTCCGGGCATCACCTGGTGATGCTCGATGTTGAGAAGGCGCAGCCAGCTTTGCTGCCCGAGCGTCAATCCGATCATGCAGCCGAGTTCGACGAGCTCCGGCTCGGTGAAGTTCTTGTGCATGCGATCCCAGAACGCGTCATCCGTATTGAGATGCCACGTGATCGCCTCCGCATAGGCGAGCGCAGCCTTCTGGCGTTCGGTGTAGCGGACCGACTTTTCAAAATTCAGCAGATCGAGCACGTGCTCTTCGACCAGCGCACCGCTCGACGTGGACTTCACCGACCGCTGGTTGCCGCAGAACTCACATTGCACCGAGCGCGACACATACAGCCGGCAGAGCTCCTTGATGGAGTGGTCGAGCACGCCGTTGCGGAAGATGTTGTTCCAGGAGTCCGCAAAGAACCAGAAGCAAGCCGGGACGTGTGCGCGCACGGCTGAACTCTCCGGGCGCGGCGTCCCTTCGCGCGCGCAGCGCTCCATCTCCGCGCGCATTTTGTCGTCCATCTTCTCGAGCGGGACGTAGCTGATCCGTTGCTTAGCCATGTTATCTCCTTGCAATTCCTTCGAGTTTCTATTCGGCCGCCTGAACCGGCGGGCACTTCATGTCCGGCTTACGCGCCGAATCCTGTGCCCTAGCATAGTCGGCTACCGTCTTATACTCCGTAACCTCATCCTCTTTCACCTTCAGACCGACGACCTGCCTTGCAAATTCGGCGAATGGGCCGGAGCCCGTAAATTCGGCCCGTTTCATGGTTAGCGAAAGCAGCGTCTGCAGGGGCGTGCCGTTGAAGTTCTCGAACATGAAGAGGCGGCTGCCCCAGTCTGTCAGGTAAAGATCGCGGACAACCCGCGCAATTTTGACGCGGTCGAACGCCTCCCCGGCTGCCCCCTTGTTGAGCTTCTCGAACCAGGGTCGCATTTGCGGGTTTGCCCACTGGGCCTCGGTCGGAAACATGATCGCGCTGCGACCGCACAGATCGATCAGCTCATCGACCATGGCGCCGAAATTTTGCAGGAAATACACGCGGCCCCAGTTGAAAAGCTGGATATCCGGCTTGTACAGGCCGCCCGGCGTATAGAAACCCTGATCTTCAGACGCCAGCACGTGGGCGTAGGTCGACTTCTGGAAAGCAATCAGCTTTGCAAGCCGCGCCTGCACCGCATCGATCTTTGCCGTGCCGAGATGCTCGCACATCAGGATCGCAAGCCCCGCGAGCAACTCCGCGCGCACGGCCTGGCGCACCAGAGCATAGTAATGGCCCCAGTCGAACACACGCTGCGGATAAAGCTTGGCGTGATCCGGATTGCCGATGTGGAAGACGTATTTCCACGGGATCAGCACCTTATCGAATATCACTGTGGCATCCAGTTCGTCGCCTTGCGAGGCGAGCGGATGCTCGACCGGATCCGTCGCAACCACGCTCTCGCGACAGACGATCGTAATGCCGGGAAGATTTGCGGGGCAGACGCCATAAATAATCTGGTCGCCCTTGGCACCGGGCCGGAAGAACACGCCAAGATGAAGAAAATCAGCGAAGGCGGACGCGGTACCGATCGCCTTCACGCCGTTAACAAGAATGCCTTCGTCATTCGTCTCGATAATGCGCAGCGCCGGTGACGTCGCATGCGCATTCGGATCGGAGCGATCCGCCTGCGGATCGACGAAATGCGGCGCGACCACGAGATCGTGGTCCATCGCGTATTGCCAAAAGTTACGGATGTTGTCTGCGAGTCCGCGCCCCTCTGCACCGATCGACGCCTTCTCCCACGGTTCAGGATCGTCGACGTAGGTCACCAACATGTAGTTCTGAGAATCCGGCGTGCGCGGCATCGAGGCCGCCACGAATTGCTTCATGATGAATTCGTGATAGTTGCGCTTGCGGACCAGTTGCTCCTTGTTGCGGTGCAGAAACCACATCATCGATCGGCGCGTGCCGGTCTCGTCAACGAACGTCAGCTGATCCTGCAAATCGGGCCGGCGGTGCAGGTCGAAAAACTCCGCCGTGCGCTGCGCGTAGTCGCGCGTGAGCGGATGCGTCGCAACATTGTCGATTTCGGTGTTGCCGACCCAGACCTTGCGGCCGTCGTTCAGTGACTTGAGATAGTGTTCGCCCGTGCGCAGCATCAGGGGCCTCCGGCGTTTCCCGACTGAATGGCCAAGCTTCGCGAGACACGTGCCGGCCTTTGCTATTGCGGCTAGCCTACGGTGCGCGGACCCGCTACACTATCAATTCATGGATATAAATTACATTCCGAATAGTTATGCGATGGAGCTCGACCTCCATCAGCTGCGCGTGCTCGACGTCCTGCTGCGCGAGCACAGCCTGACGCGTGCCGCCAAGGTTCTCGACGTGACGCAGCCGGCACTGAGCAAAACGCTGGCACGGCTGCGTCGCTACTTCGACGATCCGTTGTTTGTGCGCGTCTCGCACAGGATGGAGCCGACGCCGAAAGCGATTGCACTTGCCAAACCGGTCGGTGAAATCCTCGACCAGATGCGCGCGCTCCGCGGCGAGCACGTCGCGTTCGATCCACGGACCTCGACCCGCACTTTTCAATTCTGCGTGGTGGATGCCGGCGTCATCAAGCTGCTGCCGCCGCTCGTCAATCGCGTGATGATCGAGGCACCCAATGTGCGGCTACGCGTGCTGCAGCTCGAAGGCGAGCACCTGGAATCGTGGCTTGAGTCCGGCACGATCGATTTTGCGATGGGATCGTTCGCGTCCTTGATGAAAGGCGTCCGCCGTCAGTTTTTGTGGACGGAAGAATATGTCAGCGTCGTCAACCGCGGACACCCGCGCCTGTCGCGCACACCGTCGCTGCGGGAATTTGTGGCTGAAAATCACGTTCTGGTGTCGACGCTCGGCACCGGCCACGCCCACAAGCTTGCCGAACGCGCTGTCGAAGCGGCGATCCCGCCGCAAAATATCATCTGCCGTGTACCGATTTTCATTGCCGCCGCTGTCATCGCCAAGCACACGAATGCGATCGCCACGTTGCCGATGTCGATTGCGACGGTGCTGGCCGCTGATTTGAATCTGGAAATCGTGCGCCCGCCGATCAAATTGCCGAAGATCGAAATCTACCAGTATTGGCACAACCGCTTTCACCGCGAGCCGGGCAACAAGTGGATCCGGTCGGTGTTCCTGAATCTCTTCCGGGCGCCGGCCGGGAAAGGGCAGGCGTAGGCAGTACGGCTGCAGAAATAAATCGAGCAAACGGTATTGCCTGCGATGTCAGCCGGCGCCCCTATGCCGCGGCGGCTCCGATCACTCGCGCGACCTCGTTCAGCAGAACGTCCGGCCGGAAAGCCTTGTAAAGAATGGAGACGGCACCGGCCTCCTGCACCATATTGTTGAAATCCGGGTCACTCCTGCTTCTGCTTTTCCGGCTCACTTGCCCGAAGCCCGACATTGAAAATCGTGTGCATGACGGCAGCAATGACAAACGCGACGACGATACCAGTGGAGATGAACGGCCGGAGCAAGGGCGGCAGCATCGCAATGAAATCGTGAGGAAGCGCCGTTACCCCGATTCCGACGATGATCGCTGTCCCTGCAATGAATATGTTCGCATCTGTTTGAGGCATCGATCCAAGCACGCGAATAGCCTGCATACCCAGGGCCGCGATCGTCACAAGCAGCAGGCCGCCCACGACAGGCCCCGGAATTGCGGCCACGAACGCACCAATCTTTGGGCTCTGGCCAAAAATGAGCAGGATGACGCCGGCGGTGGCGAAAACAAAGCGGCTGCCTATGCGTGTTACCGCAAGTGCGCCGATGTTCTGGTTGTATGTGACCGTCGGCACGCCGCCGAACGCGGCGCTGATCGCCGAACCGAGGCTTTCAGTGAGGATGCCACCATCGATGCGCTTGTTGCTGACTTTCTGCTTGCCGATTTCCTCGCCGACCAGAATGTAGCTTCCGACGACCTGGCCCAGATCCGCGATGTAGGCGAGCAGCATCACAAGCGTGGCGCCGAGATCGAACTGAAACCCAAACGGAAAGAACACGGAAAATCCGAACCACGGCGCATTGGCAGCCGCCCCAAAGTTCATTCTGCCGCTAATGAGCGCAACCAAAATCGCTGCGACTGCGCCAAGAAGAAGTGCGACAAGCCGCAAAAAACTGCGCGGGATGAACAGAATGACGGCGAGCGCCACGACGAATGGAATCGACGCCAGCACGAAATTGAATGGCTGGCCGAAGGTTGGCGAGCGCGGGAAACCGACAACCTGGCCGACAATGGCGCTGGCGATCGTCAAGGCCGCCATGAGAATCACGACTCCGTAGACAGGCGCCGCACCGAATATCAGCCGCACGCGCCCCCAGAAGCCGAACAGCGACAAAACAGCAGCAATCAACGAAGCGATCACCATGCCGGTCCAAGCGGCAGCAAGGCCACTGGTCGCGACGACTGCAGGCACGACCGAAACGAACACGATTGCCGGCCCTTGCAGCACCGGCAGTCGCAAAATCCACATCGATTGCGCGATCGTTACAATGCCGGCTCCGGTTAGCGCCGCCTGCACGACGAATCTGCTTTCCTGCGGCGGCAGCTTGAGCGCGCGGGCGAGGAGAACAGGAATAATGAGGATCGTCGTGTCGACGGTCAGCTGCTGGATGCCGTAAACGATGTTTTGCCACCACTTCAGCCTTTCATCGATGCCGACGATCAGCTCGACCCTTTGAGGCGCTTCCATTTTTCACCCCCAGTACTGCCCGCTGCTGCTGACGGCAGGCCGCTTCGGTAAAGTCAGCCGTGGGCCGCTTGCCGGTGCCAAATTCATCCTATTTTTAGAATGATAATATTAAGTCTGTAGGTAAAGCAATACGACTGCGTCGACCTTGCACCTTGCGGCTCTTCAAGGGTGCGACCCAATAACGCTGATCGGATTCTCCGGCGAGGTCGCGCAAAAGGCACCGCCGAAACTCGGCCTGGCCTAAGAGATGGCTTTCCCCGAGCCACATCGAAATTCGCGTGCCTCAGTAACGCGTTTTCCCGAGGCCTTATGCCGCGGCGGCTCCGATCACTCGCGCAACCTCGTTCAGCAGCACGTCCGGCCGGAACGGCTTGTAAAGAATGGAGACGGCACCGGCCTCCTGCGCCATATTGTTGAAATCCGGCATTTCAGGCACGGCGTTGCCGTTGCCGAACATAAAGCCGGACGCGGCAATCATCGGCAGCTGCGGCTTCGACTTATGAATAGCTGCGATGACCTGAAGCCCATCCATGTCCGGCATGAAGAGGTCAATAATTGCCACATCGAACGGCCGGGATTGCGCCACTTCAATCCCGGTCTTTCCGTTTTCCGCCATGACGACTTCATACCCTTTGGTGCTCAGTACAATTCGGGCGGTTTCCCGCACCAATCTGTCATCGTCGATGACGAGGACGCTGGGCATTTTACGCAGCCAGCTGTAGGGCGTTTTGAACGGCCGCAAGAAGCTCATTGGGCCGGAACGGCTTCCGCAAGCACACAATGTCGGACAAGCCGGGTACTTTCGACAAATGATCGAGCACGGTGCGCTCTGAAACGCCGATTTGAACACCGGACATCGCGATGACCGGCAGCCGGCCATAACGCGAGCGCAGTTCTTTTATCACCTTAATGCCGTCCATGCCCGGCATATAGATGTCGACGATCGCGAGATCGAACCTGAATTCCGTGATCGCTCCGAGGCCCGCCGGACCGCTCTCGACGGCGACAGCATCAAATCCATTCGCACGGAGCGCGGAAACGACTGTGGCTCGCACGTATGACTGATCGTCGATGACGAGAACGCGCTGCATCATGCGTACTCCACCAAACGGCGGCGGGCGAAATAGCCCGAACGGCATTTTTTGGCATGTATTCGTGAATTGTTGCTTACCGCCAGTTGTAAGCCTCAGGCCCGAGCGTCGCTGCTGGGCGTCTGTTCGGGGTTCGACCGTCCAAGCGCCTGGCGAATGAGGCGCGCAAGGTCGGATTTGCGATAAGGCTTCGCCAAGAGGAGAACGCCGCGCGCAAGCCTGCCATGATGAATCGTAGCATCCTGTGTGTACCCTGAGGTAAACAAAACTTTAAGCGACGGGCGACGCTTTGCTGCTTCTTCCGCTAATTGCCGCCCGTTCATTGGGCCCGGCATGACGAGGTCCGTGAATAACAAATCGAATTGCTCGCCGGCGTCGATTCTTGCGAGCGCCTCCTGCGCATTGGCCGCGGTTATGGTCACATACCCGAGGCTTCCGAGCTGCGTGGTTACCGAAGCACGCACCGTCGGGTCGTCTTCGACCACCAGGATTGTCTCGTTGCCTCCGTCGAGCGACATCGACTCGGTGTCCGCGGCGGTTCCGGCTTCTTTGTCCGCGCGCGGAAGATAAATCTTGAACGTCGTGCCCTCACCTTCCTCGGTGTAGAGCTTTATGTGTCCGCCCGATTGTTTGACAAAACCGTAGATCATCGGCAACCCGAGGCCGGTACCCTTGCCAACTTCCTTGGTGGTGAAAAACGGTTCGAAGATCTTGTCTCGCAGGGCAAGCGGAATACCAGGGCCGGTATCGCTCACAGCAAGCATAACGTAGGGTCCGGCTGTCACTTCGCTATGTCGACTGGCATAGTCCTCGTCGAGAAAGACGTTGGCTGTTTCGAATGTCAGCTTGCCGCCATTGGCCATCGCATCGCGCGCGTTGACGGCAAGATTGAGAATTGCGGTAATCAATTGGCTCGGATCCACCAGCGCCGGCCATGCGTCTGAATTCAGCTTCCACTCGACTTCGATTTGCTCGCCCAAGGTCGGGCGCAGCAGACTGGCCGCTTCCTGAACAACTTCGTTGACGTTTGTCTTGCGCGGCTGCAGCGGCTGCTTGCGCGCAAAGGCCAGTAGGCGCGCCGTCAACTCGGCGCCGCGATCAGCCGCTTCGCTGATCAACTTGGCAATTGCGGCAAGCTCCGGCCGGTCGGCGACTCCCTCGGCGAGGATGTCGATCGTGCCGGTAATAACGGTCAGTATGTTGTTGAAATCATGCGCCACACCGCCGGTCAATTGACCGATTGCATCCATCTTTTGCGAGTGCCGCAGTTGCTGCTCGAGCTGGTTGCTTTCCGTAATGTCCGTCAACGCATATGCAATGGCTTTCACGCCGTTCGGGCCCCGCATTGCAGCAGCATCGAAGCTGACATCGATAATTTTGCCGTCCTTGCGCCGTCGCTGCACCTTGATGTCGCGTAGCGTTTCGCCTGCCATCGCCCGTGCGAAGAGATTGTCGTATTCGGCTTCCGAATCCGAGCCTTGCGGCACCAATGGGTAGGGCCGCCCGAGGACCTCCTCGGCCTTGTAACCAAATATCGTTTCGGCGGCGCGGCTCCATACGGTTACCGTTCGATCGACTGCGAGGCAGATGATCGCTACGGGCGACGCATCGATGACGGCAGCGAGCATCTCCTTTGAAGCGCGTTCCGCAGTCGCGAGGCGCTTCTGTTCTGTCGCATCGCGGCCGATAAAGAAGTGCAGTTGCTCCGATTCCGACCACACGCCGGTCCACGTCAGCATCACCACCCGGCCGTCCTTATGGACGTAGCGCGACTCAAAATTCCGCGTCTCACGGCCGCGGCGCGCAAGCCGCATCTCGTTGCGCGTCGATTCGAGATCGTCGGGATGAATGAAATCGATTCCAATATGGCCGACCATCTCTTCCGGCCGATATCCCAGAATCGTTTCGGCGCTTGGGCTAACCCGCACGAACTTCCCGCGCCGGTCGGTCACAAGAATCAAATCAAGCGAGGTTTCAAAGATGCTGCGCAGGAGCGCAAGCTCGTGAGTAGAAGCAAGGTGACTGTCGCGAGCTATCGCCGAAAGGTAGATCTCTCGAATGACGAGCGCGAAAGCAATCGCCAATGTGGCGACCAGCCCGGCGGCAAGAAAGTCGTAACGGTCGTACCAGAAGCTGACCGCGCAAAACAATTGAACGATGATCAGGAACTCGAACAGGAATGCCGGCAACCCACCAACCAGGCGCCCGATGTTTCTAACGCGCGAGATGGGCGAGGACGAGCTTTGCATTGTGCCTTGTGGCGGCGGAATGCCGGGTGGAGCAGCCGAAACAAAAATTAGGAACGAATCAACAAGGCAATCTTGCCCCATTTGATCGACTTGATGCGATTTTTTAGGGACTTTTAGGGAGGCACAAACACGTCTGTTTTGCGCCGTTTGGCGCACAACCCCGAACCTCTGTTGAGAAAAGCCCGCCCTTCCGCTACTGACTAAGTTTCGTTTCTGCCTGTTTTTTTGCGTCTGCGACACGCCTATTGCGAAGCCATGAACCTGATCGGCCGTCCCAAACTCGTCCTCGCTTCCGGCTCTCCGAGGCGGCTCGCGCTGCTCAATCAGGCGGGCATCGACCCCGACGCGCTCAAGCCTGCGGACATCGACGAGACGCCGAAGCGCGGCGAACTGCCGCGGGCCTACGCCAATCGCCTCGCGCGCACGAAAGCGGACACCGCCCTCGCCTCGGTAAAACTCGACGAGGAATTACGCGGATCGTTTATCCTTGCGGCGGATACGGTGGTTGCAGTCGGCCGGCGCATTTTGCCTAAGGCAAATTTGTTGGACGAAGCTGCACAATGCCTGCGTCTGCTCTCCGGACGCAATCATCGCGTCTATACCGCGATCTGTCTGGTGACCCCGAAGGAATCGTTCCGCCAACGGCTGGTCGAAACACGGGTGCGATTCAAGCGCTTATCGGCAGAGGATATCGAATCCTATCTGGCATCCGGCGAATGGCAGGGCAAAGCCGGCGGTTACGCAGCGCAGGGAATTGCCGGCAGCTTCATGGTGAAGATCGTTGGCTCATATTCCAACGTGGTCGGGCTGCCGCTTTACGAAACGGTAGCGTTACTCGGCGGCGAGGGTTATCCGGTCAGACTCGGCTGGCTCAATGCGACGTAGGCGCTGCGATGAACATCGCGCGGTGGCTTGAAAGCACAGGAAAAGCTTATCCGAGCCTGCCGGCTATTGCGCTCGGGACCCGCATCGAACACGACTATGGTAGCCTTGCGGCCCGCGTGGTTCGGCTTGCCGGTGCCTTGCGCAACGAGTTGTCGCTCAAGCCCGGCGACCGCGTCGCGATTGTTGCGCGCAACTGCCCCGAATACGTCGAGCTGCTGTTCGCCATTTGGCACGCCGGCCTTGCGGCAGTGCCGGCAAACGCGAAACTGCATGGCGCCGAGCTCGGTTACATTCTTGAGCACTCAAGTGCGCGGGTGTGCTTTGCATCGCGTGGGCTCGACGACGCAATCGCTCCGTTCGCGCCCCAATGTCTTGAGCATCTCATCCGGATCGGCAGTCCGCGTTATCGTTCGTTGCTCGACGCCGATGCCGCTGCGCTGGTGCCGCGCGCGGCGGATGATCTCGCCTGGCTCTTTTACACCTCGGGCACGACTGGTCGGCCGAAGGGCGCAATGCTCAGCCACCGTTCGCTGAAAGAGGCAAGCTACGCCTACGCAGCCGAAGTCGATCCGGTCGCCCCCGGTGATGCAATCCTGCATGGTGCGCCGATGAGCCACGGCTCCGGCATCTACATCATGGCGCATGTCGCACTTGGCGGGATTAACGTCGTGCCGGAATCGAGCGGTTTCGAGCCCGAGGAAATCTTTGCGCTTATATCGCGTTGGCCGCGCGCATCGATGTTTGCCGCGCCGACAATGATCAAGCGGCTGGTGGACAGCCGAGCTGAGTGCAACGCAACGCATATCCGCACGCTCATCTGGGGCGGCGCGCCGATGTATGTCGAAGACGCGCTCAAGGCGCTCGATCGTTTCGGCCCTTGTCTCGCGCAAATTTACGGCCAGGGCGAATGCCCGATGACAATCACCACGCTCTCGAAGCACGACATCGCCGACCGCGGCCATCCACGCTGGCGCGAGCGGCTCGGCTCCGCCGGTCGGCCGTATTCATGCGTCGAGGTCGTCGTGTGCGACGAAAATCAGCGGATGCTTCAGGCCGGTGAAACCGGCGAAATCCTCTGCCGCGGCGATGTGCTGATGACCGGATATTGGGACAATCCGGACGCCAGCGCAGATGCGCTGAAAGGCGGATTTCTCCATACCGGCGACGTCGGCGTGTTCGACGGCGACGGCTATCTGACGCTGAAGGATCGTTCCAAAGACCTCATTATTTCAGGCGGCGCCAATATCTATCCCCGCGAAGTGGAGGAGGTCTTGCTCACGCACCAAAAGGTGCGCGAAGTTTCGGTCATCGGCCGTCCTGACCCGGAATGGGGAGAAATCGTCGTTGCCTACGTGGCAGGCACGGCAGATCCGGCCGAACTGGATGCGCTTTGCCTGTCGCGCATCGCCCGTTTCAAGCGCCCGAAAGACTATATCTTCGTCGATGCCTTGCCGAAGAATAACTACGGCAAGATACTCAAGACGGAGCTGCGCGCCCGCGACGCCGAGCGCACAAAGAAGGAAGCGTGATCGACAGTTATCTCCATCTATTGTTAAATCAATGCCGCGCGCGGAACAGTGACGTGAACGATAGTGATAAAAAGCCTGCAAAATCCTGCCCCATCTGCGGCAAGCCGTCTGACGAGAAATTCCGTCCATTCTGCTCCAAGCGCTGTGCTGATGTCGATCTTAACCGTTGGCTTTCCGGCGTTTATTCCATTCCCGTGAAAGAATCCGAGGATGAAGATGGCGAGCGCGGAACGCCGAAACCACCGGATGATGCCGCATGAACGCGCCCGTTAACAGGCCGGTCTGGCCGGATGAGCTGTTCGCCGCGCTCGAGCGCGCCGACATTCGCCAGGTCGGCTACGTGCCCGACGCCGGTCATTCGCGGCTGATCGAGCGCTGCCTGGCGGATGACAAAATCCGCGCGATCGGACTTACGACGGAAGAAGAAGGCGTTGCGCTTGCCGCCGGCGCATGGCTCGGCGGCGAGCGCTGCGTGCTGCTGATGCAGTCGAGCGGCGTCGGCAACTGCATCAACATGCTGTCGCTGATGCGGACGTGCAAATTCCCGATGCTGATGCTGGTCACCATGCGCGGCGAATGGGAAGAGTTCAATCCGTGGCAGGTCCCGATGGGCTCGATTGTCGAGCCGGTACTGAAATTATGCGAAGCGGACGTTCATCGCGTGCGCAAGCCGGAGGAAGTCGCGCCCGCGGTCGAGCGCGCTTTGCATCAGGCGTTCGATCAAGAGCGCATTGTCGCTGTGCTGCTGTCACAGGAACTGATCGGAAAGAAAGTGTGGACCAAATGACGCTGCAACGACGTGCCGCCATGGCCACGCTGCTTGAAGGGCGCAAGGACGATCTGGTGGTCGTGCCCGGGCTCGGTTCAACCACCTGGGATCTTGCCGCAGCGGGCGACGACGATCGCAACTTTTATCTCTGGGGAGCGATGGGCGGCGCTGCGATGATCGGCCTCGGCCTCGCACTTGCGCAGCCGAAACGGCGCGTTGCGGTATTAACAGGTGACGGCGAGATGCTGATGGGGCTTGGCAGTCTCGCGACCATCGGTGCGCAAAAGCCGGACAATCTGGCGGTGATCGTGTTCGATAACGGCGTTTATGGCGAAACCGGCATGCAGCCGAGCCACACGCAAAGCGGCGCCGATCTCGTTTCGGTTGCGCGCGGCTGCGGTTTTGCGACGGCGCTCGACGTGGCCGACGAGACGGGGCTGCGCGCACTTGCGGCGCGCCTTGCCAACTTGAATGAGCTTTTCTTTGCGCGGGTGCGCATTGCCGCCGATGACCCGCCGCGCGTCTTGCCGCTGCGCGACGGCGTCGCGCTCAAGAACCGTTTCCGCGCCGCCATCGGCGCGAGCTAGCGCGGTTCGCCCATTGGCCCTCACCCGTTGCACCGGCTCGCCTCGGCGAAAGCGAGAGCCCCCTTGCAAAATGTCTTTGAGCAGAACGTGCTGAATTCCCCACTTGCGCGGGAATGAATGAGTGCATGACACGAATTGCGGCTGTTTGAAGATGGCTTGCGGGGGCCATTCTGGACAGCCCGGAATCGAGCCTCTATAACGCCCGCGCTCTGCTTGCGGCCGGCCGAAACGCCGGCCCGGCGCCCAGGTAGCTCAGTTGGTAGAGCACGTGACTGAAAATCACGGTGTCGGTGGTTCGAT
>DASTSG010000034.1:0-95171 GCA_035760805.1 Pseudolabrys sp.
CGGTGGCAACGTACGGCGGCGCACGATCGAGACTGCTTCAAGATCCTCCAGACGCTGCGTCAGCACATTTGCGCTGATGCCCGGCAGGCTCGCGCGCAGATCGCTGAAGCGCTTCGGCCCGAGCAGGAGCTCGCGCATGACCAGCAGCGCCCAGCGCTCGCCGACCAGATCGAGGGCGTGCGCGGTCGCGCAGCCGTCCTCATAAACCCGTTTTTTCAAAGGCTTACCATCTTGGTTATTTTTTCTAACTTTCATGTTGCATATGATAACTTAGTGGACTATGGTTCGCAACTGGAAACACGAACGAGAGGAGCCGAGATGTCGAAGCCCCGGATGATCTTCGTCAACCTGCCGGTCACTGACCTGAAGAAGTCCACCGCCTTCTATGAAGCAATCGGCGCTGTGCGCGATCCGCGTTTTTGCGACGACACCGCCTCTTGCATGGTGTTTTCCGAAACCATCTACGTGATGCTGCTCACGCACGCGAAATATCAGCAGTTCACGCAGAAGAAGATTGCCGACGCGCATGCGACCAGTGAAGTCCTGCTGTGCCTGTCGGCAGAAAGCCGCGCTGCGGTGGATGCAACGGTCAACGAGGCGCTCGCCGCCGGCGCGCGCGAGCCGGGACCAAAGCAGGATTACGGCTTCATGTACGGCCGCAATTTCGAGGATCCGGATGGCCATATCTGGGAGGTCGTCTGGATGGACGTCGAAGCCGCGATGGCCGCGCGCGAAGCGGCGCCGGCGCAATAAGCGCCAATCGGAAAAGGGAGAACACCATGACCTATATCGACGGATTTGTCGTTCCTGTGCCGACTGGCCGCAAGGAGGATTACCGCAAGATGGCCGAGAAGGCCGCACCGATCTTCAAGGAGTACGGCGCGCTGAAGCTGGTGGAGTGCTGGGGCGATGACGTTCCGCACGGAAAAGTAACCGACTTTTACGGCGCGGTGAAAGCGGAGTCCGGTGAGACGATCGTGTTCTCCTGGGTCGTCTGGCCATCGAAGCAGGTGCGCGACGAGGGCAGCAAGAAGCTGATGGCCGACGAACGGCTGAAAGCGAGCGACATGCCGTTCGACGGCAAGCGCATGATCTACGGCGGCTTCGAGCTGATGCTCGAGAGCTGAACGCACTCGCGATGAAAGGAGAACAATCGTGACTCACGTTTCGATCGCGACCGGAGGCTCTCGCAAAACGGTTTTGACGGGCCACGTCCTGAGCGGCATCGTCATTCTTTTCCTGCTGATCGATGCCGGCATGAAACTCGCCGTCTTGCAGCCGGTGGTCGAAGCATCCCGGCAGCTCGGCTGGCCGGCCGACGGCGCGACGGTGCGCATGCTCGGCCTTGTCCTCCTGATATGCACCATCCTCTACGCGGTGCCGCGCACGGCGGTCCTCGGCGCTCTCCTCCTCACCGCTTTTCTTGGCGGTGCCGTCGCGACGCATGCCCGCATTGGAAGTCCGCTGTTCAGTCACGTGCTGTTCGGTGTCTACGTCGGTGTCCTCATGTGGGGTGGACTTTGGTTGCGGGATGAGCGCGTGCGCGCGCTGCTCCCCTTTGCAGCCTGAACAATCATCCTGAGATGAGGATCAATCCGATGCAGAAAATCAGTCCCTGTCTCTGGTTCGACGGCAATGCGGAAGAAGCGGTCAATTTCTATGTGTCGATTTTCCCGAATTCAAAGATCTGCAAGATCATGCTCACGGGCGATGCCGGGCCGGGACCGAAGGGCTCGGTGCTGATGATCGCATTCACGCTCGACGGTCAGTCATTCCAGGCGCTGAATGGCGGACCGCTGTACAAATTCAACGAAGCGATCTCGATGTCGGTCGACTGCAAGGATCAGGCCGAAGTCGACCACTACTGGAACGCGCTGACAGCGGGCGGCGGCAAGCCGGTCCAATGCGGCTGGCTTAAGGACAGATACGGCCTTTCATGGCAGATCGTCCCGCGGCGGCTCGTTGAGTTGCTCAACGATTCCGACGCAGCGAAATCCGCGCGTGTCATGCAGGCGATGATGAAGATGGTGAAGATCGACGTCGCCGAGTTGGAACGCGCCGCAAACGGCTGACACTCACGAAACACAAGGAGGAAAACGAAATGCGCGTCATGGTACTGGTGAAAGCGACGAAGGACAGCGAAGCGGGCATGCTGCCCTCGGCCGAAATGTTGGCGGCGATGGGCAAATTCAACGAGAAGCTGGTAGAGGCCGGCATCATGCAAGCCGGTGATGGGTTAAAGCCGTCCTCGCAGGGCAAGCGCGTCGCTTTCGACGGCGCGAAACGCACCGTCATCGACGGCCCGTTCGAGCAGACGAACGAACTCGTTGCCGGCTTCTGGCTGTGGAACGTGCGCGACATGGCCGAGGCGGTCGAATGGGTAAAGAAATGTCCAAACCCGATGCCCGGCCCGAGCGAGATCGAGATTCGTCCGCTCTACGAACTGGCGGACTTCGCTGACAATTTCACGTCAGAAGTTGCCGAGATTCATGATCGGCTGCGTGAGAAGATGACGGGATGAGCAACCGGCCTCATGGCGAGGCGCGCGCAATGCGTCCCGAACCATGAGGCCGTCCACCATCGTTCGAGACGCGCCCGTCGTGCGCTCCTCACGATGACGCGGACTTAAAGCTTTGCATATTCCTCAGGCCTGAAGCCGACGAGAATCTTGCCGCCGCCGATTTCCAGCACCGGCCGCTTGATCATCGATGGCTGCTTGAGCATCAAGGCGATCGCCTTCTTCTCGGTCAGGCCGTCCTTTTCCTTGTCAGGCAATTTCCGGAAGGTCGTGCCGGCGCGATTGAGCAGCGTTTCCCAGCCGGCCTTCTTCGCCCAGCCTTCGAGCTTGGCGCGCTCGATGCCTTGTGTTTTGTAATCGTGGAAATCGTAATCAATGCGCTTCTTGTCGAGAAACGCGCGCGCTTTCTTCATCGTTTCGCAATTCTTGATGCCGTAGATGGTAATGCGCATTCTCTAAACCTGATGATGTCAAACCTAATTATGTCGGAGCCAACCATTACAATACGAAAAATCATGTTTCCGGGCGAGGCACCGGCAGGCCTTCCTCCACAACACCCGCCACTTTTTCATGCTTCATCGCGCCCGGGAACGGGCCAGCCGGCCCGGCGTTGCTATCGCATGGCAATCCAAGAGGTCTTTCGTTTCCTCCGCCGGACCCTTCGTATCCGATGGTTCGCAACAGCACTGTTGGCGCTTGCCGTCTGCCCATCGTGGGCGCTCGCGCAGCAGCTTCTGGCGACCGCGCCGGCAGCACAGAGCTTCCGGCTTGGCGCTTTCGAGATTTCGGTGCTGAGAGACGGAGGACTTTCCGTTCCGAATGACGGCTCTGTTTTCGCGCAGAACGCAACGCCGGCCGACGTCGCAAAAGTCCTGCGCGATGCGGGCGCGGAGACGGATAAAATCCACCTCGACATCGATGCGCTCCTGATTCGAATGAGCGGCCATCTGGTTCTTGTCGACACCGGTTACGGTCCGGCGGGGCACGGCGTTCTGCGCGAAAGCCTCAGATCGGCCGGCGCAGCACCGGACGACATCACGGATATCCTGGTAACGCATGCGCATCCCGACCATGTCGGCGGTCTCGTCGATCAGCATGGACGCTCGGCTTTCCCAAAGGCCACCGTCAGGATGTCCGCAAAGGAATGGACATTCATGAACAGCGACGACGGCGCAAAGACAATCGCGGCTGCAATCAAGGCGCAGATCAAAACATTCAAGCCTGGCGAGCCGATCCTGCCTGGCATCACGCCGGTAGCGCTTCCCGGTCATACGCCCGGCCACGTGGGCTACGAAATCGTTTCACAGGGACAACGGATGGTCGACGTCGGCGACATGGTTCACAGCGCCATCGTCTCACTCGCAACGCCACAGTGGACGATCAAGTGGGATTCCGACAAGGCGCTGGCGGTCGCGACGCGCCGCAGCGAACTGCAGCGTCTCGCCGCGTCACATGAACTGATGTTCGCGCCACACTTCCCCTTCCCGGGCGTGGGACGGATCGAGCAGGCCGGCGAAGGCTTTCGATTCCGGCCCGAAGTGCCCTCGGACAAGTAGCATCTCTTGACCTGCCGGGATGAAACACGAGCGCTACAAGCTCGGCCGCGCGCAGCTACGGTTTCATGCGTTCGAGAAGGTTGTCTCGCCACACGTACTGATGTACGAGCGCCGCGGCTCCATGGAGGCAAGCCACCAGGACTGTCAAATTGGCCGCGAGCTCGTGCCATTCATTAATGGCGTGCCGGGTCGCTGCATCCCCTGATCCGACCCGCGGCAGAGACCAGACACCGAACACATTGAATCCGCGATAAAACGCGTCGACGAGTCCCAGCACGACCACCACGCCGAGAAGTGCGTACAGTGTGTAATGCGTCGCCTTTGCGATTGCATACAGAATGCCCGTGTCTGCCGGCGGCAGGACGCGCCCGAAATGCGCTCGCCAAGCGACACGCGTAAGCAGCATGAAGCCTGTGAAGAATCCGAGTATTACGTGCACAGACCACAGACCGGTGCGGAACGGGCCACGTGGCACCCAGTCGGCCGTCTGGCCAATGAGCCACAGGACTGCGATGGCGCCCACGGTCAGCCAGTGTAGCCAGATCGTTGTCGGATCGTAGCGTACGACATTGGCATCGCCACGGTATTGGCTCGACATTGCCATTCGCGAAATCCTTTCTGGCACAGCGCCAGCGACCCGCCCCACTCCGGCCAGCTTTAACTCTGGCCAAAACCCACCTGAACCGCGTTGATACAGATCAACGCGCGCGAGCGTCAGGATAGGCGCTTTTCACCGAGACTGGCTCAATGACAGAGGTGCGACTGCGATAGGCGCACAGGCCAGATGAAAATTGAAAGACACGCCTGAGACAGTCGGAGTCGCGTTCTGGCTAAGTCCCAGGCGCGCAAATTTGCACACCCAGCTTGGCTCAAACGAGTGCATAGGCGCGCGTTGCATCGAGGACGACGTCTGCATTGCCACAGCAGGTCCGTCACCCCCAGCAACCACCATGTTCACTTACGACGGTAATGAAGAATGACTGACCCTGTGTCCAGCGGACGCGCCTGCATAAGCTCCAGCTCGCTCTTGGCAATTCCGGCGGCGAATAGCCGTTTTCCGTCGCCCATCAGGTTGGGTGTCACCATCAGATAATACTCGTCCACCAGGCCTTGGCGCATGAGGCTTCCGGCCAAGCCCGCGCCGCCGAAACTGTAGATGTCGTTCTGTGTGACCGACCGCTTGAGCCCAGCCACCAACGCAGAAAGGTCGCCGCTGACGACCTTGGCGTTCCACCCCGGATCACCGGACAGTGATCTTGAAATCACCGTCTTTGGCAGCCGGTTCATCACCTCGGTCTCAGCCCGGCCTGCCGCTGCTGACGATGTCCAGTATGCCTTGTTGAACTCGAAGTTGGCCCGGCCGTAGATCAGGTGGCCTGCGTTTTTCAGATTGTGGTCTGACCAAGCCTCGCCCACTTCAGCCGACCACGGGGGAGGCACGAACTCGCCGTTCGGGCCTGCGACATAGCCGTCGAGGCTCATGAACATCGCCAGAACAAGTTTGGCCATGATGTATTCTCCTTCCCACGCTGGCTGTCAAAGACGATGACTTGATCTCGCCTCGCAGCCTGTCCCCGGGGCCACGACCCGGGCGGTCAATTTGGCGACGTGCGCTCCGGCACAATTTCCCACTGTGACGCATAATTCAGGATGGGACGTTCGAAGATCGCGCCCTTGCTCACGAACACCTTGCCGAAATCGAGCATTGGCTGAAACGTGTCCAGTTGCTTCGCATCCGCCAACGTTTGCCAGATGCTGACATTGATGAGCGCGTTCCCGGTTTCGTCTTCGCCAGCGTAGAAATGGATAAGACCGCGCATGGGGGCGGATGCCCGGTTCAAGCACCGCCATCGACTCCGCCATCAATTTCTTGAGGCCGGCAAAATCCTGGGGCTGGCAGCGCAACACGGACACACGGACGGTTGGCATCAACGCAGCTCGATTGATAATTGGCTGCGGATAATTAACGGGCTACCCCCTAACCTCTATTTTTTCCTGCGCCATTTCCCTCCAGAGCCCTCCGCGGTGCCCCCATTCCCTCACTCCCACTCGATCGTCCCCGGTGGCTTGCTCGTCACGTCATAGACGACGCGATTGACGCCCTTCACTTCGTTGATGATGCGCGTTGCGACCTGGCCGATGAACTGCATGTCGAAGGGATAGAAGTCCGCCGTCATGCCGTCGGTCGAGGTCACCGCGCGCAGGCCGACAACATATTCATACGTGCGGAAGTCGCCCATGACGCCCACGGTTTTCACCGGCAGCAAAACAGCGAACGCCTGCCAGATGTCGTCGTAAAGACCGGCGCGGCGGATTTCCTCGATGTAGATGTCGTCGGCAAGCCGCAGAATGTCGAGCTTGTCGCGCGTGATCGCGCCCGGCACGCGGATCGCAAGGCCGGGACCGGGAAACGGATGGCGGCCGACGAAAGCATCCGGCAAACCAAGCTCGCGGCCGAGCGCCCTCACCTCGTCCTTGAACAGCTCGCGCAGCGGCTCGACCAGCTTCATGTTCATGCGCTCGGGTAAGCCGCCGACGTTGTGGTGCGACTTGATCGTCACCGACGGCCCGCCGGTGAACGAGACGCTTTCGATGACGTCGGGATAGAGCGTGCCCTGCGCAAGAAATTGCGCGCCGCCGATTTTCCTGGCTTCCGCCTCGAATACATCGATGAACAGCTTGCCGATCGTCTTGCGCTTCTGTTCGGGATCTTCCACGCCTTCAAGAGCTTTGAGGAACGTGTCGGATGCGTCGACATGCACAAGCGGGATGTTGTAGCTGTCCCGGAAGAGCGTTACGACCTTTTCCGCTTCCCCAAGCCGCAGCAAGCCATGGTCGACGAACACGCAAGTGAGCTGGTCGCCGATCGCTTCATGAATCAGGACCGCCGCAACCGCGCTATCCACGCCGCCCGACAAGCCGCAGATCACCCTGCCGTTGCCGACCTGCTTTCTGATTTTCTCGATTGCTTCTTCCTTGAACGCGCGCATGGTCCAGTCGCCGGCAGCGCCGGCAATCTTGCGCACGAAGTTGCGCAGAAGTGCTGCGCCATGGGGCGTGTGCACGACCTCGGGATGGAATTGCATGGCGTAGAACTTGCGCGCGTCGTCGCCGATCATTGCGATCGGCGAATTGGGCGCTCGCCCTAACACTCGAAAGCCTTCCGGCAGCTTGGTGACGCGGTCGCCGTGACTCATCCAGACCGGATATTTCTCGCCCTTGCGCCACACGCCTTCGAACAGCGGGCTGTCCGCGACGACCTCCACTTCGGCGCGGCCAAATTCGCGGTGGTGACCGCCTTCTACCGTGCCGCCCAGTTGCTGGGCCATCGCCTGCTCGCCGTAGCAGATGCCGAATACGGGCACGCCGGAGTCATAGATCGCTTGCGGCGGAAGCGGCGCATCTTTGTCGAGCACCGAAGCTGGTCCGCCGGAGAGGATGACGCCCTTCGGCCTCATCTCACGGAAAGCCGCTTCGGCTTTCTGAAACGGCACGATCTCGCAGTAAACCTTCTCCTCCCGGACGCGCCGCGCGATGAGCTGTGTCACCTGGGAGCCGAAATCGACGATAAGGATTTTGTCGTGCATCTGAGTTGCGGCCTTCCGAGAGGCGCGCCATGACGGCGGCGCCGGCCGAACCAGCCGGCCATTGCCGACGCTATTTGCGGTGCGCAGAAAGCCGGGTCAAGCAGGAAGAAATACGAATCTCGGTCGGAGCAGAGAACGCTGCTGCGCAAAGCGGGCGCCACCCGCGAAGGCATCTGCGCTACAATCGCCCAATTTCTCGATCCACTTCCGCTACGGACAATCGTTCCGCTCATTCCGCCCATGCCAAATAGCGGCTTTGGAATTTGACCATGGCCGAGTCGAGCAACAATCCGACGCACAGCATCACAAGAATGTAGGCGTAAACCGTCGGGCTCTCGAAAAAACGCTGCGAGTAAATCAGCGTCGCTCCCATGCCGCCCCCGCCTGCTACCATTTCAGCCGTGAAGGTGGTGATCAGCGCGACCGGAAGTGCGACGCGTAACGTCGCAAAAATGCGCGGATAGCATGCAGGCAGAATGACGCGGCGGAACAACGCGGCCCTGCCCGTTCCGAGGGACGCCGCCGACCAAAGGAAAATCCTGTTGACCGCGCGCGCTGCATTGTAGGTACCGATGATGACCGGAAATATGCACGCGAAGGTCACCAGCAGAATCTTCGAGAGACTCTCGATGCCAAACCAGAGAATAAATACTGGAATGAACGCGATCTTGGGCGAGGGAAACGCGAAGGCAACGACCGGATCGACAAACCAATGGACGAACCTGTTCTGTGCCATGAGCATTCCGGCGAACACGCCGATTGCAGCCGCCAGCGCGAGGCCGGCAAAGGTGCGGTAGAGGCTTATTGCAAGATCGCTAATAAGCGTGCCGTCGGCAATAGAGCGGCCGAGCTGGAGCGCCACGACCGAAAACGGCGGCAGGAATAAAGGCGGGGTGAGTTGTAGGCGTGCGGCGAGCTCCCACGCCGACAGCAGCAGCAGTACCGAAACGATCGAACGGATACGTAAGGAAAAAGTGGTGACGCGCTGCTCGGCCATGGCGCGCTCCTTCAGGCCGCTTCCGTTCGCGCCGCGGACTCGTGCCAGCGCAGAAACCATGCGCTGATCGCCACCATCGCGCGATCGGCCAGGAAGGCAACAACGATAATGCAGGCAAGAGCGCCGAACATGTAATCGTAGGTGCCGTTCTCGCCGTACATGAACATCAGCTTTCCGATGCCGCTGGTGGAGGCAATCATCTCCGCGGAGATCGCAAGCACAAACGAAAACCCGAGCGAAATGCGCAGTCCGGTGAAGATATCCGGAAGCGCGTGGCGCAGGTAAATGCGCGTAAGCATCTGTCGTTTCCCGGTACCGAGCGCCTCCGCGCTCCACGTCAGCACCTTCGGTGTGGTGATCACGCCGTGATAAGTATTGACGATCATCGGCAGCAGGCACGCGAGATAGACGGCGCAGATCGCCGTGACATTGCCGATACCGAACCACAACGCGAAGAGCGGGATAAGCGCGGATTTTGGCAGCGAATAAGTACCGCCGACGATCGGAGCCACATAGGCGCGGAAAATTTCCGAACGCGCCATCATCAAGCCGATCCAGGCGCCCGAAACGGCGCCAAGCACAAGGCCGACTGCGGACCGAAACAGGGTGATAAGAAGGTTCAGCGTGATTTCGCCTCCGGAGAGCAAATCGGCAAATGCCGCGAACACCGCGGATGGGGCCGGCAGGAAGGCCGGGTCGACGATTTTCGCCCCGCTCAACAGCTGCCAGACGCCGATGATTACGACCAGCGGTACGGTCCGCACGAACCAATTCTTCACATCAAGGCGCAAGCTCATCTCGGCTCTTCCGCCATCGCCTGCCGGCGCACACATAGCCAAACTTCATTACGAACCTTGTTGAACGCTTCGGAAAGAAAGATGTCTTCTCGTGATTTACTGCGGTCCAATTCGACGGTGAACTCCTCAACGATCTGTCCCGGCCGGGCCGACATGACGCAGATCCGATTGGACAGATAAACGGCTTCGGTGACGTCGTGCGTCACCATGAGGACGGTCTTGCGCGTGTTAAGCCAGATGCGCAGCAATTCGTCCTGCATGATTTCCCGTGTCTGCGCGTCGAGCGCGCCGAGCGGCTCATCCAGCAGCAGGATTGCCGGGTCGCAAGCCAGTGTTCTTGCGATGGCGACGCGCTGCTTCATGCCGCCGGAGAGTTCACGCGGATACCGGTTCTCGAAGCCTTTCAGGCCGATCAATGCAATCAGGCGTTCGACGATCGGCGTGCGCTCCACTGCCACCATTCCCTGTTGCTCCAATCCGTAGGCGATGTTGTCGCGTACGGTGAGCCAAGGAAAAAGCGCGTATTCCTGAAACACCACACCGCGGTCCGTTCCCGGGCCGGCCACCACCTGACCATCGACCAGCACGTCACCGTCGGCGGGCAGAAAGCCGCCGACGATGTAGAGGAGCGTGCTTTTACCGCAGCCCGACGGGCCGACGATCGACACGAATTCCCCTTCCGCGATCGTGAGATCCGTATCGCGCAGCGCCAGCACCGCGCCGCGGTCGGTTACGTAAGACTTTGAAAGCCGGCGGACTTCGATTTTCGGCCGGTTCACACTGCGCACGGCTTTGGCAAAAAGCTGAGGTTGAGATATTTCGAGGCGTCGACCTTCTGCGGAATCAACTTTTCCTGAACCATCGCGTCGATCGGCTTCTGGATGGAAATTGCCGCCACGCAGCCGTTCGGATCGCGGTAGTAGTCGCGGCTTGTCGCGAAATATCCGTCGAGAACCTCCTTTGGTGATTTCGTCAGTTCGGCCACGAGGTCGATCGCCTTTTTCCGGTTGCTTTTGTCATAGTACCAGTTGAGGCCGGTGACGTAATCGGCGAGGAAGCCCCGCACTGCCTCCGGATGCTCCTTTAGGAACTTGTTGGTCGCGACCTGGAAAATGACGGAAGACGGTCCGAACGCGTCGCCACCGTTGAACAGCGCCCGCAGGTCGCCCTTCGGACCCTCGACTGCAAGGAACGGGATCACCAGCACGCCGCAGTCGACGCGTTTCTCGCGAATCGCCGATGCCATGTTGGGGAAATTAACCTCGACGATCTGCACGTCGCGGCGCGGATCGAGATTGTGTTTCTTCAGAACGACCCGCAAGACGAGATCGACCGCGGAGCCATACGCATTGATACCGACTTTTTTGCCTTTGAGATCGGTGACGGATTTGATCGGAGAGTCCTTAAGCACAAAGAACGTGTTCGAAGCGTTGCCGGGGTGGCCGTCCTGATAGTTGTCGGAAATAATGGTCAGCCCACCGGGTACCGCATTCTTCGCGATCGCCGTCGCGAAGCTTGAAAATGCGAGCGTGCCAAGGTCCGCTTGGCCCGAAGCGAGCAATGTCGCCGCCTCCGGGGTCCCGCGGGTGAACGTCATTTCGACGGTATAGGACTTGCCGTAGTGCTTGAGCACATTCTTTTTCATGTAATCGAGATAGATAAGCGTCTCCATCTCATTCGGGCCGATGCCGCCGCCGGTCGCGTAGCGGATCGTCACCGGCGCGGCGGATGCCGTGCGCGGCAAGATGAAGGCCGTCCCGGCGACGCCGGCCGCGCCGATTTGAAGTAGTGTTCGCCGTGAGAGTACCGATTGAGCCATGGTTTGCCTCCTCCCAAGATGTGTCAACTTTCTAAAGTTAAGCAAACCTATTGCTAATCGGCAAAGGGGTCGATGACAATGCGGCGGAAGGAAAGTGAGGTAGGTAATGACGACGACGAAAATCCAGCCGCAAACGCTTTTTCAACGCGCACTCAACGGTCGCGTACTTTATTCACACGTGGTGGTTGCAACCGGCCAGAAGCTGATCTTCGTTTCAGGCCAGCTTGCGCGCGACAAGGACGGCAAGATCGTAGGGCCTCGCGACATGCGCACGCAAATTCAGCAAGTGGGCGAGAATTTACGCGCGGCGCTCGAGTCGGCAGGCGCCACTCTCGACGACCTCGTGAAAACGACGACGTTCGTTACGGACATTGATGAATTCTTCCGCCACGTCGATGTGCGGCACAATTATCTTGGCGTCGGATTGCCGACGAGCACGACGGTCGAAGTCCGCCGCCTGTCCCATCCCGATCTGATGGTGGAAATCGAAGCGATCGCAATATTGGACCACTGAAGACCTGGTCGCGACGGCGATTTCAGGCGATGGACGTCCAACAGCTTGCGCACCGTCGTGTCCGACCAGCCGAACTCGCCTTGTCCATTGCTGGTCAAGGCGAGTTCGATTTCAGCGCAGTCGCGAAAGCCGCGTTAGCGGCGTCCGCGGTGTCCGCCACGACCGCCGTGAGCGCCGGCCCGCGGCGCTTGCGCACGCGGGGCATTAGCGCGATGGCTGAAGCCCCGGCCAACCGTATGCGGCCGCGGGCTCGCCCGATGCGCGGCGCGCGCACGATGCTGCACGTTGCGCTGAACACGATGCTGACGGATCGCATTGCGGTTCACGGCGCGCCTCTGGATCGCCTGCCGATAGCCCCTCGCCTGGCCGACGTGCTGACGCGTGCGTTGGTGCTGGAACACCCGCGCACGCTGATTTTCACGCCGTGCGCGATAGCGCTGCTGCACATTGGCGCGTTGCCTTTGCACATTGACGCGTTGCCTTTCGTGCCGAAGCTCCCGGCGCTCCGCACGCGTTGCGCGATTGATTTGCCGCCGTTGCTCAAGACGAAGGGCGCGGCGGTCTTGCACGCGCTCGCGACGCAATTCGCGTCGCGCTTCTGTCCGATCGCGTAGGCGTTCCCGCTGCCGGGCATTGCGAAGGTGCTGCCGGCTGAAACGCGCATAGCGTTGCGCCCAATAATGTCTTCGCTGGAAGAACGCGCGGTGCCGGTAATAGCGCGGCCAGTAGGTGTCCACCGAGAACGTGATGATCGGAATATCGACAGTTTCGGCATAGACCGGCAACAGGACGCGGCGGTCGTTGTAAACAAATTCCAGATGATTTGCGGCAACCCAGCCGCGTTCACCGGACCAGCCGACGTCGCACCAATCGTAGTCTGAGATGCAGCCGTGGATGTTCACGCTGGCTCCGGCCGGAATTGTCGTTATGACCGGAAAATCGGTCGAAGGGCCGGCACGCATGTTTACGGATGTCGTGGCGAAGCCCGGGCGCGCCATCGCGGCGGCGGGTGCGCCGACGGCCACCACCAAGGCAACAGCCGCAGCAATCAATATATTTTTCATCGATTTTTCGCCCTTTTTTCAGAAGTTACGAGTGACTCTGAATGGGCAACGGACTGGAACCTGCCTGTGTTCCGGCGGTGACACTTGGCCGCGCCATGCAGCCGCCGCCGCAAAGCCGGCAAAGCAACATAAATCGCGGATAACGCTCTATTAGGCTCGGCCATGCCAGAAAGGCCGACGAGTCGGATGGAGTAAAAGCTGTGGCGTACGAGACTCAGAGCCTGCGCATGCCGCTTGCCGCTTCGGCGCAAGCGATGCGGCGTGCGGCGCTCTTCCGCGAAAAACCGCTTGCAACGCTCGAACGGTGGCTGATCGGAACGGCCTGGGCGCTGATGCCGGCGCGCATCACCGGATTGCCCGCGCTGGCAAAACTCTGCTTCGACGAATTACTTTCGCCGGACTACGCGATTCCCGATCCCGAACGCGCGCTTGCCAATCCGCGCGGCCTTGCCGGCATCGCCCATGACCTTTCTCCATCGACGCTGATGGCGGCTTATCGCCAGGGTCTGTTTCCGCTGGCGCATCTGCCCCCGATGAAGTGGTGGTCGCCGCCCGAGCGCTCGGTTTTGTTTTTTGATGAGCTGCACATCGCCAAGCGACTAAGGCGCCAGATGCGCCAGGCGCGCTATACCGTAACTTTCGATCGTGACTTTGAGGGCGTCATTGCCGGTTGCGCCGGCGAACGCGCGTGCCGCTGGCACCTGACGTGGATCACGCCGCGCATGATGCGCGCCTACGCCGAACTGTTCGATGCCGGTTTCGTGCACAGTTTTGAAGTCTGGAACGAACGCGGCGAACTTGCCGGCGGTGGATATGGTGTAGCGTTCGGCGGCGCTTTTGCGACCGAGTCACAGTTCTCGCGCGAGCCGAACACGTCGAAAATCGGCTTCACCATGCTCAACTGGCATCTGGCGCACTGGGGCTATGCGTTCAATGACGGAAAGATCATGACTCCCACATGTCGCGACATGGGATTCCGCGATATTCCGCGGCGCGAATTTCTCACGCGCCTTGCAGCCGCAGATCGTTTATCCGGCAAGGGCGGCCGCTGGCAGACCGAGACCGACGTACGGACCGTAGCCGACTGGCAACCTGCGGCAATCTGAGGCGACGGCCTGCGTCTGCCGTTAACAAACCGATAACCAACGCTTAACCGAACGAAAACGGTCAGCCAATACCGTGCCCCTGTAACAAAGCGCGCGGTATGATCGGGTCTCGTCCCTTGTCCCACATCAAGACCGGCTGGCGCAGTCTGGCGCTTATCGGCGCCGGCTGCTTCGGCTTGGCTTTCGGGCTGCTGACCGTGTTCACGGGCGAGCCGCTCAAAGCTTCGATCGGCGAGCTGCCGGACCTCGTCTTCAATATCGCACTCGCTGCCGTCATCGCTTACGCGGCGACAAGCGCCTGCTGCGTTTTAGCTGTCGGCAATCTGCGGCGAGAAAACATGCAGATGCGCACCGCGCTGAACAGCATGGCCCAAGGCTTGTGCATGTTCAATCGCGATGAGCGGCTCGTGGTCTGCAACAAACAGTATTACGAAATGTATGGCTTGGCGCCCGAGGACGTGTTGCCCGGAACAACTCTTACCGAGGTTCTGAACCGTCGCGTCGCCAAGGGAACGTTCTCGAAAGACCCGGTCCAGTATCGCAAGGAATTCCTCACGGAAATCGCAAGCGGCCGCACGAAAGTGCATGAAGTGAAATCCACGAACGGGCGGCTCCTCCTGGTGATGAACCACCCGATGCCGGGTGGCGGATGGATCGGCACGCACGAAGACATTACGGAGCGGCGCAAAGCGGAACAGCAGCACGCCACGATCCAGCAGCAGGAGGAACGTCGCGCCAAGATAGAGAGCGCGATTTCCGCATTTCGCCAGCGTGCTGAATCCCTGCTGCAATCCGTGGCGACCAACGCCAACCAGATGCGCTCGACGGCAGCGAACCTGTTCAACACATCCGGCCGAACCTCGCAGCGCGCCGACGACGCAGTTCAGACTTCAAACAAGGCGGCCGGAAACGTCGAAAGCGCCGCCTTCGCAGCGGATGAGCTCTCTCGCTCGATTGGCGAAATCGAGCGGCGCGTCGAACAGACGGCCGACGTCGTACGCCTCGCAGTCACCGAGGCGCAAGGCGCAAATGACGACATCGAAGCCTTGGCCAAGACGGCGCAAAATATCGACGATGTGATTAAATTGATCCGCAGCATCGCCGGGCAAACGAACTTGCTCGCGCTCAACGCGACCATCGAGGCTGCGCGCGCGGGAGAGGCCGGCCGCGGATTTGCCGTGGTCGCCTCCGAAGTGAAGTCTCTCGCCGTGCAGACGGCCAAGGCGACGGAAGATATTTCGCGGCAAATCCTCGAGGTACAGAAATCGACGGGAAAGGCGGTCGAGGCGATCGGGCGCGTCGCTCACCGCATGCGGGAGATCGACAATCACACGTCGGCAGTTGCACAATCCGTGCAACAGCAGAGCATGGCAACCGGCGAGATTTCGCAAAACGTCGTGGGCGCTGCCGACGGCACGAAATTGATCGTTTCAGTGCTCAATGAAGTCGCCGGCGCAACCACCGAGACGCAACACTCGGCGCAAAGCGTGCTCACTGCGTCCGAAGCGGTGGAGGAAGTTGCCGCCAACCTGCGCGACGAGGTCGAGTGCTTCCTGACAAAGGTCGCCGTTTAAGTCGTAGCTTAAGAAGGCGATCTTTCTTTAAGCCCGCGGGCAAGAGCACGGCCGTCAGCGGCCCCTGACCGCATCCACCATCGGCCCAAGCAACGGAATATCGGCGATAAACGCGCCGACGGCGCCGCGCTTGGCAGGCACCACATCATCGGAGGGCGGCGGAGGGACGACCGGCGCGGGCGGCACAGGATGATCACCAGCCGGTTGCTGCGGCGCTGCTGCGGGCGATGGTGGTGGCGGTGGAGGCGGCTCAGCAACAACGCGCGGCTGCGGCAGCGCCGGCGCCGTTTCAGGGGCTGGCGGGCTTGCAGGAGATGGCGGCGGCGGGACGAGAGCATGCGGCGGCTCGCCTCTCTCTACCGCACGAGCTTCGCTTTCGCCGTTCTTTTTGACGAGCGCATCACGCACGGCGGAAAGCCAGGCAACATCGGATACGGGTGCGGCATCGGCCTGCGATGGCTCGACAGGCATTGCTTTGTGGCGCGCTGCTTCCGCCCGCTGTGGTTCGGCGCCCCGCGCCGCGGGGTGCGCCGGCTCTTGCGCCCTTGAATTGGGCTTTGCCTTTAAAGGCAGAACTTTTGAGGGCGCGACATGCGCTTCCGCCTTGGGCGCCGGTTTTGCTTCGGCTCGCTTGGTATCTTCCACTTGCGTCTTGCGTTGCACAGGATCGGCAGCCGGCACGTTTTTGATCTGGTCGACGGCGAGCAACCGTTTAAACGCTGCGGTCGCATCGGGATCGACCGAGCCGCATGTACGCTCGAATTCTTCCACGTCGCGGCGAACCAAGGCATGGCGCATCGCGGCATCGATTTTCTTGTCCAGCATCGCGATGATGCTGCCGCGCAGATTTTGACACGTCGTCTCCGGCGAAAAATTCGCCCGGTAGATCGAATAGCCGGACGCAAGGCCGAGCGGCACCGCGAGCAGCGCGCTGAGCATCTGCGCGCCGCTTACGACCCGTGTCACCCGTGATGCGTTTCTGGCCGGCCGGATGTCGGCGTGTGCATTTCCGAGAGTCGCCCGATCATTCGGGTGCACGTCGAATACCGGCTCGCGCCGCTCTGAAATTGCCACTTCAAATTTACCCCAGGAACAGCCGTCCGGATATCAAACCACGAAATCATCACGGACAAATTGAGCCGGGATTTGGGCGTAATCGGGGTTATTGGTCTTCGCCGCGGTTAACCGGACGGTTCCATTCTTTGCAGCACGCTCACGAAAAAGCCGTCGGTGCCGGTCAGGCGCGGCGTCATCAACAATCCTTCACGCGTGGGCCGCACCATCTTTATGAATGCATCGGCCTTTTCTCCAAGACATGCTGCGATCGTGGCCGGCGGTCTGATGGAAAATGCGGAATGACGCGCCAGAAAAGCGCGCACCTGTAAGCTGTTTTCGTCATCGAGTACGGAACACGTCACATATACGATGCGGCCTGTGGGCTTGAGCAAGCTCACGGCACGATCGAGCGTTTCGGCTTGTTCCTTCTTGCGCCGTTCCAGCGCACCGGGACGCATGCGCCACTTGGCATCCGGGTTCCGCCGCCATGCGCCGGTACCGGTGCACGGCGCGTCGATCAGTACGAGATCGATACGGCCGGCGAGATCGGCGAGTGCATCGCCAGCCGACTTTGGAGTACGGACCTGCACATTGCGGGCACCTGCGCGCTCGAGCCGCAGATAAATCGGCGCAAGACGCCGCTTGTCGTCGTCTGTGGCATAAAGCTGTCCCCTGTTTTCCATCATTGCGGCGAGTGCGAGCGTTTTGCCGCCGGCTCCGGCGCAAAGATCGACGACCTGCTCGCCAGGCTTCGCGCCACAGAACAGCGCCGCCAGTTGCGAGCCTTCGTCCTGGATTTCGATCAACCCTTTGATGAAGGCCGGTTCGGCATGGATCGGCGGGCTTTTGGCGTCTGAACCAAGAACGATGCGCAGACCCCAGGGAGACCAGGCCGATTCCCTCGGCTCCAGGTCGGCCAGCATTTCGGATGCGGCCGTGCGCGTCGCTTTCAGCATATTGACCCGAAGATCGATGGGGGCGCGCGAAGCCAGGGCAGCACCTTCCTGCGCACGGTCATCGCCGAATGTCCTGGCGAAATACGGATCGAGCCATTCGGGATAATCGCCCGCGACATGCGCCGGCGCGCCATCCATGCTCGCGTGGTCCAGACGCTCCCGTTCATGATCGGTAAGCGCTTCGGGTCCGTAACGCGAGCCGTCGGCGAGCCGCGCAATTGCGCCCGCGTCGAGGCCACGCTCGCGCTTGAGCATGCCGAGCAGAATCGCGCGCGGCGTATCGGCATCCATCAAGTACGCGCTCGACGCGCGACGCCGCAAAGCGTCATAGACGAGACCGGCGATGGCGGCACGATCGCCGGAGCCGGCGAAACGATGCGCAACGCCCCAGGCCTTCAGTGCTTCGGCAGCGGGCTGCCGGTCAGCCTCTATGGAGGCGAAGACTTCAATAGCGGCCGCAAGCCGCGCGGCCGGTGTCATAATGCAATGCTCACGTGAGTCCGGCGAGAATGCGGACGATGAAGATGATCCACATGACGATCAGGACGATCAAACCGATACCGAAGACCGGTCCGCGAATCCAAATCTGATTGCTGGTGACATGGATATAGGCGTGCGCAAGGCGCGCAATCACAAAGATCCAGGCAAGCACCACGAACAGCAGATCGGCCTTGTGCGCGATGATCGCGAGCACGGTGAGCACGTAAAACAGCATCGGGAGTTCAAGCTGGTTGTGGGCGGCGTTGCTCACCTTCAGCACGTAAGGCGGCCAATTCGGTTCGCGCAGTGCAACGTCGCGTGGGTGGACGTGTCCGCTGCGGATAGCCGTGGCGCGGTAGTAGGCCATCCACGACCACAACACGAAGGTCAGCGTGACCTGAACAAACAGCGGCAACAGCACAGCAGATAAAGACATAACCCGGCCCCTCAGCGAAACGGTCTGCGTTTGCTCACACCTTAATACTCAGGGCAGTCTCGCGTTCCCTGTCCGCAAACGCGGTTTCCCATGCGTTCTCATCCAGCAAGGCTGCGAGATAAGCCTCAGCGCCCTTGTGGGTGAGATTGGCGCTGATCAGCAAACCGCGCGTCCGCAAAAGCCGGCGCAATTCGCGCAGGATCGGTCGCGTCGGCGTAAAGCCATCGAAAAAGGCGACGTCGTAACCCGGATCGAGCCGTCGCAAAACCTGCGCGAACTCGCCCTGGTGCACCACGATGTGTCCAGTCATTCCGTGGGCTTCAACCTGCTCGCGCGCGAGATGCACATGATCGGCATCGTGGTCGATGGTATCGATTACCGCCTCCGGTGCGCCGCGCGCGAACCAAAGCGCGGTGTAGCCGAGCGCCGTGCCAAGCTCGAGGATGCGGCGCGCATTGGCCGCAGCGGCAAGCGCGCCGAGCAGCGGGCCGTTGCCATACGGGTAAGCGCCGCAGCCTTTGTGCTGCGCGCGATGTGCTGCCGTTGCGTCAAGCACGGCAGTAAATCGGTCGGCTGGTGGCTTGTCGGCTGCCATATCAATTCAATGCTTGTCGTGCGCACGAAGGCGGATACGCAGTATTCGCAGCATAGAACGGGTACACACCATCTCGCAAAACGATCGCCGGTGTTCACCGGATTGCCTGCTTTGGTGAGCAATAACGGGAGAACCTGGGTGCGTTGGCAGGAGACCGTACGCCACGCGCGAGAATTACACCCTGCTCGGATAGTTCGGGCTCTCGCGGGTGATCGTCACGTCATGCACGTGGCTTTCGCGAAGGCCGGCGCCGGAGATGCGGACGAACTCGGCTTTGGCGTGGAATTCGTCGATATCCCGCGCGCCGACATACCCCATGGCCGCGCGCAAACCGCCGGTCAACTGGTGCAGCACCGTTGCAGCCGCGCCTTTGTACGGAACCTGGCCTTCGACACCTTCGGGCACGAGCTTGAGCGTATCCTTGATGTCCTGCTGGAAATAGCGGTCGGCCGAGCCACGCGACATCGCAGCGACCGAGCCCATCCCCCGATAGGTTTTGTAGGAGCGCCCCTGATAGAGAAAAACCTCCCCCGGCGTCTCATCGGTACCGGCCAGCAATGAGCCAACCATTGCGACGTCGGCTCCGGCTGCGATCGCCTTGGCGAGATCGCCGGAATACTTGATGCCGCCGTCCGCGATCACCGGCGTGCCGCTCGCCTTCGCCGCCTCGACGCTATCCATGATCGCGGTCAGTTGTGGAACGCCGACGCCGGCGACGACGCGCGTTGTGCAGATCGAGCCCGGACCGATGCCTACCTTGATTGCGTCGGCGCCGGCATCGATCAGCGCCTTGGCGCCTTCGCGCGTTGCGACATTGCCGGCGACAACCTGAACCTTGTTCGACAACCGCTTGATGCGATTGACAGCGTCGAGCACGAGACGCGAATGGCCGTGCGCCGTATCGACCACGACCACATCGACGCCGGCGTCGATCAGTTGCTCCGTGCGCCCGAATCCTTTGTCGCCAACCGTCGTTGCAGCAGCGACGCGCAACCGCCCCTGCTCGTCCTTGCATGCGTTCGGATTGGCGACGGCTTTCTCTATGTCCTTGACCGTGATGAGGCCCACGCAGCGATAATCTTTGTCGACCACGAGAAGCTTCTCGATGCGTCGCTGGTGCAATAGCCGCTTGGCCTCGTCCTGGCCGACGCCTTCGCGTACAGTGACGAGCCTGTCCTTGGTCATCAGCTCAGCGACTTTTTGTCTCGTATCGGTTGCAAAACGAACGTCGCGGTTGGTCACAATGCCGACCAGCTTGCCCGAGCGCTCGACGACCGGAATACCGGAGATGTTGTGCTCGCGCATGAGCGCAAGTGCATCGGCGAGCGTCTCGTCCGGATGAATCGTGAGTGGGTTCACCACCATGCCGGATTCGAATTTCTTGACTTGCCGAACTTGTCCGGCCTGCTCCGCCGGATCGAGATTGCGGTGGATCACGCCGATGCCGCCCGCCTGCGCCATCGCAATCGCCATGGCCGCCTCTGTCACCGTGTCCATCGCCGAGGCCATGATCGGAATATTGACGGGGATCGAGCGCGTGACGCGGGAGCGGATGTCGACGTCCGACGGCAGCACTTCCGACAGGCCGGGCTTTATCAGCACGTCGTCAAAAGTGAGTGCCTCACGCAGATTTCCATTATTTTTGACCGCCATCGCCGACTCCCGTCCGCCCTTCAAAGGCTCCCGGCCGGCGCCGAAGGTTGAAAAAATACCCTTACGAGGGGGTGCCCTCGTCCGACATCACGGCCCGCTTTTGGGTTGGCGTGGGTCGATAGCACGGTGGGGCCGCGATTCCTAGGGGCCGTGCCGAAATCTGTCATGACACGCCTTTTCGCCCCGCTGTCGCCATTGCTCTGCTATTGAACGCAGCGGGCACCCTCATCCTCAGACCCACCGAAACTCATGCGCCGTGACCGCATCGTGCCGCTGATCATCGCGGTCGCCCTTTTCATGGAGAACATGGACTCCACCGTGATCGCGACGTCGCTACCGGCGATTGCGCGCGACATCGGTGCCAATCCGCTTGCGCTCAAGCTTGCCATTACGACGTATCTGCTTTCGCTCGCGGTCTTCATTCCGGCAAGCGGCTGGACCGCCGACCGCTTCGGTGCGCGCGCGGTGTTTCGCGCAGCGATCGCCGTCTTCGTGATCGGATCGATCGGCTGCGCGCTCTCGGGCTCGCTCACCGATTTCGTGATCGCACGCATCGTGCAAGGCATGGGCGGCGCGATGATGACTCCGGTCGGCCGGATGGTTCTCGTGCGCACGATTGCCAAGCGCGAACTGGTCGGCGCGATGATTTGGGTCACCACGCCGGCAGTGATGGGTCCCGTTCTCGGGCCACCAGTCGGCGGCTTTATTACCACGTATGCAACCTGGCACTGGATCTTCATCATCAACGTGCCGATCGGAATTCTGGGCATCCTTCTCGCGACACGCTTCATCCCCGACATCCGGGCGGACGAACGCGAGCGGTTCGACATTGTCGGCATGGTGCTCGCCGGCCTCGGTATCGGCGGCCTTGCTTTTGGACTCTCCGTTCTCGGCTTGAATTACCTGCCATGGTTTGTGGTGGCGGCGCTGATCGTCGGCGGTGCGTGCTTCATCGGCGCCTACCTTGCGCATGCGCGACGGACGTCAAACCCTGTGCTCGATCTCACGCTCTTCCGCGTGCCGACCTTCTTCGCCGGCGTGGTCGGCGGATTCATGTTCCGGCTCGGCATCGGCGCTCTCTCATTTCTCTTGCCGCTGATGCTGCAGATCGGCTTTGGCATGACGCCTTTTCATTCCGGGCTCATCACGTTTGCGACCGCGCTTGGCTCGCTCACGATGAAAGGCGCGATCACGACAATCCTGCGGCGGTTCGGATTCCGCACGATTTTGGTGGGCAACGCCCTCGTCAGCTCCGCATTCCTCGCGGTCTGTGCCGCGTTCACGCAGACAACACCCGTAGTGGTCATGTTCGTGCTGCTGATGATCGGCGGCTTTTTCCGATCGCTGCAGTTCACCAGCATCAATACGATTGCTTATGCCGAGGTCGACGCCGCGCACGTCGGGCGCGCGACGGTTCTGGTCAGCGTCGGCCAGCAACTCGCAATCTCCTCCGGCGTCGCGCTTGGCGCGCTGGCAGTGGAAATAAACCTGCACGTGCACGGGAGCACACAATTGCAAGCATCGGATTTCCCGCCCGCTTTTCTGGCGCTGGCGCTTGTATCCGGCTTGTCAGCGCTTTTGTTCGCAAGACTTAACGCGGAGGCCGGCGCGGAAATGGCCTCACGGCGGGCCGCGCCATCTCAACCGCCCGACGACGGCGCAGGCTGACTAGCGGGCGCCGCGGAATCCGGTGGCCAGCAGATAAAGTTCGGCGGAGTCGGCCCGGCTTGCTGCGGGCTTCACGTGCTTCACAGCCGCGAAATCGCGCTTGAGTGCCGCGAGTAGCGAAGCCTCCGTGCCGCCTTGCAGAACCTTTGCCAGAAAGCTGCCGCCGGGCGCCAAGACCTCGCACGCAAACGCTGCCGCCGCTTCGACCAGCGCCATGATCTTCAGATGATCGGTGCGGGCATGTCCGGTGGCATTGGCAGCCATGTCTGACAACACCACATCGGCAGGGCCACCAAGCATCGTTTTCAATTTTTCCGGCGCATTCTCATCAAGAAAATCAAGTTGCTCGAATGTGACGCCGGGAACGGCATCCATAGCCAGAAGATCGATCGCGACAACCTTCCCATGCTCCGGCGCACCGACTCGCTTCGCAGCGACCTGGCTCCAGCCGCCCGGCGCCGCTCCGAGATCGAGCACGCGCGCCGCCTTTTTCAGAATGCGATGCTTATCGTCGATCTCAATGAGCTTGAATGCCGCGCGCGAGCGATAGCCTTCGCGGCGCGCGCGAGCAACATAAGGATCGTTAAGCTGGCGCTCGAGCCAAAGGCGTGACGACAGCGAACGGTGCTTTGCGCCTTTCAGCCGCACCTTGAGCGGGCGGCGGCTCTTGCCTCTCACGATGCCGCCACCTGACCGCCGTGATCCCACACGCCGTCCTCACGCATCATCTGCACCAACATGCCTTCGCGCAGACCGCGGTCGGCGACACGCAACCGCTGACAAGGAAATGCACGGCGGATCGCTTCGAGAATTGCGCAGCCGGCCAACACCAGATCGGCGCGCTCGACACCGATGCACGGGCTTGCCACCCGATCCTGGTAACTCATGCCAAGCAAACGCTCGACGACGGCGCCGATCTCCTCGCCGCTCATCCAGCAGCCGTCGACACGGCTGCGGTCGTAGCGTTTCAGATTGAGATGCACGCCGGCAATCGTTGTCACCGTTCCGGACGTGCCAAGCATGTGCAGGCCGTGCAGGGCCTGCCCATGCGCGGCGGCAAACGGCGCGATCAGATCCGCAACTTCTTCAACCATCGCCTCGTAGGTCTTTCGAGTCACATCCATGCCGCCGTGACGTTCGGCCAGCGTGACCACCCCATGGGGCAATGAAATCCAGCCGCGGATCTGCGGAGGCGGCGGACCGGAATGGGTTTCCTTCGAACGGCCGAGCCGCACGAGTTCGGAAGAACCGCCTCCAATGTCGAAAAGGAGCACACCTTCGGCCTGCTCATCAATCAAGGGCGTACAGCCGGTCGCGGCAAGCGTCGCCTCAGTCTCCCGGTCGATGATCTCCAGCGTCAAGCCGACCTTCTCGGCAATGCGAGCGCGAAACTCCATCCCGTTCTCGGCGCTGCGGCAAGCTTCTGTCGCGATCAGGCGCGCGCGCGTGACCCCCCTGCTTCTCATCTTGTCGCGGCAGATGGTGAGCGCCGCTACGGCGCGACTGATTGCGGCATCGCTGATGCGGCCCGATGACGAAACGCCTTCGCCCAGCCGGATGATCCGGGAAAAAGCGTCAATGACGCGGAAGCCGTCTCCGGCCGGCCGCGCCACCAGAAGGCGGCAATTGTTGGTGCCAAGGTCGAGGGCGGCATAGGTCGCCATGCGCCCTTCGCGATGCCAATTGCCGGCGGAATCATCGCGCGACCGCCGGCCCCGCGGGAGCTGCCGACACGGCGCCTGCTCCACGGGACCGAGGCCGGGATTTTCCCGGACCTCCTGGCTCATTTCGCAACCTTCCTGCCGCCTCGCCTCTTCGGTGCTTGGATCACGGCAATGTTTTCACTGATCGGCAAAAGTGTAACAGCGCCCCGCTCCCACGCAACCCGTGCAGGTCAGGGCCGAACCACGCGTCCTTGTGGATGTGGCCTCACTGCTCTATCTGGAGGGTTCCAGCCACAAATAGCCCTTTCCCGCATGGATGACAGACCTCACGAGACCGCGCTCGCCCTCACGAAATTCGGTATCGGCCAGCCGGTTCCCCGCACGGAAGATCCCAAGCTGGTAACCGGCCACGGCAGTTACACCGACGACAAAAACTTGCCGGACCAGGCCTATGCCGTGATGGTGCGCAGCACGGTGCCACATGGCGTGCTGCGCAGCATCGATATCCGCGCCGCGAAGGCGATGCCGGGTGTTCTGGCGGTACTCACGGGCGAAGACCTCAAAGACTACGGCGGCCTCAAATGCACGCTGCCGCTCAAAAGCCGGGACGGTTCGCCCATCAGATACAAGCCGCGGCCGGCGTTGCCGACGGACAAGGTACGCTTTGTCGGCGATCCATTCGCCTGCGTCATCGCGGAAACCGTTGCGCAGGCCAAGGATGCCGCCGAAGTCATCACTGCCGATATCGAGCCTCTGCCGGCCGTGACGAGCGCGCGCGAAGCGGCGCAGCCCGGCGCACCCGTTCTTTACGACGAGGTACCGGACAACGTCGCGCTCGATTTTCACTATGGCGATGCCGACAAGGTCGCCTCCGCTTTTGCGCAGGCGGCGCACGTCACAAGGCTGCCACTCGTCAATCAAAGGCTGGTGGTCAATTCCATCGAGCCGCGCTCGGCAATTGGCGAATACGAGCCGGCCTCTGGAAAATGGACGCTGCACTCCTGCAGCCAGGGCGTGTTCGGCCTGAAAAATTCGCTGAAAGACATTCTGAACGCGCCCGCGGACAAAGTGCGCGTTCTCACCGGCAATGTCGGCGGCTCGTTCGGCATGAAGGCGTCGGTCTATCCTGAATACGTCTGCATCCTGCACGCTGCCCGCGCACTCGGCCGTCCGGTGAAATGGACGGATGAGCGCTCCGGCAGCTTCATGTCGGACCATCACGGCCGCGATTACGACATGCTGGTGGAAGTCGCGTTCGACAAGGACGGCGTGATCCTCGCCATCCGCCTATCGGGTTACGGCAATCTCGGCGGCTATTGCGGTCAGTTCGGACCGCTCTTGCCGACGCTGAACGTCACAAAGAACATCAACAGCGTCTATCGCACGCCTCTGCTCGAAGTCGCGACCAAGTGCGTGTTCACCAACACGACGCTGGTATCCGCCTATCGCGGCGCCGGCCGGCCGGAAGGCAATTTCAACATGGAGCGTACGCTCGACTTCGCCGCGGCGGAAATGGGCATCGACCGCTTCGAATTGCGCCGGCGCAATTTCATCCGCCCCAACGAAATGCCGTTCAAGGCGGCGTCCGGCAATCTATACGACTGCGGCGATTTTCCCGGCGTGTTCAAGCACGCGGTCGCCCTTGCGGATGTAAAGGGGTTCGCCAAGCGCAAACGCGAGAGCAAGAAGCGAGGTTTGCTGCGCGGTCTTGGCATCGGCTGCTATCTCGAAACAACGGCATCGGGAACGCAGGAGATGGGCGGCATCCGTTTCAATGCGGACGGCACCGTTACCATCATCACCGGCACGCTCGATTATGGACAGGGCCACGCGTCGACCTTCGCGCAGGTGCTGGTGTCCAAGCTCGGGATACCGTTTGACCGTATTCGCGTCGTGCAGGGCGACAGCGATCTTCTCGTGCACGGTGGCGGTACCGGCGGCTCGCGGTCCACGATGCTGAGCGGAACGGCCATTACGGAAGCCGCCGGCAAGGTGATCGAGCAAGGCAAACAAATTGCCGCACACGTGCTGGAGGCTTCCGCCGGCGACATCGAATACACCGACGGGCGGTTTGTCATCGCGGGAACCGATCGCGCCGTCGGCATCCTGGAATTGGCCGAGCGATTGCGTGAAGGGCTGAAACTGCCGGACGGCGTACCGAATACGCTCGATGTGACACACGTCACGGATGCGGTGCCGGGCACATTCCCCAACGGCTGCCATATTGCGGAAGTCGAAATTGACCCCGAGACCGGCGCCGCAAAGGTCGTGAAATATACGGGGGTGAATGACTTCGGCACGGTCGTGAACCCGATGCTCCTCGAGGGCCAAATCCACGGCGGGGTCGTGCAAGGCTTGGGGCAGGCGTTGAAGGAAGGCGCGATTTACGATTCGGAGGGGCAGCTCGTCACCGGCTCGTTCATGGATTATGCGATGCCGCGCGCAAGCGACGCGCCGATGTTTACGATCGAGAACCACCCCGTTCCAACCAAGACCAACGCAATCGGCGCCAAGGGATGCGGTGAAGCCGGCACTTCCGCCGGGTTACCGACAGTGATGAATGCCGTCGTCGACGCTCTTTCCGATTACGGAATCCGCAACCTCGAGATGCCGGCGACCCCTGCCCGCATCTGGCAAGCGATTCAGAAGGCAAAGGCGGCCCACGCGTGAGGCGGCAGACGGTGTTCCCATTCACGTTGATTGTGCAAGGCGGCCCTGCCGCAAACATGCTGGATTGCTGAGCCGACGCGCGGCATAGTCCGCGCCTTTCGAGATCCGGGCAATGACACAGGCGAGCGGCACAATCGGCTTACAGCGCGCAAGCGACGCACGCCTGATCGGTGTCATCAGCGCGGCGCACTTCGTTTCACATTATTATACGCTGCTGCTTGCGCCGCTGTTCGTCTTCGTGCGCGCCGACTACGGCGTGAGCTATACCGAACTTGGTCTGGCGCTGACCGCTTTTAACGTCGTTTCCGCGGCGCTTCAGACCCCGGCAGGTTTTCTCGTTGATCGGCTCGGGGCGCGGATTCCGCTGATCGGCGGCCTTCTCCTCGGCGCCGGCGCGTTCGCGGTTGCCGGGATCGTTCATTCTTTCTGGGTGCTGGTGGCGATGTTCGCCGTCGCTGGGTTGGGCAATACGATCTATCACCCAGCCGACTACGCGCTGCTCTCGCACCGAATCGCGCCAAGCCGGCTAAGTCACGCGTTTTCAATTCACACCTTTGCCGGCATGTTCGGCTCCGCCGCGGCGCCGCCGACACTTTTGTTGATGCAAAGCTACTGGGGCTGGCGCGGCGCGTTTATCGGAGCCGCTATTCTCGGGTTTGTTGTTGCCGCCGTTCTGGCTTTCCATCGCGACGATATCGGCCCCGCGGAGATGCAAAAGCCGCAGCGCGAGAGCGCGAACGGCTCAGCCGGCTGGAAATTGTTGCTGTCGCCGCCGATCCTGCTCAATCTTGTGTTCTTTCTGCTGCTCGCAACCGCGAACAGCGGCATGTTCAATTATTCAGTTGTCGCGCTGAGCGCGCTTTACGGCACGCCCGCGGCGCTGGCCAATGCCGGACTATCCGCATTTCTCCTGCTCTCCGCGCTCGGCGTCCTCGCCGGCGGCTACATCGCGGGACGCACCACGCGGCATACGAGCGTTGCCGTCCTCGGCGTCATCATCACAGCCGCAACCGCGATCCTGATTGCAAATGTCAATCTCGGCAGCATCCTGCTTGTCACCGTGATGGCGATCGGAGGCTTCTTCACGGGCGCCATCATGCCGTCGCGCGACATGATCGTACGCGAGGTCACTCCGCCCGGTTCGTTCGGAAAGGTGTTCGGATTCGTGACGACGGGCTTTAATCTCGGCGGCGTTATCGCCCCGCTCGTTTTTGGCGCCATCATGGACCACGGCAGCCCGCGGCTCGTATTTCTGGTTATCGGCGCGTTCTCCCTGATGGCGATCACCACCGTTCTGTCACGGCCAAAACCGGTCAATGCCCCGTAGCCGTCGCCGAAAATCGACGCGGCGATCGGATCCGAGAAATTCGGTGTTACCCATGCGGTGCCGCAAATCGCCTCGAATCTTTTACCTCCTTTCGAACATGTCATAGCCTTCTACGCCGCCGGCTGCTCTGCATTCCGCTTTGCATCTCCCGGCGGCGAGCGCCATGTCGAAGGTTCAATCCGCGCGGCATCGAAGCCGAGGTCCCGGGCCGGCGCGTCGGCCGCTGCAGTACCAGCAAGGCTCTTTACGAAACCCAGGATCTCATTCGCCGTGTCGCGGCGGATTTTCATCCCGTAGCTCAGAACCGATCCGTTTCCGGATATGTGCGAGTCGGCTTCAGCAATTATGCCTTCCAGCCGTCGCTGTATCGCTTCGATGTGATCTCGCATTGTCTCTCTCCAGGTGCTCGTGCATGCGAGACCGGCATCGACTGCTGGCCTCGCAAGCACACGCATTGTCACGCGGTGACTCGCGGCGGGTTTTTACGCGCGAGCCACAGCCGGGCGGCTGAGAGAACTGCAACCGCTATGCCGATCGCAACGCTTATGTTGGTCGCTGCGGCATGTTCCGAAAAAGCGACCGCCCAAGGCGCGACGGCTGCCCAGACGCCAAGGACCAGATTGATCCACTCCTCCCACTCGTTGAAGGCAACGAGTGCGCCGAGTGCGACGAGCGCGATCGCTGCGCCGGTAATCCACGCGGTCCAGGCTGCAGCAGCCTCAGCGGTGAAACCTAACGCCCAGGGGGCGAGCGCCAGGCACACGCCGAGGATGACGTTGATAATGTCGATGACGTTCTCTTTCGTGTTGAGTGTTGGTAGCCGGTCTAACATGACAGCTCTCCGTGTTCGTCACTTGGTAGTTACGTGGTGGTTAGCGATGCTTCCAAGGAAGCTGTAGAAGTGGTGTCGTCGGCATTCGCACTGGCGACACCTTGAGAATCGTCGGCCTGCAACGCGACCTTCGCAGTCGGCTCAACAAGCCTGTCTTCTTCCTCGACATCGCGCTGCCGGCTTTGCAGCCACTGGTCGAGCCAAGTCTCATCTATGGCTGCGGCACCAATCTCGCGGAGCGCGATAACAGTCGGCTTGTCCCTATCGGGAGTCACGCGCGGTGCGTCCCCGCGGTTCAACGCACGGGCGCGCGCCGCAGCGAGCAGCACAAGCGCGAAGCGGTTCGGTATGACGCGTTCGCAGTCGACGGTCGTGATGCGTGCCATGCCGTCTGCTTGCGGTTCGGCGGGAGGCGCGTGAGCTCCCACCCGCCGAAGTCGCCTCCTTGTTTATTTGCCGTTGATGGCGATGCGCTTCACGTTGCGTTGCGCCTCTGCCGATCTCGGCAGGGTCACGACGAGCTCTCCATTGCGGAACGACGCGCTCACTTTGTCCTCGTCGATGTCATCAACGGGGATGCGCCGTTCGAAACGGCCGTAGAAGCGCTCGCTGAACAGCCTGTCGCTGTCTTCTGTCCCGGACCTCTTCTCGCCCTTGATGGTAAGCACGCCATTCGACAGCTGGACTTCGACGTCTTTTTCGTCGAGGCCAGGGAGCTCGGCCGTGACTCTCACCTCTTTGTCGTTCTCACTTACCTCGATGTTCGGCCACGACCAGGCGCGGTCGAACATGCGGTCAAAGCGGAAGGGGCTGAGGTCGAACTCGCGGAAGACGTCGTCGAACAGGCGGTTCATTTCACGGTGCAAAGTCAGGAAGGGCGAGCCTTCCTCTCCGCGTCGCACCGGAACGCGGCTGCTGCGATTCCAGGGAATGAGATCTCTCATGCTCATGCTGTGCCTCCTTCTCGACAGGCGGCGCGCGCGGCCACGACCACGCGCGACCGCCTTTAGCCGACCCGATCGGACTTACGATCAGGCCGCTTGCTTCTGCTCGATCTGTTGAGTGCGGGAAGGATCGGATTTGATTTCGATCCGACGCGGCTTCATGGCTTCCGGCAACTCGCGCACCAGGTCGATCTGCAGGAGCCCGTCCTCGAACGAGGCGCTTTTCACCTCAACGTAATCGGCGAGGTTGAACTGGCGCCGGAACGGACGCCTGGAGATGCCCTGGTAGAGGTACTCGCGATCATCCTTCTCGGCCTTGCGGCCTTCGACGGTGAGCATGTTCTGCTCTGCCGTGACGGTGATCTCCTCGGGCTTGAAGCCGGCCAAAGCCAGCGAGACGCGGTAGTGGTCCTCACCGGTCCGCGCGATGTTATAGGGCGGGTAATTGTCCTCACCCGCCAACCGCAGCGATTCGTCGATGAGGTTGACGAGGCGATCGAATCCGACGGTCGATCGCCAGATGGGTGTCAGGTCGAAGTCTCTCATAACCACATCCTCCATTGAGCAACATGGATACGAGGGGCGCCCAAAGAGCTGGCGCCCCTTTGGACTTTGCCGATCCCCAAAAGGGGCGATCGGCGATTTGCGATTTAGGAACGCCGTTCGAGGCGTCAAGGGCCGGTCCGTTGGCGAAGACGCGCACTCGCCGTCGGTCGCGATCGAAGGGAAATCATGATCACAACGACCATCGCTACAAAGGCGAGGCTCGAGCAACTGGGCCGCGCGTGCTTGATCGGACCTTTCTTCAAAAGAGCAAGCGTCAGCGGCCAGGCCGAACCGATGCGAGAATTGCAGAGAAATCAATATATTAATTGATGTTAGCGCTCCAACGTGCAGAGTGCCAAAATTTTTTGTGCCGCCTCTTGAACTCGATTTTTCCTGAACCTAATTCGATTTTGCGCGGGCCGGCGACGCCGTCTGCGCCCTTATGACATCGCTGAACTGACCAAGGAGGAATGCATGCAATTCCGCCCACTGCATGATCGTGTCTGCGTGCGCCGCCTCGATGCCGAGGAGAAGACAGCCGGCGGCATCATCATTCCAGACACTGCAAAGGAAAAGCCGCAGCAAGGCGAAGTTATTGCCGTCGGTCCGGGCGCTCGCAACGAAAAGGGTGAACTCGTCCCCCTTGATGTGAAAGCCGGTGACCGCGTCCTGTTTGGCAAATGGTCCGGTACCGAGGTCAAGATCGACGGCGAGGAGCTGTTGATCATGAAGGAAAGCGACATCCTCGGCATCATCGAGCACGCTGGAACGCTCAAGAAAGCGGCCTGACGGAAGACATCAACCATCGTCCCCATCGCTGAAGGAAGGAGGTAAATCCATGACTGCCAAGGAAGTGAGGTTCTCGTCTGACGCGCGCGAGAAGATGCTGCGCGGCGTGGACACGCTTGCGAACGCGGTCAAAGTGACCCTGGGCCCGAAGGGCCGCAACGTCGTTATCGAGAAGTCGTTCGGTGCGCCTCGCATCACCAAAGATGGTGTCACCGTCGCCAAGGAGATCGAACTCGAAGACAAGTTCGAGAATATGGGCGCGCAGATGGTGCGCGAGGTGGCGTCGAAAACCGCTGAGCTTGCGGGCGATGGCACGACCACCGCAACGGTGCTGGCGGAAGCGATCGTCAAGGAAGGCGCCAAGGCGGTCGCGGCCGGCTTGAACCCGATGGACCTCAAGCGCGGCATCGATCTTGCCGTGGAAGCCGTGGTCAAGCACCTCACCAAGAACGCCAAGAAGGTCACATCCAATTCCGAAATCGCTCAGGTCGCAACCATTTCGGCCAATGGCGATACCGAGATTGGCCGATTCCTGGCTGAGGCCATGCAGAAAGTCGGCAATGAAGGCGTCATCACGGTAGAAGAAGCGAAAAGCCTCGAGACCGAACTCGAAGTGGTCGAAGGCATGCAGTTCGACCGCGGCTACGTTTCGCCCTACTTCGTGACCGACGCCGAGAAGATGCGCGCCGAGTTTGAAGATCCCTACATACTGATTCACGAGAAGAAGCTTTCCGGCTTGCAGGCCATGGTGCCGCTTCTCGAATCCGTCGTTAAATCCGGCAAGCCTCTTTTGGTGATCGCGGAGGATGTCGAGGGCGAGGCTCTGGCCACGCTCGTGGTCAACAAGCTGCGTGGCGGCCTCAAAGTCGCGGCCGTGAAGGCCCCTGGCTTCGGCGATCGCCGCAAGGCGATGCTGGAAGACATCGCAATCCTGACGGGCGGCACAGCTATAACCGAGGATCTCGGCATCAAGCTCGAGAACGTCACGCTCAACATGCTCGGCCGCGCCAAGAAGGCGGTGATCGAGAAAGAGAATACGACGATCGTCGATGGCGCTGGTCGGAAGAAGGACATTGAAGCCCGCATCGCGCAGATCAAAACGCAAATCGAGGAAACGACTTCGGATTACGACCGGGAGAAATTGCAGGAGCGTCTTGCCAAGCTCGCGGGCGGCGTCGCGGTCATCCGCGTCGGTGGCGCGACCGAGGTCGAGGTCAAGGAACGCAAGGATCGCGTCGACGATGCGATGCATGCGACCCGCGCTGCCGTCGAGGAAGGAATCCTGCCGGGGGGTGGCATCGCGTTGCTGCGCGCCCTGAAGGCGCTCGACTCTGTCAAGCCGGATAATCCCGATCAGAAGGTCGGCGTCGACATTGTGCGCCGTGCGATCCAGGTGCCGGCCCGGCAGATCGTCCAGAACGCCGGCGAGGACGGTTCTCTTGTCGTCGGCAAGCTCCTCGAGCAAAACACGTACAGTTGGGGCTTCAACGCCGCGACCGGCGAGTATCAGGATTTGATCGAGGCCGGCGTGATCGATCCGGCGAAAGTGGTCCGGACGGCGCTGCAGGATGCCGCTTCTGTTGCATCGCTCATGATCACAACAGAAGCGCTTGTTGCCGAGAAGCCGAAGAAGGAATCCGCTCCCGCTTCATCCGCAGGCGGCAGCGCGGACATCTGACGCTCCGTGAGACCCGCAGTCTTCTGCGGGTCTCGTTCTACTTCAGATCGTTGTGTCCGGCAGGAACAGCGACGTTCCGTGCGGGCCTCATGGCCGCGCGGCTCATTGTCGATGCTTCGCTCAGACGAGGAGGTCTTGCTGATGAAAATTGCGCAAATCGCACCGCTCGCGGAACGCTGCCCGCCCAAACTCTACGGAGGCACGGAGCGCATCGTATCCTATCTTACCGAGGAATTGGTCCGTCAGGGTCATCAGGTGACGCTGTTCGCCAGCGGAGACTCGCAAACGCGGGCCAAGCTGGTTCGCTGCTGCGACATGGCGCTTCGCCTTAATCCGTCAGTCAAGGACTACATACCTTATCACGTCATGATGCTCGATTCCGTCCGCGAGCAGGCGGATGAGTTCGACGTCCTGCATTTCCATACAGATTTGCTGCACTTCCCGCTGATCCGCGACATCGCCGACCGCACCGTCACTACACTGCATGGCCGGCTCGACCTGCCGGACCTGAAGCCATTCTATGCCGCGTTCTCGGACGCCCCATTGGTCTCGATCTCGCATGACCAGCGCCGCCCGCTAGCGCGTCCGACCAACTGGGTCGGGAACGTCTATCACGGCCTGCCACGAGACCTGTTGGCCTTCACTGCGAACCCGAAAGGAGACTACCTGGCGTTCCTCGGACGGATTTCGCCCGAGAAGCGACCCGATCGCGCCATCGAGATCGCTGCGCGCGCCGGTTTGAAGCTCAAGATCGCTGCAAAGATCGATCGTGTCGATCAGCCCTATTGGGACGAGACGATAGCACCGATGGTCGCAGCGAATCCGAACGTCGAGTATATCGGCGAGATCAACGAAACGCAGAAGGCCGATTTCCTCGGCAATGCCCGGGCGCTACTGTTCCCGGTCGACTGGCCGGAACCGTTCGGGCTGGTGATGATCGAGGCTATGGCCTGCGGCACGCCGGTGATCGCCTTCCGGTGCGGCTCCGTGCCCGAGGTCATCAATCCCGGCAAATCAGGTTTCATCGTCGAAACGATGGAGGAGGCCGTCGAAGCTGTCGACAAAGTGGAGACGCTCGACCGGCGCAAGGTCAGGCAGATGTTTGAGAAGCGCTTTACGGTGGAGCGGATGGCGCGGGACTATCTTGCGATCTATCGCGGCCTGCCCGGCGTACGGACCGAAGCCGCGCGCGTGCGTCGTCTGCAAAAAGACGAGACCGGGCTGCAAGCAGTCGCCTGACGGAGGCGTAATGACAACCTCGTTGGGGGGTGTCGGCACGGCGGTCTACATGCAGGCGCGAGTTCAAGCCGGACTCGCGCCGATACCGCAATTCTTCATTCCGGCGCCCGTCTTGCTCGACGGGCTGGTGGATGGGACGTCTTCATTGGCTGAAACGGCCGTGAGCGCGGCGCGCGCAGCCGGCCAAAAACGAGATTTGGCTGGGGGACCTGGATTCGAACCAAGATTCTCGGAGTCAGAGTCCGATGTTCTACCGTTGAACTATCCCCCAACACTCTCCTCCCCTGCCGTCGAGAAGTACGCGAGCGGCGGTGAGAGGCGGCCGGGCTAATGCGCACAGGGGATATAGCCGGATTTGCGCAGATGCAAGATCACCCCGGTCCCCCACGCCCGGTTTGACGCACAGTCAGACGGCGAAGTCATTCGGAGCTGACGTTCGGGATTTACCCGGGACTTTGTAGCGCCTCGGGATCACAAAATAGAGGCCCGCATCACCTCGATAGGGATCCGGGCCTGTATATTTTGCAGTACGGCTGACTAGTTGAGCGGTGGCAACACCAGCGAATAGCGCGGATCGGCAGCAAGGCATTCCGCCACCGGGAGCCCGAGCTCCTTACGCACGATGTTCACGCCCTGCACCAGCGCAACGATCTTGTAGTACGCGTGGCGGCGGCTCATCCCCTCCCGGCCCATGCCGCAGTCCGAGGAGATCACCAGCCGCTCGGGCGGAATGAACTTGAGTGCGCGACGAATGTGGTCGGCAATCTCATCCGGCCGCTCGACCTGCAGGACATGATGATCGATGACGCCAATGGCGATCTTCTTGTCCGTAATGGCCTTGCCAATCGCCTCGAGATCGGCACCGCCGGCGCTGACCGATTCAAAGGTAATGACATCGGCATCGACCTTGTTGAGCAGATCGAGCGCGCTCTTGTAGCTCTGCACGTGCGAAAACATGCGTTGTTGCGACGGATTACCCCAGCAGGTGTGGCACCATACTTCCGTTTTGGCCCGCAATCCCTTCACCGTATTGTTGAACACATCGACGCTGAAGGCGGGATTGATGACCGAATCGACGATATTGCGGATCGCAAGCAGATGGATTTGCGGCTCCTCATACTGAATTGCGGGACAGCCGGCGTCAGCCAGGTCGTGCAGCTCGGCGTTGAATGCGTCGCTGATGGCGAGGATTCGGTCGCGGACATTTTTGTAGTAGTTGTCCGGCACTGCAAACGCGACCAGCTCTGGACCGATCGTGCCGAACTTTACCGGCCTCTTCGTCATACGTTGCGCCACTTTCCACATGGCGGCGTATTGCAGATCGCCGCGCGTCACCGGTCCGACGATGCCCGACATCACGCGCGCTTCGAGATAGTCATGCAGGATGTGCCCCGGCGGGAAGCCTAATCCACCCTGCCCCGCGCGGATCGGCTGCGGATTGCCGCGATCGAAACCGCCCATGTGCCGCGTCGGATAGTTTGTCCAACTCTGCCCACCGACATCGGAGTCGAAATGAGCATCACCATCGGTGACGATGTCGAGACCGGCGATCTCCTGCTCGTGCAAATAGACGGAAACCGTATCGACATATTGCTCGCGAAAACGGTTATTGACCATCGCATCCATGAAGCTGCGGTGTCCGAGTTGTTCGGTATACCAACTCGGCCGCGGCAGCGATCCGGTGATCGTGGTCGGAAGAACGACGTCCTTGGTGGCGCGATACATAGTAAGCTACTCCTCCCGCTAACGGTCTTTCTCAGCGGCGATGGTTGTCCATTTCGCTGCCGGTTCATTGCGAACTTTGATCGCATATAACGGGGCGAGCGAAAAGTCTTCAGCCGCATTCTGACCATGCGAGCGCACGCTTCTCCCATGCTCACGATGGGCCGGGTGGGCATGCCGGTATCCCAATTGCCCAATGAAAAACGGCCGCCTGTTCAGGCGGCCGTCTGCTCACATCAAAGAATCGCGCGGCGACCTTCTAGCGCCGCGAATGATGGCGGCGTGGATGCACGATACGCGCCGGACGCAGTTCCAGGCCCGCAACGCCGGCTGCTACGTTGAGTCCGGTCTGCCCTTGGACAGAGACCGGCTGGAGTGTCACGGTTCGATTGTTGCCGCCAACCAGAACATTGGCGCCCACGCCGGCGCCCACCGTCGCCTCCGCCGTCGCTCCACCATAGCTGCCGGCAAGAGCACCGTGGCGGTACTGGGTCGGCGCATACACCGCCCAAATCATACGGCCGCCCGTCGTTGCGCCCAGATCGAGGCCGAATTTGGTGATACTCCCGATATAGGCTTCTCGCGGTCCACGCGTGGACGGCGAAAACATGCAGGTCACCTCTTTTCTCGACGTGACGATCATGCCGATGCCGCCGGAAATGTCACAGTCAAGCGTGCCAACTTTCGGCCCAGCTGCTTGAGCGGTGAAGCTGGGGGCGGCAATCGTTGCAGCCGCCGCCAATGCGGCGCACAAACCCAGTCGACGTTTCATCGAAGGCTCCTTTCCTTGATTTGTGGGAATCCTGATAGGTGCGGAATAACGCATTGGAACTGCTGAAGTTCCATTGCCGGAATGCGTTCTTTCTCAAGGCTAATGCCGGGCTAACGCTGCGGCAAAATCTGGCTGGGCGGGATGACGATATGGCAGCGCGTGCCCTCCGGCTCGAATGTCCACTCGACCTGCGCGTCGAGCGCCCGCGCGAGATTTCCTTCGATCACCAAACTCCCGAAACCCCGCTTTCGCCTCGGCTTCACGCGCGGCCCGGACTGCTCGGCCCAGGTCAAATCGAGACTGTGCCCGTCAACCCCATCCGGTCGGCAATGCCACTTGATCGAGACGCGCCCCTCGGGCACCGACAAGGCGCCGTACTTCGCCGCGTTGGTTGCGAGTTCGTGCATGGCAAGGCCGAGGTTCTGCGCGGCCTCCGGCTTCAGCAGAACCGGCGGACCGTCGATCAACACCTGAACCTCGTCGCGATCGACATGCGCGGCGAGCTGCGAGCGAACAAGTTCGATGAGCGATGCGCCGTGCCAGCTCTCGCGGACGAGCAGGTCATGCGAGGACGCCAGCGCCTGCAGCCGCGCGCTGAACTGATCGAGGAACGCGTCAATCGATCCCACGTGTCTGGCGGTCCGCCGCGCCATAGCCTGAATGACAGCAAGCAGATTTTTGGAACGATGCGTGAGCTCGCGCATCAGCAGACGAAGGTGGGCTTCGTTCTCTTTGCGGTCGGTGATATCGACCGACGCGCATGTCAGGCCGACAACTTCACCGCCCTCGCCGCGAAGCGGTTCGACGTGGAGGTCATGCCAACAGGTCGAGCCGTCCAGCAGAACCTTGATCTCACTGCTCTGAGCCTCGCCCGTTGCAAGCACCGAACGCTTGAGCGGTATAAGCGTAGCGCAGGTTTCCAGCGGAAATATCTCCTCATCGGTGTGCCCGACGATGTCATCGATCTGACGCCCGAACATCGGGTTGCTGATCGACGTGTAGCGGAGATCGCGATCTTGCGTATACACGGTGACATGCGAGCCGCGCAGCGCCGTTTCATAACGCGCAAAACGAGCCTTCAGCAGGCTCAACTCCCGGGCTTGCTGCCACAAGCGTGTCTCGTAGCGTTGCCGCTCGGATCGCAGCCTAGCCAGTTCGCTTTCTGGCTCCTCTGCCATCTCGTGCATTCCGACAATCTCACATTTGCTCTGGTACGATCATCTCCATCAACAATCCATCGCGGCCAGAATTCATCCGTTGCGGCATAAACATACCGGCGGCACAGAGTGTCAATAAGACAAAAGGAATCAAGCGGTCGCCCGGCGCTCGCGCCTTTTGGCATTGCGCTCGAACAGCAATGCTTGACTCAGCAAGGCAGAAACCGTCGCAGGCTGGAACGGCTTCGCAATCAGGAACGCCGGCTCCGGACGTTCCCCGGTGAGGAAGCGTTCGGGATAAGCGGTGATGAAGATTACGGGGACTTCGAACGCGCGCAGCAACTCGTTGACGGCATCAAGGCCTGAGCTTCCATCGGCGAGTTGGATGTCCGCCAGAATAACGCCGGGGCGTTTCACCTTGGCGAGATTGACCGCTTCCTTGTGTGTCCGCGCCACACCGAGGACCCGGTGACCCAGATTTTCGACGAGACCTTCAAGGTCGAGCGCGATAAACGCCTCATCTTCGATAATGAGCACATCCGTCGCAATCTCCGCGGCCAATTCGCGCCCCGATTCATCAACCAGTTCGCGCAAACGCGGTACATCGACGTCGAGAACCTTGGACGCGTCGTCCTCCGACAATCCCTCGAGCGCGACCAGCAGGAACGCTTGTCGCGGCAACGACGTTATCTGTGCGAGATGCCTTTCAACGGGGAGGCTTTCGCCGCCGGGGGCTTCCTCGCCGTTTAGCGAGACCGAGTTCCACATCTTGGTGAAAGCCCGGTAAAGCCCGATTTGGGTCGAACTCTGCGGATCGAGAAGTGATGGGTCCTCAATCAGGGCTTCCAAAACCGCCGCAACGTAAGCGTCACCCGATGCCTGGCTACCGGCCACCGCGCGGGCGTACCTCCGCAGGTACGGGATATGTTGAGCAACTGCTTGTGCTGTCGGCAAGAATCCCTCCCGAATTGACCTTCACGGGCGCCTGGCGCCGTGAACCACCCGAATATCGACATTCCTTGTCGGCTTTGCCAACGTCCGACCTCGAAAAAAGTTCCTCGTGCCGGGAACCAATTGCCATTCCAAGGGTTTCGTCTGGACACATGGCGGGGGCCTTGCACGGGAAAATCGGGTGCGGGGTTGAGGGGAACTAGCAATGAGCGACCAAAAGCCGACGGGGCGACAGAAACCAATGGAAGCCACCACGCGAAGCAAAAAGGCGCCCGTCAAGTTAAGCCGAGACATTCAAGCGAGGCTCGGCCAGCAGTTGCGCGCCATGTACGACGACGTCGTCGAACAGGGCGTGCCAGAGCGTTTCACCGAGCTTCTAAACCGTCTCGACGAAAATGGAACCAAGGGAAAGTCCTAATGCCCATCGACGAGTCGGTCCGTCAGGCGATCTTAGGCGCAGTGCCGAGTCTGCGCGCCTTTGCCATTTCTCTGTGCGGCAGCGTCGATCGCGCCGATGACTTGGTGCAGGAAACGCTGGTTCGGGCGTTGGCGAACATCGATTCCTTCCAGCCCGGCACCAATATGGCGGCATGGCTGTTCACCATTTTGCGTAACCACTTCCGATCTGAATACCGGAAGCGGCGGCGTGAAGTTGAAGACAATGACGGACACTATGCCGAGACGTTAAAGTCGCAGCCCGAACAGCACGGACGTGTCGAATTCACGGAATTTCGCGCGGCCCTCTCAAAACTCCCGACCGACCAGCGGGAAGCTTTGATCCTGGTCGGTGCCTCCGGTTTCTCCTATGAAGAAGCGGCCCATATCTGCGGCTGCGCGGTGGGCACCATCAAATCGCGTGTCAATCGTGCACGCACGCGCCTGGCCGAACTGATGGCAATCGACGGCGCGGAGGATTTTGGACCTGATCAGGCGACGCGGGCGGTGCTGGTCGGCAACGATCGTAACTAACGCGTTTTGTTGAGTCTTCCTTCGCCGGGCGTTCAATCACCAACGTTAAGGGGGGCTTCCGGAACTCGGCAAATATTGCAACGTTCATCCCTAGCCTTTGTATGGAGTGCGACCATGGCACCGCGGCCAAACTGGAAGGGGTTTTTGAAATTATCCCTTGTCTCGTGCTCGGTTGCGCTCTACTCGGCAACGACCACAAGCCAACGCATTCGTTTCAACATCATCAATCGAAAGACCGGTAACCGCATTCGCAACGATGTTGTCGACTCGGAAACCGGAGAGCCGGTCGCGCCGGAAGACCGCGTTAAAGGCTACAAGCTCGAAAACAACGAGTACCTGCTGCTGAGCGACGAAGAGCTCGACAACGTCGCGCTCGAAAGCACCCATACGATCGATATCGAGGAGTTCGTTCCGATCTCCGACGTCGATCGCATTTACCTCGATGAATCGTATTATCTCGTACCGCAGGACGAGGTGGCGCAGGAAGCCTTTGCTGTGATCCGCGACGCAATGCGCGAAGAAGATCTGGCGGGCATTGCCCGCGTGGTTATTTACCGGCGCGAGCGCATTCTTCTCCTGCGGCCACGCGGCAAGGGCCTGCTTGCAACGGCGTTGCGATACAAGAACGAGGTTCGCGACGAGAGCGACTATTTCGACGACATTCCGGACATCAAGATTCCGAAGGACATGCTCGAGCTGGCGACGCACATTCTCGAAACCAAAAAGGGCAAATTCGAGCCTGAAAAATTCGAGGACCGCTACGAGAATGCGCTCATCGAGCTCATCAAGGCCAAGCGCGCGGGCAAGCCTGCGCCTGCGCCCTCCGAATCCCGTCCGGCCAACGTCATCAACCTGATGGACGCCTTGCGCCGCAGCGCAAAATCGGATCGGCGCTCCCCTTCCGCTCAACGCAAAACGACAACGCATCACCGCAAGCGCGCTCCCGCCCGGCGAAAGGTGAGAAAAGCGAGCTGATATGGCCGGGCTCAAGACGTACCGCGCCAAGCGGCGGTTCAATGTAACCGCAGAGCCGCGCGGTAAAACGCCCCGCCGGCGCGGAAATGCCTTCGTCATTCAAAAGCATGCCGCGCGGCGCCTTCACTATGATCTCCGGCTCGAACTTGATGGCGTCATGAAGAGCTGGGCCGTCACGCGCGGTCCCAGCCTCGTTCCCGGCGAGAAGCGCCTCGCGGTGCAGGTTGAAGATCATCCGATCGAATACAACAAATTCGAAGGCACGATTCCGAAAGGAGAATATGGCGGCGGCACCGTGATGATTTGGGATCGCGGAAGCTGGCAGCCGGAGGGCGACCCTCACAAAGGATTGGCCAAGGGCCATCTCAATTTTTCACTTGATGGCCAAAAGCTGCACGGCAGCTGGCATCTGGTGCGTATGAGCCGCAAGCGTGGAGAAAAGCGCGACAATTGGCTACTTATCAAAGCGCACGACGATGCAGAGCGCCGTGCGAGCGACAAGGATATCCTCGAAGAAGAACCGCTGTCGGCTGCAACCGGCCGGACAATGGACGAGATTGCTCGAGGCAAATCGGTTTGGCACAGCAACCGCAAGAAGAATAAAGCGCCGCAACCCAAGCCAGTCACTTCGCGCACCGGTAAAATACGCGCTTTGCGAAGCAAAGCCGCGGTAAAGCGCTCGAAAGCAAGCGCACCGCGCGGCAACGACGTTTTGCCCGACTTCGTGCCGCCGTGCCTTGCCACGCTTTCGGAGCGGGCACCCGCCTCAAAGAACTGGATTCACGAAATCAAGTTCGACGGCTACCGGCTGCAAGCGCGTCTCGACCACCGGCACGTAACGTTGAAGACGCGGCGCGGTCTCGACTGGACGTCAAAATTTTCCAACGTCGCCGCCGCCATTGCGAGGCTGCCCGCGCAAACAGCCTTGATCGATGGCGAGCTGGTGTCGGAAGACGAAAGCGGCGTTTCCAGCTTTTCGCTCCTGCAACAGGATATCAAGTCCAGGCGCCACGATCGCATGCGCTTTTATGCCTTCGACCTGCTGCATCTGAACGGAGTCGATTTGCGCGGCAAACCGCTTGAGCAGCGCAAGCAAGCACTGGCCGAATTGCTCAAGGATGTGCCGGCCGACGGGCCGGTCCGACTGAGTGAATCGATCGACGAACCGGGTCCGACGCTTATCAAGCACGCCTGCCGCCTCGGACTTGAAGGCATTATCTCCAAGCAGCGGGACGCTCCATATCGATCCGGCCGCGGCCACGACTGGATCAAGACGAAATGCTCCGATCGCCAGGAATTCGTCATCGCAGGCTACGTACCGTCCACAGCCGATTCCCGTGCGGTCGGCGCGCTGGTGCTTGGCTTTTATGAGAACGGCAGGCTGCGCTACGCCGGGCGAACCGGCACCGGATTTACGCACAAGAGTGCGCGCGATCTTTTCCGTCGGCTTGCGCCATTGCGCGTAGAGCGGTGCGCTTTCGGCGCCGTCCCAAAAGAGGAGCGCGGCGCTCGCGGCGCCCGCTGGGTCGAGCCGAAGCTGGTCTGCGAGGTCGATTTCCACGGCTGGACACATGGCGAGCGCGTGCGGCAAGCCTCATTTCAGGGACTGCGCGAGGACAAGCTGCCGACGGAGGTCGTCCGCGAAGTGAAGGCGAATGTCCCGAAAAATACCGTCGCCGCAAGCAGGACCGCGACTGAAACACGCCGCGGCATTGTCAAGCCAAAGCGCACGCAGGGCGTTACGATCGCCGGCATCACGTTGAGCAACCCGGATCGAATTTATTGGGAGGACATCGGCTTTACCAAGCGCGAGCTTGCTGAATTTTATGTCTCGATCTGGAAATGGATGAAGCCGCACATCGTGGGGCGTCCGATTGCCTTGGTGCGTTGCCCCGAAGGGGAAGCGGGTGAATGTTTTTTCCAGAAACATGCACATGGCATCAATGCGGACCATCTGCATCTCGTCAGCGAAAAAGGCGACAAAATCATTTCAATCGACGATCTCGAGGGCCTGATTTCGCTGGTGCAAGCCGGCGTGCTTGAGCTTCACACGCGCGGCACGACCATCGACCATCGTGAAGAAGGCGACCGGATCGTGTTCGATCTCGATCCCGGCCCGGGAACGGACTGGCGTGATGTCGTGAGCGCTGCGCAGGAAGTGCGCGCGTTGCTCACAAAGCTTGGCCTGAAGAGCTTTCTGAAAACATCCGGCGGCAAGGGCTTGCATGTGGTGGTCCCGATCGAGCCTACCCCGTGGGATCAGGTGAAAGCATTTACACGCGACGTGGCGACCGCGATGGCCGCAGAAAATCCGGACCGTTACATTGCGACGGCGACGAAATCGAAGCGCAACAACCGCATTTTTATCGATTACTTGCGCAACAGCCGGGAGGCGACGGCGGTTGCGCCCTACTCCACCCGCGCCCGCCCCGGGGCGCCGGTGTCGACCCCGATCAGTTGGGCCGAGCTCGGCAAAATCAAGAGCGCCGCACAATTCACGGTTCGCAATCTGTCGCAGCGGCTCAAGCGCCTGCGCTCGGACCCGTGGAAAGACATCGGCAAAACGCGGCAATCGCTTCCGGACATGGCACACAACCGCTGAGCCGGGAACGCGTCACCGACTCCCACGTTGTTCCCGGTCGGAAGAGCGCGCCACGTGCGGAGCATAGGGCGAATTATGGGTCAAAGAGACACGACACCGAGAAAGGCCACGAAGCGGAAGCAGCCGGGATCGAACGTCCGATCGTGGCTGTATGAAACGTTCTCGCGCTTCGCGCAAATTACTGCGCACTTTACCGGACATCCGTTGTGCTTTCTGCTGGCGGTCATTGTCGTTGTGGTGTGGGGCGTCACCGGCCCCATGTTCGGCTTTAGCGACACATGGCAGCTGGTCATCAACACCGGCACCACGATCGTAACCTTCCTTATGGTGTTTCTGATTCAGAATACGCAAAATCGCGATACGCTTTCGCTGCAACTCAAGTTGTCCGAGATCGTGCTTTCGATGAAGGAGGCGGAAAACAAATTTGCTGCGCTTGAGGACATGTCGGATGAGGAGTTGCAAAAGCTTCACGATGAATGCCGCAGGCGCGCCGAGCTAACCTTGGGGCACATCGAACAGCGCCAGTCGCCAAAGCAGAAAGCCAAGAGTGCCGCCCAGCGCAGCAAGTCACACAAGGTACAGTCGTGAACGCCTGCGCCACCGCGTTCCCGGCGTTGACGCAGCCGCCACAAGCACCAGTCGCCGCACCGGAGCGCTCGGAACGATGACCGCCGTGCACGCTGAGGTGCAGTAGCTAGGCAGGCGCTTTCTCGCGCCACGCTCATCCGATAGAGTGCCGCGGCTTTCCTAATCGATTCCCCATTCAGGATTATTGCGATGGCAGCCAGACGTCCGGCAAGCCGGCTTTCCGTTCCTACCGAAGATACGATGAAACAAGCGCAGCGCGCGTTGCTCGATTCGATCCGCTCGGGTCCGCGCGGACCATCGACCGACATCCGCGGGCCTTTTGTGGCGTTTCTGCACGCGCCCGCTTTCGGCGAGCTGGCGCAGAGCCTGGGCGCTCACTGCCGCTACAAAACAGCACTCCCTCCCCGTCTGTCCGAATTTGCAATTCTGTGCACGGCGCGGCAATGGCGCGCGAACTATGAGTGGTTCGCGCATGCACCCATTGCCGAACGTGCGGGCGTCAAACCCAAGACAATCGCCGACGTGCGCGCAGGCCGCGAACCCAAGTCCGCCGCCAGGGATGAGCGCGCGATCTATGCCTTTGTGCAGGAGCTTTACAAAACGCGCCGCGTCAGCAACCGCACCTACGCGCGTGTGCACGCATTCCTCGGCGACGCGGCAATGGTCGAGTTCGTCGGCCTGCTCGGTTACTACGCCATGGTCGCGATGACGCTCAATGTGTTCCGTCTGCTTCCGCCGCAGGAGGCAGGCCTCGCCTTTGCCGAGCCTGCGGGAAAATAGCGGCAGCGGCGCGCTGCTCCCTCGGCGCTCTCGACGCGGCTGCGGCGGCCGGTGACGGTGACGCGCTAGTGCATGTGCGTGCCCTTCATTGGCATCGTCCCGCTCATGCCGTCGGATGTCGATTCGCTGGCAGGCCCCTGTGCGCCAATTCCGGCGATCGAGAACTCGACATCAACCTTGCCGGCTCTTTCGAAATCGAGCGTCGCCTTGAAGTGATCGCCTTGCTTTAGCGGCGTGGTCAATCCGACCAGCATGATATGTTTGCCGCCCGGCTTAAGCTGCACAGTCTGGCCGGGTGCAATTTCGACGCCGTTTGCAAGCGGCCGCATCTTCATAATGTGGTTTTCCATCTTCATTTGATGGAGCTCGAAGCTCTTGCAAACGTCCGACGATCCGCCGACGAGGCGGTCCGGCTTGGTGCCCGTGTTCGTGATCGTGAGATATCCACCGCCGACCTTGGCGCCTTTCGGCGTGGCGCGGGCCCATGCCGCGCTGATTTTAAGGCTGCCGGCCTGGGCGTCGCCGGCCGCGGCGGATGAAACCAAAAAGCCCAGAAGGGTAAGTGCAAGCGCAATACGGATCATGATTGTCTCCTGACGTCGTTCGCCGACGTGCAGCAAAAGCCGTGCCGCCGGCCGGATATTGAAAGTCAGCGTCAGGCCGATGGAGGAGCGCGCGGCGTATAAAGGACAAAAGAAAAGACGCGCAGCGGCGCGTCGCCGGCACTCGGTCGGAAGGAGACGAATGTAATGTCCGCAATGCGAGGCGCGCGGCCGGGCTCCGGCGGCGTCAGGGCCATTTGGCTGCAGCATGCCAGACTACAGGTTCCCGCGCACGGGCAATGCTGGTGCTGGTCGGCGGCTGCGCCCCGTTCTGCGGCAGCTTTCGCGCTTAGGCAAAGCTCAGCCGCAGGAGCGCTTTGCCCCAGCGCCGCAAGTGGTAGCAGAACGGCTTGCAGTGCAAGCAGATACGCACCAACAAGCGCCACCAGGCGCCGGGACCGGTTCCGCATTTTCATGCGAGCATACTTACGTGCATGGCCGCAGACTGTCCACAAAGGAACTTTCTGCCGGTGCATGCGGTCGTTGGCAGCCCCGCTCGGAATGCAAATGAAGCACCCTCATAGCTGTGCTAAAATTCAACAATGAACAAGCGGCCGCAACAGAACGAGCATGAGGGTCGCATTTTGAACCTCCAGGAGTGGAAGGGTCGGAAGGATACGCGCGCCTCTTCATCTCCGGTTCCCGATCTCAAGCGGTACGAAAACGACGACCAAAACGACGATTACCGTGAGCGCATGATCATCAATGTGGTCGCGCTGGTGTTTGTTGTCGGGCTGATCGGAGCCGGTCTGTGGATTGCTGAAACGATGGCCGAGATGCGCAAGAACCAGGACTGCGTCCTGTCGGGGCGGCGCGGTTGTACTTCCGTCGAGGTTCAGCATCAGCGGTGGTGATCCGGTCTACCCGCCAGCGGCCGCCACGACGGCCGATCCCAAATACCAGTCACCATTGAACTTGCGGCCCTGCTTCGCTATACGGGCGCCATCTCACCGCGGGTGGGAGGCTTGATCTGGGTGGCCGCAAGCGCAGGCTGCGGAAAAGCCGCTGGGGGCCACGATAAATTCCGTAAAATCAGAGAGTTATTACCGATGTCTTCGACCTTCGATACCATCGCCAATATTATCGCGGAGACCTGCGATATTCCGCGCGAAACGATCAAGCCGGAGAGTCATGCCATCGACGATCTCGGAATCGACAGCCTCGATTTCCTGGATATTGCCTTTGCGATCGACAAGGCCTTCGGGATCAAATTGCCGCTCGAGCAGTGGACGCAAGAAGTTAATGACGGCAAGGCCACGACTGAGCAATACTTCGTGCTGAAGAATCTCAGCGACCGCATCGACGAACTCGTCGCCGCAAAAGGGGCTTAGCCCAGCAAAGACACATGCGTCTTGAGTATTTCCAGCTGATCGACCGGATTCTGGACCTCAACCTTGGTGACCGGACGATCCGCAGCGAAGCGGTCGTCCCTACTCAAAGCACGATCTTTGAAGGCCATTTCCCGGGCCACCCTCTGATGCCCGGCGTCCTGCTGATCGAGACCATGGCGCAAACCTGCGGCTGGCTGGTACTGGCCGCCACGAATTTCACTCGAATGGCCTTCCTCGCGTCTGTCAGGGAAGCAAAATTCCGCACCTTCGTGACGCCGGGACAGGTGCTGACGATCTCGGCACATCTCGACCACGAAGGATCCGGATTTGCTGTCGCTCAGGCGAAAATCACGACCGAGGGTAAGCCGCTATGCGATGCCTCACTCACATTCCGCATCATCGATTTTCCCAATCCGGAGATGCACCGGAAGATGCGTGAAACGGCGATAGGGCTCGGATTTCCGGCGGAGGCTTTGGCCGATGGCTGAAGCCGCACGCCAAGCCTGGATCACCGGCGTTGGAATCGTCTCCAGCCTCGGCGAAGGGGCCGATGCGCATTGGCAAAAGCTGATGCAGGCTCAACCCACGGCAGACACGACGACGTTTGCGCCTTACGTGGTTCATCCGTTGCCGCCTCTCAACTTCGACACGCAGATCCCCAAAAAGGGCGATCAGCGGCAGATGGAAGCCTGGCAGCGTATCGGAACGTTCGCCGCCGGCCTTGCGCTCGATTCCGCAGGCGTCAAAGGCAACGCCGATATCCTCTCGCGCACGGATATGATCGTTGCGGCGGGCGGTGGGGAGCGCGATCTGAACGTCGACAGTACGATCCTTCGCGGGCTGCCGCACGCGGAAAGCCCGGCTGCCTTTCTCAACGAGAGATTGATGAGCGATCTGCGCCCTACTCTCTTTCTGGCGCAACTCTCAAACCTGCTCGCCGGCAACATTTCCATCGTGCATGGCGTCACCGGTTCGTCCCGCACCTTCATGGGAGAGGAAGCGGCGGGCGTCGACGCGGTGCGCATCGCACTCTCGCGCATCGAGGCAGGCCAAAGTGACATCGCCCTTGTAGGCGGCGCACACAACGGCGAGCGGCCGGATCTTTTGATGCTTTACGAATTTGGCGGTTTCTCGCTCAAAGAGCGCTACGCGCCGGTCTGGGACCGGGGCGCGAACGGCGGATTCGCGCTCGGCTCGCTCGGCGCTTTTCTTGTCCTGGAAGCGCGCGAGCACGCCGAGGCGCGCGGGGCGAAGCCTCTTGCACGTTTGACCGCCGTCGTTTCGGATCGCGCCAGCCGGAAGCCCGGCGCGGTGACAACAGCACTCAATCGGCTTCTTCAAAAAGTCAGCAACCGGCTGATGCCGGACCGAATCGCTGTTCTGTCAGGAGCAACGGGGGCGCAACCCGCTACCGATGAAGAACTTGCATTCTTGAAATCACTGCCCGGTGTTCCCTTTCGGGCGACCGGCTCGTATTTTGGGCATGGCCTCGAGCCGCAATTCCCGATGAATGTGGCGCTCGCAGCGCTCACGCTGACGCATGCTAAGCTGTTTCCGGGCTGCGACACATTGGGCATCGAAAGCCCGATGAACGGCGAACTGAATCAGGTTCTCGTCACCGGCGTCGGCCATTGGCGAGGCGAAGGTCTGGCGCTCATCGAGCGCGCCGGCTGAAGGAGCGATTGCGATGGCAACTCAGGACAAGGCGGGGCGGCCGGTTGTCGCTGTGACGGGTCTGGGCGTGGTCACCTCGCTTGCGGCCGGCAAGGTTGACAACTGGGCAAAACTCACCGCCGGTGAATCCGGTATTCGCGCCATCACTCGATTCCCGACCGACGGATTGAAAACGCGGATCGCCGGAACCGTCGATTTCGTGCCGACGCAACCGTCGTCTGCGGCGTTGTCGCAACACCTGGCAGACCTTGCGGCAACCGAAGCGGTAGCCGAGTCCAGCCTGGGCGGGCGCGGTGATTTTCCAGGTCCTTTGTTTCTCGCCGTTCCGCCGATTGAAATGGAGTGGCCGCAGCGCATCGAACTCGCCAAGGCTTCCGGCGCAAACGACAACGTCAGTTATGCCGATCTGTTGCGCGTGAGCAGCCGATTCCCCGACTACCACCCGCGATTCCTGTTCGGCTCGGTCGCCGATCATCTTGCGGAGAAATTCGGCACGAAGGGATCGCCAATTTCGCTGTCGACCGCCTGTGCATCCGGCGCGAGCGCAATCCAGCTTGGCATCGAAGCCATCCGCCGCGGTGAAACCGACGCCGCGCTTTGCGTCGGCGCTGACGGTTCGGTCAATCCTGAATCGCTGATCCGCTTTTCGCTTCTGTCAGCGCTTTCCACCCATAACGATCCGCCGCAAGGAGCGGCGAGGCCTTTCGCCAAAAATCGCGACGGCTTCGTGATGGCGGAAGGCGCCGGTGCGCTCGTTCTGGAGAACTACGACTCTGCCAAGGCGCGTGGCGCCAAGATCCTCGGCGTGCTCGAAGGCTGCGGCGAGATGGCGGATTCCTTCCATCGCACCCGCTCAAGCCCCACCGGAAAGCCTATCATTGGCTGTATCGCAAACGCTTTGAAGGACGCCGGCATCGAACCGGGCGAGGTCGACTACATCAACGCGCACGGCACCGGCACGCCGGAAAATGACAAAATGGAGTACCTCGGGGTCTCCACTGTTTTCGGCGAGCGCATCAGAAATGTTCCGATCTCCTCGAACAAATCGATGATCGGCCACACGCTTTCCGCGGCCGGTGCCATCGAAGCTGTGTTCACGCTGCTGACGCTCGCACATCAACGCATTCCGCCGACCATCAATTACGACGTCGCAGACCCGGCAATCCCGCTCGACGTCGTTCCGAACAAAGCGCGCGACGCCCGCATGAGCCACGCCATTTCCAACTCGTTCGGGTTCGGCGGCCAGAACGTCTCGCTCGTCATGAGCCTCGAACCGGCCTAATTCATCAGCCCCTTTCCCTCATGCGTTCACTCACCCTCGTCGGCGATCGCAAGCTTGAACTGAGCGACGTACCCGATCCGCCGCCTCCCGGTGACGGTGAGGTCCGCATTCAGGTCAAGGCCGTCGCCCTCAATCATCTCGACGTCTGGGGATATCGCGGCATGGCGTTTGTCAAACGCAAACTGCCGCTGGTGGTCGGCGCAGAGGCATCCGGCGAGATTTCCGCGGTCGGGCCGGGTGTGACGACACTCAAGATCGGCGACCGCGTCGTGATGTATGGCGGGCTTACCTGCGGCACCTGCGCTGCCTGCCGGGAAGGCCGCGACAATCTTTGCGAAAACGTCGGCGGCATTATGGGCTTTCACGTCGACGGCTTCGCACGCGATCTCATCAATATGCCCGCGCGGCTGGTGCTGCCCGTTCCCGATAGCGTAAGCCTGCGCAACGCGGCTTGCGCGCCGATCGGCTTTGCGACCGTCCAACACATGCTGTTCGATAACGCGAAGCTCCAGCCCGGCGAGACGATCCTCGTCCATGCTGCAGGTTCGGGCATCGGCAGTGCTGCGATCAAGATGGCCAAGGCGATTGGCTGCACGGTTATCACTACGGTCGGCGACGATGCAAAGGCCGAGAAAGCGAAAGCCCTCGGCGCCGATTACGTCATCAACTACAAAACCGAACGTTTCGAAGGCACCGTGCGCAAACTGACGAAGAAGAAAGGCGTCGACGTCGTCTTCGAGCATGTCGGCGGAGAAGGCTTCAATGCCTCGCTGTTCTGCCTCAAGCGCGGCGGTCGCCTTGTCACCTGCGGATCGACCGCCGGGCCGACCGTCACCATCAACCTGATGCAGCTCTTTCAGCAGCAATACAAAATCTTCGGGTCGTTCGGCGCCTCGATGCGGAATATCCGCGACAGCCTCGACAAAATGGCGAACGGAATAACGCCGGTGATCGATACGGAAGTCGCGCTGGCCGATTTCGAGCGCGGACTCGCCCGGCTTGAAAGCCGCCAGGTCTTCGGCAAAGTGATCGTTCATTTCTGAATTCGGCTTCGATCGATGGAGAGTGCGATAAGGCGGATGCTCCGGCAGCTGCGCCGCGGCGGCAAACGCGCCGGTAATGCCGTGATCGGGCCGGTCGTGATCGGGCTGCTCAAGATCATGCGGCTGATCGATCCCGACGTGATGGCGAACGTCGCAGGGTCGTTCATGCGGAAGGTCGGTCCATTCTTGCCGGAGCACCGGGTCGCCCGGGCGAACCTCGCCGCCGCCTTCCCTGAGAAATCGCCGGGGGAAATCGACAGAATTCTGCGCGACAGCTGGGACAATCTCGGCCGCATCGGCGCCGAATTCGCGCATCTTGACCGTATCTGGGACTATGACCCCGCGGCCCCGAAAGCGGACGGGCGCATTCAGCTTGCAGCCGGCGACATCGAACGCTTCAGGACGCTGCTGAATGACGGCAAGCCGGCGCTTATTTTCGCAGCTCATCTTGCGAATTGGGAGCTGCCCGCCGTCTGCGCCGCAACCTACGGCCTCGACAGCGCCGTACTTTACCGCCGGCCCAACATCGCTTCGCTCAGCCGGTGGGTGACCGATACACGCAGCGCGATCATGGGCACGCTGATCGCGACGAGTCTCGATGCCCCGGTAAAACTCGCCGAGGCACTCGAACGTGGCGCCCATGTCGGCATGCTGGTCGATCAGTTTTATGGCCGCGGCGTTGAGGTCACTTTCTTCGGCCGGCGCACCCCCGCCAACCCGCTGCTGGCGCGGCTCGCCCGGCATTTCGACTGCCCGATCCACGGCGCGCGCATCGTTCGTCTTGCAGGCAATCGTTTTCGTGCCGAGTTGACGGAAGCGATCACGCCCGCGCGCGATGCCGCCGGGAAAATCGATATTGCCGGCACGACCCAGATCGTGATGTCGATCATCGAAGGCTGGATTCGCGAATATCCCGAACAGTGGCTATGGCAGCACCGCCGCTGGCGGGATTAAAGCATGGCATTCAGCGGCCGGTCTTGATCCGCGTCCATAGCCGATTGATGATGCGTTGCGTCCGCGCATCGCGCGCGTTGATCGTATAGAGCTTTTTCATCAATTCGGGGCCTGGGTACACGCCCGGATCGTCGAGAACCGCCTTTGACATGTATTTCTGGCTGGCCAGATTGCCGTTGGCATAAGCGATCATGTTGCTGTTTCTCGCGGCAACTTCCGGCTTGAGCAGGAAATTGATGAACGCATAGGCCTCTTCGACATGAGGCGCATCGTTGGGAATCGCAAGATTGTCGAACCACATCTGCGTCCCCTCTTTCGGAATCACATACCTGATCTCGACACCGTTCTTGGCTTCCGCGGCGCGTTTCTGCGCCTGCTTGATATCGCCGGACCAGCCGACGGCAAGACAAATCTCGCCGCTCGCGAGCGCGTTGATATATTCCGACGAGTGGAATTTGCGCACGTAGGGACGAACCTGCATCAGCAGATCGGCGGCCTTCTGAAGGTCGTCCGGCCTGGTCGAATTCGGATCGAGGCCAAGCTGGTGCAATGCGGCCGGCATCATGTCGTCCGATGAGTCCAGCATGTAGACGCCGCAGTCCTTGAACTTCGCGATGATCTCCGGCTTGAACACCGCATCCCAGCTGTCGATCCTGGCGTCCGGCCCAAGCCGCTCGTGAACCGCCTTCACGTTGTAACCGATGCCGGTCGTGCCCCACATGTAGTTGACGGCGTACTGATTGCCGGGATCGTAGAATGCGAGGCGTTGCGCGATTTCCGGCCAGACGTTCACCAGATTGGGCAACTTGCTCTTATCAAGCTTGAGGAACACGCCGGCCTTGATCTGCCGCTGGAGGAAATAGGCCGTCGGTACCACCACATCGTAACCGGATTTTCCTGCGAGCAGTTTGGTCTCAAGGGTCTCGTTTGAATCAAACGTGTCATACTGAACCCTGATGCCCGTTTGCTTCGTGAAGGCCACGAGGGTTTCAGGATCGATATAATCCGACCAGTTGTAAACATTGACGACACGCTCGGGCTTTGACTGAGCGCCGGTCGACACAATGATGCCGGCGGCTGCGACGCAGAAAACGGCAAAGCAGAGAATCCGCGTTCGCAAATTCATGGCAGGCGTTCCGGCGCGCGCCGGTTAGCTTCCGCTTCGGGTGGGTAGTCCCGCCGCTTTCCAGGCAATCATGCCGCCGGCGAGATGACAATTATACGGATAGCCCTGGTCCTGCGCCGCAAGCGACGCCGTCACGGATCGGCGGCCTGACCGGCAGGCGAACACCACCTGCTTGCCGGCCGGATTGGGAATTTGCGCGGGGTCGAACGCCGAGAGCGGCACGATGACAGCATCCGGATAACGCTCTACAGACGTTTCGTTCGGCTCACGAACGTCCACAAGGATCATGCGTCCCTCGGTGAGGCCGCGCGCCACCTCTTCCGGCGTCAGATTGCGCACTTCATCGGCACGCTCCATGCCTTCGGCCATGACTCGGAACTCCATTCCCGGATGCCCGTTCTTACCCGGAATCATTGCCGCGCGCACGGGCTTTATTTGGACGCGTTTCCTATCAAATCGTCACCTGCATGCCGATCTCAACGACCCGGATTGCGCGTAAGCCTAAACGGTAACTTGCGTTCCGACCTCCACCACGCGTCCGGTCGGTATCTGAAAGAAGTCGGTGGCGTCGCTTGCCGAGCGCGCGAGCGCAATAAAAAGGCGATCCTGCCAGCGGGGCATGGCGGATTTTGCCGCCGGCTTGAGCGCGCGCCGCGACAGGAAGAATGATGTCGACATGATATCGAAGGTGAGGCCGTGCTTGCGGGCGATGGCCAGCGCCTTCGGCACATTCGGCGCCTCCATATATCCGAACTTCAACGCGACGCGACTGAAGTGTTTCGATAGCGGCGTGATCTGCACCCTCTCGTCTTCCGCAACGCGTGGCGTATCCGCCGTGACGATCGTGAGGATCACGTTCTGCTCGTGCAGTACCTTGTTGTGCTTCAGGTTGTGCAGAAGCGCCGTCGGCGTGAATTCCGGATCGCTGGTCAGAAATACCGCCGTGCCCGGCACAATGTGAGGCGGCTTCTTCTCCAGATTCCGGAACAGCGTATCAAGCGGCACTTCAGTACGGCGCGTCTTGTCGAAGAGGATGCGCGTCCCGCGCCGCCAGGTCAAAATCAGCAGGACCATCGAACCGCCGAACAGGATCGGCGCCCACGCACCCTCGAACAGCTTCAGAAAGTTGGCGGAAAAGAACGTCAGATCCACGACCACAAGCGGAGCGATCAGCAACGCGGTCTGCCAGAGCTTCCAGCGCCACAACTTCCAGATCACAATGAAGGTCAATAATCCATCCACCACCATTGTCGTCGCAACGGCGATACCGTAGGCGGACGCCAGAGCGCTCGACGTGTGAAACAGCGCGACCAGCAAAAGCACGCCAATGAGCAGCCACACGGTCACGCGCGGAATGTAAATCTGGCCGACGTGCGATGCAGACGTGTGCAGGATGGCCAACCGTGGCAACATGCCGAGCCGGATCGCCTGGTGAACCAGCGAATAGGCACCGGTGATTACAGCCTGACTTGCGATGATCGTCGCCACCGTCGCCAACACGATCATCGGCAGCAGCAAAGGCTCCGGCACCAGCCGATAGAACGGATTTTGAATGGCCGATGGATCGGCCAGCAGCTTCGCCCCCTGCCCGAAGTAGTTCAACAGCAATGACGGAAGTACAAGACAAAGCCAGGCAACCTGAATGGGTTTGCGCCCGAAATGCCCGAGGTCGGCATAAAGCGCCTCCGCGCCGGTGACGCACAGGAAGACGCCGCCGAGAGTCACCAGCCCTATTTCTCCGTGATGATAAAGAAACAAAATCCCGTAAAGCGGATTGATTGCGGCCAGCACGTGCGGATCATCGCGCAGATGAAGGATGCCGGCGACCCCAATCGACAGAAACCAGATCACCATGATCGGCCCGAACAGCGCTGCAACTTTCGCTGTGCCCCGACTCTGTGCGGCAAATAACGCAACGAGAATGAGGACAGCCAGCGGCGCGACGTAGCCGCTGAATCCAGGGCTGGCGAGATCAAGCCCTTCGACGGCGGACAAAACCGAAATGGCGGGCGTGATCACCGAGTCGCCCAGGAACATCGACGCGCCGATTACACCAAGGATGAACACGAAAGCGGTCCGCCGCCCCAGCGCTCGGCCCGCCAGGGCCGTCAGCGAAAGCGTGCCGCCTTCGCCCTTGTTGTCAGCGCGCAACAAGATCAGCACGTATTTGAGTGTCACCGTGATGATGAGCGCCCACAGGATGAGCGACAGCACGCCAAGTACCGTCTCGCGGGTTACGATGCCATTGATCGTTGTGGCTCTGGCCGCCTCGCGAAAGGCATAGAGCGGGCTTGTACCGATGTCGCCGTACACCACGCCGACGCTGCCCAGGGCAAGCGCCAGAAAACTCGGAGGCTCCGGTTGCTGCTCGACGGCTAGCTCCGTCGCAGCTACCGTTCCATTTGCGCCATCGGTCATTGAGACATCGAGATTGGTACCAGAAGCGTCGATGGGCCGGGCTTATATCACCGGCGTTAACGCGAGAACACCGCGCATTTATCCGTCTTCGAGCGCGTCGGCCCGGACCGCTTTTTCAGGGTTTAAAGCCTGCCGGCAGCGGCGGGTCCTCGCGCATGAGGGTAATGGTCACACGGCGGTTGGGTGCCATGGACGGATCGTCGGGGAACAGCGGCTCGGTGTCAGCCTTCCCGGCCACCATGTAGAAGTGACCTGAGGGAACCCCCTGCGCCGCCAGGATCTCGCGCACCGCATTGGCGCGGTCGGCCGAAAGCTCCCACGGTCCGTAGCCGGGTTTCGGCGGCACGCTGAGCGAAGCGGTGTGACCGACAATCGAAATGCGATAGGGCATTGCCTTCAACGCCGGCGCGATCCGCTGGATGATCTTGCGCGTGCGCTCGTTCGGCACCTTTGAGCCTTCCGCAAACATGGAACGGCCATCCTGGTCGACCAGCTCGATATTGAGACCCTGCTTCGTTTCTTCGACCATGATGTGTTTTGAAAGTTCCGTGATGTCCGGCATCTGCTGCAGGGCTTGCCGCAATGAGGCAGCGGCGAGCGAAAATTTGCTGTCTGCTTTGATCCGCGCACCATACGTGCGGTTGTGATCGTTTTCGTCCGGAGACGGCGTTGCGGAAGCTTCCTCCGGCGGAATGTTGGCTGCGTTCTTCAGCTTGGGCCGCGTCGGAAGGCCAAGCACCTCGATGATTCCGGAATAGCGGACGCGGTCCTGCACACCGAATGCTTCGCGCATCGACCCGGCGACGACCTGCAGCTTCTGCTGATCCTGCGTCGAGAACGCGACCAGCATCACAAAAAAGCTGACCAGCAACCCCATCAGGTCGGCAAAGGTAACGAACCAGCCGTGACCGCCGTGAGCCGCTTCCTTGCGCCTTGCCATTGAACGCTACTCCTGAACGCCGTCCACTTAAGCAGGCGCCGACACAGGCTCCGCCTCTTCCTTGTCTTCCTCGCTATGGCGATGCTTTTCCGGCAGGTAAGCCAGCAGCATTTCGCGAACAAGAGTCGGGCTTTTCGCCTCGCGGATCATCAGAATTCCGTCGATGATGAGAGTGCGATTGATCTCCTCATCAACAAGCTTGAGATGCAGCTTGTCTGCGATCGGCAGGCAGAAAATATTCGCAAGGGCTGCACCATAGAACGTCGCGAGCAGTGCGCTCGCCATGTAGGGCCCGAGCTTGGAAGGGTCGGTCATGTTCGCAAACATCTGGACCATGCCGATCAAGGTCCCGATCATGCCGAAAGCGGGCGCGCAATCGCCGACCGCGCGGTAAATTTTTTGCCCTTCATCGAGATGCGTGAGAAAGTTGTCGCGATCGCGCTCGAGGTTGTCGCGGATGAAGCTGCCATCATAGCCGTCCGCAACATAGCGGACCCCTTTGGCAAGGTATGGGTCCTCGATTTCGACCTTTTCCAGCCCCATCGGCCCTGATTTGCGTGCGATCTCGGCAAGGCCCGCCAGTTCTTCCACGAGCTCGCGCTGGCTCATGCGGCGCATTGTGAACGCGAACTTGGCGCCGAGCGGGAGGCCATGGAAAATCGAAGACAGCGGAAAGCGAATCAACGTGGCCGCAAACGAACCGCCGAAAATGACGATGAAGGCGTGTTCGCTGACGAACATCTGAAGATCGCCGCCCATCAGAATAACGAGACTGACGACGGCGACACCGCAAAACAAACCCAGGCCGGTCGCGATGTCCATAAATTACCCCAAACGACGCCTCAACGCGGCCGGTATCCCGCTCCGAATACCGGCCGAACCCGACCCTAGACTGGCGCTGTTAAGAGGCGGTAAAGGCTAACCGATCGTGAACAAAAAACCGCCCGGTCCTCGCCGGAAGCCCGTGACCTGCCGGTAAAAAGCTGCAAAAATCGACCCAACGGGCCGCCAAGCCCGTTTTTCCCTTTCAAAAACACTGCTGCAATCGGAGGACATAAGATGCGTGAGATCGGCCATTTCATCGGCGGTAAAGAGGTGAAGGGGTCCTCCGGGCGGTTCGGTGACGTTTTCAATCCGAATACCGGCGAGGTACAGGCCAAGGTCGCCCTCGCCGCCAAGGCCGAGGTCGAGAAGGCCATCGCCAATGCGGAGGCCGCGCAGCCGAAGTGGGCGGCCACCAATCCGCAGCGCCGCGCGCGCGTCATGTTCAAATTCCTGGACCTCGTGCATCGCGAATTCGACGACCTCGCCCGCTTGCTGTCTTCCGAGCACGGCAAGACGTTTGCCGATTCGAAAGGCGACATTCAGCGCGGCCTCGAAGTCGTGGAATTTGCCTGCGGCATCCCACACTTGATGAAAGGTGAATACAGCGAAAGCGCCGGCACCGGCACGGACCTTTACTCGATGCGTCAGCCGCTCGGGGTTGTTGCGGGAATTACGCCGTTTAATTTTCCCGCGATGATCCCGCTCTGGAAATGCGCGCCCGCTATTGCATGCGGTAATGCGTTCATCCTCAAGCCGTCGGAACGCGATCCGAGCGTCCCGATGCGGCTGGCACAGCTCTTCATTGAAGCCGGCCTGCCGGAAGGCATTCTCAATGTCGTCAACGGCGACAAGGAAGCGGTCGATACGCTGCTTACCGACGCGCGCATCAAGGCGGTCGGATTCGTCGGCTCCTCCGACATCGCCCATTACATCTATGCGACTGCCGCCGCCCACGGCAAACGCGTGCAATGCTTCGGCGGCGCGAAGAATCATATGGTGGTGATGCCGGACGCGGATATGGATCAGGCGGTCGATGCGCTCATCGGCGCCGGATACGGCTCCGCAGGCGAGCGCTGCATGGCAGTTTCAGTCGCGGTGCCGGTGGGTGAAAAGACCGCCGATATTCTGGTCAAGAAATTGATCCCGCGCGTTGAAAGCCTGAAGATCGGACCCTCCACGGATACCCAGGCCGATTACGGACCGCTGGTTACCCGCGCGCTGCTGAACAAAGTCAGGGATTACGTTGACACCGGAGTCAAAGAAGGGGCCGAGCTTCTGGTCGACGGCCGCGATTTCAAGCTGCAAGGCTACGAGAACGGCAATTTCATCGGCGGATGTCTGTTCGACCATGTGAAGCCGCATATGAAGATCTACAAGGAAGAAATTTTCGGGCCTGTTCTCTCGGTTGTGCGCGCGAAGGATTACGAAGAGGCGATACGCCTTCCCTCGGAGCATGAATACGGCAATGGCGTTGCGATCTTTACCCGCGATGGAGACACGGCGCGCGACTTCACGGCGCGCGTCAACGTCGGAATGGTCGGCGTGAACTTCGCAATTCCGGTGCCGCTCTCCTACCACACCTTCGGCGGCTGGAAGCGTTCAGGGTTCGGCGACCTTAATCAACACGGCCCGGACTCGATCCGTTTCTATACCAAAACCAAGACAGTAACCTCGCGGTGGCCGTCCGGCACAAAGGAAGGCGCCGAGTTCGTCATTCCCACGATGAAGTAATCGCGCGAACGATGCGAACGGTTCCCTGCGCCCCCACGGTGCTGTGCGTGCTGTTGCTTGCCGGCTGCGCCGGCGAGCAGCCTTCCCTTTTTGGCAAAGCTGCATCGCCTGCACCGCCCGCGCCAAAGATAGCCATGACCGGCCGCTGGCTGCTTGCCGAGCCCGGCGTCAAACCCTGCGGTATGCGGTTTGGCGGCGCCGCGGGCGCACAGGAAGGATCGATTGCGCCCGAAGGCGGCTGTCCCGGCAACTTCTTCACCAGCCGGCACTGGGCAATCGAGAATGGCACGCTGGTCATCAAGGACCACAGGAACGAGCCGCTCGCAAATCTTGCGTTTGCGAACGGACAATTCCAGGGCACGTCGGTAACCGGCACGCCCGTGACACTCAGCCGTTGAATTCAACTCCGAACAAATTGGCAGAACACCATGGCCGAATACCAACTTTATTGTTTCGCACAATCCGGTAACTGCTACCGGGCCGCGCTCATGCTCAACCTGATCGGGGCAAACTGGGAGCCGATCTGGGTCGATTTCTTTGGCTCAATGGTGCAGCGGACGCCGGACTATCGCGACAACGTCAACGAGATGGGCGAAGCGCCCGTGCTCGTGCATGGCGATAAGAAACTGACGCAATCCGGCGTGATCCTTACCTACCTGGCTAATCGTTCAGGCAAATTCAAACCGCAAGGAGAAGACGAAGAACTGGAGGCACTCCGTTGGATTATCTTCGATAATCAGAAGGTCAACGGCTTCCTCGGGCCCTTCCGCTTCCTGCGCACGCTTTCCAAACAAAAAGGCGATCCCGCCGTGCTCGCCTTCCTCAAGGCTCGCATCGACGGCAATTTAGCAATCGTCGACAAACGGCTGTCGTCACGCAAATTTCTGCTCGGCGAACGGCCGACCATCGCAGACATTTCGCTTGCAGGTTACATGTACTACCCGGCTGACGAGTTCGGCTTCGACATCGCCAAAGAGTACCCGGCGGTCGCTGCGTGGTGCGAGCGCGTCAAAGCCCTGCCGGGATGGAAACACCCGTACGAGTTGATGCCCGGCTATCCGTTGGGCACTCATTGAGAGCGGCGTACCGGAATTCAGTTTAGGCGCACCGGACGCTCGTCGTCATCCGGATCGTCGGATGCCGCTACGAATCCAATCGGCTGCGAACCCGCTCCCGAATGAGCCGCCGCCTGCCGCTCATATTTGCGGTACGACATGAAACCGATCGGCAAGCACACACGATAAGCGACCGTGCCGATCGTCAGCACGATCCACGGATAGCTGATCAATAACGCAAAAAACAGCACCACCAGCACGAACACCGGCAGCACCATTTCCGGCGGCACGCGCTTGCCGACGCGCTTGCCCGAAAATACCGGCAAGCGCGAAACCATCAGAAGCGCGATAACGAGCGTGTAAACGAACGTGATCCATACAACGACGATCCCATGCGGCGCGCCGAGAAACGACAGATAGATTGGCAGCAGCACCGTGATCGCGCCCGCCGGCGCCGGAATGCCGGTGAAAAAGTTCGCGGCCCAGGCCGGCCGGTTCGGGTCGTCGATCATCACATTGAAACGGGCCAGCCTCAGGCCCGCGCAAATCGCGAATACGAGCGCAGCGATCCAGCCCGCCGATTTCAGGTCGTGTAAGCCCCAGAAGTAGAGCACCAGCGCCGGTGTCACGCCGAAATTGACGAAATCAGCCAGGCTGTCGAGTTCCGCACCGAATTTCGATGTGCCCTTGAGCATCCGGGCCACGCGTCCATCGATGCCATCCAGCAGGGCTGCAAAAACGATCGCCGCGAGCGCCAGCTCGAGATTGCCTTCGACCGACAGACGTATTGCCGTGAGCCCCGCGCACAGAGCGAGCAGCGTGATCAGGTTCGGCAGCAAGGTGCGAACCGGAATCGAACGGAATCGGCGGCGTCTTTCAGCCTGGGTCGGGTCAAAAGGCGGAAATACCATGGCCGCCAATATACGCTTCCGGGCAAGGCCGTGCCACGGCGCGCCGGCCAATTCGATGCCGTCGTTAACGGCCCAATCGCCTACGCAGGATCGCGTTAACCGAGACGGAACGCACGCGCCCTCTCGGAACTGCTCAAATCGGCAAGCACGGTTTCGCCGGCAACCGCAGTTTGCCCGACCGCCACGAGAACGGTCGCCCCTGGCGGCAAATAGACGTCGAGCCGCGACCCGAAGCGGATCATTCCGAAGCGCTCGCCGGCGGCCAGTTCCTGTCCTTCGCGGACAAAGCTGACGATGCGCCTTGCGACGAGCCCCGCGATCTGCACCACCGCAACGCGCACACCCGCCGTCGTCATGACGATCGCGTTGCGCTCATTATCCTCGCTTGCCTTGTCGAGATCGGCGCTGACGAATTTTCCGGGCCGGTAAACGATGCGCTCTACTCGCCCTGCGACCGGGCTGCGGTTTACGTGGCAATCGAAGACGCTCATGAAAATGGAAACGCGCAACATCGGCGTGTCGCCGAGTGCGAGCTCACGCGGCGGGGGCACCGCGCTAATCTGACTTACGCGTCCGTCGGCGGGCGAGACAACGAGCCCTTCGGCAACGGGCGTGACGCGCGGCGGATCGCGGAAAAAATAAGCGCACCACGCAGTGGCGATCGTGCCGATCCAGCCGAGCGGCGGCCACAGCCAGAACAGGATCAAGCTCACGAGCGCGAAAGCGCCGATGAAGGGATAACCCTCCGGCGTAATCGGCACCAGTTGCGAACGGACGGAATTGACGATCGACATCGTTAGTGTCGCGACTCGCGCCGCCTCTCCCCTTGCATTTGCGGAGGGTGCCCAAACGTGCTGCTAAAAGACAATCCCCACCCCATCGGCCTTATTCCGCGGCATCAGCCTCCAGCGGCCGCAGCGGAGCGGCTGCCAGGATTTCATCCTCGACCGGCGGCGGATTGCGGTTGGGCGCGCCCTGCTCTTCACCGGCGAGCGCAAGCTTCTCGCGCGCCTCCTCCGCTTCGCGCTGGCGATTCCACATGCTGGCGTAAAGGCCGTTGCGGGCCAGCAATCCGTAATGCGTGCCGCGCTCCACGATCTCGCCCTGGTCGAGCACGATGATCTCATCCGCACCGACGATCGTGGACAAGCGGTGCGCGATGACGAGCGTCGTGCGATTTGCAGATACGCGCTCGAGCGCATCCTGGATTTCTTTTTCGGTATGGCTGTCGAGTGCCGACGTCGCCTCATCCAGCAGGAGGATCGGGGGAGCTTTCAGGATCGTGCGTGCGATCGCGACCCGCTGCTTCTCGCCGCCCGAAAGCTTCAGCCCGCGCTCGCCTACTTCCGTGTCGTACCCTTTCGGCGACATGCGGATGAACTCGTCGATCTGCGCAAGGCGCGCGGCTTCTTCGACTTCCTCATCGGTCGCTTCCCAGCGGCCGTACCGTATGTTGTAGCGGATCGTGTCGTTGAAAAGCACGGTATCCTGCGGCACCATGCCGATCGCCGCGCGCAGCGATTTCTGCGTCACCATGCTGATGTCCTGGTCGTCGATGAGAATACGGCCGCCGGAGAGATCGTAAAAGCGATAGATCAGGCGCGACAAGGTCGATTTGCCGGCGCCGGACGGGCCGACAACCGCGACGGTTTTGCCGGCGGGCACCTCGAAGCTCAGATTTTTCAAAATGGGCCGGTCCGGCTCGTAGGCAAAGGCGACATTCTCGAAGCGAATTGTGCCGCGAGTGACGCGCAGCGGCTTCGCGCCCGGCTTGTCGACGACTTCCGGACGGCGGCTCAGAAGCGCAAACATGATTTCAATATCCGTCACGGCCTGCTTGATCTCGCGATAAACCATGCCCATGAAATTAAGCGGCTGGTAGAGCTGGATCATCATCGCGTTGATCAGCACGAAATCGCCGACCGTATTGGCGCCGCGCTGAATGCCGAAGGCGCAAAGCACCATGGCCGATGCAAGACCAACGGTGAAGATGATGGCCTGGCCTGCGTTCAGCACTGCAAGCGACGTGTAGGCCTGCACGCTGGCATCCTCATAGCGCGCCATCGACTGGTCATAACGCCTCGCTTCACGCTCCTCAGCGCTGAAATATTTCACCGTCTCGTAATTCAGCAGCGAATCGATCGCCTTCACGTTTGCGTCGGTATCGCTGTCGTTCATCTTGCGCCGGATCGCAATGCGCCACTCGGTGGCGTGATAGGTGTACATCATGTAAAGCGCGACCGTCGCTACGATGATGCCGACATAGCGCCAGTCGAAATGCCAGACCAGTACGACGACAATGAGCGAAAACTCCACGATCGTCGGCACGAGCTGCACGATGACCATACGCACGATCGTTTCGATCGCGTTGCGGCCGCGCTCAAGCACGCGCGTCAAGCCGCCGGTCTTGCGTTCGAGGTGGAAGCGTAGCGACAGCTCGTGCATGTGCACAAACGTGCGATAGGCGATGCGCCGCACCGCATACATCGCGACCTTCGCAAACAATCCGTCGCGCAACTGCGTCAGTACCGCCATCAGGATGCGCATGCCGCCATACGCGACCGTCATCGCAATCGGGCTGGCGACCACCCACACCCGCCAATCGGACGCCGCAACCGGCGCACTGCCTTGCCCGGCAAGCGCGTCCGTTGCCCACTTGAAGGTAAAAGGCACGGCAATGGTCGCGAGCTTGGCGGCGAGCAACAGCACGAGCGTGCCGAGCACACGCCATTTGAGATCGCGTCGCTCGGACGGCCAGATGTAAGGCCAAAGGTGAAAGAGCGTCGCCAATAACGCGCCGCGGTCGGCCGAAACGGGGGTGGTGTCGGCTCGATGTCTGTGCTGGTGGTCCGTCATCAATTGTCCGTGGACGCGCCAGACCGGCGCCATTGCGGCTCATATAGGCGCTTTCCGCGCAGTAATCACCTGCCGGGCGGGCCTTAACCCTCTAATTCAACGGCAAATTTAGACGGCTGCCTTGACCTCGCCGCATCCCGTATGCACATCACGTTATATGAGCAAAATTAATCGCGTTTGCGTCTATTGCGGGTCGGGGCCAGGGAGCGATCCAGCGTTCGTCGCAGCCGCCCGCGCCTTCGGCAAAATCCTCGCCGAGAACCACGTCGGGTTGGTATTCGGTGGCGGCTCCGCCGGCATCATGGGCGCGGTGGCTAAATCGGCATTGGAGCACGGGGGCGAAGTCACCGGCGTTATCCCGGAATTTCTCATTCAGCGCGAGCATGCGATGCGTGAGGGCAACAAGCTCATCGTCACGCGCAACCTGCACGAACGCAAGCAACAGATGTTCGAGCTGGCGGATGCCTTTGTCGCTTTGCCTGGCGGCGTCGGCACGCTGGAGGAATTGGTCGAACAACTGACCTGGGCCCAGCTTGGGCGGCACAGGAAACCGATTTTGATCGCCAACATAAAAGGATTCTGGAATCCGCTGTGCGCGCTGTTCGATCACATGAAGAACCTCGAGTTCATCCGCAACGGTCTGGAGTTCAATCTGCTGGTCGCCGGTACCGTTGAGGATATTTTGCCGAAGCTCGAGGCCGCTGCCAAACAATCGCCAGATGAAAAGGCGCTAAAGACGGCAGGCGTTGGCCAGCTTTAGCCAGGCACGGAGAATTTCCCGTCATTCCGAGGCGCGCTGAAAGCGCGAACACGGAATCCAGCTCCATTGACCACTTTGGTATCTTTGCATTCCGGATCGCCGCTTCGCGGCGTCCGGAGTGACGAGGATGTTTTGGCGCCTGCCAAGTCCAATTACGCCGGCGCGCCGGATTTCACCAGCTTGTAGACGATCGAATCCATCAGCGCCTGAAACGATGCGTCGATGATGTTGGATGAAACGCCGACGGTCGTCCAATGCTGCCCACTCGCGTCTTCACTCTCGATCAGCACGCGCGTAACGGCTTCCGTACCGCTGTTGAGGATGCGAACGCGATAGTCCGTGAGTTTCAAATCATCAATGTACTTTTGATACTTTCCCAGGTCCTTGCGCAAGGCGACGTCAAGCGCGTTGACCGGCCCGTTGCCCTCGGCGGCCGAAATCATGCTCTCATCCCCGACCTTCACCTTGATGACCGCCATCGTGACCGTCACGCGCTGGCCTTTCGCATTCGTGCGCTGCTCGACGTTCACATCGAACTGCGTCACGTCGAAATAGTCCGGCACCGTGCCGAACGTGCGCCGTGCCAAGAGCTCGAAGGAAGCGTCCGCCGCCTCGTAGGCGTATCCCATCGCTTCGCGCTCTTTCAGGATCGCGAGCAGCCGCGAGACGCGCGGATCGTCCTTATCGGCCTCGATCCCGATACGCTCGAGCTCCGCCAGCACATTTGACCTGCCGGCCTGGTCCGAGACCAGCAACTGCCGCCTGTTCCCCACTGTTTCTGGCGCGACGTGCTCGTAGGTCGCCGGATCCTTCATGATCGCGGATGCGTGGATGCCGGCCTTGGTGACGAAAGCGCTTTCGCCGACGTAAGGCGCGTGGCGATCCGGCGCGCGATTGAGCAATTCGTCAAGCGCGTGCGAGACGTGCGCAAGATTTTTCATCTTGGCGTCGGAGATGCCGATCTCGAAGCGCTCGGCGAATTCGGGCTTGAGCTTGAGTGTCGGGATGATCGACACGAGATTGGCATTGCCGCAGCGCTCGCCCAATCCGTTGAGCGTGCCCTGGATTTGCCGCGCGCCGGCGCGCACCGCGGCGAACGAATTCGCCACCGCCTGCTCGGTATCGTTATGCGCGTGGATCGCCACATGATCGCCTGGAATGACCTTGCAAACCTCGCCGACGATTCGTTCAACCTCGTGCGGCAGCGTGCCACCATTCGTGTCGCACAACACGACCCAGCGCGCGCCCTCCTCGTAAGCTGCCTTGGCACACGCGAGCGCGTAAGCCGGATTGGCTTTGTAACCGTCGAAAAAATGCTCGCAGTCCAGCAGCACTTCCCTGCCCTTCGCCTTGGCTGCGCGCACGCTGTCGCGGATCGATGCGATATTTTCTTCGCCCGTGGTTTCGAGCGCGACCTTCACGTGGTAGTCCCAGGACTTCGCGACAAAACAGATCGCGTCGGCCTTTGCTTCTAGCAGTGCGGCAAGCCCCGGATCGTTCGAGGCCGAGCGGCCGGGACGACGCGTCATGCCGAAAGCAGTGAAAGTCGTGTGGAAATTACGATCCTTGCCGAACAATTCCGTGTCGGCCGGATTGGCGCCGGGATAGCCACCCTCGACATAGTCGATGCCGAGATCGGCGAGCATGCCGGCAATCTTGATCTTGTCGGCCAGCGTGAAGTCGACGCCGTTTGTCTGCGCGCCGTCGCGCAAGGTTGTATCGAAGAGGTACAAGCGCTCTTTCATGATTTCACAAGCTGCTTCTGCATGGTCGTGCTGGCGAGCCATTCGCCGCCCAGCGAAACCGAGTTGCGTTGCTGCGCGGTATAGCTGCGCTTTTCGAAAAAGCCGCGTGCGTTGTCGCTGGCATCCGCGCTGAGTTTCGTGGCGCCGCGCGCCGCCGCGAGTTTCTCGATTGCATCGGTCAGCATCGTGGCTACGCCCTGCCCTGTTGCGGCCGGATGCACGTAAAGCATGTCGATCTTGTCGGGCTCCTCGAGCGCGATGAAGCCGACCGGCGAACCGTTGAGGGTGGCGATGAGCGTCAGTCGCTTCGCGAGCTTCGCCCCGAACTGCTTTTCGTCATCGGCCGCGGACGCCCAGGCTTCCTGCTGCGCCTCGCTGTAATCGTCGCTTGCCAATTCGGCGATGCTGGCACGGAAGATTTCCGCCAGCACCGGCACGTCTGCCGGCAGCAACGGCCGCAAGGCGAGCCTCGGATGCGCGGTCGCGCTCATCGCGCGATCTCCCAGGTGGTGCCGTCTTTTGAGTCCTTCAGCACGACGCCCATTTTCGCGAGCTCGTCGCGGATGCGATCAGCTTCCTTGAAGTTTCTCGCCTTGCGAGCAGCATTGCGGGCCTCGATCGATTTCTTGATGTGCGCATCGTCGATCTTGATCGATGTCGGACGAAACGAAGCCCATTCCGAAGACGATTGTTGCAACAATCCGATCATTTGCGCGCTCGCCTTGAGGCAGGCTGCCGCAGCCTTCGCGCCTTTGACCGCTTCGCCGCGCAATTCGTGCAGCGCCGCGAATGCTTTCGGCGTGTTGAGATCGTCGGCTAACGCGTCTAGAGCGTCGGCGCACAAATATCCGGCAGCCGCATCAGCCGTAAGATCATACCAATGATCCAGCACTCGTTGCCCTTCGCGCAAACCGGCCAAGGTCCAGTTGATTGGCTGGCGGTAATGCGTCTGCAACATCGTGAAGCGGATAACCTCACCGGGCCAATCCTTGAGCAAGTCATGAATGGTTACGAAGTTGCCGAGGCTCTTCGACATCTTCTCGCCCTCAACCTGCAGGAAGCCGTTGTGCATCCAGTAGTTCGCCATCACCGGCGTATGGAAGGCGCAGCGCGATTGCGCGATCTCGTTTTCGTGGTGCGGAAACACAAGATCGATGCCGCCGCCGTGAATGTCGAATGTCTCACCAAGATGCTTCCATGACATCGCAGAGCATTCGATGTGCCAGCCTGGCCTTCCGGGCGTCTTGATACCGCATGGACTCGGCCATGACGGCTCGCCCTCTTTCGACGGCTTCCACAAAATGAAATCCTGCGGATCTTTCTTGTAGGGCGCGACCTCGACCCGCGCGCCGGCAATCATCTCGTCGAGCGGACGCCTGGATAGCTGCCCATAGTCCGGCATCGACGGCACATGAAAGAGCACGTTATCTTCCGCGACGTAAGCATGGCCGGCTTGCACCAGCCGCTCGATCAAAACTTTCATCTCAGCAATGTGCTCGGTTGCGCGCGGCTCGATCGTCGGCGGCAGGCAACCGAGCGCGGCGATGTCTTGCGAAAAATTCTTGTACGTTTCTTCCGTCAGCTCACGGATCGAAATACCGCGCTCGGCCGCGCGGGCGTTGATCTTGTCGTCCACGTCGGTGACGTTGCGTACGTAAACGACATGCTCCGGCCCGTAGATATGGCGCAGCAGGCGAAACAGCACATCGAACACGATCACCGGCCGCGCATTGCCGATGTGGGCAAAGTCATAGACGGTCGGCCCGCAGACATACATGCGCACGCGCGCGGGATCGATCGGGGCGAACACCCGCTTCTCACGCGTCAGCGTATCGTAGAGCCGCAGTTCCATCGGATACCCTGGGCCTCCGCTGGCCGGGCGTCCATTTGCTCAAAGTCTGAGAAAAGGCGGCCGCAGCCAGCGTTGGACGCTAGCTAATAATCTCGCGGCAAATGCCGCAGATATGGTTAAGGCCGTTCATTGCGCCGGAGAATGCGCAGTTTGCGCGCCGGCCGTCAAGAGCGGCCTTGCGCCACAAGGAAAATACCGGCGCAAAGGAACCGCTCCGGCCGCTTGCGGATTAGGAGGACAGGCTGAGGGTCGATGCAGTTAAACAACCCTTAAGGAATTTCTTCGCATTTTGCGGCGGGTGTCGTATGGCACCTTCGGGCGTTGAGCGTCTATCTTATGCGTACCCTTCTCATCAGCATCGCTGCCATCTTGCTGGCTTTCGCCGGATCGCTTGGCGCCGGCCGCGCAGCCGAACAGCGCATGTTTATCATTTCGAGCAACGCCGACAGCTACGGGGTCGACCGCTGTCTTTCCACCGGCGCCAAGTGCGGGATGTTGGTCGCTTCCGCTTATTGCCATGCGCGCGACTACGCGCAGGCCGCATCGTTCCATAAAGTCGAGCGCGGAGACATCACCGGCGCGATTCCGCAAGATCAGCAACGAACCTGCCTAGGCGGCACATGCAACGATCTGGTCGCCATCGTTTGCACGCGCTAAGCGCAACCGCGGTGCGCCGAATTGAAAAACGCCCGGCCAAGCCGGGCGTTTTCTTTGGTGCCGACGACTTACTGCTTGCGTCCATCCAGCGAGAGCGCGCCGCCGCCGCTCGCCGCCATTGCGAGGAAGCCGCCGACGATCGCCATGTTTTTCATGAAATTTGAAAGCTGGCCCGGATCGGCAAAATGACGATGCGCGATGAACGAAGCGATGATCACGTAGATTGCGAGTCCATAGGACACCAGGCGCGTTTGATATCCGAGCAGAATCAGGATTCCGCCTCCGAGCTCGATGATGACGGCGAGCGCTGCAAAAAACGAAGGCAATCCCAATTTGGTCATGTAGGCCACCGTGCCGGCATAGCCTGTCAGCTTGAAGTAACCGTAGAGAATAAACAGCGAAGACATGAACAGACGCGAAAGAAACGCGACCGTATCATTTTGATTCTCAAGCTGCATGGCGGATCTCCCCGACTCCGGTTTTACGCCGCCTGGAAGGCGGCTCGCGGCCGGAAAGTAGCACGGCGACGACCGGTAAACAGCGGGGCGTCGTCTCCGTGGCCGCACATTTCCCCATCTGTGCTCGATGGGGGGCAGCCGACTCGCCATCCGTTCTTCTTGGCCCACCCAAGTGGGAGCGCTAGATTTGCGCCACCCTGTCAAGCCTTGAGGTGACAACGTGAAGCTCTATTCCTACTTTCGCTCGTCGGCGGCCTATCGTGTGCGGGTCGCGCTCAACCTCAAAGGCCTGCCATACGAGATGGAGGCAATTCATCTGACGAAGGATGGCGGCCGCCAGCACACTGCAGAATTCCGTGCGGTAAACCCCGCGATGCGCGTCCCGGCGCTTGCCCTCGACAACGGCGAAATTCTCACGCAATCGATGGCCATCATCGAATACCTCGACGAGACCCATCCCAATCCGCCGCTTCTTCCATCCGATCCTGTGCAACGGGCGAAGGTGCGCGCCGTCGCGCAGGCGGTCGCGTGCGACATTCACCCGCTCAACAATCTCATGTCGCTGCAATACCTGAAGCGTCACCTCAAGCACGAGCAGCCTGAAATCGATGCTTGGTATCACCACTGGGTGATCGAAGGCTTCAATGCCATTGAGACAATGATCAATCCCGGCCCTTATAGCTTCGGCTCGCAAGTGACGCTTGCCGACATTTTTCTCGTCCCGCAGGTGTTCAACGCCCGCCGTTTGAAAGTGCCGCTCGATCGTTTTCCCAAAATTGTCGCGGCCGACGCCGCGTGCCTGAAGCTCGCTCCCTTCGACAAAGCGCGGCCGGAAAATCAGCCCGATGCAGAGTGACGGAAGCAGCGGCACCTGTTAAGAATTCGCGGTCCGCGCACCATTTTCCTCACAGATCGGCATAGTGCCAGTGTCCCTTAACAAGCTCGCCCGCGTCGTCCTCTGGATGATCGGCACACTTCTTTCGTTTTCGGTCATGGCGGTCTCGATCCGCGAACTCGCCCGCAGCGGGATGACCATTTTCGAAGTGCTGACGGTCCGCAGCGGGCTTGGTCTGGCAATTCTGCTTGTGCTGATTGCGATTCGTCCCGACCTGCGTGCTTACACGCGTCCGCGGCGCATGGGACTGAATGTCTTGCGCAATAGCGTGCACTACATATCCCAATTCGCCTGGGCTTACAGCCTGACCATGTTGCCGCTGGCGACTGTGTTTGCGCTCGAGTTCACGATGCCGGCGTGGACGGCTGTTCTTGCGGTCTGGTTATTGAGCGAGCGGGTGACGCCGAGCCGAATTGGCGTCGTGGTCCTCGGCCTCGCCGGCGTATTGGTCATCCTGCGGCCCGGCATTGCAACGATCAATCCCTATGCCTTTCTCGTGCTTGCCGCAGCTTTCGGCTACGCGATTACCATGATCACGACCAAGAAACTGACGATGACTGAATCAACGTTCGGCATCGTGTTCTGGATGATGGTGATCCAGCTTCCGCTTTCTTTGCTCGGTAGCGATCCAACGGTATTTTTGCGGCTCAATCAGCATCAAATTCTCCCGCTGATCGGGCTCGGCGTCGCCGGGCTGTCGTCACATTATTGCCTCAGCAATGCGTTTCGTGCCGGTGATGCAACACTGGTCGTGCCGCTGGATTTCATGCGTATTCCGCTCATTGCCGTCGTTGGGTGGGCGTTTTATGGCGAGCCGCTGGATATCTTCGTCTTACTGGGCGCCTTGATTATTATCAGCGGTGTGCTCTGGAACTTGCGTTCCGAAAGCATTCACGGACGCGGCAAGGCTCGCGTAGATGCAGGATTGGCGATAGAGTGAAAGCCATGAAGCCGCAGATTGGCATTCTCATTGCCGGCACGATGCTGCTGACCTCGGTGGCAACGTGGGCGCAAACGCCATCGCCCAATCCGGCATGCCAGCGGATGGAAGCCCAACTCGCCGCACTCGACCGCGGCAATGACGATCCTACGCGCGCCAGCCAAATTCAACGCGCGGAAGATGCCGTCAATCGCCAGCAATTCGAAGTCGACCGGCTGGTGGCTCAAGGACGGCGCATGGGCTGCGAGCGATCGGGCTTTTTCTCCATCTTTTCCAATCCACCGGCGCAATGCGGACCGCTTAACCGGCAAATCGATCAGATGCGCAACACTCTGGAGCAGATGCAGAACCAGCTTCAGCAGCTGCAAGGCGGCACGATGCAACGGGCTGAGCAGCGCCAATCACTGCTGATCGCGCTCGCCAACCAGGGATGCGGTCAACAATATCGCTCCGCTGCGCTCGCCGGTCAGCAAGGTGGATTCTTCGATCGTTTGTTCGGAAACGCGCCGGCCAATACGGGGCCATACGTCGGTCCCGGAGGTGAGCAGACCCAAACCGGCAACACCTACCGGACACTCTGCGTGCGCATCTGCGACGGCTATTATTACCCGATCTCGTTTGCAACGACACCGGATCACTTTCAAGCTGATGAAAAAGCGTGCCAGCGTACGTGCCCAGCCGCCGAAGTCTCGCTTTACACGTATCATAATCCGGGCGAGGACGTGCAGCAGGCGGTTTCTCTGAACGGCCAGCCGTATACCGCATTGCCGACGGCGTTCCAGTATCGCCAGCAACTCAACCCGGCGTGCAGTTGCCGAGGACCCGGGCAATCCTGGTACGACGCGCTGAAAGGTCTAAGCGACAATACGGTCCAGCGTGGCGATATCGTCGTGAACGAGGAAACGTCAAAGCGGCTGTCGCAGCCACGCGACGCCAACGGCCGGCCGATCAAAGCAGCTCCGCAAACAGCGGCGGCAACGACAACTCCCGCCGCATCGCCGTCCGCGGCGGGCAACGAGAACGAACCAACCAAGCGCAAGGTGCGCATTGTCGGTCCGCCGTTTATTCCTTCGCATTAGACGCGCTGCAATGCCGGTTAGAAATCAAACGCTTCTGTCTTGACCGGGGCGCCGCTCACGAGCGAGACATCCGGCGCCGGCAGCGGAACGCCGGCGTCCTGGAATCGGTTCGTAATCGGATAGCGCCGATCGCGGCCAAAATTCTTCAGCGTCACTTTTACGCCGGGCGCAGCTTGCCGACGCTTATATTCGGCAAGGTTGAGCATGCGCTCCACGCGCTTGACGGTATCAGCGTCGAAACCGGCGGCGACGATGGTCGCAATCGGTTCCTCGCGCTCGACCAGCCGCTCGAGGATGGGGTCAAGTACCGCATAGGGCGGAAGTGAATCTTCATCCCTCTGATCGGGCCGCAATTCGGCGCTGGGTGGCCGCGTCAGAATGTTTTCCGGAATTACCGTGCCGGACGGCCCCAGTGCGCCGTCGGGCTTCCACCTGTTGCGCAGGCGTGCGAGCCGAAACACTTCGAGCTTGTAGAGATCCTTGATCGGATTGAAGCCGCCGTTCATGTCGCCGTAAAGCGTGGCATAACCGACCGACATTTCGGATTTGTTGCCTGTGGTTACAACCATCAGGTTGAATTTGTTCGAGATCGCCATCAGGATCGTGCCGCGTGCACGCGACTGCAGATTTTCTTCGGTAACGTCGCGTGGCTTGCCGGCAAACGTCTGCGCCAGCGTTTTCTCCAGCCCTTCGACAGCGGGCGCGATCGGGATTATTTCGTAACCTACTCCGAGCGCCTTCGCGCAAGCCGCGGCATCAACGAGCGATTCCTGCGCCGTATATTTGTACGGCAACATAATGCAACGTACCCGCTCTGCACCTAGAGCATCGGTGGCCATGGTCGCGCACAGCGCGGAATCGACACCGCCCGACAAGCCCAGCACGACGCCTTTGAAGCCGTTCTTGTTGACGTAGTCACGCAGGCCCAGAACGCAGGCAGTATAATCGGCCTCGTCGCCTTCGAGAGCGAGCGCCTTCGGCCCATCGTCGCAGCGCCAGGTGTTACCGCTTCGGTGCCAACGTGTCGTTACGACCGCCTCGGTGTAGGAGGCCAACTGAAAAGCGAGCGAGCAATCGCTGTTGAGTCCGAACGACGCGCCATCGAAAACAAGCTCATCCTGGCCGCCAACCTGATTTGCATAAATCAGCGGCAGGCCCGTTTCCTTGATGCGCGGAACGATCACATTGAGCCGCTGATCGGCAACACCGCGGCGATAAGGCGAGCCGTTTAGCACCAGCAGCATTTCACCGCCGGTTTCGGCAATGCATTCGGCCGGCTCTGCGCCCCAGATGTCTTCGCATATCGGCAGCCCGAGCCGAATGCCACGGAAATTCACGGGCCCCGGCATCGGTCCGACTGCGAAAACGCGCTTCTCATCAAAGACGCCGTAATTCGGCAGATCGACTTTGAATCGGAGAGCTGCAATGCGTCCCGCATCAAGCAACGCTGCGGCATTATAGAGTTTGCCGTCGTCCAGCCATGGCGTGCCGATCACGATTGCGGGGCCCGTGGACGCCGATTCACGCGCGAGTTGTTCGATGGCAGCACGGCAGGCGGCCTGGAAGGCCGGCTTGAGCACGAGGTCTTCCGGCGGATAGCCCGCAATGAACAGTTCGGGAAAAACGACGATGTCGGCGCCCTGCGCGGCGGCCGTCGCGCGTGCCTTGCGGACGCGCTCTGCGTTGCCTGCAATGTCGCCGACGACCGAATTGAGCTGTGCGACGGCTATCGCAAGTGTATCGGGATGGCGGGCGCTCATGGCGTTCATGTAGCGTCTGCCCGTCCCCGCGGCAATCAGGCCAATGCATGGCTGGCGGGCACCGGTCCCTTTCGGCGGTGCGCGGGCCCGCACCGGCGCAATCGATTTTGACCGGCCCCGATTTTCTCAAGCTGTGAGCGCAAAAACCGGGTTCGGAAAATGCTTCCGGCCTAAATCGCGGCAGCAGCGGCCGGAATGGGCGTGGCGCGCCCGCTTCGCTCTTTCTTGAGCAGCTCGGCCAGCAGGAAGGCCAGATCGATCGCCTGCTCCGCATTAAGCCGCGGATCGCAAACGGTGTGATAGCGATCGTTAAGATCGGCCTCGGTGATCGCGCGGGCGCCGCCGGTGCACTCCGTGACGTTCTGGCCGGTCATCTCCAGATGCACGCCTCCGGCATAAGTGCCTTCGGCCTGGTGCACCTCGAAGAAACTGCGCACCTCCTTCAGAATCAGATCGAAGGGCCGAGTCTTGTAACCACTTGCGGACGTAATCGTGTTGCCGTGCATCGGATCGCAGGACCAGACCACCACCCTGCCCTCGCGCTTGACGGCACGCACAAGCGCCGGGAGGTGATCGCCGACCTTTTCTGCACCAAACCGCCCGATCAGTGTCAGCCGACCCGGCTCGTTCTCCGGATTGAGCATATCGATCAAGCGCAGGAGATCGTCCGGCTTCAGCGACGGGCCGCATTTGAGGCCGAGCGGATTTTTGATGCCGCGCGCATATTCGATGTGCGCATGATCATGCTGACGGGTGCGGTCACCGATCCAGAGCATGTGACCTGAGGTCGCGTACCAGTCGCCCGTCGTTGAATCGATGCGCGTCAGCGCCTGCTCGAATCCGAGCAACAGCGCCTCGTGGCTGGTATAAAACTCGGTCGTGCGCAGTTCGGGATGACTTTCGAGATCGAGGCCGCACGCCTGCATGAATCCGAGCGCTTCCGAGATGCGATCCGACAGTTCGACATAGCGCCGCGATTGCGGAGAATCCTTTACGAAGCCGAGCATCCACTGCCGCACGCTGGCCAGATTGGCGTAGCCGCCGGTCGAGAACGCACGCAGCAAGTTGAGCGTCGCCGCCGACTGCCGGTAGGCCTCGATCTGGCGATGTGGCTCGGGCGTGCGCGCTTCTTTCGTGAAGGCAATATCGTTGATGATGTCGCCGCGATAGCTCGGCAATTCCTTCCCGTCGCGTTTCTCCGTCGGCGAAGAGCGCGGCTTGGCGAATTGTCCCGCAATGCGGCCGACCTTCACCACCGGCGATGCGGCCGCGTAGGTCAGCACCACCGCCATTTGCAAAAACATCCGGAAAAAATCGCGGATATTGTTCGCGCCGTGCTCGGCAAAACTTTCGGCGCAGTCTCCGCCTTGCAGCAGGAAAGCATGGCCGGTTGCGACGCGCCCGAGCTGGCGCTTCAAATTGCGCGCCTCGCCGGCAAAGACCAGCGGCGGGAACGTGGCCAACTGCTTTTCGACATCTTCCAGCGCGCGCCGGTCCGGATACTCCGGGACCTGCACAATTGGTTTCCTGCGCCAACTATCGGGCGACCAGCGTTCAGACATACAATCACTCCGGCGATTGGCGCGGTTTATACACGACCAGTGGCCAATCAAGCCAGATAATCCCAAAAACCGGTTAGTTTAGGCCTACTCCGCTGCCTCGCGGGTGTAACTGACGGCCTTTTCGCGCATGGTGACCAGCTCTTCGGCCAAGGTTGGATGGACGGCCATGGTGGCGTCGAAGTCGGATTTTGTGGCCCCCATCGTAACGGCGATGCCCACGACCTGGATCAACTCCCCGGCATCCGGCCCGACGATGTGGCAGCCGACGACCCGATTTGTGATCCCGTCAACCACAAGCTTCATGAAGGCGCGGGTATCCCGCCCGGAAAGCGTTGCCTTCATCGGCCGGAAGCTGGTTTTGTAGATGTCGACCTTGGCGAGCCGCTCGCGCGCCTGTGTTTCGGTCAATCCGATGACCCCAACCTCAGGCTCCGAGAATACCGCCGTGGGAACATTCGTGTGATCAACCGGGGTCGGCACTCCGCCATAGACCGTGTCGGCAAAGGCATGTCCCTCGCGGATCGCAACAGGGGTCAGGTTCACGCGATTGGTGACGTCACCGACCGCATAGATATTTTTGATCGACGTGCGCGAGTACTCGTCGACCTCAATGCCTCCATGCTCACGAATTTTGATGCCCAGCGCCTCCAGGCCCAATCCTTTGACATTCGGATGCCGGCCTATCGCAAACATGACTTTGTCCGAAGCTATCGTTTTACCGTCTGAAAGATGCGTGACGAATTCGTCGCCTGATCTCTCGATCGCGGTTACGGTATGGCCGCAAGTGACCGTTATGCCGCGGCGCTGCATTTCAGAGCGCAGATGTTCGCGCACATCATCATCGAAACCGCGAAGAATGTTTTGGCCGCGATAGATCAGCGTCACCTTGCTGCCGAGGCCGGCAAAAATGCAGGCAAACTCGACCGCGATATAGCCGCCGCCCTGGATGACAATACGTTCGGGAAGGCGGTCAAGATGAAAAGCCTCGTTGGAAGAAATCGCATGCTCGAGGCCGGGTATCTTCGGCCCGTAATGCGGCCAGGCGCCGGTCGATATCAAAATCGTTTCCGCCCGCACCCGCGCACCGGTTTTGAGCAGACGCACCGTATGGGCATCTTCCAGAATCGCGCGACTTTTCACCAACTCGACCTTGTAGCGCTCGAGCGTTGTCGTATAGGCAGCCTCAAGCCGCGTGACCTCGCGCTCCACATTGGCGGCGAGTGTCGGCCAATGGAAAGTCGGCTGTAAAACCGTCCAGCCGTATCCCTCCGCGTCCTCGAAATCCTGCGAAAAACGCGAGGCATAAACGAGCAGCTTCTTCGGCACGCAACCGCGGATCACACAGGTGCCGCCGACGCGATACTCCTCTGCAATCATCACGCGCGCACCGTAACTCGATGCGATGCGCGCAGCGCGCACACCGCCTGAGCCGGCTCCGATGACAAAAAGATCGACGTCGTAATCGGCCATCAGCCGCTACCGCTCCATTCGACGCTACAGAACCACACCGCTCCGCTACAGATTGTGCCCCTTCTTTTTCATCTCGGCGCGGATCATTGGCATGACCTGCTCCGACAGCTTGTTGGCCCAATCCTGGGCAAAGCGAACGCTGTTTTCTGCAATCACGGGCTGCTGTTTGACCAGCTTCGTGCCGAGAGGAGATTTGTAGAACGCCAGCAATTGCTTGAGCTCTTCCTCAGTAAACGTTGTCGCATAAAGCCGCGCAACCTCGTCCGTAACTTCCGAAAGACGCGGCGCCAATTTCGTCCGCAACTGCTCCGCAACCGCATTGAGATCTTTGCTCAATGACGGGTCCTGCTGGAGGAAGATAATTTTTGCCTGCTCGATCACCCCTGGAATGAGCGGGGTAAAAAGCGTTGTCGCGCCGGTAATTGTGATTATTTCCTTCGCCATCGCCACTGCGGCCGGCGACGGTTTGTTTTGTGCCTGGACAGGCGCCGCAAGCCCGATCAGCGCAATAACAACTGCGGCAGCGCGAAGCCCGCCGTGAAGTGTCTTGATGACACGCATGAACATTGCTCCGTTGTGTTCAGAATTCAGGAACGCTCAACCACACGGACCCCGTTCGGACCCGCAATAACCGCTGCCTGCGCGAGCCCGATGAAGAGGCCGTGCCCCATAACCCCGGGAATTTCCGCCAGCCTTTGCGCCAATGCCTTCGGCTCGTCAATGCGGCCAACCGCAACATCGACGATCCAGTGGCCACCATCCGTGACGAAAGGATGGCCATTTTTCGCGGGTCGCAGCGTCGCTTTGCCGGGGGCAGCGCAGGCCGATTCGATCGCCCTCAAGGTCGCGCCAAATCCGAACGGGGTCACCTCGATCGGCAGCGGAAATCGGCCGAGCGCCTCAACCAGCTTCGATTCATCTGCAATAACGACCATGCGAGCGGATGCGGCAGCGACGATTTTCTCGCGGAGCAAGGCCCCACCCCCGCCCTTGATGAGAGCGAGGTCCGGGGCGATCTCATCAGCCCCATCCACGGTCAAATCCAGCGCCGGCGTTTCGTCCAGTGTCGTCAGCGGAATGCCGGCGGCTTCGGCATCGGCACGGGTCGCTTCCGACGTCGGCACAGCGACAATTTTAAGCCCGGCCCGCACGCGTTCACCGATCAACTCGACAAAATGCCTGGCGGTCGATCCGGTGCCGAGGCCGAGGCGCATGCCGGCCGTCACAAACTCCACGGCACGCGAAGCAGCGGCGCGTTTCTGGTCCTCGGGTGTCTTCACGGTCGGCTGGGCGGCAAGGGCTGAAACGATGTTTATTCAGGCTATCTAGCGTTGTTTACCCTTGTCAGCATAGCGGAAATTCATCCGCGCCACCGCAAAGCCGGGCATAACGAGCATCCCTGCTTGCTTTCCGACCACGGTTTGGCGATCTCAATCCGCATGTCTTCGCCGCCACTGCTCGTCTTCGATCTCGACGGAACGCTTGTCGATACGGCGCCCGACCTCATCGACACGCTCAACATTGTGTTCCGGCGTGAAGGTCTGCCCCCGATCCCGTTCGACGGCGCACGGAAACTGATCGGCGGCGGCATCAAGGCCATGATTGTTCGAGGCCTTGAGGCCGAGCGGCGACCGGTGATTGCCGACGAGGTGGAGCGGATGTTCGCCGATTTTATCGACCATTATTCGCTTCACTTGGCCGATCGCTCGCGTCCATTTCCGGGACTTGGGACGGCGCTCGATATTCTTGGTGCGCAGCAGCATCGTTTCGCCGTTTGTACAAACAAACTGGAATGGCTCTCGCTTCAACTTCTTGACACGCTTGGCCTTACCGGCCGCTTCGCCGCGATATGCGGACAGGATGCATCCGGCATCCTCAAGCCCGATCCTGCCATGCTGCATCGGGCAATAGCTGCTGCCGGCGGCAAAGCCGGCAACGCCATCATGATCGGGGATTCACTCACGGACATCAGGACCGCACGCGCCGCAGGTATTCCCGTCATCGCGGTCGCATTCGGCTATAGCGAGCGGCCGGTTGCTGACTACGGCCCGGACTATCTCATTGATTCATTCGACCAGTTGCCGGAAGCAGTGTGCAAAGTGCGCGGCGTGTAACAATTACTGCGCAATATTGAGTGTATTGAATCGCCGATTCCCATGATCCTGGTTGCGCGCCCATGGACACCGCCCGTATCCTTGCGGGCGGGGGAACCTGCCTCGCGGACGGGGGAGCCCGCGTCGGTTCCGGGTGGAGGGCAATGCCAATGTTGTACAGGGTCGCTGGAATTGTGCTCGGAAGCATTACGTTGGCCGCTTGCTCTAGCGCCAATCTCGACGTTTTCAAACCGCAGCCGCTGACCGACACCGTGCGCTTTGAATCGGAACCTCCGGGCGCCGAGGCAAAAGTCTCGAATGGGCAGACGTGCACCACTCCCTGCTCACTCTCACTGCCCGAGACAGGCAGCTATTCCGTCGTGTTCTCGCTCGCCGGCTATGAGCCGGAATCCGACGATATTCAACTCATCAATGATGCGGATGGTACGCCGAAGCTGCGCCCCAATCCGGTTCTCGTCGAATTGACGCCTGCGCCCCCACCACCCAAGCCGCCTGAGAAGAAAAAGCCGGTTCGCAAAAGAAGCGTCGCGAAGAAGAAGCCGGTTGCAGCAGCAAAACCGGCGGCGCACACGGCGTCGCACGCAGCGGCTCCCGCTCCGGTCGCACAAACCCAGGCACCCGCGCCGTCACCTTGGCCTGCGACGCCGCCGCCACAATTGCCTCAACAGTGATCGTTTCGCACCGTCCCTAAGATCCGGCCGGGTCCCAGATATGCGGCACCGAGGCTGGACGGCCTAGTGTTTATGGACGAAAGTGCCCATATCTGACGGAAGCGAATACGCAATTTCGCCTTTTGGGCCTGTTTATGGACGCCAGCGTTGAGAGGACGCAATCTGATCGCGGGACGGCGAGCCGGCCGTCGATGCTGGTCGATCCGTTCCAGCGCGCTATCACGTATTTGCGCGTTTCCGTGACGGACCGCTGCGATTTTCGCTGCGTCTACTGCATGTCGGAGCACATGGCTTTTCTGCCCAAGGCGGAGGTACTCAGCCTCGAAGAACTTGACCGCCTGTGCAGCGCCTTCATCGAAAGAGGAGTCACCAAGCTGCGCCTGACCGGCGGCGAACCGCTCGTTCGCCGCGGCATTATGGCCTTGTTCCGCTCGCTATCGCGCCACCTCGTATCGGGAGCGCTCGAGGAACTGACGCTCACCACCAACGGCTCGCAATTGGCGAAGTACGCATCGGAGTTGAAGGGCTATGGCGTCGAGCGTGTGAACGTTTCGCTCGATACCCTCAACCACGACAAGTTCCGCGCAATTACCCGTTGGGGTGACCTGGACAAGGTGCTTGCCGGCATCGATGCGGCGCAAACCGCAGGACTGAAAGTGAAGATCAATGCGGTGGCGCTCAGGGGCGTAAACGAAGATGAGTTTTCTGAATTGCTCGAATGGTCGCACGGGCGCGGCATGGATTTGACCATAATCGAGGTCATGCCGCTCGGCGACATTGGCCAAGAACGCCTCGATCAATATTTGCCGCTGTCGGTCGTCCGGGCGCGCCTCGCGGAGCGCTACACACTCGATCCTATCGACTATCGAACCGGCGGACCCGCGCGCTACGTTCGGGTCAAGGAAACCGGAGGCCGTCTCGGTTTCATTACGCCGATGACGCACAACTTCTGTGAGTCATGCAATCGCGTACGCGTAACATGCACCGGCACACTCTACATGTGCCTTGGGCACGAAGACGCTGCAGATCTGCGCAAGCCGCTGCGCGCCTCCGAAAGCAATGGACCACTCTATGCGGCGATTGATGAAGCAATTGCCCGCAAGCCGAAAGGCCACGACTTCGTCATCGACCGCCGACACAAGCGCCCGGCGCTGTCTCGCCACATGAGCGTAACCGGCGGCTAAGCGGATAAGGTCGCGGCCGGCTGCGTGGTCACCAAATCACGCAATTCCTCGTCGCGCAGGTGTGCAGGTTCGAAGCACATGCCCCAGGACTCGCCGGCGTCGCGCACGATCCGGCCGCCGAGCGGATTTATTCCTTTGAACGTCAGGGAAACTTTCGCCCCGACCTTGAGATTGGGCAGACGCTGAATGCGCGCTCCACTGAGGCTGACATCGAAAACGCGAATGTCGAAGTGCTGATTGGAAGCCGCAAGCTGCGCGGTCAAATTCACCTCGTACCGGGGAAATTCGCGCAAGTCGGCCCGAACGGCCATGCGCACGAGCCCCGGAATTTGCGCACACAACGCGTGCGATGCCATCTGAATGTCCGATGCGACCGCTGAGACATCAGCCGCACCGGCGGAAGAATTCAGGATTTTCGCAGCAATATCGGTGATCCGATTGGAGACGTCGGTGGTACCTACCCCGCTTTCACGCACTGTTGCCGCGAACTTCTCGGCAGCCGTCCGCTGCTGCTCCGTGGCCATGGCGACGGAATTGGCCACTTGGGAAAGCTCGTCGATTGCCTCCGCGATCCCGGCAAGCGACGTCACGACCTGGCGGGTCGTGGACTGAATTTCCCCGATTTTCGTGCCGATCTCTTCGCTCGATCTTCCGGTCTGGCTCGCCAGCATCTTCACTTCGGACGCGACGACACTGAACCCGCGTCCCGCCTCGCCCGCGCGAGCCGCCTCGATCGTTGCATTGAGAGCAAGCAAATTCGTTTGCGCGGCAATGCCCTTGATAGCCGTGACAATATCGCCGATGGCCTCAGCCGAATTTGCCAACGCGTCGATCGTGCCCCGCGATGCGCTCGCGCGCGCCACGGCTTGCTTGCCTATTGCGTGACCGCGTTGCGCCTGATCGGAAATCTCGGAGATCACGCCCATCATCTGATCGGATAGTGCGGCCGCGGCCTCGTTCACGGATCGCGCGCCTTGCGCAGCTTGCATTGCCTCGTCGAACGCAATGCGCACTGTCTCCAATGCACTGGCGATATTCTCGGCTTTGCTCTTCAGATCTGAGGCGCCGTTGATGATCGGCTGAATACCCGCTTCGGTAACAGTCTCAACCTGATTCGTTAGATTTGAGAGATTCGCGCGCCGCGAAGCCTGCCAGGCGCGGTCGAGGTCCTGGTGGACAAGCTCACGCCGATGCCGTTCACCGATCACCTCGGCCAAGTTCACCGCTGCATTCACGACCCGTGCGGTTTCACTGCGGAGCTTGAGCGTAGCGGCCGCCGATCCGAGCTCGCTATGAGCAATGGCATCGATTGTTTCCGCGGCGCGCGACAGTGGAAGCGCAATCGAACGTGCAATTGTCCGCAGCACTAAGCCATAGGCAACCGTCGCGATACCGGCGGCAAGATACGCGCCGGCTCCAACGCCGCTGATCCCCGCCAAAGCCGAAAAGATATAGGGCCCTGCAGCAATCAAAAGGACTGGCGGAACCACGGCGACGATGAGCCGCTCGATGACCGTTAGCCGCTGCATCTGTCCCAACCTTGCGGGCGCATTCAGCCGACTTCTATCGCCGCGTGTACGGCTGCCCCTGCGTGCGTCCAGGCTGCCTGCGATACTAGACGCGCATGGTTAATCGAGAGTTCACCGTTCCTTAACCACACGTTGACGTGTGAATATCCGAGGGTAAGCTGCCGGGGCGGCGTAAGGTTGCCAATCGCTGATAATTAGCATTGACGGCCTATCCCGCCCTCGGATTAGGTTAACACACCCAATCGCGAGGCTGGGATCGGGGGGGACGCCAGAAGAAACAAGAATTGCGGACTGCCTCGTGGCATTCCGGTTGTGGGGGAATGGACGTGGGAGGCCTCGATTCTCTTCTGAAGGCGTTGCTACCCGCGACGCGATTCGTCGATTCCATCAACACGGGCATCGGCAAACGCACCGCGTGGCTGATCTTGCTCGCCGTCGTGGTTTCGTCGGTCAACGCAGTTGTGCGCAAAGCGTTCGACATGTCCTCGAACGCCTGGCTCGAGCTGCAATGGGTGCTCTTCAGTTTCGTCTTCCTTATGTGCGCGCCCTGGACGCTCCTGAAAAACGAGCACGTCCGCATCGATATTGTGAATCACATAATGCCAAAGAGCGTACGCAACGCCATTGAGTTGATCGGCCACACGCTTTTTTTGCTGCCGCTTTGCATAATCCTGATCATCACCGGCATCCCGTTCTTTCTCCTGTCGGCCTCCATCAACGAGCAATCGTATAATACGGGCGGCCTTCCGCAGTGGCCTACCAAGTCTTTCATCGCGATCGCCTTTGCGTTGCTATTCCTCCAGGGACTTTCAGAGCTTGTGAAACGCATCGCCGTTGTGCGCGGTCTTATTCCCGATCCGCATGCCGCTCAGAAGAGCTCGCTTGAAATGGAGGCAACCGAGATGATTGAGGCGATGGGAAAACCAGAGGACGCTCCCCATGAAAAGTGAGGCGCGGCCTGATTCTCTGGTTACGAAGACGAGCGAAGAAAAGCGATTTGGGCGCGCCGGAGCTTCCCCCGCTCGCACATCGGACAATCGGAGCTAGGCATGGAGGCCTTCTTCATCGCCAACATGGCGCCGATCATGTTCGCGTCGCTGGTGCTGTTTCTGTTGCTCGGCTATCCGGCAGCGTTTTCACTAAGCGCAGTCGGCTTGCTCTACGGATTTATCGGCATAGAGCTCGGGCAATTCGCGCCCGATTTCATGCAAGCGCTGCCCGATCGCATCTACGGGGTAATGAGCAACGATACCTTGCTCGCAATCCCGTTCTTTACCTTCATGGGATTGGTGCTCGAACGCTCCGGCATGGCGGAGGATTTGCTCGACACGATCGGCCAACTGTTCGGAACAGTGCGCGGTGGGCTGGCCTTTGCCGTCGTTTTCGTGGGCGCGCTGCTTGCGGCGACCACCGGCGTTGTCGCTGCCTCGGTCATATCCATGGGCCTGATCTCGCTTCCGATCATGCTGCGCTACGGCTACGACCGGCGTGTGGCCTGCGGAATCATCGCGGCATCCGGCTCGCTGGCGCAGATCATTCCGCCGTCATTGGTGCTGATCGTGATGGCCGACCAGCTTGGCCGCTCGGTCGGCGACATGTACGAGGGGGCCTTTATCCCCGGCCTCTTGTTGGCCGGGCTTTACGCGCTTTACGTCTTCATCATCACGCTGGTGAAACCAAAGGCTTTGCCCGGACTTCCGGTCGAGGCCGTGGGCTTCAAGGAAGCCGACCCCGCATGGCGCGACCTGCTCAGCCGCACCAACGGGAGCTTGCTCTGCATCGGCGCATTGGCCGCCTTATGGTTCGTTGGCAGCCACTTTTACGCGAGCGTGCAGTCCGGAGATCTGAAAGCGGCCGCGAGCAGTGATCTCGCCGACGCGATCGTGGCCTATGTCGGGTACGCACTTGAAGTCATCGTTATTCTCGCACTGCTGTGGAGCCTGACGCGGCTGGTGCAGCGCGTACGCCTGGGAGGCGACGAGCGCGGACTGCTCTCGCTCGCCAGCCTCGCCGCGATTGCCGCAATTTTCGCGTGGTTCATGATGCGCAATTCCAGCGCGCAGGGCGCCGATTATGTGGTGCTCAGCATGTTCTACGGAATTATATTCGCCTTCGCGATCGCGGTGGTGAACAAGATCACGAGTCGTTTGCTCGGCTTCCGTTTTCTCTCGCATATTGCGCAGCAAACGACGTTCGTGATGGTGCCGCCGCTCTTCCTGATTTTCCTGGTGCTCGGCACGATCTTCATCGGCGTTGCCACGCCCACCGAAGGCGGCGCCATGGGCGCATCCGGCGCGCTGATCCTCGGCGCGCTCACGCGGCGGTTAAGCTGGGACCTTATTCGCCAGGCGGTCGAATCGACGGCGAAGCTTTCCGCGTTCGTGATCTTTATTCTGATCGGTTCGCGCGTGTTTTCGCTGACATTCTACGGCGTCAGCGGCCATATCTGGGTCGAGAACCTGCTGGTCTCGCTCCCCGGCGGACAGACGGGATTCCTGATTTTCGTCAACGCCTTCGTTTTCTTCCTCGCCTTCTTTCTGGACTTCTTTGAGATTGCGTTCATCGTCATTCCGTTGCTTGGGCCGGCTGCCGAACACCTCGGAATCGATCTGATCTGGTTCGGAGTCCTTCTCGGCGTGAACATGCAGACGTCGTTTCTGCATCCTCCCTTCGGATATGCGCTGTTCTATCTCCGCTCTGTCGCTCCGGCGGATATGTTCATCGACCGCGTCACCGGCAAGAAGACCGAGGGAGTATCGACAGGTCAGATTTATTGGGGCGCGATTCCCTTCGTCGCGATCCAGGTCATCATGGTGCTGTTGGTGATCTTCTTCCCGGTCATGGTGATGCACTACCAGGGCGCCACATCCAAGATCGATCTCAATAAGGTGAAAATTAATCTGCCGGATATACAGGCGCCCCCGCCGCTCAATCTCGATCAGCCGCTTAAAATCCAATAGATCCGACGTCAGAAAAAACGGGGCCGGTTTCGCCGGCCCCGTCGCTTCGTCTAACCTTATTCATCCTTTGCGGCGGTTGCGGATCATAAAGGTGTCGTAGGAGTATTCCGCGACCTGCCACCACAGATATTCGTCGTTGCGGAAGTCCTCGAGGCTGGCGAGCACCTTCTTGTAGGCGGGATTGTTGGCCGCCGTTTCCTGGTTCACCTCGTTCGAGGCTTTCAGACAGGCTTCCATAATTGATTGCGAGAACGGGCGCAGCTGCGCGCCCTTCGCGATCAGCCGCTTCAACGCGGTTGGATTACGCGCGTCGTAACGCGCAATCATCTCCAGATTGGAGTACGCCGCCGCCGCCTTGAGGATCGCCTGATACGCCTTCGGCAGGCTGTTGTACTTCTCCGCGTTGATCAGGACGTGCAGCGCGGGTCCGCCTTCCCACCAGCCCGGATAGTAGTAGTACTTGGCGACTTTGTAGAAGCCGAGCTTCTCGTCGTCGTAGGGGCCGACCCATTCGCACGCGTCGAGTGTGCCCTTTTCCAGCGCCGGATAAATGTCGCCACCTGCAATCTGCTGTGGCACGAGGCCAAGCTTCTGCAGGGTCTTGCCGGCCCACCCTCCGATGCGCATCTTGAGGCCCTTGAAGTCGGCGGGTGTCTTGATCTCCTTGCGGTACCAGCCGCCCATCTGACAATTGGTGTTGCCCGCGAGCAAAGCCACTAGGTTGTGCTTCGCGGCGAACTCATTCATCAGCTTGAACCCGTCGCCATCGTAGAACCATGCATTCATTTGCCGGCAGTTGAGACTGAACGGGATGGCGCAGAACAGCGCCCAAGTGGGGTCCTTGCCGAAATAATAATAGGTCGCGGTGTGGGCCATCTCGACGGTGCCGTTTGAGGCCGCATCGAGCACCTGCAGACCGGGCACGATCTCGCCGGCTGCGAACCCCTGGATCTGGAATTTGTTGTCGGTCGCTTCCGCGACGTATTTGGTGAATGTCTCGACACCGCCATAGAGCGTATCGAGAGACTTCGGCCAACTCGCTGCCAAGCGCCAACGAAGCTCAGGCGCTGACTGCGCAATTGCCGGGGCAGCAACGGCGGTGCTGGCGGCAAGCCCCATGCCAGCTGTTTTCAGGAATTCCCGACGTTTCATTTTGTGTCCTCCTCTCCTCAGCGTCGCGACCGACACAGCGCACAAACACGATAATAGTGCCGCGCCAGCCCTTGGACATCAGTCTGCCGCTACCAGCGTGAACTTGTAAGCAAAATCTTGGCTTGTCATTCGTTACAAATACGACAGGGCCGGCTTTCGCCGGCCCCGAACTCTATCTTTAAATGAGACGCTTTTAGCCCTTGGAGCGGCTGCGGATCATAAAGGTCTCAAACGAATATTCGGCGACCTGCCACCACAGATTCTCGTCGTCGCGGAACTGCATCATCGAATCCAGCACCTTCTTGTAGTCGGCATTGGTGGCAGAGGTTTCCTTGTTCACTTCGTTCGAGGCCTTCAGGCACGCCTCCATGATCGCCTGAGAGTACGGCCGCAACTGGGTGCCCTTGGCCACCAGGCGTTTCAGCGCGGCCGGATTTTGCGCGTCGTAGCGCGCCATTTCGTCAGTGTTGGCATATGCGGCCGCAGCCTCGAGGATCGCCTTGTAGCTTTTCGGCAAGGACTCCCATTTGGCCTTGTTGATCATGACGTGGTTGGTGGTGCCGCCTTCCCACCAGCCCGGATAGTAATAGTATTTGGCAACCTTATAGAATCCGAGCTTCTCATCGTCGTACGGCCCGACCCATTCTGCGGCGTCGATGGTGCCTTTTTCCAGCGATGGATAGATATCGCCGCCCGCAATCTGCTGCGGCACGACGCCAAGCTTCTGCATCGTCTTGCCGGCCCAGCCGCCGATGCGCATCTTGAGACCTTTCAGGTCGTCAACGGTCTTGATCTCCTTTCGGAACCAGCCGCCCATTTGACATCCGGTATTTCCCGCCAGCAGGCATTTGACGTTGTGCTTGGCACTAAACTCGTCGAGCAGCTTCTGTCCGTCGCCGTGGTGAAACCACGCATCCTGCTGGCGCTGATTGAGTCCGAACGGTATCGCGCAGAACAGCGCCCAGGTCGGATCCTTGCCGAAATAGTAATAGGTCGCCGTGTGGCACATCTCGACCGTGCCATTCGCCGTTGCGTCGAATACCTGCAAGCCCGGAACAATTTCGCCGGCGGCGAAGGTTTGTATCTGAAATTTATGATCGGTGGCCTCGCCGACGTATTTGGCAAAGGTCTCGGCGCCGCCGAAAATGGTGTCGAGGGATTTCGGCCAGCTTGCCGCAAGCCGCCACTTCAATTCGGGCATCGATTGCGCGATCGCAGGCGCAGCAACGGCGGTGCTCGCCGCAAGGCCGACGCCTGCCGCTTTCAAGAATTCTCGACGTTTCATGTATTCCCTCCCGTTGGTTGTTTTTTTGACCGATCTTTACTGGCACACAGCGTGAACCGATAGAATGCGGCGCGCAAGGCCTTCGCGCAAGACGATAAATCATCAATGTTTGTTGGAAGTTAAGGGAGGACGTGAAAGCGATATAATGGCTTAGCTCTCAACGACGATCCTGGGCGCGGCATGCACGGGACCACCGGTCAACTGGTCGCGGACCTTGCCGGCGATGTCGCGGAAAATCCTGGCGTGCTCGCCCTCCGGCGCGGTGGCGACCACGGGCAAGCCCGCATCGGAATTCTCGCGAATGGCCATGTGCAACGGCACCTCTCCGAGAAACGGTACCCCGAGCCGCTCTGCTTCTTTGCGCGCCCCGCCATGGCCGAAAATATCGCTGCGTGTGCCGCAGCTTGGACAGAGAAAGTAACTCATGTTCTCAACAAGTCCGAGCACCGGCACGTCCACCCGCTTGAACATCGCAATACCGCGCCGCGCGTCGATCAACGCGAGGTCCTGCGGTGTCGACACGATGACCGCGCCCCGGAGCGGCACCTGCTGCGCCATCGTCAGCTGTGCGTCGCCGGTACCCGGCGGCATATCGACCACCATGATATCGAGTGTGCCCCATTCGACTTCACGCAGCATCTGCGTGATGGCCGACATGACCATCGGGCCGCGCCAGATCATCGGCGTCTCTTCTTCGATCAGAAAGCCGATCGACATGGCCGTGAGCCCGTATCGGATGATTGGCCGCAGCCGTGTGCCGCCGATCGTCTGCGGCTTTTCCCGGATCGCGAGCAGCTTGGGCAAGGATGGGCCGTAGATGTCGGCATCAAGAATGCCGACTTTCAGCCCCAGATCGCGGAGACCGAGCGCGAGGTTGACCGCCACAGTTGACTTGCCAACGCCGCCTTTGCCCGACGCAACGGCGATGACGTTCGTGACACCGGGAATGCCCGGCTTGGCCGCGCCCGGCGACGGCGCTCGTCGTGACGGCTGCGGACGCTGCGCGACAGCGGGATTGCGCTCGGCTGTGAGCGCCACCAGTACCGACTGCACACCCGGGACGGCACGCACCACCTCTTCCGCCTGCTTGCGCACCGGTTCCCACGCTTTGACGGCTGCGGCATCGACGGTAATCGAGAAAAACACTTTGCCGTCGGCGGTGACGACGATGTCGGAGAGCACGCGTGCCTCGGTGAGAGCCACGCCATCCGGGGCGGGCACTTTCGCCAAGACATCCAGAACGTCTTTTTTTCTCACCATGTCACGTCGTCCTCAGCTGCGGCGGAGCCACCATAGGGTCGCCGTCTTACGGGTCAATGCACTGAAGATGGTTGACGGAAGGCGCACTGCAATGACCTATTGGGCCGGAATATCTCAATTGAGTGAGGGAGCACGACGATGGCGAAAGTAGCGTTTTTGGGATTGGGCGTGATGGGCTACCCGATGGCGGGACATCTCAAGAACAAAGGCGGCCACGACGTCACCGTGTACAACCGCACTGCGGCCAAGGCGGAGAAGTGGGTGGCGCAATACGGCGGCAAGTCCGCCCCCACGCCAAAAGCCGCCGCCGAGGGGCAGGACTTTGTCATGGCTTGTGTCGGCAACGACAACGACCTGCAAGAAGTCACGCTCGGGCCAAATGGCGCTTTCGCGGCCATAAAGAAGGGTGCGATCTTCGTCGACCACACAACCGCTTCCGCCACGATCGCGCGCGAACTTTATGACGCTGCGAAAAAAGGCGGCTTCGATTTTATCGATGCGCCTGTATCCGGCGGCCAGTCCGGCGCGGAGAACGGCGTGCTGACCGTGATGTGCGGCGGCGACGAGCCGGTGTTCGCACGGGCAAAGCCGGTCATCGACGCTTACGCGCGCGCTTGCAATCTGATGGGCAAGCCGGGCTCCGGCCAGCTCGCCAAGATGTGCAACCAGATCTGTATCGCCGGGCTTGTGCAAGGCCTGGCGGAAGCATTGCACTTCGCCAAGAAGGCCGACCTGGATATCGAGAAGCTGATCGCAACAATCTCGAAGGGCGCGGCGCAGAGCTGGCAGATGGAAAATCGCTACAAGACCATGATGGCGGGCAAATACGACCACGGCTTCGCTGTTGACTGGATGCGCAAGGATTTGAGCATTTGCCTCGGGGAAGCGCGCAAGAATGGCGCAAGCCTGCCGGTCACCGCGCTGGTCGATCAGTTCTATGCCGAGGTGCAGAAGATGGGCGGCCGACGCTGGGATACTTCGAGCTTGCTCGCCCGCCTGGAGGCTTAGTTCTCAGGCAACCATACTTGGGCGCGCCGAGACTTCGGCGTGCCAGCGCCGGGCGTGCGAAAGGTCCTCAGGAATCGAGAGCTTCGACACTCTCATGAAATCGACGGCGCATAGCGCGGTAATGTCGGCAACCGTAAAGCGGTCTCCGGCGACAAATCGATGGCTGGCCAACTGATCGTTCAGGACTGCAAGAAATTCAACCACGCGCGGTTTGTTGGCCTCTGCCCAATCAGACACCTGCGGCACTTCGAGCGGCTTCATCGCCGGATGCGTGTGGCGAAAAACGTAAGTCACAGGCAGAAACAGGTTGAGCTCCGCGCGCCTGTTCCACATCTCCACAAAAGCAATGTCCTTGGCGTCCGTGCCGAATAACGGCGGGGATGGCTGCAGTGCCTCGAAGTAGCGGCAGATCGCGATCGATTCTGTAATGACCGTGCCGTCGTCCAGCACCAATGCCGGCATCCGTTGCAGTGGATTGATTTTGGCGTATTCCGGCGTCTTGTGCTGCTGGGCCATGATATCGACCTGCTCGGTCGGCACCACGATCCCCTTCTCGGCGAGAAAAATGCGCACACGGCGGGGATTTGGGGCCCGGTTGCTGTCGTAAAGCTTCATCGTGGCGCCCTCCTCATGGATCGAGGCCGGCGGCAACGGAACACGCTGGCGAGCAGGTGTCAAAGACGTTCCTAACGACCGTTAACCGCTTTATTTAGGCCGGCCTTAAGGCTGGCTTTAAGGATTGCGAGACAAGGTTGCCGATTGAAAATCTTGCGTAAAGCTGCGTTGAAAATGACCTTTACCAGCGAGCCATCAAGCCGGGCCGCGCCGACGGAAACCTCCACCGCGAAGCGCCGCATGGCGGCGCAATACGTTCGCGAGGCTCGGGACCGTCTTACCTCCACCCGTCGCGGGCGTCCCGACTTCAACAACGAACTCCTCCGGCAATACGCCCAGAACCGTCTGTCGGCCTCTCCGGTCATTCTGCTCCTGGTCGGAACGATCGGCGTGCTTTCAGGCCTTTGGACCGGTGCGGTCGCCGCCGGCTCGTGGACAGCAGCGGTGCTGATCATCCACGCGGTCATCATCACCAAATGCCGTCAATTCCTTGACCAACCGCCTGGTGAAATAGCGACCAGCCGAGCGCGTCTGCGTTTCATCTTGCTCGACTTGTTCTACGGCATGGCGTGGATGTTTATCCTCATTCATCCGGTCGGCGGCGATGAGCGCTCGGCGATGTTCATGCTGTTTGCGATGCTGCTGATCGTGGCGGTATCTGCGATGCTGGCCTTCCCGTTGCCGATGGCAGTGCTTGCGGCAACTTTTCCGGTGACCGCCGCCATCGCACTCGACTTCATGCTGGAAGGCAATCTCCATAGCTACATCCTCGCTACCATGGCCGTTGCCGTGGAAGGATATTTCGCTCTCCTCGCCTATCGCCTGAACTCAACCACGCGCGCGACGCTCGAAGCACGCGCGGAAAAGGATGTGTTGATCGCCGAACTCGAGCAGTCAAAAGCGATTTCCGACGAGGCGCGGCGCCGGGCCGAAGCAGCGAACATCGCCAAGTCGCGTTTTCTTGCACAGATGAGTCACGAGCTACGTACCCCGCTCAACGCGATCTTGGGATTTTCGGAGGTTATGAATTCGGAAGTATTCGGTCCGCATTCGGTCCCCGTCTACAAAGAATATGCCGCCGATATCCATAGCTCCGGCGTGCACCTCCTGGGCCTCATCAACGAAATTCTGGATCTCTCGCGCATCGAAGCCGGGCGCTACGAGCTCAATGAAGAAGCGATTTCGCTGGTCGCCGTTATTGAAGACTGCCATCACCTGTTGAAGTTGCGCGCGAACAATCGCGGCATCACGATACATGAAGACTTCGACACGAACATGCCGCGCCTTTGGGCCGACGAGCGCGCACTGCGGCAGGTCTGCCTCAACCTTCTGTCCAATGCGATCAAATTCACGCCGCAAGGCGGCGAGATCTGGCTCAAGGCGGGCTGGACGCCGTCGGGTGGGCAATTCATGAGCGTCAAGGATACCGGGCCCGGCATCCCGGAAGACGAAATCCCGATCGTGCTTGCATCGTTCGGACAGGGGTCGAATTCCATCAAATCGGCCGAACAAGGGGCCGGTCTCGGCCTGCCGATTGCAAAAAGCCTGGTTCATTTGCATGGCGGCACGTTCACGCTGACCTCCAAATTGCGCATCGGGACCGAGGTCGTGGTGACCTTCCCACCCGAACGGGTGCTTGAAGCGATGACACCGATCATTGACCCTGCACCGCCTATGTCACCGGCCGACGAAAACGCGGATACCCCTGCTGGGCACAAATCGCCGCAGCGTGGCTTATTCAGGGTCGGAACCTGATCCCGAGCGTTGCGGCCAATCACCCAATTGCGTTCCCGGCACCACGTCTTATGGTCGCCGACACACCCAGCTTTATGACGACCTGATGCCGACAATTGAGACTCCTTGCATCAAGATCTGCACGCTCGATCCGCAGGCCCGATATTGCACGGGCTGCGGTCGGACCGTCGAAGAAATTGCAAACTGGATGCGAATGAGCGCGCAGGATCGTGCCCGCGTCATGGCGGAATTACCGGCCCGGCTGACAGCCGCCACAGCCTCCCAAACCGCCGTCAGGTGAATCGGTGAGCCGCCGCCTGACCTGGACATTATTGGTCGGAGCCGCGCTTTCGCTGGCCGTGTTGATCGCAAGCAACGATCAGGAGCCGGTTGCCGACCTGCTGCGGGGCGAGTCGGCGGCAACCCTGCTCAAGATTGCGATGGCGGTGGTGATCGGCGGGCTGGTCCTCAGCTTTTTCCGCAAACGGCTTGCCCAGCTGTTCGAGGCTGCGTTGGTCTGGGCGGTCATCGCCCTCCTGTTGGTCGTCGGCTACACCTATCGTGCGGAAATGCGTGATGCCGTTGACCGGGTGCTTGCCGAATTGATTCCCGGTCGCGTGGTAACTCATGGCCGCACGGTTGAGGTTGTGCGTGGACACGGCGGCGACTTTGCCATTTCCGCACATGTCAACGGCGCGCATATATCGATGGTGCTGGACACTGGTGCCAGCGCCGTCGTGCTCACGCACGATGCGGCAAAGGCAGCCGGCCTGCCGCTCGAAGTGCTGAACTATTCGGTCAATGTCGAAACGGCGAACGGCGTCACGCACGCAGCGCCGGTCACGCTTGATCGGCTCGCAGTGGGCGGGGTGACGGAGCGCGCCGTCCCAGCGTTGGTGGCGCAAAACGGCCAGCTCAAAAAAAGCCTGCTCGGCATGAGCTTCCTCAACCGGCTCGAAAGCTGGGAAGTGCGCGGCGACAAACTGCGCCTGCGTGGCCGCGATCGATAGCGCCGGACGCTCAGAGCAGGCTGAGAAGAAATCTCAAGCTCGCGAGCAACACGAAAATGCCGAACGCGATCTCCAGCTTGCGGCGTGGGAGCCAATGCGCAAGGCGGACACCAAACGTCGTCGTATAGCTCGAAACCGGCGCCATCAGCACAAGTCCGATCAGAGAGACGAAGCCGATCGATAGAGGCGGCAGCACGGCCATGTGTTTCCATCCGGCAATCATGTAGCCGATCGTCCCTGCGATCGTGATTGGCACGCCGATGCCGGCTGAAGTCGCCACAGCGCGTTGCATCGATTCGCCATAGAGCGTGAGGACTGCATTTGACACAGCGCCGCCACTGACGCCGACCAAAGACGAAAACAGCCCGGTAAGGAAGCCGAAGAACGCGAGCAGCCCACGTCCGGGCAGTTGCGTCCCGAGATTCCAGCTTTCGCGCCCGAACAACATCTTGATGCCGACGAAGGATGCGAAAAAGACAAAGGCGAGCTTGAACACAGGCGCTGGCGCAAACGCCGCAACAACCGAGCCGATTACAACGCCACCGACGGCAGGCACGGTCCAGATTTTCAGCACGTGCGAAATAACCGCAGCTTTTCTCTTGTGCCCGAGGTAGGAGCGTACCGTCGTGGGCACGATGATAGCGAGCGATGTACCGATGCATAGCTGGATGCGCACGTCTTCCGGCACGCCGAGCACGCGGAAGACCTCATACAGGACCGGAACGATTATCGCGCCGCCGCCGATACCGAATAATCCCGCCAGCACGCCGACCAGCGCACCGGCGCAGACGATCCAGACCGCCAACCAGGCGATCTCGGCAATCGGATAGCCGAATAACATCGATTCCCCGGAATCGGGCGGACACGCCCCCTCGAAATGTCACGCGGCGATGTGCGCCAAATCGGAACGCGTGTCCAGCACCTGCGCCAGGGCATCAGCCATGACGCCGACGCCGGCATCCGGCTTGACGGCCTCGGTCGCGATGTGCCGGCGGAATGCGCGCGCGCCCGGCACGGCCTGGAACAGGCCAAGAATATGCCGCGTGATCGCATGCAAACGGACGCCCGACGCAAGCTGGCGCTCGACGTACGGCATCAGCGCAACGACCGCTTCCTTCGGCGAAGCCACCGGCGATCGCTCGCCAAACAACACAGGGTCAACCTGCAAAAGCCGCCACGGCTCCTGATACGCCGCGCGGCCGATCATCACGCCGTCGACATGCGCAAGGTGCGCCTGTGCCTCCTCGATCGTCTTGATGCCGCCGTTGATGACGATCTCAAAATCCGGATGCGCGGCCTTGAGACGATAGACGCAATCGTAATCGAGCGGCGGCACGTCGCGGTTTTCGCGCGGCGACAAACCTTTCAGCCACGCTTTGCGCGCATGCACAATGAGCGCGTCGGCACCGGCGGCTCTCACCGCGCGCGCGAAAGCGAACAGCACCTCATTCGGATCCTGCTCGTCGATTCCGATCCGACATTTCACCGTTACCGGTACCGAGACGGCGCGCTTCATCGCGGCGACGCATTCAGCAACGAGCGCCGGCTCAGCCATGAGGCATGCGCCGAAACGGCCTTCCTGCACGCGATCTGACGGACATCCAACATTGAGATTGATTTCGTCGTAACCGAAGTCTTCGCCGATGCGGGCCGCAGCGCTCAGCGCCTGCTGATCGCAGCCGCCGAGTTGCAAGGCAACAGGATGCTCGAAGGGATCGAAGCCGAGCAACCGTTCGCGGTTTCCACGCAAGACCGCGCCGGTGGTTAGCATCTCGGTATAGATCAGCGCACGCCGCGTGAGCAGGCGATGGAAGAACCGGCAGTGGCGGTCAGTCCACTCCATCATCGGGGCGACGCAAAATCGGCGCGACAACAGGGCTGGTTTATCCGGGCATTTGGCCATATGTCTGGCATGGCCCAGATCACCGCAGGCTGCAAGTCATTCCGAAATGCAAAGCCAGAAGGAACAGGCCGCACTGGCCTCCATTGCAGCCTCGGCCGGCCTAACGGCCGCAAAAGGCGTCGTCGGATTTATGACCGGCTCGCTGGCGATTCTGTCGGAAGCGGGACATTCGCTGATCGACTTGGGCGCCACCGTGATGACCTACTTGGCGGTGCGGATTTCCGGTAAGCCCGCCGACG
>DASTSG010000035.1:0-49120 GCA_035760805.1 Pseudolabrys sp.
GGCGTTGGTGCACCAGAGGCCGGCGGCGGCATCGAGCACCTGCCGGTTTTCCGGCGTGTAATAGAACATGCCCTTGGCGCAGGCGATCATGCGCGGCCGCGCTTTGAAGGCGCGGTTCGCCGTGAACGGCATGAAGAACGACTCAAGGTCGTTCGGAACGTTCGTCGTTTTCGCCTGCACTGAGGACTGGGCCATGTATCGCACCATTGCTTTCGCCATGCCCGGCCCTGTGCCGGGCATCCAATAATTCTGGATAGTTTAGCGCATAGACGCTTGTATGGCAGGCACAAGTCGGCGATTAGCTATCCAAATTTCCTGTAGTATGTGGCCCTGATGAACGATAAACCCAAGAAACCAGCAAAATTGAAGGCTCGCCTGCCGCGCGGGCTTGCCGACCGCGGGCCGTCCGAAATCGCCGCCACGCGCGAGATGGTCGAGACGATCCGGAAGCAGTTCGAGCGCTATGGCTTCGAGCCGGTGGAAACGCCGGCGATCGAATACACCGACGCGCTCGGCAAGTTCCTGCCCGATCAGGACCGGCCGAACGAAGGCGTGTTCTCGTTCAAGGACGACGACGAGCAGTGGCTGTCGCTGCGCTACGATTTGACCGCGCCGCTCGCACGCCATGTGGCGGAGAATTATCAGAACCTCGCACTTCCCTATCGCACGTATCGTTTCGGCTACGTGTATCGCAACGAGAAGCCGGGGCCGGGACGCTTCCGGCAGTTCATGCAGTTCGATGCGGATACCGTCGGCGCGCCGACCATGGCGGCTGACGCCGAGATGTGCATGCTCGCGGCGGACACGATGGAAGCGTTGGGCATCCCGCGCGGTAGCTACGTGGTGAAGGTGAACAATCGCAAGGTGCTGGATGGCGTTTTGGACAGCATCGGTGTGACTGCGGAAAAGCACCTCGCGACTATGCGCGCAATCGACAAACTCGATCGACTTGGCATCGAAGGCGTGAAAATGCTCCTTGGCAAAGGTCGAAAAGATGAGAGCGGCGATTTCACAAAAGGCGCAGAGCTCACAGAGCAGCAGATTACGAAATTACTTTTGTTCCTCCGTAGTCCGTTTGGGCAGGAGGCCGAAGCAAAGGTATCCCCAACAACACATTCCGTTGAACGGATCGGAGCGGTAGAAATTTACAAGTCGACTAACAATGCAGCTGCAATTGACCAACTTCGAAAGCTGGATTTCGCATCGGCTAGCTATTCAACGGGCATTAATGAATTAAACGAAATTGCCGATTTAGTTCGTGCCGCCGGCTATGAGGGGCACGTGATAGTTGACCCCTCCGTCGTCCGCGGCCTCGAGTACTACACCGGCCCTGTCTACGAAATTGAACTCCTGATCGAAACGAAAGACGACAAAGGCCGCCCTGTTCGCTTCGGCTCGGTCGGCGGCGGCGGGCGGTACGATGGGCTCGTTTCGCGCTTCATGGGTCAGCCGGTGCCGGCGACGGGTTTCTCCATCGGAGTCTCGCGTTTGCAGGCGGCGCTCACCGCGCTCGGCAAGCTCAACAACAAGCCGGAAGCCGGCCCGGTCCTCGTCACCATCTTCGACCGCGATCGTGTCGCCGATTATCAACGCTTCGTCTCGCAGCTGCGCAACGCAGGCATCCGCGCCGAGCTTTATCTCGGCAATCCGAAGAACAATCTCGGCACACAACTGAAATATGCCGACAGGCGCAACGCGCCCTGCGCCATCATCCAGGGCGGCGACGAGAAGGCGCAAGGTGTCGTGCAAATCAAGGACCTGGCGCTCGGCGCCGAGCTTGCGGGCGCAAGCAAGGAACGCGACGACTATTTGAAGAAGCAGGCCGAGGCGCAGGTGACAGTCAAGGAAGCCGATCTGGTCGAGGCCGTGCGCAAGCTGCTCGCCCGCCGCGGCATCGGCGGCTGAGCCACCTCCACCGGTTTACGTTGCGTTACCCCTCGCACTTTCCGCCCGGCAGATTTCGTTAACGACGCCAAGCATTTGACGTGCCGGCCTGTTAAGCCCATGGGGCAATCGGCGTCGAATCCTTAACGCCGCCGTGCTAGACGGCGGCCATCTTTTGCAATTGCGGGACGATGATGGACGCAAGCGCGCTCAAAGAATCGAGCAGACCCGACGCGCGGGCGGAGGCCCTGGTCGCCTCCTACGAGCGCGCCGGCTATGTGCGCGTGAGCCCTGCCATCCTGCAGCCGGCCGAGCCGTTCCTTGATCTTTCCGGCGAAGACATACGCAAGCGCATGTATCTGACCGCGGCGCCCGGCGGCGAGGAATTGTGCCTGCGCCCTGATCTCACCATTCCGGTCTCGCGCGATTACCTCGCCTCCCCGCTTGCCGGAAAACCGGCCGGCTATTGCTATCTCGGGCCGGTGTTTCGGCACCGGTCCGATGAGCCGGCGGAATTTCTGCAGGCCGGCATTGAGTCGTTTGGCCGCGCCGACAAGGCGGCGGCCGATGCGGAGATGCTTTCGCTCGGACTCGAAGCCGCGACGCACTACGGCCTCCGCACGCCGGACATTCGCATCGGCGATGTCGCCCTGTTCGCCGCGCTGATCGAAGCACTCGATTTGTCTGCAGCCTGGAAACGGCGGTTGCTCAAGGATTTCAATCGCAAGGCCAATCTGGCGCAGGACCTCGACCGTCTCGTGCTCGGCGGCAATAACGGACGCCCGGAGTATCAAGGCGTGCTCGCGGCGCTTGCCGGCTCCGACCCGAAAGGCGCACGCGCGTTGGTCACCGACCTGTTGTCGATTGCGGGCATTACCGCGGTTGGGGGCCGTTCTGTCGGCGAGATCGCGGAACGATTTCTCGAACAGGCCGCGCTCGGCGCCAGCGCGAAGCTGCCGCGCGACGTGCGTGGGCTGATCGAACGGTTTCTCGCAATCGAAGGTGACCCCGATGAAGCGGCCGCCGATCTGCGCGCGCTCGCAAGCGAAGCAAACGTGTCGCTTGCGCCTGCGCTTGATCAGTTCGAAAGCCGCACCGGGTTTCTCGCCGCACGTGGCGCCGACGTGAAACGTATTCGTTTCTCGACGGCCTTCGGGCGCGGCTTGGATTATTACACGGGCTTCGTGTTCGAATTGACCGACCCCGCACGCACCGGCGATCCGCTGGTCGCCGGCGGCCGCTATGACGGGCTGCTCTCAAGACTGGGCAGCGAGATTCCCATTCCGGCGGTTGGTTTCGCCGTATGGATCGAGCGGCTTGCCGTCTACGGAGACGCGCCATGAGCGCACCCTTCGTGCTCGCCGTGCCGGCCAAGGGCCGCTTGCAGGAAAACGCGGAGAATTTCTTCGCGCGCTCCGGCTTGACGCTGATGAAGCCGCGCGGCGCGCGCGATTATCGCGGCGCGATTGCTGGACTCGAGGGCGTCGAGGTCGCCTATCTCTCCGCTTCGGAAATCACGACCCAGCTTGCGCAAGGCGCCGTGCACTTCGGTGTCACCGGCGAGGACCTCGTGCGCGAGCAAATCCCGAATGCCGAGCGCAAGGTCGCGCTGATCGAAGGCCTCGGCTTCGGTTACGCCAATGTGGTCGTCGCCGTGCCGCAGGCGTGGATCGACGTGCGCACGATGGCCGACCTCGACGATGTCGCGACCGCGTTCCGCCACCACCACGGGCAACGCATGCGCGTTGCGACCAAATACGTCAATCTCACACGCGCATTCTTTGCCGAGCACGGCGTCATCGACTACCGCATTGTCGAAAGCTCCGGCGCGACCGAAGGCGCGCCCGCCGCCGGCACCGCCGAGATGATCGTCGACATAACGACAACGGGCGCAACGCTCGCCGCCAATGCGCTCAAGATCGTGGACGACGGCATCATCCTGCGATCGCAGGCGAACCTTGTTGCCGCGCGCGGCGCCATCTGGGGCGAGACCGAGCGCGAGATTGCGCGCGTCATTCTCGACCGCATTACCGCACATGCGCGCGCGCGCGCCTTCCGCGAAGTGCGGGCACAGGTAGCCTCGGGCAACGGCGACATCATCGCGCAGGCACGGGAACGCTTTGGTATCGAAACGCCGTTCGAGCAGACAGCGTCGGGCTTGCTGACGCTGCACTGCCCACCCGATCAGGTCTATGCGCTCACCGGCTTCCTGCGCGAAAACGGCGCGGATGCCGTCGCAATCACCGATCTCGATTACGTGTTCTCGCGTGAAAACCCGCTTTACGAAAAGCTCAAGGCGGCGCTCTGATTCTTTGTCATTCCAGAGTACGCGCAACGCGCGTGAGCTCGGAATCCATAATCCCGGTGCGGCAAACTATGGGTTTCGGATCCGGCACTTACGCATCGTCCCGGAATGACGAGGAATGCGTTTTGCCGGCACGGAATACGAAAAAGTGCGACAGCGAGAAGTTGACAGCGAAGCTCACGCCGATGGCGGCGACTTTGGCGGCCCACGCCGGAACAAGCAGCAACTCGACCAGGCACCAGACCGTGCCGGTATTGGCGACAAAGCCGGCCACCTGCGACAACGCAAAGCCGAGATAACGGCCGAATGCGAGCCGTCCGCCGGATTCGACCGCGAACGTGAATGTCGAATTCATGATGTACGAGCCGGTCATGGCAACGAGCCACGACAAGGCATTGGAAGCGACGATCGGCAACGCGAGCACGTAAAAGGCGAAAGAGAAGACGCAGAAATCGACCGCCGAATTGACGACACCCACGGTCGCAAAGCTGATTGCCTTGAGCGTGACCGCGCGTCTTTGCCGGGCGCCGTCGAATTGGCCGATCAGTCCACGGAGAGACGGAATCATGGTGGTCTCGATTAGCACGTCCGGCGGGCTGCGCCGAGCCCTTCTGCAGCCGGCCGCAGAGGCGACAGAATAGCCGGATTCGGCTATAGATCGCGTCATGAGCAAACGCGGAACCTCGTTATGCAGTCGAGTTCGGGTGACCGAGACCTGATGGAAAAGCGGCGGGGAAATGCCGCCGCCGGCCTCTCGATTGTCGTCCCCGTGTTCAACGAAGCGCGCGGCCTTGCGAAATTCCACGAGACGATCTTGGACGTCGCCCGTTCGCTCAAAACGCACCGGGGCCTTGCGACCGAAATTATTTACGTCGACGACGGCAGCAACGACGAGACGAGCACCATCACCAGCGGACTGCAGGCCGGTCCTGCCGACGTTCAGATCGTTACGCTTTCGCGCAATTTCGGCAAGGAAGCGGCGCTGCTCGCCGGGCTCGATCACGCGCGGCTCGGGGCCGTGCTGTTTATGGACGGCGACGGCCAGCATCCGCCGAAGCTTGTGGAGCAGCTCGTCGCGCGCTGGCTCGAATTCGGCGACGACGTTGTTTACACGGCCAAAGCCAATCGCGCGAATGAACCGTTGCTCCGTCGTGCCGGAGTCAAATGGTTCTACACGCTCATCAACTGGGGCGCGCGCCATCCGATTCCGGAAGACGCCGGGGACTTCCGTCTGCTATCGCCGCGGGCGGTGCAAGCGTTGCGCCGATTTCCGGAGCGAAACCGCTTTTTCAAAGGCCTGTCGAGCTGGATCGGATTCAGGCAATCGCGTGTCGATTACGAACCGGCGGAGCGTGAGTTCGGCGCCAGCACGTGGAATGCAAGGCGGTTGATCGGACTTTCGATCGAAGGACTAACGTCGTTCTCGGTCGCCCCATTGCGTTTTGCAAGCCTGCTCGGGATGTTAATCGCTTTCAGCGCGCTGCTGTTCGGCTTCTGGATCGCGCTGCAAACGCTCTTTTTCGGCAAAGACGTGCCCGGCTATCCCTCGCTCGTCGTTGGCATCATGGTGCTCGGCGGCGTGCAGCTCATCATGATCGGCATCCTTGGCGAATACATCGGCAAGCTTCTGTCGGAGAGCAAACGGCGGCCGGTCTATTTCGTCGCCGAGCACAGCGTGAAGACCGCAACCGAAAAAGCCGAGCCGAAACCGGTGACGCCGCACGCGGCCGAGTGACGGACCGTGACCGCCCCACGCCGGCATATCTGGCTTTGCGCCGACGACTATGGCATTTCGCTGTCGGTCAGCGCCGCGATCCGCGAGCTGATCGCGCTCGGTCGAATTAACGCCACTTCGGTGATGGTCGTGCCGCCGCAGTTCAATCCGGCGCAAGCAGCTGCGCTGACGCAGATTCAGCGTGAAAACCCGCGCGCGGCCATCGGCCTGCATGTCACGCTTACCGGGCGGTTCCGGCCGGCGAGCGCCGGCTTCGCGCCAACGCGTGACGGCACGTTTCTGCCGCTCGAGAAGATGGCGTCTCTAGCAATCCGTCGTCGCCTGGATGGCGGCAAGCTCCGAAACGAGATCGAGGCCCAGTTCCGCGCATTCCTGAACGCCTTCGGCCGGACGCCCGATTTCGTTGATGGCCACCAGCATATCCATCTGTTTCCGCAGATACGGGACGCCTTCCTGTCCGTGACGAAAAGGCTTGCTCCCGACGCCTGGGTACGTCAGTGCGGCAGACCCATTCCGCTTCATCGGCGCGCCAGGGATCCAAAGGGGCTGGTACTCGACGTGCTGAGCCTTGGCTTTCGCCGACGCGCACGCTCGCTCGGTCTGCGAACCAATCCAGCATTCTCGGGCAGTTACACGTTTAGCGCGGATGCAAACTACGCACGGCTATTTCCCGCCTTTCTCGATTCGCTTCCGGACGGCGGCCTCGTCATGTGCCATCCGGGCATCGTCGATGATGAACTGATCCGGCTCGATCCGCTGACAACGCTGCGCGAACGCGAATACGATTATTTCCGCGGCGATGAATTTCCCCGCGTGCTGGCCGCAAACGATATCGAATTGGCCTGAGAGTCGTGCCTCACATCACCACGACCTTCGTTCCGACGCCGACACGACTGTACAAATCGATCACGTCCTGATTGGTCATGCGGATACAGCCTGAGGACACGTTGTGTCCGATCGTCCACGGCTCATTCGAGCCGTGGATACGATAAAGCGTCGATCCCAGATAGAGCGCGCGTGCCCCGAGCGGGTTGTCCGGCCCGCCGGCCATGTAACGCGGCAGATAAGGCTGGCGCTTGAGCATTTCCGCCGGCGGCGTCCAGGATGGCCACTCTTTCTTCGCCGAGATGCGGTGCACGCCCGACCAGGTGAACCCGGGACGGCCGACGCCGATGCCATACCGGATCGCTTTGTCGCCCGGCTCAACGAGGTAGAGGAACTTGTGCGGCGTGTCGATGATGATCGTGCCCGGCGCTTCCGTCGTGTGATACTCGACTTCCTGCCGCCGGTAACGCGGGTCCATAGCCGCGCGCGAATCAATCGCGACAGAATCCTGAGGCTCGGTATTCGTATTAGCGGCCGCGGTTGGCGGCTGCCCGCCGCGAAAGAGGAATTCAATAAAACCGCCGCCAAGATAGCGCCCACCGGGCTGCTGCGCATAAGCGGACGCAGCCGTAAACATGATAACAAGAACGGCAAGAGCGGCGATGCGCTGCATTGATCCGAACTCTGACGTGACGTGCTGCGCAGCCCGCTGCTGTGCAATTCGTGCTCGAATACATGGTGAAAAAAATACTGATTGGTAAAATTCGAACGTTCCTCACTTGCCGGTGTGGCAATCGCCCGGGCGATCCTCGCCTTACGGTTTATTTTGTGTAAAGGCTCTGCCTCTCTGCCGGCACGTTTCGTGCGCAACGCACCGTTAAGTCTGAGCGGATAAAAGTCGCTGACCGGGACTTAAGGGGCGAACATTGCATCGGAAAGTTTTTCGCGCGGAGAAACTACTGGGCCGCCGCCCCGCCGCTGTGCCGGCGGCAGCCGATTCTGAAACGCGCCACGCCGAATTGATGGAGCAGATCAGGGCGCTGCGCGCGCTTTCCGCACAACGTCACGGCGGCACGGACGTGGAGAGGCTTAAACGCGAGCTCGACCTTGCCAACGAGTCTATTAAGCACAGCCGGCAACAGCTGGCGGTGTTGCTCGGAACCAAACGCAATGAAGCCCGGCTTGCGCGCGCATCGAGCGAACTCGGCGCCACCATCGAGGGCATGGAGAATGCAACGGAAACAATCCTCAGGGCCGTCGAAATCGTCGACGAAAGTGCGAAGGCATTGGTGACGATTCTCAAAACCGAGTACGAAAAAGGCCTTGCTCAGGAGATTCAGGAGCAGGTCGTGCGCGTTTATGAAGCCTGCAACTTTCAGGACCTTGCTGGCCAGCGAATCCAGAAGGCCATCGCAACATTGAAATTCATCGAGGATCACGTCACCGCGATGACGCAAACGGGCGATGCCGCTGAAGAACCACGTTGCACCGTTGCGCTGCAACCCGGTCCTTCGTTGGGGCGGCGACTCGCAAATGGACCCAGGCTTGAAGGCGATGGAGGCCACGCGACCCAGCAGGACATCGATCTGATGTTCAACTGAGGAAGTGCTATTTCGCCGCCGGACGGATCAGCATAAAGCAGCAGAGCGCGGCTGCCGCAAAAGCAGCCGCAACTGCAAGGGCAGCCGAATCGCTCGCGCGCTCCACAATGAAGGCCATCACCAATGGCGCGGCAGCCTGCATCAGCAAAAACGGTCCGGCCAAACGTCCAATCAGACGTCCATAGCCGTCGGGTCCGAAAAGAGCGAGCGGCACCGCGCCACGGGTGATGGTCACGAGTCCGTTTGCACCGCCGAACATGATGGCAAAGGCGGCCGCGACCGGCCACGAAAACCCGAGCAACGCCAGCATCACAAACGCGCACAGCAGCACGGTGAGCGCAAAGCGCACGACCCACAGCGGATGCAGATTGCGCCCGAACGCAAACTCGAGCAGCCGTGCCGCAACTTGCGCCGGCCCGAACAGCGCGCCAATCCACACCACCGTCTCGGCATCGATTCCGGACCGCTTGAAGATCGCGAGAAGATGAGCGGACAAGCCGGACGGCACAAATGCATAGGCCGCGAACGCCGCCGCCACCAGCAGGAAAACGATGCCGTTCGACGGCAGTACTGCATCCGTGGTTCGCTCGCCGGATTGGCCTCGCGACGATGTAGCCGTGGCCCGGCCGCGTGGTAAGGAGAGCGCGTGCAGGGGCGCTGCAACGAACGCCATGACGGCCGCATAGATCATGTAAGTCCCATGCCAACCTGTGGCTTCGATGAGAAAATGAGTCGCAGGCCAGCTCACGGTGGAAGCGAAACCACCGGCGAGCGTAAGCGCGGTGATCGGGCGCCGCGCATCCGCGCCAAAGATGCGGCCGAGCGTGGCGAAGGCGGAGTCGTAGAGATTTGCCGCCATAGCAGCGCCGAGCAGCGCCCAGGCCGCGAGATACGCGATTTGAGCCTGCGCCAGAACGACACCAATCAATCCCACTCCGGCCACCAGCGAGCCAACGGTCATCACCACATGGCCGCCGTACCGATCTATCGACCGGCCGACAAAGGGTGCCACCAGCCCGGCAACCAGCAGCCCCACTGAAAATCCCGCCATACCGAAAGCGATCGACCAATGGCGCTCGGTAACGATCAGCGGCACGATCAGAACCGGCGTGTAATAGATCGTGCCCCAGGACAGGATTTGCGTGACGCCAAGCGTCAACACGGCGCGCCAAGGGCCTGTAAAAAGGTGTTTCGGATGTCTCATGCAAAGCTGCGAACGGCGGACCGTACCCAGCCTAGCACGCCGACGGGGACGACCTCATGCATCCGCGCGAAGACTCAATGAACCGGCTTTGGTGCCGGCGTCTTTGGCCTGGCCTTTGCCTTCCGCCTCACCGCCGACGTCTTTTGCCCCTCAGGAGCACACCGCACGTAGACCATCGTGCCGTACCGGTTTTGCACTTCCGGATCCATCCAGCGCAGAATCAGAACACGGCCATCAAATGAAACGACCTCGCGGTCCTGCATTCCGCCCGGCTCGCCCTCCGGGCCGATAAACGTCTTGCCACCCGGCGCACCCTTAAGACGCAGTTCTTGCGGCGTGGCTTGATCGGCAAGGTGCATCATCACGCCGCCAGTCGGCCCCATGGTGACGACGTAAGGCTGCTTGCACTGATTGGAAGCAGCTTTCACGATGCGTTCGCGGTCTTCCGGATTGTGATAGGCGGCGAGTCCCCATCGGCCGACAAGTTCCGATGGCGGGAAGGCAGGCGGCAAGACCGGTGTCGGCGCGACAGTCGGCTGTTCCGGCTGCGGCTGGTTCGTTGCACAACCCGCCAGTGTTGCCGCCAATATCATCGAAAGCACGAACAGAGGCGGGCGGAATCGATGCATGAGCAACCTGCCGATATTTGCTGGCGATAAAAACCGTACGGACTTAGCTGGCCGGGGGTCCGAAGCGCAAGAATGGCTTTTGCTTGACTCGTTTGCCGGGACCCCATATCTCCCTCATGTACTTTAGCACTCGTAGCTCATGACTGCTAAAGTCCTACAAAATCAAAGGTTTCTGTCAGTAGCATGCGCTGAAGCGCCGACGAGGAAGATATGGCCAAAACAAAATTTCGTCCCCTGCATGACCGCGTGGTCGTGCGCCGCATCACTGCCGAGGAGAAGACCAAGGGTGGCATCATCATTCCCGATACTGCCAAGGAGAAGCCGCAGGAAGGCGAAGTGATCGCCGTCGGGCCGGGCGGTCGCGACGAGAGCGGAAAGCTCATCGAGATGGACGTGAAAGTCGGCGACCGCGTGCTGTTCGGCAAGTGGTCGGGCACCGAGGTGAAGCTTGACGGCGAGGAACTCCTGATCATGAAGGAGTCCGATGTCATGGGCGTGATCGCCTGATCCCCCGGATAATCGCGCAAACCCTTCCACCGGGCAGAAGGCGCATCCGCAAAATCCAATCGGAGTAGATTTCAATGGCTGCCAAAGACGTAAAATTCTCGATCGACGCGCGCGACCGCATGCTGCGCGGTGTCGATATTCTCGCCAACGCGGTGAAAGTGACGCTCGGCCCCAAGGGGCGCAACGTCGTGCTCGACAAGTCGTTTGGCGCGCCGCGGATCACCAAGGACGGCGTGACGGTCGCGAAGGAGATCGAGCTCGAAGACAAGTTCGAGAACATGGGCGCGCAAATGGTGCGCGAGGTCGCCCAAAAGACAAATGATCTTGCTGGCGACGGCACGACAACCGCGACGGTGCTTGCCCAGGCTATCGTGCGCGAAGGCGCCAAGTCGGTTGCGGCCGGCATGAATCCGATGGATCTGAAGCGCGGCATCGATATCGCTGTGGACGCGGTGGTGAAAGATATCGAGAAACGCGCAAAGAAAGTCGGCTCATCCGCTGAAGTCGCTCAGGTCGGCACCATCTCGTCGAATGGCGACGCCACCATCGGCAAGATGATCGCCCAGGCAATGCAGAAGGTCGGCAACGAAGGCGTCATTACGGTCGAAGAGGCGAAGGCGCTCGACACGGAAGTTGAGATCGTCGAGGGCATGCAGTTCGACCGCGGCTACATCTCTCCTTACTTCATCACCAACGCGGAGAAGATGCTGGCCGAGCTGGAAGATGCTTACGTGCTGCTGCACGAGAAGAAGCTGTCAGGCCTGCAATCCATGCTCCCGGTGCTGGAGGCCGTCGTGCAGTCCGGTAAGCCGCTTGTCATCATCGCGGAGGATGTCGAGGGCGAAGCCATCGCTACGCTCGTCGTCAACAAGCTGCGCGGCGGCCTCAAGGTTGCGGCAGTGAAGGCGCCTGGCTTCGGCGATCGCCGCAAGGCGATGCTCGAGGACATCGCGATCCTCACCGGCGGTCAGCTCATTTCCGAAGACCTTGGCATCAAACTTGAGAACGTCACAACCGCGATGCTCGGACGTGCGAAGAAGGTTGTGATCGAGAAGGAGAAGACCACGATCGTCAACGGCGCCGGCAAGAAGGCCGACATCGAAGCGCGCGTGGAGCAGATCAAGGCGCAGATCGAGGAGACGACCTCCGATTACGATCGCGAGAAGCTGCAAGAGCGGCTGGCGAAGCTCGCCGGCGGCGTCGCGGTCATCAAGGTCGGCGGCGCGACTGAAATCGAAGTGAAGGAGAAGAAGGATCGCGTCGAGGATGCACTCAATGCGACCCGCGCCGCGGTTCAGGAAGGCATCGTTCCGGGCGGCGGCACCGCGCTCCTGCGCGCCAAGAAGGCGGTCGGCCGGCTCAGCAATGAGAACCCGGACGTGCAGGCCGGCATCAACATCGTACTGAAGGCGCTTGAAGCTCCGGCCCGGCAGATCGCGGAGAACGCCGGTGTGGAACCCTCGATCGTCGTCGGCAAGGTGCTGGAGAACAAGGCCGAGACCTTCGGCTTCGATGCACAGCAAGAAAAGTACGTCGATCTCGTGGACTCCGGCATCATCGACCCTGCCAAGGTGGTGCGGACGGCGCTGCAAGACGCAGCTTCAGTGGCCGGCCTGTTGATCACCACCGAAGCCATGGTGGCGGAAGTGCCGAAGGAGCCTGCGCCAGCCGCTGCCGGCGGCGGGATGCCGGGCGGCATGGGCTACTGAGCACCGGAAGCTTATAAATCGAACGGCAAGGAGGCCGCCCCTGAGGCGGCCTTTTTGCTGGCGGGGAAACCGGACTTCCGGCTGCGCGTTGCTTCCGCATGGCCGCGCGCAAATCGAAATTTGTCGTCTACGCGGCCACTATCGGCAACGCGCTGGTCACCCTCACAAAATTTATCGCCGCGGTGTGGACAGGCTCGTCAGCGATGCTGAGTGAAGCCATCCACTCGCTGGTGGACACCAGCGATCAGCTGCTCCTGCTCTATGGAATTCACCGTGCCGCTCTGCCGCCGGACGAGCTCCACCCGTTCGGCTACGGGCGCGAGCTCTATTTTTGGAGCTTCGTGGTGGCGCTGCTGATGTTCACGCTCGGGGCCGGCGCCGCCGGCGTTGAAGGCGTGCAGCACATTATCAATCCCGCGGAAATCAGCAATCCGATCGTCAGCTATATCGTGCTGGGGGCTGCGGCCGTTTTTGAAGGCAGCACCTGGGTCATCGCCTTGCGCGAATTCCGTAAAGCAAAGGGAGACATGGGTTACTTTCAGGCCATGCGGCAAAGCAAAGACCCGCCGACTTTTATCGTTCTGTTCGAGGATACTGCGGCACTACTCGGCCTGCTGATCGCCTTTCTAGGTACATTCGCGGCCGAACGGCTGGACATGCCGGTGCTCGACGGCATTGCCTCGCTCGCCATCGCCCTGTTGCTCGCCCTCACTGCGATGGCACTCGCACGAGAGAGCAAAGGTCTTCTGCTCGGTGAGCCGGCAAGCCGCGCTCTGCGCGAAACGGTCATGGCAGTCGTTCGACGCACACCCGGAATCGAGCGCGGCCAGATCGTTTTCACAGTCCACCTCTCGCCCGATCAAGTGGTCGTGGCACTCTCAGTCGAATTCTGCGACGATCTCACCGCCTCCGAAATCGAAAAGACGACGGCGGCGCTGGAACACGCCATTCGTGAGGCCCTCCCTGAAGTGATCACGATTTTCGTGAAGCCGCAGGCGATCGTACCGGAGCCCTCGGTGGCGTGGCGTCTCCCCGGTGCGAGACGCCACCTTTACAGGTGATCAAAAAAAGCTTTTTGGTTCAGGCGTTCTTTGCGACGAGCCGGTTCGCAATGCGCAAGAGCGCCTCATCCTGTCCGCGCGCGCCGACAAGCTGCACGCCGATCGGCAAGCCGGCGGAATTAGCCAATAGCGGCAGATTGAGCGCTGGATAGCCGAGCAAGGTCCAAAGCGTGCAGAAGGCAGGGTCTCCAGTCGAGGCGTGTCCTTCAGGAGCCACGCCTTTGGCAGACAATGTTAGGACGGCGCCGCCTGGAAGCTGTTCGAAAATAGATGCGAGGCGCTCGCCATAACGGCGCGCGTCGCGCATCGCAGCGAGATACTGCACGGCCGTGACTTTACGTCCTTCCTCGACGATCGCGCGGAACGGCTCGCTCACTTTTCCGCCCTCATCAACCACATGGCCGAGGTTGTGAGCCATGTCGACGGCCATAATCGCACGATGGGCCTCCCACGCGTTGCGGAAGTCGTTCGGCAGATCGGCCTCTTGCGCGCCAAGGTCCTTCGCAAATCCTTCCAGGGCGTTCCGCGCTTCGGCATCGGCCTTGTCCCAGATGGGCGTGCGCACGAGCGTAAAGCTTGGCGGCAAAGGCGGTTCTTCAGCGACGGCTCGCCGGAAACCCGGGTTCGCATAAAATCGTGAATCGCGGTCGGCGGGATCGTGCCCGACAAGCACATCCAGAATGAGGCCAAGATCCTCGAGCGAACGGGCGAAAGCGCCGACATGGTCGAGCTTGCGCGAGAGCATCAGGGCGCCGGAGCGGGAGATCAGCCCGTGGCTTGGTTTGACGCCGAACACGCCGCAAAACGCAGACGGCCGGATCACCGAGCCGTTGGTTTGCGACCCGATTGCGAGCGGCACCATGCCGGCAGCAACCGCCGCTGCCGAGCCCGAGGACGAACCGCCCGGCGTGCGCGCCAGATCGCGTGGATTGCGCGTTTTCCCGGGATGGTAATAGGCGAATTCCGTCGTCACCGTTTTGCCGATGATGACCGCACCGGCTTCGCGCAGCTTGCGAACCGCTGCCGCGTCGGCTTCGGGTCGCCTGCCCAATAGCGCCGGCGAGCCGCACTCGGTCGGGTAATCGGCCGTATCGAAGATGTCCTTGATCCCGACGGGTACGCCGTGCAGCGGTCCGATACGCCCGCCATTGGCCTTGTGCTGGTCCAATGCGCGCGCCTGGGCGAGCGCATGCTCGCGATCGATGTGGGCGAACGCCTGAACGTCGCTTTCAACCGCCGCAATGCGCTCGAGGCAGGCACTCGCGTATTCCTCGGCGGAGAGCGCGCCGCGAGCGATGCGCTCGGCCGCTTCAGCAGCGCTGAGTGCTACAAAATCTGTCTCGCGCATGATCGTCGTCTCCCCGTCCGGTCATAACGCGCCCCACGAATGCGAATATCAGGGAGCTTTATCCCGGGTACAGCGCATACTGCTTCGGCATCCGGCAATACTCAATGTCCAGCGTAGATCACCTTTGGAAGCCAAACGACGATTTGCGGAAAGACGATGCACAGGCCGACACCGATCCACTGCAGAACCATGAAATTGACCGCCGCGCGGAAGATTGTCGCCATTTTGATCTGCGGGGGCGCTACGCTCTTGAGATAAAAAAGCGAATAGCCGAATGGCGGGGACAAGAACGCCATCTGCATATTCACCATAAAAATAACGCCGTACCAGAGCGGAACATCCTCCGGACTCACGCCTGGCAAGCCGAACACGCCCGACCACGTCAAGCTTTTCATGATCGGAAGGAATATCGGCACGGTGAGCAGAAGGATGCCAACCCAATCGAGGAACATGCCGAGCACGAACAGGATGAGCATCATCAGCAATAAAATGCCGTACGGCGGCAGGCCGGTGCCGAGGATCGCGTTGGCGACGAACTCCTGGCCGCCCTTCACGATAAAAAATCCGACGAACATCGTGGCGCCGAAGAAGATCCACATCACCATGGCGGTGGCCTTCAAGGTCGTGATCGCCGCCTCTTGAATCGCCGGCCAGTTCAGCCGCCGATGCAGCGCGGAGACGAACAGCGCCCCAAAGGTGCCAATACCGGCTGCTTCCACGGGTGTTGCGATGCCGACAAAGATCACGCCGAGCACGAGAACAATCAGCAGGATCGGCGCAATGGTGTTTCGGAGCAGCCGCAGCTTCTCGCGCCCGTTGACCCGTTCTTCCGGCGCCAGAGCCGGTCCAAGCTTCGGATTGATGTAACATCGGACCAGGATGTAGCCCACATACATGCCCGACAGCAGCAAACCGGGAAAAATCGAGCCAACCAGGAGCTCGCCGAGCGACTGCTGCGCCACCACTGCATAAACGATTGCCATTACGGATGGCGGAATCAGGATGCCAAGCGTGCCTCCGGAAAGCAGCGCACCGCAAGCGAGCTTCTCATCGTAGCCGCGCTTGAGCATGGCTGGCAGCGCGATCATGCCCATGGTGACCTCGGTCGCGCCGACGACACCGACCATGGCCGCAAGTGCTGTACAGGCTAGCACCGTCGCAGCCGCCAAGCCGCCCTTTAGCGAGCCGAGCCATTTATAGACGGCATCGAACAGCTCCTCGATGATGCCGGCCTTCTCGAGCACGGCGGCCATAAAGATGAACAGCGGCACGGCCGACAACTGATAGTCGGTCATGAACGGGAAGATGCGCGACGGCATCATGTTGAGGATGGCCGGCGTCCCGAACACATACAGGAAGATGGTCGCGAGGCTGCCGGTGCAGAACGCCATCGGCAGTCCGAGGGCCAGTAAAATTCCAAGCGACCCGAACAGCAGGAGGGTCAGCCATGCGATGTCAATGCTGAGGCCCATGACTCAAGCTCTCCCGCTCGTGACGAAGACGATGTCCTTGATGAGCTTGGACAGTCCCTGCAATGCCATGAGCGCGGCACCGATCGGAATCATCAGCTTAACCGGCCAGTACTGCACGCCCCATTCCGTGAACGACACCTCGCCGTTGTTGACGGCGTCGAGCGCGAAGCGCCAGCCGGTCACCAGCATCGTGATGATGAAGATGAAGAAGAACAGCGAGGTAATGATATCTGCGATGGCCTTTCCCCGCGGGGAAAATTTCGTGTAGATGACGTCGACCCGCACATGCTGGTCTTCGCGATAGGCATAGGCGCCGCACAGCATGTATTGCATGCCGTACATGAGAAACATGCTCTCATGCACCCAATTGGTCGGCGAGTTGAACACGTAACGCGCGACGACCTCGTAGTAATAGACGAATACCGAGATCACCGCCCAATACGCGACGAACTCGCCAACGCGCACGTTGACCCATTCGAGCTTGTCGGTAATGCGCGTGTGCAGATGCAGCGTCGGATCTTCATGCACGCCGATGGGCGGTATCTCCGCAGGCGCGGCTTCGGGCCGCGCGTTGGGTCGCGCGGCCGCCTCACGTGCAGCGGCCGCGCGCACTGCCCCCGGCAGCAGGAATGCGTCGACCAGCAGCATCAGCGCCATAAGGATCGCAAGCCAACGCGAATAGCTGAACCAATTCTCAAGATCGGCGGCAGCGACAGCGGCAGCGCGCTTGGCCTCGGCCTCCGCCGCCTCCGCCTTCTGCAGGCGCTCGGTCATTTGCGGTGTCGCGGTCACGCCCGACGGGATTCTCGCACGGTGGAGCTGATTGACTGATGCCTCGTATGCAGCATGCGTGCGCGAAACGTCTTCGCGCCGATCGCGAATGGCATCGTTCACGTTAAGAATAAGCAGGAAGACGGGAATGAAGATGAAGCCCCAGAAACTTTTCAGATAAAAGCGGTGCAGCCCCATGAACCCTGAGCAGAGCCAGAACAGATAGGCGATGAAGAGAGATGGCCCGCGCGGCACGCCACGGGCCTGCTGGCGCTTAACCAGATAGATCGCAACCAGCGGAAAAAGAAGCAGCGTGCCCCAATAGAGCCAGTGGGGCAAAATAAAGTTCAGATTTGGCATGATGACCCGACCCCTGCGCTAAGAGCGGCGGAGCGGAGGCCTGAAGGCATCCTCTCCGCCGTCCCTTTTGCGTTGTCCCGCGAACAGCTTCTACAGATTGAGCTTGTGGCCCTTGTACATATCGGGCGTGACGTAGCCGAGGCTCGGCGATTCCATGAGCTCGAGCTGCGCTTTGAAGACGCGCGCAGCGTCCTTGTCCTTGTTGGCCCACTTGAACCAGATCGGGACAGCGACGCGCTGGAATTTTTCCAGGTCTTCGACCGGCAGGCGGTTGATCTCTATGCCGGCCTGCTTGAATTTTTCCCAAGCTTCCAGGTCGGCCTTCTGAATCGCGCCGAAATGGACGGCCGAATAGGCCTCGACCTCGTTCTCGACCCAGAGCTTCATGCGTTTGGAGAGCTTGTTCCAGACGTTCATGTTGACCACCAGGTCCATCAGGTCGACGGGTTGGTAGATCGACTCAAGACCGACCGGTCCCATCCAGATGTACTTGGTGACCTGTTGGAAACCGAGGTCCCAGTTCACCGCTGGCCCGGTATAGTCGGCAGCATCGACGGTGCCTTTTTCCAACGCCGAGAACACTTCGCCACCCGGCAGCAGCGTCGTGCGGGCTCCGACCGCAGCAAAACCTTCCGCGATCATGCCCCCGGGCACGCGCAGCTTGAGGCCTTTGAAGTCCTCGACCGAACGAATCGGCTTCTTCGAGTGCACGATGTTCGGGCCATGTTGAATTCGGCCGACCCAGAACAGACCCTGTTTGGCGTAGATCTCGCGCGCCATCTGCACGCCGCCCTTGGAATAGAAGAACATGTCCCATTCGTGGGGGTACCGAAGGCCCATGAGATAAGACGACAGGAAGGCGGTCGCCGGAATTTTGCCGACCCAATAGACGCAGAATGAGTTCATCGCCTCAAGCACGCCATTCTTCACACCGTCGAGCAATTCGAAGTCGCCGACGACTTCTTTGGCGGCAAACGGTTTGAATTCGAGTTCGCCGCCCGTTTTTTCCTTGATGCTGTTGCACCAGTCCTTGAACGTATTGAGGCCAACACCGGCCGGCCATGAGGTTTGCACTTTCCAGGTCGTCGTGGTCGCCGCTTCAGCATTGCGGATATACGGCGCGCTAACAGCGGCCGCCGCGACCCCGCCGACCATCGCTCGGCGCGTCAACGGCGTACGCAACTTCGGTTTTGTCATTGAGTTTCCTCCCTTACGTTTTATGCCAACGACTTTGACGACCTCAGCCAAAAAGGGCCGGACGCCAAATTGTTCGGCTGCGGGAGAAAACGTCAGCACGATTGCCGAGGTTTCCGTCGCCCCCGCACAAATAATTTATAGCACGTCGCCAGGACGCGAGGTAGCAGGTTTCGCAACTTGAAACCTGCGCCTAGGGGTAGTCGAGTAGCGCCCCCGTGCCGGTCGCGGCCGCCGTTGCTGGGACGGCCAGTGCCGGCATTATGCTGGAATGTTTAAGGGAGTCGGTTCGCCCATCATCATGGGCAAGAAACTGCGCTCTGCTTGGTGGGCGCGCGGAACTTGCCGCTGCGCTGCCCGCACCGGCGAGCCTGTTGACGAGTTCGGCATCCCCTCGCGAGATCGGCCGCCCTGGCCGCCGCATTATGCTTGAATGTTCCAGGGAGTCGGTTCGCCCATCATCGCGCGTCAATGGGCAAGAAACTGCGCCCTGTTCGGTGGGCGCGTGGAGCCTGCCGCCGTACTGCCTGCACCGGCGAGCTTGTTGACGAGTTCGGTATCCTTCGCGAGATCGGCCGCCTTGGCCGCGTGCACCACCTTGCCATCATCAAGAATATAGGCACGGTCGGCAATCGACAGGCACAGCGGCGCATTCTGCTCGATGAGCAGGACGGAAAGGCCCTCCTCACGCATCCGCTGCACCACCTTCATCACTTCACGCACGATTAGAGGCGCAAGCCCCTGGCTCGGCTCGTCCAACAGCATGATGCGCGGATTGAGCAAAAGCGGGCGCGCAATCGACAACATTTCCTGTTCGCCGCCGGAAAGCTGCCGGCCAAGTTGCGACTTGCGCTCGGCAAGCCGCGGGAACAGCTTCCAGACGCGCTCCAGATCCCAAGGCCCGGGCCGCGCCTGCGGCACCTTCAAATTCTCCAGCACCGTCAACTGGCCGAAGATCTTGCGGCCCTCCGGCACATAACCGACGCCGAGGCCGGCGATCCGGTGTGCAGGCCAATGCGTCGTGTCCTTGCCGAAAATCTCGACCCGACCCTGCCGAGGTGGAGTCAAGCCGACCAGGCTGCGCACGGTTGTCGTCTTGCCGGCGCCGTTGCGGCCAAGTACGGCAACGATTTCGCCTTCGTTCACTTCAAGCGACACCCCGTGCAGGATGTGGCTCTTGCCGTAGAAGGAGTGAATGTCGGTGGCGCGTAGAACGGTCGTCGTCATTCGATCGATCCCAGATAAGCGGCGCGCACTTTCGGATCCTTCGAGATCGCATCCGGAGTCCCATCGGCCAGTACCCGGCCTTGATCGAGAACCGTGATGTGCTGCGCGATTCCAAACACGATATCCATATCGTGCTCGATGAAAAGAATACTCATGTCCTGCTCCTGATGCAGGCGGCGTATCAGATCCACCATGTGATCGGTTTCACTGTCACCCATGCCGGCCGTCGGCTCGTCCAGCAACAAGAGTCGTGGGCGCCCGCTGAGCGCGACAGCAACCTCCACGACTCTTTGATCGCCATGCGCCAGTTCGCCCACAATGCGATTGGCCTTGCTCCGAAGATTGACGATATCGAGAAGTTCGATAACGCGATCATTGACGACCGCGCGTTCGCTCCGGCTTATCCAGGGTTTCGCATTCAGTTTGGCGGCGGTCTCGACACCGACGCGAACGTTTTCGAAGACGCTGAGATCGGGAAGGATTTCAGTTATCTGAAATGTGCGAATAATCCCCTTCGCGACCCGATCGACGATTGTCTGCTCGGTGATGTCCTCGCCTTGAAAGATGACCTGGCCGGACGTCGGCGGCAGCAGTCCGCTGATCAGGTTGAAGAACGTCGTCTTGCCGGCTCCGTTCGGGCCGATCACGGCGCGCATTTCGCCTGCACGCATTTCAAAGGTGACGCCATCGACTGCCTTCAGGCTGCCGAAATGGCGGGAAACGTTTTCCATCCGCAGGAACGGCGTCTTCAGCTCCCGCCCCGTGGATTTTGCCGCCGGCGCGGCCTCTTGTGTTGCCGCAGCGCTCATATTGCCTCCGCCCGGCGTGTGAAGATGCCGAGAACGCCTCTCGGGAACAGCAGCACAATCGCAACGAAGATCATGCCGATAAACGTCATCCAGTTATCGGTGATACTCGAGAGATAGTCCTGCGCGACGACAAAGATGATGACCCCGATCAGCGGGCCGAAGAAACTGCGCATGCCGCCGAGAATGATCATGATGACGAAATTGCCGGACAGGATCCAATGCAAATCCTGGGGCGAGGTGAAGTTGAACAGAAGCGCGTTGAGCGTGCCGGCAAACGCGGTGATGAAGCCCGCAATGGCAAACGCCGCCCACACGTAACGCTCGACCCGGATCCCAAGGAATTCCATGCGCCGACGATTCTCACGAATTGCAACCCACGTGTGACCCAGTGGGGATTGCAAAATCACCCACATGATCGCGACTGCGATCGTGAAGCACAGCAGAACGAGATAATAGAAGGCTTCGCCGGAAGATGAGATCGGAATAACAATCGAGCCGAGGTGGATGTCCTGCCGGCTGAAGCCTGCCAGACCATCCTCCCCGCCTGTCACGTTGTTCCAGCGGACCATAACGAAATAAAACAACTGGCCGATCGCGATCGTGATCATCGCGAAGTAGATACCGCGGCGGCGCATGACGAGCGGGCCCAGAATCGTTGCCGCAATACCGCCGACGAGCGTACCGACGAGAATCGCCAGCGGCGTGCTTAGCGCAAGATATTTGAGCGTCATGCCGGCACCATAGGCGCCGAGGCCGAAATAGGCCGCCTGACCAAAGGAAAGGCCGCCCGTAAAGCCCAGGACGAGGTTCAACCCCATAGTCGCGATCGCGTATATGAGAACTTTTGAGCCGAGAGCCGTATAGCCGCCGATCGCCGTAAGCCACCACGGCAGCAGGAGTAGTGCGATCCACATCGCCCCGACAGAGAGCGCGCGCGTCATTCGAAAAGCCCCTCTTCACCGAAAAGTCCGCGTGGCCGAACGACAAGCACGATCAGCATCATCAAATAAATGACCGCTTCGCTTGCCGCCGGGTAGTAAGTCGTGACGAGGCCCGCGGCCAGGCCGATGATGAGGCCTCCCAGGACCGCGCCGAAGAGGCTGCCGACGCCGCCGATGATGATCGCCACGAAGCTCGGCATAATGAGGCTGTTGCCCATCGGGGGCGTGAGGCCGAGAACGCCGGCTGCAAGCACGCCGGCAAGGCCTGCGAAAATGCAGCCGAACCCGAAATTGAGCGCTCGCAGTTTATAGATGTTCACGCCGAGCGCCGATGTCGTTTCGAGGTCGCGCGTGCCGGCACGGATGCGTACGCCGAGCAGCGTGTAGCGCAGCAGCAGATAAAGTCCGATTGCGGCCGCCGCCGTGATGCCCATGACGAAGAGGCGATAGCCGGTGATAAAGAAATATTCGTTGCTGACGGGCGAGTTGATGACGGAAGGAATCTCAAGCGGCAACCCTTGCGGTCCCCAGATCGTACGCGTCATGTCTTCGATGATCAGCGCCAAACCGAATGTAAGCAGCAGGCTGTAGATCGGATCGGTGCGGTTGTAGATCGGTCTAATCAGCACGCGCTCAACCAGCAGACCGATCACGCCTGCAAGCAGCGGCCCCGCAATCAGCGCGCCCCAAAATCCGAGATACGGCGAAAGCGTGTAGGCAAGATAAGCGCCGATGACGAGGAACCCGCCATGCGCCATATTGATTACGGAATTCAAGCTCAGGATCAGCGCCAGGCCGAGTGCCATCAGCGCATAGAAGACGCCCTGAATCAGTCCGTTGAACGCATTGAATAGCAAAAGCTCCATTGTCGGCTCAGTCCCCGCCCCTACAGCGTTTCGAAAATTCGCTTAGGCCATACCGCGCCGCTCTTTTGCAAGAGCGACGCGGTATTTGCCGGTGCACAAACGTGAAGCTAGAGCATCAAGCCGGAAAGTCGAGCTTGCAGCCGGTGTCCTTCAACGCGATCTTGTCGCCAGCAACGATATCCGCGACCTTGAACAGGTTCGGATACTTGCCGTCCTGAAGAATTTCGCCGGGGAATTCGCTCGACATCAGCTGATGGTCGAAATCCCGGAAGTACACCTTGTTCGGCTGCAGCTTGATCTCGGGAGGCAGCTCGAGGCCTTCCAAAGCCTTTGCAACCTTCACTGATTCGAGAGACTTCGCCTTGTTCGCGCCCATTGCGATCGCGTGCAGGCCGGCATAGCCGAACCAGGTTCGCGCGCTGGGATAGGTGCCATCGTTATGGGCCTTTTTGTACGCGGCGACCCACTCCTTGACGTGCGGCGTGTTCGGTTGATCCCAATACCACTCCAGCGTCCACCAGCCGAGCTTCGCCTCGCGCGGAAGAGCACGGAGCACTTCGAGCTCGCTGAGGCCACCGCCGATTGGAAACTTTTTGGTGAGGCCGAATTGCGCGGCCTGCTTCATGCAGTTCACGAGGTCCTGACCGTCAACAAGAACGATCAACACATCCGGCTTCGATTGCTGCGCCTTGATGAGATACGACGAGAAGTCCGTCGTGCCGAGCGGCGACAGCGAGTTGCCGAGCACCTTGCCGCCCATGCCTTCCAGCAACTTGGCGTAAGATCCCTGCAAAGTGTGACCGAAAGCATAGTCCGGCGTGATGAAGTACCACTTGCCGCCGAATTTCTTGTAAAGCGTTCCGGCAAGACCGGCAGCGAGCATGTACGTGGTCGTGCAGATGCGGAACGTGGTCCAGTGGCACTGGGTGCCCGTAACAGGATCGGTGTGGCCGCCCGTCACCATGTACAACACGCCTTTCTCGTGCGCGACCTGATTGACCGAAAGAGCGGTCGCCGACGAGACAGCGCCCATCAGGAAGTTGACCTTGTCCTGCTCGATCATCTTGTGTGCTTTCTGCGCGGCGATGCCGGCGTTCGCACCTTCGTCTTCGGTCACAAGCTCGACCTTGCGGCCGTTGATGCCGCCCTTGGCATTGACTTCGGCGAGGGCCATCAAGGCGCCGCGACGTTCGCTTTCGCCTTCGGCTGCGTAAGTCCCGGTGAACGGATCGTGCATGCCGATTTTGACCGGCGTTTCACCTTGCGCGTACGTCAGAATTGGCGGTGAAAAGACCGCCGTCGCGCCGAGCGCCGCACCTGTCTTGAGGACAGTCCGGCGATCGAGGCCCGTAGGTGTAATCAACTTTTTCATTGTTTCTCCCTTCTCACATGACATTTTGTTGAGATTATAAAACTCGCGGGGGAGCAATGTGACGCCGAACGTTGCCGACGCTCGGACGACGCTGCCCCCCCTAGGGCCTGCATGCTAATGTGCGCCGATGATACGGCGCAAGCAAGAAAGCCTAAATACCGGCTGTTTTCGCATGATGCGATGTTCGAATGCCGTCTCTTGTTTATTAAGCTGTGGGGTGACGCCCATGCGCGGCCTAAACATGCCGCCGGTATAGACTTAAGTCTAAGGCGTGCCACACGGCATCATTAACAGACCAAGCCTCGCGGGGCATGCGTGAGCAGCGCTTCAGATGCCGGCAACGCCGTCAATCAAGACAGGAGACCTCCGTGAAAAGCTATTTGGCAACCATCGGCGTGATCTGGCGGCTGGCGGCTCCCTACTTCAAATCCGAAGACCGATGGCCTGGGCTCATCTTGCTTGGTGCTGTCATCGGGATCGAGCTGTCGATCGTCGGTATCAATGTGCTGCTCAATAAGTGGAACAATGCGTTTTACAACGCGCTGCAGAACAAGAACTGGGACGAGTTCGTCCATCAGCTTATGTATTTCTGCGTTCTGGCGGCGCTCTACATCGTTCTTGCCGTCTACCAGCTTTACCTCAATCAATGGCTCCAGATTCGATGGCGCCGATGGATGACGCAAAACTATCTCGGCGAGTGGCTTGAGGGCGCCAACCATTACCGCATGCAGCTGTTGGGTGATGCCGCCGACAACCCGGATCAGCGCATTTCCGAAGACATCCGCATGTTTATCGAAAATACGCTGACGATCGGCGTCGGCCTGCTGGGCGCTGTCGTCACGCTTGGATCGTTCGTCGTCATCTTGTGGTCGTTGTCCGCGGACGTGCCCTTCCACGTTTTCGGCGTGAACGTCGCCATACCCGGCTATCTCGTTTGGGCGGCGCTGATCTATGCCATCGTCGGGACGGGGCTGACGCATCTCATCGGCCGCGCTCTCATTCCGCTGAATTTCCAGCAGCAGCGCTATGAAGCCGACTTCCGCTTCAACCTTGTGCGCGTCCGTGAAAATTCCGAGCAGATTGCGTTGCTGGAAGGCGAATCAGCCGAACGCAATCGTCTGCTCACCCGCTTCGGCAATATCGTCGCGAACTGGATGGCAATCATGATACGGACGAAGAAGCTGACGTTCTTTACCGCCGGCTATCAGCAGATTTCGGTCGTGTTTCCGTTCATCGTGGTGAGTCCCGCCTACTTCGCCGGCGTTGTGCAACTCGGCGGCCTGATGCAGACGGCTTCCGCCTTCAACAGCGTGCAAAACTCTCTGTCGTTCTTCATTACCGTGTACCGGACGATGGCCGAGTGGCGCGCCGTCATCGAGCGGTTGGCCGGCTTCGATGCCTCCGTGACGAACGCGCGTCTCGCGGCGACGAAGGCACCAGCGATCACGCTCGCCCCGCGCGAGGGTGCGATGGTCAGCTTGCAGGAACTCGCCGTTCGGTTACCGAACGGGGTGCCGCTCGTGAACGCGACCGGGCTCACCATCGCGCCCGCCGAGCGCGTGCTGGTGACGGGTCCTTCCGGCTCCGGCAAATCCACGTTGTTCCGTGCCATCGCCGGCATATGGCCATTCGGGTCCGGCACGATTGTCGTACCGCAGAACGCGAAAGTGATGATGCTGCCGCAGCGGCCCTACTTTCCGATCGCGCCGCTCGCAGCGGCCGTCATGTATCCTGCCGAGCCAGGAACGTTCGACAGCAAGCACGTTGCGGAGGTCATCGCCGCGGTCGGGCTTCCATCGCTCGCCGAGCGCATCGAGGAAGAGGCGCATTGGAACCGCATGCTGTCGCTCGGCGAGCAACAGCGGCTCGGCATTGCACGCGCGATCCTGCATGCGCCGGATTTCCTGTTCCTCGACGAGGCGACAGCTTCGCTCGACGAGCCGTCGGAAGCGGCGCTCTACAAACTGCTTGAGGAGCGGCTCAAAGGCACCACGATCGTCTCAATCGGCCATCGTGCGACGCTTGCCGCCTTTCATCGCCGGCGCTGGAACCTGTCGCGCGCCGGTGATCACGCGCAAGTACAGGAAGCCGTGCTCACGCCGGCAGAATAGCTTTGAAGCAAAGGGCGACAGCACGTTTGCTGCCGCCTCTTCGCGCACATGGAGGCTCGCTTATTTGAGGCTGCCGAGTGTAAGGTCGGCCGACAGGCGGGCGATGAAGGTTGCTCCGCACCAGTTCGAACCCGCGCCGCCTGGATTGATCGGGGTCACGTTTGTGATACCCGACGCGCCGGGATCGCTGGTGAAAGCGTTGCAATCACCCTTGCTCAGATTCGTGTCGGAGTAGCGCAGGTCGAGCGTGAAGGATTTCCACGTAAAGCCGATACCGACATTCCAGGTGTTGTAGTCCTTGTACGGGATGCCGTTCGCAAACACGGTGCCCGGAATACCGTAGAAGGAATCGCTGGTGCCGAGCCATTGACGGCCGAACTCGCCCGACACGTACCAGCCCACGTCGCCGAGTGCCACGTTGGCAGGCGCGGTCCATTTGAATGTGCCGGACAAATACTCGCCATCGGCGCCGGTGTTGAGGAAATTCGGTGAGTAGAAGAAGTTCGGTCCAAAGACGAAGTCGCCGATCGTGTAGGCAGCCTTGGCATAAACTTCGAAGAAGCTCGCGTTCTTTTTGGCGACGTTGCCGTTCGCGAGCGCCGGCAGACAACCCGGATCGGCACCGCCGAAGCACGTTCCGCCCGGGTAATAGTATTCCCAAATGCCGACATCGAACGCGAGCGGGCCAAACGTCGGACGTACGCCACCGTAAAAATCGATCTCGGCGGCCGCATCATTGGCAAACTTGATGCTCTCGCCTGCAAGCCCTGCGTAAAGCTGCAGATTGGGCAGGATGTTGAAGCGTGGCTCGAAATAGGCGGCGACTGACGGCTTATGATCGGATTGAGTAACGCCGCGGAAAACGTAGTCGTTCATAATCGCGGCGCCGAACGCGATATCCCATGGAGAAGCCGCTGCCGGCGCTTTCTCCGCTTTCACCGGCATGTCGGCCGCGAACGCAGGCGCTGCCGAAATCGCAAGCGCTGCGACAATCGCCACCCAAAGCTTGTTCATTGAACTTGCCCCTTCTGGTTCAAACAAACCCGGTCGATGCGATGGAACTACACCGGCAGTGGAACCGGACGGCAAGACGAAAACATCGGCAATTGCTGCCTTTTTAGGCGAATGCAGGCGTCATCTTCGCAAACGGCGCTGTCGTTGCAGCTAAAACACAATTCCGAAAACGCATGAAAGCTGCACAAAAGATAAAGCCCGAAGGTTTAACCTCCGGGCTTCAGCACATGTTTAGAAGCGTGCCGCGATATCAGGCGGCAGCTTTCTTGCGGTTGGCTTCGAGCCGCGAATCAACCAGCGCAACGACGGCATCGAGCGTGGGATGACTCATGCCTTTCTGCTTACCGAGCAACTGCACCAGCTTGTCTGCGCGTTCGATGTTGGGCGCGCCGTTTTGCAGCGCACGGGCCGCAGAGGCGGGCCGTGTCAGGCTTTGTGCCGCAGCGGCGTATTTCTCGAACGGCACCAGATCGTTCGGGCTGGCGCCGAGCTTCACGCACAAATCGTTGACGAAATTGTAGACCGAGCGTGACTCTTCGAGGTTCGAATGCACCGCTTCCTGCGCGGTCCGCATGCCATCCTTGGTGATGCAGCGGTAGTTGCCGGCGCACAGCATCGCCCACTTTGCCAGCGGCACGAAGATCGAATCGTAGACCTTCAGCTTCACCGGCAATTCGATCTTGCCTTCCGGCGCATCGAAGCGCGCGGCCTCGACGTCCTTCTCCAGCTGGCGGATGATTGCCGTATCTTTGTCCTCAACGAACTTTGCGCATTTGAAATTCGTGGGCAGCGTGACGAGAAGCTCATTGGCCTTGCCATCCGGAGGACGGATCGCCTGCGGGTCAGGGCTGTTGAGCGTGCACTTGCTCGGATCGACGTTGTCCCAGACGCGCGGGTCGGTATAGGCGGCTTCCAGCGCTTTGTAGTCGAGCCCCGGGATGCGCTTGATGTACGAAAGCGGCGGCATGTTCATGATCGACATGCACGGCACGCGCGACTTTCCAACCGCATCGAGCAGCTCGCGCACGCCCGGCGAACGGTACTGCGGCTCCTGCATGCAGAGGCCGACCAGATCGTAGTCACCGGGATTGATGCCGCTGGCAGGACCAGCCGTCACCTTGCCGGGCAGCTTGCGCGATTCAAGCAGGACGGGGTCCTTGCGGCCGCGCACGGGCAATTTGACCTTGAATCCTTCGGCATTGATCAGGTCGGCTTCGGCCGGAAGGCAAACAAGATGGATCGAATGGCCTCCGAATAGCAGCTTGGAAGCAAGCAATGATCCGTAAGACGCACCCATAAGCAGGATTTTGTACGGCATAAACAACGGACTCCGTGTTGTGCGAGAGGGGATGAGCCGAGCTCATCGCTTTGAATAGGGCATCGTATTCGCCCCGGTCCCTCTATGCAATGCATGCGGCCCTTTCAACGCACGCACCGCCTTCCCCCTGCCCACTACAGGGCAACCAGGAATACGCGGACCGCCCCGGTGACGAGGTGGTTGTTACGTCGCGCCGCCGCGGCCGGAAGCCGGTATCCGCAGCCATAGCGGTACGCGCCGGGTCATCATCGCGACGATGCTGCCGAAGGCGCGCCCCATTGGCGAGATAAATTCGCCCGTGATCGTATGCGCGTCGGCATAGGCGGGCTCGACACCGAACTTCAGCTTTTCGCGCTGCTTGGCCGGAATATAGAGCGTGCCGAACAACCAATCCCAAACAGCGAGACAACTGCCGAGGTTCTTGTTGAAGTGAACCGGATTGGTCGAATGATGGATCTGATGATGAGCCGGGCTCAGAAAGACGTGTCCGAGCCAGCCCCGGAACGCGATCCACATGTGCGTGTGCTGAAGGTGGACGTAAATGTGGATGAACAAGACGAGAATGATATTCGTGCCTGAGAGCGCGTATTGGTACGTGGTATCGCCAAACAGATAATGCACCACTCCGTTCGCAAGCGCCGCCGTCACCGCCAGGATATTGCTGAATATCCACGTGTCGAGCGGATGCAGGCGAAAGCTGGTGAGCGGCGTCAGAACTTCCGCCGTGTGATGTACCTTGTGCAATTCCCATAGCGCCGGAATGCGATGCTTCAGGTAATGATCGATCCAGTAGCCGAGTTCGTAGGCAAGGAACAGGATTACTGTAATGATCGATCGCGTAACGTAATCAGGTAGCGTCGACGGCGAGGGCTGACCGAAAGCAGCCACCATTTCGCGAATCACCGCATTTGTGAGGAACTGGTACGACACCACCGCAATGCCGAGGGCCGCGAACAAGCTGCCGCAGATGAAGACGTTGAACAGGAAATAGCCAAGGTCCGCGACCGTCGATGGATTGCGTAGAATGCGGCGTGGAAACAGCGCCCGTATCAACCCCCGCCAGCGCACGCGGCGTCCGCCACGCACGCGTCGAAGAACCAGAAATCCTGCCGCGATGACGAATGCACAAAACAGCGACGTCGCCGAAAACACGGAGCCGACCGAAAAAAGAAGATTGTAGAGGTGATGGTAGTACGTGAGCAGAACGGTCCAGATGACGTCCACGCGCAACCTCCGGCGGCCTGAGGCCATCCGCCGGAGATTACCGGGCCCGTCGTAATCAATGCGTTAACCGGTCCTTATGAATGCAACTGCTTTCGGCACCAGCTGTGGCAATTCAGGCCGTCAGGCGATCAACTTGTAGGCCGGAATTGTCAAAAAGGGCACAAATTCCGTCGAAAGCGAAAGGTCGCGAAATAGTTTGATGGCTTCCGGGAAACGGCCGTTCTTGAAATTGCGCGCGCCGACTTCGTTCTTGACGCGCTTCATTTCTTCTTTCATGGCGCGTTCGAAATAGGCGCGCGTGACCTTGATGCCGCCTTCGAGCACCGCTCCATATTTCAGCCATTGCCAGGTTTGCGCGCGGGAAATTTCCGCGGTCGCGGCGTCTTCCATCAGGTTGTAGATCGGCACCGCGCCGCGCCCGCGCAGCCACGCTTCGATATATTGCACGCCGACGCGCAAATTAAGACGAAAACCTTCGTCAGTCTTCGTACCCTCGTGAATTTTCAGCAGGTCGTCCCGCCGCACATTGACGTGCAAGCGCACGCGGTCGACCTGGTTCGGCCGGCCGAGCATGCGATCGAATACCTCGCGCGCGACCGGCACGAGATCGGGATGCGCGACCCAAGTGCCATCGTAGCCATCGCGCACCTCGCGTTCCTTGTCGGCGCGCACCTTGGCAAAGGCGGCTTCATTCGCCTTCTCGTCGTTCTTGATTGGAATTTGCGCGGCCATCCCTCCCATCGCGAAAGCGCCGCGCCGGTGGCAGGTGCGCACGAGCAGCGCCGCATAGGCGCCCAGGAAGGCTTCGCCCATCACCACCTGCCCGCGGTCGGGCAACACGTAGTTCGGATTCTTCGCGAACGTCTTGATGAAGGAGAAAATGTAATCCCATCGCCCGGCGTTCATGCCTGCAATGTGGTCGCGCATCTCATAGAGAATTTCGTCCATCTCGAACGCGGCTGGCAGCGTCTCGATCAGCACCGTCGCGCGAATCGTTCCGTTCGGAATGCCAATGTATTGCTGTGCGAACACGAACACATCATTCCACAGCCGCGCTTCCCGATGATTTTCGAGCTTGGGCAAATAGAAGTAAGGCCCACTGCCCTGCTCGATTGTTGCCTTGGCGTTGTGGAAAAAATAGAGGCCGAAATCGAACAACGAGCCGGAGATCGGCGCGCCATCGACGGTCACGTGCACCTCATCGAGATGCCAACCGCGCGGACGCACGATCAGCACGGCGGGCGCATCCCCGAGCGTATATTTCTTTTTCGATTTCGGATCGATGAAGTCGATCTTGCCGGCCCAACGATCCTTCAGATTAATCTGGCCCTCGATGTTGTTTTCCCATGTCGGCGAGTTGGCGTCCTCGAAATCCGCCATGTAGTCGGTCGCGCCGGAATTGAGCGCGTTGATGATCATCTTGCGGTCGACGGGGCCGGTGATCTCAACGTGTCGCTGGCGCAAATCGGGCGGGATCGGCGCAACCTTCCAGCTATCGTCATCACGGATATGCCTGGTCTCGGGCAGAAAGTCCGGCAGTTCGCCGGCATCAAAACGCTTTTGCCGCTCGGCACGAGCGGCCAGCAATTCGCGGCGGGTCCCGTCAAACCGCCGGTGTAGTTCGGTGAGAAAGGCGAGCGCATCCTCACTCAAGATTTCCTTGTAGCGCGCACGCATCGGCCCGTGGATGACAAGGCCCATTTGCCGCTGCCTTCCGGCAGTCGACTTAGCCGCGCGTCCCCGTGTGCTCCCAGAGCGACGCGCTGGTTTACTGCTTGCGCGGGAATGGGGGCGTGAGGCTTTTTTTACAAGCTTGCGATTGGCTGTGACCTTGCGCGGCGCTTTGCGGCTTTTGTTCTTCGGCTTGCGCGCATTGACCTTCTTCTTGCCGGCCGCTTTTCTTTTCCTTGCGGTCTTCATCATATCCTTCCGATTAACGTGACTAAAGCTTAGGAGACGCTGCGTTCGATTTGCAGCTTTTTAAGTTGCTCCGGCGCCGGACCGCCGGTCGCCCAATCGAGCAATTCGACCGTGTGCACGGTGGGGATTGTCGTGCCGCTGCCGATTTGCATCAGACATCCGATATTGCCGGCGGCGATTACATCCGGTTGCAACCCTTCGATGTTCGCAACCTTGCGCTCGCGCAGTTTCCTGGACAGCTGCGGCTGCATGATGTTGTAGGTGCCGGCCGAGCCGCAGCACAAATGGCCCTCAGGCACATCTTTCACCTTGAATCCAGCTTTCGTCAGCAGCTCTTTGGGCGCCGTCGTGACCCGCTGGCCATGCTGCAGCGAGCAGGCGGAATGGTACGCCACTGTCAACCCCGCGGCGTTGACGGGTGGGTTGAGGCCGATGCGCGCGAGAAATTCCGTAATATCCATCGCCAATCCGGAGACCTTCGCCGCCTTTGTGGCATAGGCAGCTTCCGTCCGGAACATAAAGCCGTAATCCTTGATGGTTGTTCCACAACCTGAAACCGTGACGATGATCGCATCGAGGCCCTTGCCTTCGATTTCACGCATCCACGCGTCGATGTTGTTGCGCGCCTGCGCGCGCGCCTCATCCTCGCGTCCCATATGATGAACGAGCGAGCCGCAGCAGCCTTCGCCTGCCGCGATCACCACCTCAATGCCGTGACGGTTGAGAAGCCGGATCGTGGCATCGAGCGTTGAGGGTGAGAGCACCGGATTGATGCAGCCGGAGAGCAGCGCGACTCGGCCGCGCCGCTCACCCGGCGGGGAAAACGTCTTACCTATCCTGTCCGTAGGCGCCGCCGGGATGCGCTTCGGCGCGAGGCGCAGCATTGCCGCGAAACGTTTGAGCCCGACAAAATCGAACAGGAATGCGAACGGCCGCGCGAGCAGGCCGCCGACGAGCGCCAGGCGAAACAGCGTCACATCCGGCAACACGCGCGCGAGCAACGCGCGCATGACTCGATCCGCGAACGGCCGCTTGTAGGTTCTTTCGATCCGTGCCCGTGCCGGATCGACGAGATGCATGTAGTGCACGCCGGACGGGCAGGTCGTCATGCACGCCAAACATGAGAGGCAACGATCGATATGCTTGACGAAATCGCGGGTCGCCGGTCGATCGTGCTCGAGCATGTCCTTGATGAGATAGATGCGCCCGCGCGGCGAATCGAGCTCATCGCCCAGCAGCACGTAAGTCGGGCAGGTCGCCGTGCAAAATCCGCAGTGCACGCAGGCGCGCAGGATTTTATCGGACTCCGCGATCTCCGGATCGGCAAGCTGCGCGAGACTGAACGAGGTCTGCATTACACCCCTGCCCACATGCGGCCCGGATTGAGCACGGCCTTTGGATCGAAGCTTTCCTTCACGCGCCTGCTCAAGGCGGCAACGCCGGATTCCTGTGGCTCGAACACGTCGACCGACGCGCGTACCGCGGCCGGCGCGCGAATGAGGGTGGCATGGCCGCCGAGATCGGCGACGGCGCGGCGGATCGAGGCCGCGTTGGGCTCGTCTGCAAACGGCATGGCGACCCAGATCAATCCGCCCGCCCAATCGTAAAACATCTGCGCAGCGGGCGTGATGCGCGCGGCGATCGCAGGCCCGTTCATGGGCGCGGTGGAAATGCGCCAGAGCGGGCGCCCGGCAGCATGGTCCGATGCGAAGGGTTTTACCTCGCGCACATCGCGCCAGAGCGCGCGCGACGACGCTTCGTCAAGGATCGTAACAGGACCAAACGGCCGCATCGCCGCGGCCAGCTGATCCTTGCGGTGTGCAACCGAGGGGGCGAAACCTTCCAGACGCAAAATGGTGGACGCCTCAGGCTTCGGCAGGGCTGCGAACGACGAAGCAACGTGATCGGGCAGATGCGCCGCCGCGGACACATCGCAGGAAGAGCCCATTGCGGCGGCCATTGCCTGCGCGGCTCGTGCATCGTCGAGGCCCGCAACGACCACGGTCGCTTCCGACTCGCATTTCGGCAACACCTTGATCGTAACCTCTGTCATCACAGCGAGCGTGCCCCAGGAGCCGGCGAGCACCTTGCATAGGTCATAGCCGGTCACGTTCTTCACCACGCGACCGCCCGATTTGATCGTGTCGCCGCGGCCGGTCACCGCGGTGACGCCGAGAAAGTGATCGCGTGCAGCACCCGCCTTGATGCGGCGCGGACCGGCGAGATTGCAGGCAATCACCCCGCCGATCGTGCCCTCGCCTCTCGCGCGGCCAAGCACCGGACCGTAATCGACCGGCTCGAAACCGAGCTCCTGATCGCGCTCGGACAGAAGCTTTGCGATTTCACACAAGGGCGTGCCGGCCTTGGCCGAGAGCACCAATTCTTCGGGTTCGTACAGCGTGACACCAGAAAGCCCCGAAAGGTCCAGCGTCGCATCGGTCTGGCTGGGCCGGCCGAGCGCGCGCTTGCTGCCGGATCCCGCGACTTCCAGTGCCTTCTCATTGCCGAGCGCCCAGCGCACGGCATCCTCGACCTCCTTGGCGTCGCGGGGTTTGAGCGTATCAGTCACAGATTTTCCCATGGCTCTTTGTGGGCGCCATGCGCGATGTGAAGTAGATAACTTCCCTGGCAATAACGTTGTGGAAGATCAGGCAAGGATTCACGGTCGGCGATCCACTAAAACCGCGGGATGTCCGGGAACGGCAGCTTGCCGCCGGAGATATGCATGCGGCCGAGTTCGGCGCAGCGGTGCAGCTTGGGAAAGACCTTGCCGGGATTGAGCAAGCCCTTTTCATCGAAGGCGCACTTGAGCCGCTGCTGCTGATCGAGATCGGTTTCGGAAAACATCGTCGGCATCAAGTCACGCTTCTCGACGCCGACACCATGCTCGCCGGTCAACACGCCGCCGACCTCAACGCAAAGCTTCAGAATCTCCGCGCCGAATTCCTCCGCCTTCTCAAGTTCACCCGGCCTGTTGGCATCATAAAGGATGAGTGGATGCAGATTGCCGTCGCCGGCATGAAAGACATTGGCGCAACGCAAGCCGTACTTCCGTTCCATCTCCTTCATGCGGTGAAGCACCAGCGGCAGCTTGGCGCGGGGGATGGTGCCGTCCATGCAGTAGTAGTCCGGCGAAATGCGGCCGACCGCGGGGAATGCGGCCTTGCGGCCGGCCCAGAACAAAAGCCGCTCTTCCTCCGATTGCGAAATCTTGCACGATACCGCCTTGCATTCGTTCGCAATCGTTTCGACGCGCGCGATCAGGTGATCGACTTCCGCCTGCGGGCCGTCCAGTTCGACGATCAGTAGCGCCTCGACGTCGAGCGGATAGCCGGCGTGAACGAATTCCTCCGCCGCATGGATTGCCGGCTTGTCCATCATCTCCATGCCGCCGGGAATGATGCCGGCGCCAATAATGCGGGACACGCACTGTCCCGCATCTTCCGACGTCGGAAACCCGACCAGCAAGGCGCGCGCAGCTTCCGCTTTCTTTAATATGCGAACTGTGACTTCAGTGACGACGCCGAGTAAGCCCTCCGAGCCGGTGACGATACCCAGCAAATCGTAACCGCCGGCATCGAGATGCTTGCCGCCGAGGCGAAGCACGTGACCGTTCATCAGCACGATCTCACAGCCAAGCACGTTATTCGTCGTCATGCCGTATTTCAGACAGTGCACGCCGCCGGAATTCTCTGCAATGTTGCCGCCGATGGTGCAGGCGATCTGGGAGGATGGATCCGGCGCGTAGTAAAAGCCGGCGTGCGCCACGGCCGTCGAAATCCCAAGGTTCGTGACGCCCGGTTCGACCACCGCCACCCGATTCTCGAAATCGATTTCGCGGATGCGGTTGAACTTGGCCATGCCGAGCAGCACGCCGTCTGCAAGCGGCAGCGCGCCGCCGGAAAGGGAGGTGCCCGCCCCGCGCGGCACCACGCGGATGCCTTCGCTGTGGCAGTAGCTAAGTACTTCGGAAACCTGCTTCGTTGTTTCCGGCAGCACGACCACCATCGGGAGCTGCTTGTAGGCGGTGAGACCGTCGGTCTCGTAGGGTCTCATCTCGCGTTCGTCCGCGATCACCCCCTCGCCCGGGACGATAGCGCGCAGCGTCGCGATGATGCGGTCGCGGCGCGCCAGCACATCGGCGTCCAATTCGGGCATACGCAGCGCCATCGTGTCAAAATCCTCGCACCAGGTTTATGGCAACATACCGCCAATTGACGGCGGATACATAGGGCGGCCAAGGTCGTCCGCAAACGGGTTTGCCATGCGGTCTCGCCGCGGCAAAGCCGAAACTTCGCAACGTGAATTGCGGCAACCCGCGTTTCGCCGGTGAGACCCCTGTTGACTCCCGAGCAACGGATGGACCCGAACGAACGACATGTGGTCCTGCACAATGGCGAACCGGTGTTGCTGCGCCGGCTGATGCCGGAGGACGCGGCGCTTTATCCTGATTTCCTTGCCGCCGTTACGCCGGAAGACCTGCGGTTGCGGCTGCTCATCCCAGCACACGAGGTCAGCCAAGAGATGCTCGACAAGCTCATCCATTACGATCCGGCGCGTGCGATGGCTTTTATTGCGGTTGACCAGCAGACCGGCCAGCTGCTCGGTGTCGTACGCCTGCATGACGAGCCAGGCGGCACGAGCGCCGAATTTGCGATCCTGGTCCGCTCGAAGCTCAAAGGACGCGGACTTGGCTGGATCATGATGCAGCATATGATTGCCTACGCGCGAAAGAAGGGACTAAAAACCATGCGCGGCCAGGTGCTCGCGGAAAACAAGACAATGCTGAAGATGTGCAATCAGCTCGGCTTTCGGATCGCCAACGATCCGGCCGAAAGAGGCGTCAAAGTGGTTACGCTGACACTCGATAATGTGGCCGGCAGTTCTCCCGCGTCGTCCTAAGCGTGCGGCGCCGGTAGGGGCAGTACGCATTGCGCGACGAGGCCGCGCGCCCGTGCATCGACGATGCCGAGCGCGCGCAACGCAAACAGCGTCGCCATCTGCGCTGCTTCACGCATCTTCCCGACGTCGCCGGCACCTCTATCAGCCAATGGCCCGATCAGCGCTTCCATCAACGCGCCAACAATCGCGCGCGAAGCGAGAGCGCTATCCTGATCCGGCAACTGCCCGCCGGCGACAGCACGCTTTATGCGCTGCTCAATTTCGGCCGCAACAGCTTTTCGGAAATCGAGTCGCACCGCATCGATTTCGGCATCAACCGGTTCGGCGATGACGGCCCAGGCGAGCCGCCGCTCGCGCAACGCACGCGCCGCGAAGGTTGCGATGGCGGCGGCCAAGGCCGAAAGCGGGCCCGGCGCTTTATTTGCCGCTTCACGCATTGCGCCGATCTCGCGCGCCGCGACATCGGCAACGAGTTCGGCGACAAGATCCGTTTTCGACGGGAAATAACGATAGACGGTACCGGCAGCGACACCGGCAAGCGCGGCCACAGGCGCAATCTGCACGGCGGCCATGCCGCCGTTTGCCGCCGCCGTGCTTGCGGCCTTCAGAATCGACGTCTCGCGCGCGGCGAGACGACGAACGACGTTCTCAGTGCGGCGATAGGCCATAAAAGAGTGAAGGATGATTCATCGGGGAAATGCAACCATTCTCAGGGTCGTGGAAAACCTGCTCGCGTCGTCCCGCGAAGGCGGGGACGACGGCACAGGATGATCACCCGACCCATCAACTCCGATGCGTTCCCGACGCCCCGCCGCTGCCTGCCAAAGCCTTCTCGCGAATGCCGGTGAGTGTCGCCGAGGGTGTGATCGCCTCGGGATCGATCTTGAGATGAATGATCGACGGTTTGCCGGTGGCGACCGCCTGCGCAAAGGCTGACGGGAAATCGGCTGTCTTTTCCACCAGCGCGCCATAGCCGCCGAAGGCCATCGCGTAAGCGGCGAAATCTGGATTCTTCAGCGTGGTGGCCACGTAGCGCCCCGGATACTCGCGCTCCTGGTGCATGCGGATGGTGCCGTAAAGACCGTTGTCCGCAACAAGGATGATAACGGGAATGCTGTATTGCACGGCTGTTGCGAAATCCTGGCCGGTCATCAGGAAATCGCCGTCGCCGGCAAGGCAGACGACGGTGCGGTCCGGATTCAATATCTTTGTCGCAATCGCCGCCGGCACGCCGTAGCCCATCGAGCCGGATGTCGGCGCAAGCTGTGTACCGAAACGGCGGAAGCGATAGAAGCGGTGAATCCAGCCGGCGAAGTTGCCGGCACCGTTCGCAAGAAAGGATTCCGCCGGTAGATTGTCGCGCAGCCACACCATGATCTCGCCAAGGTTGACTTGCCCCGGAACTGTAGTCGGCTTCTCCGACCAGGCGAGATAGTCCGCATGCGCAGCTTTGGTTTCCTCGCGCCATGCGATCTCGCCAGGCGCCTGAACACGATCGAGCATCGCACAGAAGGCCGTCGGCGCGGCATTGATGGCGAGATGCGGGCGATAGACGCTTCCCAATTCCTCGGCGCCGGGATGGACGTGCACCAGCTTGATTTGCGGCCCCGGAATGTCAAACAGCGTGTAGCTTTGCGATGACATCTCGCTAAGCCGCCCGCCGATCAGCAAGACGAGATCGGCGGATTTAACGCGCGCGAGCAGCTTCGGATTGGGCCCGATGCCAAGGTCGCCGGCGTAACAGGGATGGAACGCATCGAATAAATGCGCGCGACGGAACGTAGTCGCGACAGGCAGCGCGAATTTCTCCGCAAACTGCATCATGGTTTCGCAGGCATCCTGCGACCACCGGCTGCCACCGAGCAGAGCGATCGGACGCTTCGCGTCGCCAAGCAGCGCTTGCAAGCGCTCCATGTCGGCAAGCCCCGGCCAGGTTTCCATCGGCTCAAATGGCGGAGCATCGGAAACGGCCGCCTGCTCCACTAACATGTCCTCTGGCAACGCGACCACGACCGGGCCGGGCCGGCCGTTGGTTGCCATGTAAAACGCGCGCGATACGATTTCGGGAATGCGCGCCGGATCATCGATCTCGGTCGCCCATTTGGTCATCGTGCCGAACACGGCCCGGTAATCGATCTCCTGAAAGGCATCGCGTCCGCGCATCGCGCGCGCCACTTGCCCGACGAAAACGATCATCGGTGTCGAATCCTGCTGCGCGACGTGGATTCCGGCAGATGCATTGGTCGCGCCGGGCCCACGCGTCACAAAACAGACGCCGGGCCTCCCGGTGAGCTTGCCAGTGGCCTCCGCCATGATCGCGGCGCCGCTTTCGTGGCGACAGACGGTGAGCGCGATATCGCGATCGTAGAATGCATCGAGTGCAGCGAGATAACTTTCGCCCGGCACGCAGAACACGTGTCGCACGCCGTGGACAACCAGTTGGTCGACCAGAATCTCACCGCCGGTTCGCATATTTCCCTTACCGCGCACAGAAGCACCCCGTCATTTTCACATCGTTACAAATTGCCACCCACGTCCCGGCAATCGTATCCAGAGCAGTGAGCGCAAGCCGGGAAAGCGGTAGTTGATTGCTCCTCGCCATGTTACGCTTAGTGCCACGAAAAAGCATAATTGCCCGGGAGGAAGCCCATGATCAGTCGCCGTACCGTCTTGAAAACTGCAGCGGCTGCCGCTTCGCAGGCGGTCGCCCTTCCCTATTTCGCCCGCAACAGCTTCGCGGCGCAAACACTCAAGTGCACGTTTGCCGATACGCGCAACCATCCGCTTTATCAGGTCCTGCTGCGCTTTGCGGATAATGTGAAGAAAAAGACCAACGGCGCGCTCGAAGTCCAGGTGTTCAGCACGGGCGAATTGGGCAGCCAGACGAACATTCTCACGGGCCTGCAGACCGGTATCATCGATCTTTGCGCGCACACGTCCGGGTATATCGATACGCTGATTCCGCAATTCCAGGTGATGGATTTGCCGTTCCTGTTCAAGGATCTGGCGACCGCTGAAAAAATTCTCGATGGTCCGACGGGCAAGCAGCTGGCGGATTTGCTGCCGCCGAAGGGCATCTACGGCCTCTCCTACGGCTATTGGGGCTGGCGCGTCACGTCGACGATCGACCGCAAGGTACCGGAGCCGCAGGACATGAAGGGCCTAAAAATCCGCGTGCAGCCCGGTCCGATTTTCGCCGCCATGTTCCGAACGCTCGGCGCCAACCCGATCGCCATCGACTACAGCGAAATCTATCTCGCCCTGTCGCAGCACACGATTGAGGCAATCGAGACGCCCATTATCGCGCTGCCGTCCGCCAAGCATTATGAAGTGGTCAAGGTCATCAATCTCACCAACCACGTCTATAACGCCGGTGTGATGATGGTGAGCAAGCGCAAATTCGATGCGATGGCGAAGAACATCCAGGAGAATTTACGCGAAGCGGCGCACGAGCTGACCGGCGACTGGCGCAAGACCATGGTGCAAAAGACGGATGAGACATCGGCCTTCCTGAAGGGCAAGGGTCTTTCGATCAATCCGGTCGATCGTGCCGCTTACCGCAAGGCACTCGACAGCGTCTACAAGGACTTCCGCAAGGTCATCGGCGGCGACTTGATGGATTCGGTGCTGAAGCAGGCTGAAGCGTGATTGGACGCACGTAGTGACGGCGGGAAGTGAAGGCCGCGCAGCGGCCTCCGTCGCAACCGGGGATTCGGTGCCCCTCGCCGGCCAGGACCAGAGCTGGCGGCAAAGCCGCGCGGCCAAGCTGGCGCGCGCCGCGCTCGATCATATCGACACGGCCGCACGCATCGCCGTTGTGACGGCGCTCATTGCCGAGTTCCTGGTCGTCATCACCGACGTGACGATCAGGTTTCTGCTCACGCAATCGCTGCTCTGGAGCGAAGAAGCATCCAAGCTTTGCCTCACCACGCTGGCATTTCTCGGCGGAGCGCTGGCCTATCGTGCGCGCCATCATACCGCGATTCAGTTTGTGACGCGCTTCTTTCCCGATGCGCTCCGGCAAGGCGTCGCGATCGGCGTTGACGCGTTCATTCTTTGCGTCGCGCTGATCACGCTGGATGTCTCATTCGAGCTGTTGGCCGTTGCACAAACGGCCCGCACGCCGATTTTGCAAATCAGCACCGCGTGGATCGTTCTGCCGTTCACCGTCGGATTTATTCTGATCGTACTGTTCGCGCTCGAGCGGCTGCTGTTCGAATATCCGGGACGCCAGGTGTTGATCGCCGGCGGCGTGGTGCTCGCGATCGTCGCCGCGGTGGTCGGGACCGGGTATTTGCCCGTCCCGAAGCCAGGCGTCGGCTTGTCGCTCAGCCTGATGCTGATCCTGTTCTTCGTCGTGGTGTTGCTCGGGTTGCCGGTCAGTTTCTCCATGCTGCTCGGCTCGATTTTCTTCCTGCAGATCACCGACTCCGCGCCCATGATCGCGGCGGCGCAAAACACGGTCGATGGCACCGGCCATTTCATCCTGCTAACGCTGCCCTTTTTCATTTGGGCCGGCCTCATTATGGAAAAAGGCGGTATCAGCGTGCGATTGGTGCGCTTCGCGATGGCGCTGGTCGGGCATCTGCGCGGCGGACTGCTGCAGGTGGTCGTCGTCACGATCTATCTGGTTTCCGGGATCTCCGGTTCGAAGGCGGCGGATGTGGTTGCGGTCGGCTCGGTGATGCGGCGCGAATTGAAGCGGCAGGGTTATCGGCCTGAGGAAGAGGCCGCCGTGCTGTCTGCGGCCGGTGCGATGTCGGAAACGATCCCGCCCAGCATCGCCATGCTGGTGCTCGGCTCGGTGACGCCGATCTCGATCGGCACGCTGTTCATCGCCGGCCTGCTGCCGGCGGCCGTGATCGCTATCCTGCTGATGATCGCGATTTACCTCATGTCCTGGTACCGCGACACGCCACGCGCACCGCGCGCCAGTCTTGTCGAGTTCGTCAAGGCGAGTGGCGGCGCCATCCTGCCGCTGGTGATGCCGGTTATCATGATCGTCGGCATCAAATTCGGCTTCGCAACGCCGACGGAAGTTTCCGCCGTGGCGGTGCTTTACGGCATCGCCTTATCGGTAATCGTCTATCGCTCGATCGATCTGCGCAATTTTTTCACCATTGCGGTCGACTGCGGACTGCTGGCGGGCATGGTGCTGTTCATCATCGCCGCGGCCGGCTCGTTTGCATGGACGCTGACCGCGGCCGAGTTGCCGGCCGAACTGATCAAGACCTTGCACCTCCTAGGGGACAGCCCTTCCCTTTTCCTGATCGGTTCGATGATTCTGCTGATCGTGGTCGGCTCGCTGCTCGAAGGCTTGCCGGCCCTGATCATCCTTGGGCCGCTGCTGCTGCCGATCGCCAATCAATACGGCATCGACAGTATCCATTATGCAATGGTGATCCTGCTCGCGATGGGCATTGGCATTTTCATTCCGCCGATCGGCATCTGCTTCTATATCGCCTGCGCCGTATCGGAGAGCGAAATCGAATCGTCATCAAAGGCGATGCTGCCCTATCTCGCGGTGCTGATTGCCGGCGTGCTGGCGGTCGCGTTCGTCCCGTGGTTCACGCACGCCATCCCGCGGCTGGTGGAAGGACATTGAAGATATGGCAAAGGCGGCAGTCGAAGCCGACCGCCGCCTTTCGATCTGCCGAATGTTCAGCGTTTCAGCGGTGCAAATTTGGTCGGCACCATCAAGCTTGTCCGCTGCGACATGAGGTAACCGGAGTCACGGCTGGCATCGAGAAATTTCTTCCAGTCCGGATCCTTTGCCATCGCAGCACGCTTCTGCTCGCGATCGGCGGCGCTTTCATAAACCCATAGATGAACGAGCGTGTTCAAATCCCCGCTTTCCGCCTGCAGGTAACAGAGCGGCTGGCCGATGTGCCGCTGCTGCACAGGAAAACCGAGTTTCTCGTAGATTTCGAGCCAGGCAGCGGTGCAGCCCGGCCGGGTGGTATAAGTTCTCACATCGACAAGCACGCAAATCCTCCTTTTGAAAACGACGCCGAGATGCTCGGGCGTATGCGCAGACTCTTGAAGGTCCGCGGCGCCCGGTCAATAGAGTTGTGGTGCGATGACGTTATTCGCCGAATGCAGATCAGCCGGCAACGGACACTTCGGCGCGCTGCTCGGCCGGCTTGTTGTAGTGCGCAAGGTTCGTAGCGGCGTTGACCAGCGCGAGGTGCGAAAACGCTTGAGGAAAGTTGCCGATCAGCATATTGCGCTCGGAGTCGTATTCTTCACTGAGAAGCCCCACATCATTTCGCAACGACAACAGGCGCTCAAACAAGCGCCGCGCGTCTTCGCGTCGCTCAAGCAGCAAATAGGCGTCGACCAGCCAGAAGCTGCAGGCCAGGAACTGACCCTCCCCGGGCGGCAAGCCATCGTCCGTTTTTTCCGTGTCGTAACGGCGCACCAGTCCGTTGACGAGCAGCTCGCGCTCGATCGCTTCGACGGTTGCGCGAATGCGCGGATCGGATGCAGGCAGAAAGCCTATCGCCGGCAGAAGCAGAAGACTTGCGTCGAGACTCTTCGATCCATACGAGCGGACGAACGTTCCGCGGTCTGGATCGAATCCGTTCCGGCAAACGTTCGCATGAATTTCATCACGTGTCCGGCACCACTCTTCCACGGGCCCCTTCAACGAAAATGTCTTGGCACTCTTGATTGCCCGATCGAAAGCAACCCAGCACATCGCTTTCGAATAGGTGAAATGCCTGAGCTCGCCGCGCACTTCCCAGATGCCCGCATCCGGCTCGCGCCATATCTTCGTCAGGTGCTTGAGAAATTCTTTTTGAAGCTCCCAGCCCGACTCGCTGCCTGCGATGCCGCTCTGGCGCGCCTGGTGGAGCGCGTCCATGATCTCGCCGTAGACATCGAGTTGCAATTGATTGTGCGCAGCATTGCCAATTCGCACCGGCCGCGAATTTTCGAAGCCCGGCAGCCACGGGACTTCCCACTCCGTCAGGCGGCGTTCACCGCGAATGCCGTACATGATCTGCATCTGCGGCGGACTACCGGCAACTGCCCGCAGCAGCCACTCGCGCCAGGCGTTCGCCTCCTCGAAGTATCCGGCGTTCATCAGGGCAAGCAGCGTCAGGGTCGTATCGCGCAGCCAGCAAAAGCGATAATCCCAATTGCGTTCCCCACCAATCTTCTCGGGAAGTGAGGTCGTCGGCGCCGCGACGATGCCGCCGGTCGGCGCATAAATCAACGCTTTCAGCGTGATCAGCGAACGTTTAACTGCTTCACCCCACGGGCACTCTATTTTGTTTCTGCGGGACCACTTGATCCAGTATTTCTCCGTCATCTTCAGCGCGTGCTCGGCATCGATGCCCTCCGGCGGCTCTCGGTGCGAGCGCAGATAAGAAAGTACAAACGGCACGCGCTGACCGGCACGTACCGTGAATTCGCCGACGGTTCTCATGTTCTCGCCGTGCAGCTTTACGTCAGAGCGCAGGAGCACCATGTCCGGGCCGGCAATTCCACGTATCGTCCTCTCATCAAGGCGCGTGACCCACGGCACCGTTGCTCCGTAACCGAAGCGAATGACGAGTTCAGTGGTCATCGTCACCGTGCCGCGTTCGCCGACCACGATGCGGATAACGTGCGAAGCACCGGCGCGCGGTGGCATGAAATCAACCAGCATGACCGCGCCTTCGGCGGTCTCGAAGCGAGTTTCGAGAATAAGCGTGTCCGGCCGATAACGCCGCGTGATTTTAACGTCTTTTGCTTTCGGCGCGATCTGCCAGCGCCCGTGCTCGGGGGTCCCGAGCAGCGCCGCAAAACAAGCATCCGAATCGAAGTCCGGTAAACACAACCAGTCGATCGAGCCGTCGCGACAGACGATGGCCGCCGTCTGCAGATCGCCGATCAGCGCGTAGTCCGCGATTTTGCGTGGCATCGTCTATGCGCCGTCTGAAAAATCGACCAGCACTTTAATATCGCCCGGCTGCCGTTTGAATGCTTCGTGCCAGCGCGATAGCGGAACGCGCCGCGTAATCAGCTTTCCGAGCCATGATTTGTCGGCGCGCGCGAGCGCTTCCGCCGCGAGTTCGTAGTGGCGGCGGTTGGCGTTGACCGAACCGAAGACTGCATTGTTTTCGAGCACCATGTCGCGATTGCCGCTCCCGACGTCGACCGAAAGCTTGTGCCCCCCCGAAGAAACACCGGCAAGGCAGACAATACCGGCGGGACCTGCGCGTTCGATCACTTCCAAAATGACTTCTGAGGCCCCGGTGCATTCCATTACGATGTCGGTGTGCAGGTCGCGCAACGAGCCCGTGTAGTAGGTCGCGCCGAGCGCCCGCACGAGGTCCGGTTTCGGCCCGGTCTTGTTGCGGTCGAGCACGTGAATTTCCAGCCCGCGCTGTTTCCCAAGCAGTGCTGCGAGCAGGCCGACCGGGCCCGCGCCGGTCACCAGAAGCGTGCGCGGCCGCCATGAGCGTGTGCGTTGTCCGATACGCTCGATGTGGTCCCAAGCCTTGGCGACGATGCTGGTCGGTTCAAGCAGGACGGCAAGCAGGCCGAGAGCAGGATCGACTTTGACGGCAAATTCGGGCTCAAGACGGAAATATTCCGCGCCGTAGCCGTTACGCTCCTTAATGCCGCGCTCGGTATAGAGGCCGTTGCGGCACATGTCCCATTCGCCGACCGCGCAGGCCTGGCACGGCACCGGATCAGGCCGCCGCACGATTCCGACCACAAGATCGCCACGCACAAAGCCGCTGCCGGCCGGCGCCTCTTCGATTCTGCCGAGCGACTCATGTCCGAGTATCAGCCGCTGTTGATGGCTGGGGGCCCAACCGTATTCGCCGGAGATGATTTCGTGGTCGGTGCCACAGATACCAAGAGCCACGGCACGCACCAGCAACGCACCGTCCGCCTCAGGCGGCGGCGGTACGTCAGTAAGCTGGATGGAATTCGCGACGCCGGGCTGAACGGTCAGAGCGCGCATGCGATCACAGCTCGATTACCCCCGAGTCGCCCCGTCTCGATAATCCACAAGGCGAGCGGCCGGTTCCATAGGACGAATTCTCGCACCGAAGCCATGCAACGCGCGCCGTCCGCCATTCCACCTTGCTGCTTGGCGTTTTTGGCAAAATGCATGCATAGCTTGCTGACGTTTGCGCGCCGCAACGGCGGGTAGCTGCCCACGAAGGATCCAGTCTTGAAAACCGACAAATTTCCTTCGCGTTTTTTGGCTGTGGGACTCGCGGGCTTCTGCACCTTCATCAATCTTTATTCGCCGCAGGCAATCCTGCCGCTGCTCTCACAGGATTTCGGCGCGGGACCCGCCCAGATTTCGAATATTATGACGGCGAGTTCACTGGCCGTTGCATTGACCGCACCCTTCACCGGCACGGTCGCCGACGTGCTCGGACGCAAGCGCGTCATCGTCACCGCGATGTTCTGTCTGGGGGTGCCCACGATCATGGTGGCGCTCTCGCCGACACTTCACGCGCTGATCTTCTGGCGCTTTATCCAGGGCCTCGTGATGCCGCCGATCTTCGCGGTAACGATCGCCTACATCGGCGACGAATGGACGCCGCGTGAAGCGGCCAAAGCTGCCGGCATCTACACCTCGGGAGCGAGCCTCGGCGGATTCTCTGGACGCTTCTTTGCGGGAATTCTGGCCGATCTATTCGGCTGGCGCGCCGCATTCTTCGTCCTGGCGGCGGCAACGTTCATTGGCGCGGTGGCGGTGATGATGCTGTTGCCGCGCGAGCGGCACTTCGTGCGTTCGGAAGGGTTGATGGCGTCAGGCAAACAGATGCTGCGGCATTTCCGCGACCCGCAACTGGTCGCAACCTACGCAGTCGGCTTCGGCGTGCTGTTCAATTTCATTGCAACGTTCACGTATCTGAGTTTTCGACTGGCGGACCCGCCTTACAATTTATCGGCGGGATATCTCGGCGCAATTTTTATTGTGTACCTCGTCGGATCCGGACTGTCGCCCTTGGCAGGCTGGGCAATCGGCCGGTTCGGGCGCAGGCGTTTCATGCTGTATGTCATTGCGCTCTGGGCCGCCGGTATCGTACTCACGCTGGCAGGACCTTTGTGGCTCATCATCGCTGGTCTGACGGCATGCGCCGGATGCGGCTTGATGAGCCAGGCTGTATCGACGGGATACGTCACCATTACTGCACAGGCCGGACGTTCTTCCGCCGTCGGGCTTTACGTTACCAGCTTTTATCTCGGTGGCAGCTTCGGCGCAGCGCTCGGCGGAATCGCGTGGACGCTCGGAGAATGGGCTGCATGCGTCGCCATGGTGATCGCAATGCTGGCAATCATGTGGAGTATTGTGGCGCTCGCATGGGAACGCACGCCACGCACAACCGAATAGAAACGATTGTGTTTTTGAGCTTTCCGCAACAGGACCGCGAACGGACTTCGCGTAAGGCACGCTAATCGACTTTCTTCGGGAAATTCGGCAGATTAAAAAAGGCCGGTATTACGATGAACGGCGATGCCTCACCCAAAAAGCGATCGCCGACGACAGGATCGGCGGCGGAAGTATTTTGGACTTTTCTGAAGCTCGGCGTCACTTCATTCGGCGGGCCAATCGCGCACCTCGGCTACTTCCGTAACGAACTCGTGCTGCGCCGTCGCTGGATCGATGAGGCGGGCTTCGCCGATCTCGTTGCCTTGTGCCAGTTTCTGCCCGGTCCGGCATCGAGCCAAACCGGTTTTGCGCTCGGTCTCTTGCGTGGCGGCGCGCTCGGCGCATTCGCCGCGTGGGCGGCCTTCACGCTACCCTCCGCCATTGCGCTCGTTGCTTTCGCCTACGGAGCGTCGGCGTTTTCGGGGTCAATCGCGCACGGCGCAATCCACGGGCTAAAAGTTGTCGCGGTATCGGTTGTCGCCCAGGCGGTCTGGGGCATGGCGCGAAACCTTGCCCCTGACCGCGAACGCGCCACGATCGCCCTGCTCGCGGTTGTGATCATTGCTTTCGACAGCGGCTCACAGGGCCAGATCGTCGCGATTGCGATCGGTGCGCTGGCAGGCTTATGGCTCTGCCGCAACGCTCCCGCAACAACAGCCGGACATTTGACGTTTCCGGTGTCGCGCAGAGCCGGCACACTCTGCCTTATCATCTTTTTCCTGCTGCTGATCGCATTGCCGCTCGCGACCGAAGCGCTCAACGTACAAGGGCTCGCCTTGTTCAACGCGTTCTATCGTGCGGGGGCACTCGTCTTTGGCGGTGGCCACGTTGTGCTGCCGCTACTGCAGGCACAGGTCGTGACACCGGGATGGATCGCAAACGACGCCTTCCTGACAGGCTACGGTGCGGCGCAGGCGGTGCCGGGACCACTCTTTACCTTTGCAGCGTACCTCGGCGCAGCCGTGCAACCTGAACCACACGGAATTACCGGCGCAGTCATCGCTCTCGTGGGCGTGTTTCTGCCCGGCTTGCTGCTGGTCGTCGGCGCGCTTCCCTTTTGGGATGTATTGCGCGCGCGCCCTGTCGCGCAATCCGCCATGCGCGGCGCCAATGCGGCCGTTGTCGGCGTGCTCGGTGCGGCGCTCTACACGCCCGTCTGGACGAGCGCGATTCTCGGACCTTATGACTTCGCTCTCGCCTTGGCTGCGTTCATCCTGCTGACCGTCTGGCAATTGCCGCCATGGATTGTCGTCGCGTTCGCGGCAGCCGGCGGCGCCGCATTGGCAGCGTAAGCGGCAGCGCCGATGAGCGCGGAGTTGGCTAACCAGCCTTCCAGGCCGGCTTGCGCATCGCGAGCAGCGGCCCATACAGAAAAACAAACGCGGCGAAGCCTGCAATCCAGGCCGCCCCTGACAAATCGAGCAGCATGAGCGAACCGGTGCATGCAGCGACAATCCGCAGGACGGCAGCAACCGCGATACAGGCATAGATTGTTTGTGTTACGGCGCCGGCATGAAGCGGCTGGCCGGTATGGCCGAGCGTTGCACGTGTCATCACCGCAAGTGTCATGAGGCCGATGGCGCCCGCGGTCCAGGCATGAATCCCGGCGCTCGGGGGTACATGGGTTGTCAAATCCGACGCCCCGATGAGCAGAAATCCGAGCGGCACGAAGAAATACGCAACATGCAGCACCAGCACGAGTCGATCGCGCAGCGTGCGGTCGCCCGCCCAGCGCGCGAGACGCGCAAACTGCAGCACGGCGGCAGCGACCATAGCCGCGCCGGTGAGCCGGTTATCCGGTAAAGCAACCCAGGCAGCCAATGCCAATGCACTGACCGCAAGCGTCACAGCATCGAAGCGCGAGAATGGAATCGGCAGGCGGCCGGGATTATTTCGTGTAAGCCAGTTATGCGTGAAGCTCGGCACGATTCGGCCGCCGACCAGTGAGATCAGCAAAATCACCGCGCCGATGCCGATGCGGATGCCGTAATTGGCCGCGCCGGAGCGCAGTTCCTCGATATGAAAAACAATGTTTCCGGCAACCAGGATTCCGACCACGACGAGGACGCGCAAATTTCTCCAGTTCTTCCCGGCAACGATTTCGCGGCCGGTGACTGCCGCCAGCGTGAGGAGAAAACCAACGTCAATTACGGCAGCCGCCGTGCCGCCGATTTGCGCCGAAAATAGAATGGCGATGCGCCCGGCTAGCCAAAGCAGCGCCAAGCCCGCAAGAGAGCCGCCACTGACCGGCAGGCGGCCGGTCCAATTGGGAATCGCCGTGAGTAGAAACCCGGCGATTGCAGCCGCCACGTAGCCGTAGAGCATTTCATGGATGTGCCAATCGAGCGGCGCGAAAGAGGTGGGCACCGTCAGCATGCCTCTGTATTGCGGCAGCCAAAGCAGAATGCCAAAAGCCGCCCA
>DASTSG010000036.1:0-59785 GCA_035760805.1 Pseudolabrys sp.
CCCAGCAGCCTCGCCGCGTTGTTGCGTGCGATGTCGGCGCGCAGTTCTTCATCGAGCGGGACCGAATCCATGAAACCCGCCGCCTCTTCGGTCGACTCGAACGGATAATCCGCCGCGAACATCACGCGCTCGGGACCAAGCGCGGTAATGGCGCAATAGAGCGGATCGACCGAATACATGCCCGAAATCGTCACCCAGATGTTTTCCTTGATGTATTGCGACGGTGGCTTTGGCAGCTTGACGCCGTAAAGCTTGGCGCGGCTGTCGAAACGCCAGAGCAGATAAGGCAGCGTCTCGCCCATGTGGCCGAGCACGAGCTTTGCCTTGGGAAAGCGGTCGAACACGCCGCCGAAGACGAGCCGCAGCGCATGCGAGCCGGTCTCGAAGCCCCATTCCCAGGTTGCCCGCCGCAAGGCGCGGTGGCCGTCCAGCACCGGCGCCGGCACGACCGGATCGGCGGGATGCAGATACACCAGCGTGTCGAGCGCCTCGACGCGCTCCCAGAACGGATCGAGCGCGCGATCGTCGAGATATTGACCATTCGTGTGACCATTGATCATTGCGCCGTGAAATTTCAGATCGCGAACGCAACGCTCGAGCTCGTCGGCAGCGGCACGCGGATCCTGCAAGGCAATGTGCGCAAAGCCGGCGTACCGGTCCGGCTGTGTCTCGATTTCGAGCGCGAGAAAATCGTTCGCCGCTTGCGCCTTTCGGACCGCAGTGGCGGTGTCGCGCTCGGCCTGCACGCCGGGACCGGAGATTGACAAGACTGCGCGCTCGATGCCGGCCTTGTCCATGGCTTCGAGCCGCCGGTCGCCGAAATCCATGAGTTGCTGGAGAAGTTGATCGGCTTTAGCCTGCGGCACGCCGGTTATCGTCGGCAACCAATCTTCAACGAGGTTGGGGCTGAGAAAATGCTCCTCGAGCGCGATCTTGCTCACCATGGGCGTTCATTCCCCCCGGGGACGTGCAAGCGGAATTTTCGTGTTTTCGCTGTACCGCACATTGGGCAAACGTGTACCATTATTGCAAATTGAAATCTGCATTCGACCGCTTTGCCAACCGTGATTGTAACGAGTCAACATCCCTCATGCGCTGCGGCGCCGTCGGCTGATCCCCACAACGATTTCCCCCAGCGGCGGCCCGATCAGGATCGGGATGAACGATCGGTACCTGATGCGGAGCGGCCTGGTGCAACCTGAACGTATCCCCGAGTAGGCTTCAAGAACGGAGGAACGCGGTGAAACGAATTCGCGGCGTAATGTTTGAGGAGAATTTGAAGAACAGCATGGGGCTGGAGTTTTACAATCTGTCCCACCGCTTCGGCTATCAGTCGCCGAACTGGCCCTACTTCGAGGACGTCAAGATCGAGCGCATCCATTACATGGCGAAATCGGGCGTGTTGTCGCAGCGCATTACGACCTCGATGCACAACACGACGCACATCGACGCGCCGGCGCACGTTGTCCAAGGTACGCCCTTCATCGACGAGGTGCCGCTGCCGCACTTCTTCGGCTCCGGCATCGTGGTGTCGATCCCGAAAAACAAGTGGGAGCCGATCACGGGCGACGATCTCGAAAAGGCTTGCGGCAAGATCGTGCGGCCGCGCGACGTCGTGATCGTCAACACCGGCTGGCACAAGTTCTACGAGGACAGCGAGGACTACTTCTGTCGCGCGCCGGGCTTTGTCCCATCCGCCGGCGAATGGTTCGTGGAAAAGAAGGTGAAGGTCGTCGGCCACGATACGCAGGCTAACGATCATCCGCTGGCGACGGCGATCGGTCCACAGCGCAATGGGCCGCTGCACCCGCATCTCGAAGAAGAATATCGCGAGTGGTCGGGTGGTCGCGACTGGAAGGACGACTTTCCGGAATGGGAACCGGTGCACCGCATCCTGTTCAAGAACGGCATCCTGGGCATCGAAAATGTCGGCGGCGATATCGACAAGGTCACCGGCCGCCGCTGCACCTTCGCCTATTTCCCCTGGAACTGGGACCGCGGCGACGGATGTATCGTGCGCCTGGTCGCGATCATCGATCCCAAGCAGAAATTCCGCATCGAAAAAGGGAGCCGTTTCTAATGCACGTCAAACGTTTTCAGGACGCGAAGCCTTACGAGGCGCCGAACCATCGTGGCTATACGTCGTTGCGCCTGTTCGGCGCGGAAGCCGGCGGCACGAAGAATCTCGTGTTCGGCTATTCGCATTTCCTTCCGGGCGGCGGAGCTGGTCCCGATGCGTCGCCGACCGAGAAAGTCTATTTCGTCTTGCGCGGTGAACTGACCGTGATCGTCAACGGCAAAGAGACGGTGCTGAAGGCGAACGACAGCTGCGTCATCGAGCCGAACGAGACGCGCGAAATCATCAATCGCGGCAACGAAGTGTGCTCGATCGTGGTCGCTGTGTCAGCGGTAAAATAACTGTCGTTACCGGGCTTGTTCAGGTGATCCCGATCAGGGACGCACTGCGCTCCGAAGCGAGATGGCCGGGACAAGTCCGGCCATGACAAAGACAAAGGGCGAGGAGACGACAATGGCCGACGATTCATTCCTGAAAAACCCGCTCTCGCTGTTCGACGTCAAGGGAAAGAGCGCCATCGTCGCCGGCGCATCCGGCGCATTCGGCGCGCTGGCGGCAAAAACGCTGGCGGGCGCCGGCGCTAACGTGGTCCTTGCTGCGAGCAATGCCGAAGCATTGAAGAAAGTCGCGGACGAATGCGAAAAGCTCGGCGGCGGCAAGACCGCAATCGTCGCGCTGCGGCCAAGCACGGAAGAAAATTGCGATAAGATCGTGCAAACCGCCGTCGAACGCTTCGGCGGCGTGGATATCCTGGTGGTGGCCTCCGGCATCAACAAGGTGTCAAAAATCGCCGACCAGAGGCTCGAGGATTATCTCGACGTGATGGATGCCAATGTCACGCAATCCTGGCTGATGGCGCGCGCCGCGGGCCGGCAGATGCTCAAGCAAGGGCGTGGCGGCAAAGTCATTCTCACCTCCTCCGCGCGCGGCCTGCTCGGCCACCCCGCCGGCTATACCGCCTACTGCGCGTCGAAATCGGCGATCGACGGCATCACCAAGGCACTCGGCTGCGAATGGGGCGAAGCCGGTATCACCGTGAATGCCATCGGGCCCACGGTTTTTCGTTCGCCGCTCACCGCATGGATGTACGAGGACACGGAACGGGCGCAGACTGTGCGCAAGGGGTTCCTGGCGCGCGTGCCGAAAGGACGCCTTGGGGAGCCCGAGGATCTGGCGGGGCCGCTCTTGTTCCTCGCATCAAAGGCCTCGGACTTCTACACCGGTCACGTGCTCTACGCCGACGGCGGCTACACGGCGGGTTGAACATGCCGAAAGCGCGCATCGCCGTCATCGGCGCCGGGCTGATGGGTCACGGCATTGCGCAGAATTTTGCGCTCGCCGGACATAGCGTAACGATCACCGATCAGTCGAAAGAAAGCCTGAACAGTGCCAAATCGCGCATTCTCGCCAATCTGAAATATCTCGGCGACGACGAGCGTGCGGTCGAGCGCGTTACGCCCGTTGCCGATCTGGCGAACGCGGTAAAAGACGCCGACTATGTCGTCGAGGCGGTGCTGGAGGATCTGCCGCTCAAGCAGCGCGTGTTCGCGGAAGTCGAAAAGCACGTACGGCCCGACACGATCCTCGCGAGCAACACGTCGGTCATTCCGATCACCGACATTATGCGCGGCCTGAAGCGCCGCGAACGCGCCCTCGGCACACACTGGTGGAATCCGCCCTTTATGATCCCGCTGGTGGAAGTGATCCAGACCGAATGGACCTCGCCGCAGGTGGTTGAATGGACGATGGCGCTCCATCGCGACGCCGGAAAAAAGCCGGCTCATGTGAAGAAGGACGTGCCGGGCTTTATCGGCAACCGCTTGCAGCACGCGCTCTGGCGCGAAGCCGTCAACCTCGTCGAGCAAGGCATCTGCGACGCAAAGACGGTAGACGACGTGGTGAAGGCCTCATTCGGGCGGCGTTCCGCCGTGCTCGGCCCGCTGGAAAACGCCGATCTCGTCGGCACCGATCTGGCGCTCGCCATTCACAATATCCTGTTTCCGCATCTAGACAGCCGGCCGAAGGCCTCGCCCTATCTCGAAAAGCTGGTGAAAGACGGCAAGCTCGGGTTCAAAACCGGCGAAGGTTTCCAGAAATGGAGCGCAGACGAGCAGGCGGCGCTTCGGGAAAGGCTACTCGATCACCTGAAAGCCGCGCGCGCGAAGGATTAGAAAATGGCCGACACCATCATCGACATCTATACGCACATTTATCCCGAGCGCTTTTTTCAGGAGATGATGAAGGTTGCGCCGAAGCTCGAGAACATCGGCCCGCGCCTGCGCAGCATCACCAAGCTGTTCGATCTGGATGCGCGGTTCAAGGAGATGGACACCTTCGGCGATTATCGGCAGGTCATCTCGCTGCCGAACCCGCCGATCGAGGACATCGCGAAGCCGGATGCCGGGTTGCGGCTCGCGCGCATCGCGAACGATGACATGGCGGACCTGTGCCGCAAGCATCCACAAAGATTTCCCGCCTTCGCCGCAGCGCTCTGCATGACCGATCTCGAAGGTTCGGTCGCAGAAGCGAAACGTGCGGTCAACGATCTCGGCGCGGCCGGCGTTCTCATTTACACGGATGTTGCCGGACGGCCACTGGACGATCCCGCCTTCGAGCCGCTGTTTGCAACGATGGCGGAGCTCGATCGGCCGATCTGGCTGCATCCGTCGCGCACGGCGGCGATGCCGGATTACGCGGCTGAAAAGAAGTCACGCTTCGAAATGTGGTGGTGCCTCGGCTGGCCTTACGATACGTCAGTGGCGATGATCCGCATGGTGTTTTGCGGCCTCTTTGACCGCTATCCGAATCTGCGGATCATCACGCACCACCTCGGCGGCATGATTTCCTTTTACGACGGGCGCGTCGGGCCGGGCTTGAAGGTGCTTGGTGCGCGCACCTCGGACGAGGATTACTCCAAGATCCTGCCGTCGCTGAAGCGGCCGCACATGGACTATTTGCGCGAATATTACGCCGACACCGCCACGTTCGGGGGCGGCGCGCACGCGCTCCGTTGCGGTTTGGAATTTTTCGGCGCGGACCGTGTCGTGTTCGCGACCGATGCGCCGCTTGGGCCCATCGCGCCGACGCTCGCCGAAATCAGGAAGCTGGACCTGATGCCGGCAGACCAGCGCAAAATCCTGCGCGGAAATGCCGAGAAGCTGCTGAAGATGTCGTTCGACTAGCGGGCGCCAGTCGTATTTGAAGCTGTTGCAGACGTGCAATCATCTCATGGCGATTGCCATCGTCCGGCACAAGGCCGGGCGTGACGGCCTACAGTCCGGATCACACTATCAAAATGACGAATTAACTTTTCCGATCGATATCGTTCTTCTTCGAACCGCGTATCGGCGTGAAGCTGGGCGGATCGCTGGCCGGAAAACTGTCATCGACCGCGACGTCAACTTCGTCGCCCTGTTCCTTGTTCAACTCGCGCTGCTTTTCGCCCTTGTCCTTCACGCGCCTATTGGAACGATGGTCCATCGTCCTTACTCCTGCGTTGCGCATTTGAAGGACAACGCGCCGACCGATGGCGGCGTTCCGCAGCCACGCAGAATACCCGGAACGGCTGAGATTTCAGCGTCGTAAGTGGAGGCCTACTCGGCCGCGACCTTCTGCGCCGCGCCCATTCTCGCCTTCACCACCACCTTGATCGCATCGTCCACGCGATCCTTGGCGTAGCGGATGGCGGTCGGCAAGTCGTCGAGTGGAAATGTGTGCGTGTGGATCTTCGTCGCGTCGAAGCGCTTCTGCCGCATGAACGCCTCGGCGCGATGCGTCGCGCTCTTTCCCTCGCCGCGAATTCCGTACAGATAAATGTTGTTGCGCGCGACGTGCGCGATATCGACCGGAATTTGCTCGTGCGCGAAGGCAGCAAGACAGACCTTGCCGCCGCGATTGACCATGTGCACGGCATCGTTCACAGCGTCGGGCGCGCCCGAGCACTCGATGACGTAATCGACGCCCTTGCCGCCGTTGAGCCTTTTGACGGCCGCAACAACATCCGGCTCCTTTCTCACGTTCACGACGTGATCGGCGCCGAGCTCAAGCCCGATCTTCAGGCGATTGTCACGCGTGCCCGTGAGAATGACCGGCTGCGCGCCAAGCGCCTTCGCGACCGCAACGCCGAGCAAGCCGATCGGGCCAGGTCCTGTAACGACCACGCTTTCGCCCGCGACCAGCCCACCGAGTTCGGTTAGGCCATACATGGCCGTGCCGGCGGTGACGACAAGGGTCGCCTCCTCGTCGGACATGCTGTCTTCGATGGCGATGAGCGTGTTGATGTTGTTCACCTGATATTCGCAAAAGCCGCCGTCGGCGGTGAAGCCGTTGGCACGGTGGCCTTTGTCGACGTCACCGTAATTCAATCCGTAATTGAGACATGACGTGTACATGCCTTGGCGGCAGCGTTTGCATTGACCGCAGCCGGCGTGGATTTCGACCGTAACCCGTTGGCCAATGCGATATTCGTCGACGCCGGGACCAAGCGCCACGACCGTGCCCATGTATTCGTGACCCGGCGTGAAATTCTTGTTGAACGGCAGGCCGCCCTCGATCAGCGCCGGCGAGCCGTGATCGATGACTTCGAGATCGGTGGCGCAGATCGCGACAGCATCGATCCGCACCAGCACCTCGGCCTTTTTTGGAATCGGCACCGCTTTCTCGACGAGCTTGAGCTCGCCGGGATCGCCGAGCACCCAGGCCCTCTGCCGCTCCGGGACCGGAAAATCCTTGCTCGTCTTCACACCGGGCGGCGCGTACATGATCTTTCCTCCTTGCGCCTTGTGCAGACGTTAAACCGCAATGGCGCGCTGCCGGTCGGCCGATTGCGCCGTGGGAGCGCCGAACTCGGCAGACAGCGCGCGGGTCGCGGCGGTGATCTCATCGCACATCAGCGCGATATGCTCATCGGTTGCGCGCATGGTCGGCGTCGAAGCACTGATAGAGCCGATCACCGTGCCCGCCTGATCCCGAATGGCCGATCCGACGCAAATCACGCCCGGCAGAAACTCTTCGCGGTCGATCGCATATCCTTGACGCCGCACGACCCGCAAGGCTTCGACGAATTCGGCAAAGTCCGTGATCGTATTTTCGGTAAACCGCTTCATCCCATGCGCAAGGATGCGGCGCATCTCATCTTCCGGCAGCCATGCAAGCATGGCCTTGCCATGAGCTGTCGCATGCGGGGCCTCGATCTTGCCGAGCTTGCTCGTATCCACGCGGACCGCGTGCAGTGCCTCGCGCCTCGCCAGGGTCACGACGGTGTCGCCTTGCAGAGCCGCAAGGTGCACCGTTTCGCCGGTGACGCGATTGATCGTTTCGAGATAGGGCTGCGCGCGGCGCGGCAAGTCGACCTGGAGGCAGGCATGGCTCAGCTGCAGAATGCGACTGCCGAGCGCATAAAGCCTTTTGCCCGTGACCTTGGCGACAAAGCCGCGCTTGATGAGCGTGGCCAACAGATGGTGGCAGGTTGAAATGTTGAGGCCGGTCCGATTGGCCAGCTCGGTCAGCGAGGCTTCGCCGCCCGCCTCGGCGATCGTATCAACCAGCAGCAGGGCCCTTTCGACCGATTGAATGCTGTTGCGCTCGGCCCCCTCGCGCCTGGTTCGCGTGGCCGCGTTGTTTCCGGGCCCCGGAAGAACTGTCGCACCCATCGATTTGCCTCCCGCGTTTTCGACAAAGGGAAAGCGCGGCCGGGCGCCAAGTCAATGGTATTTCGGCATAGCGAATATGATTTTCCTCATATGAAAACCGAGAGCGGAGCGCTAACCCAGCCCAAGCTCGATCTCCAAAGCCCCGCAGAGCGCGTGGCCAAGCGTTATGTGCATCTCCTGGATGCGCGCGGTCGTGTCCGAGGGAACAATCAGAAGATGGTCCGCGAGACCGGCAAGATCGCCACCTTTTTTGCCGGTGAACGCGGCGGTCGTTAGCCCTGTGGATTTCGCCTGGCGCAGTGCCGCCAGCACGTTCGGGCTCTTGCCGGAGGTCGAGATTGCAACGGCAACATCGCCGCGCCGGCCGACGGCTGCAATCTGGCGCGCGAACACCTGGTCGAAACCCAGGTCGTTGCCGGCAGCCGTAAGAGCAGAACTGTCGGTCGTCAGCGCAATCGCGGCGATCGGCGCGCGATTGTTCTTGTAGCGGATGGTCAACTCGGTCGCGATGTGCTGGGCGTCAGCCGCGCTGCCGCCATTCCCGAAAAACATAAGCTTGCCGCCGTTGCGGATCGATTGAACGCAGGCGCCAAGAAGGCCGGCGAACGCGCCAGCAAGCGCGGCCTCTGTCCGGCCGGCCACGTCTCGATGTTCCGCAAACTCCGCTTTGAAAAACGTCGCGACGTCCACCCTAATGCTTCCCCCCTCGTCCACCAATTATCGTCCAGGAACGCTGAATTCGGCTTGCGGAGCCGTCGTCTCACCTGCTTCGCCGCGGAATTCGGGCATCGCCTCGCGCATCACCCGATAAATCGACGCCCGATCGTCGGCTTCGATTCCCTTTTCGAGTGTAACGAGCCACGAGCGAATTGCTTCGAGCGACGGCCGCACCGCTTTCGCCGCGACGACGCCGGTAATTCCGATGTCGGCGGTTTCTTCCTCGCGCGCGAACAGGATTTCGTGCAACCGCTCGCCGGGGCGAATGCCGCTGAATACAATGTCGATATCGCGGCCGGGCTCGAGGCCGCTGAGCCGGATCATGCGTTCCGCAAGATCGACGATCTTCACGGGCTGCCCCATATTGAGCACATAAACGGAGAGATCGGTCCGGTGCAGCGAAAATGCGTGCGCCGCCGACGTGATCACCAGATCGCACGCTTCGCGGATCGTCATGAAATAGCGCACCATGTCGGGATGTGTGACCGTAATCGGGCCGCCCGCTTCGATCTGCGCCTTGAATTTCGGTATGACGGAGCCATTGGACGCGAGCACGTTGCCGAAGCGGACCGAGATCAGGCGCATCGGCTGCTTGCCGTTTCCGCGATGCGCAAATTCATTATCCAGCGCCTGACAATACATCTCGGCAAAGCGCTTGGTCGCGCCGAGGACCGAGACAGGCTCGATCGCTTTGTCGGTGGAGATCATCACCATCGCGGCAGCGCCCGCTGCAGCGGCCGCATCCGCGACGTTCACCGAGCCGAATACGTTTGTTTTGATTCCTTCCGCCCAATCCCTCTCGAGAATGGGAACGTGCTTGAGGGCAGCGGCGTGAAAAACGATGTCCGGCTTGAATTGCGAAACGAGACTCAGCATCCGCGCACGATCGCGAACATCCGCAATGCGTCCGGATACTTTGGCGGTCGTTTGCTTCGCTGCCAACGCCTCCATAACGGCATGCAGTGCCGGCTCGGAATTTTCGATCACCAGCAGCCGCGCGGCGCCGAATGTCACGATTCGATCGCATATCTCCGAGCCGATGGACCCTCCGCCGCCCGTCACGACGACGGATTTTCCGCTGATGAATTGCTCAAGCCGGCGATAGTCAATCTTGACGGTTGGCCGCAACAGCAAATCTTCGATGGCGATCGGCGCCAGCCGGACTGTCTCACCGCCCTCCTCAAGAGAAGGAAGCTGGCTCATCGCAAGGCCGAGCCGTTTCGCGCGCACCAGAATCGATTCCGGCCGCGCCTCGGGCGATAGCGCCGACGGCAGCAGCACCAGACGGCTCACACGGCTGCCGTGCGAACTGAGATCGGCCGCAACGGCTTCGAGGTCGTCAATGTCGCCCAATACCGGAATGCCACGAATGGACTGCCCGCGATCATTGGACGACGGCGATAGAATACCGGCCGGCCATATCTTTTTGACCGCGCCGCTTTCGATTGAGCGCAGCAGGACCTCGGCATCGGCGGCGCGGCCGACGATTAACGTCGGCGTGGCGTCGCCGACCTTCGCTTTTTGAATGGTGTGCGCGTAATGGAAGTAGCGGTAGGCGACGCGCGAACCGCCGAGGAAGAACATCTGCAGGAACCAGTAGAGCAGGATCGTGATCTTACCGAAAAAGAACTGGCCATAAACATTCGGCGCCAGAAGGACGTAGTCCAGCGCGAGCAGCGAGATCGCGAGAAAGGTGGCGGCACGGAAGATATTGTAGAGATCCGGAATCGAGGTAAATCGCCATTTGTTGCGATGAAGCCCGAAGCAATAGAAAACCACGCCGGCATAAATCACGAATATCGGCATGAATATTTCGAGGCCATGGACGCGCGGCGCCAGGTTCGCGTTCTCAAAGCGCATGTAAAACGTGAGAAGGATCGCCGCAGCCGCGGCGAGAAGGTCATGCGCGATAATCAAGAGCTGACGGCGCGTGAGCCTGAAAAATCGTCTCATGGACACTTCATCGCCAATTCTGCGATTTCGACATCTTCAATCTTGTGACGCGCGATACACAATGAAGAGGCAGGGAGCCGCGCCATTGCCGACGTAAAACGATTGCCCGGGAGCCGTGCCTTTACCTAGCAAATTCTCAAGCCTCAAGGACAGAGGAATTCGCCCTCCGGGGGGGAAAGTGCTCGAAAACAGGCGATTTCCCGGTCCTGTGGCCATCCCGACGAACGGCCGGAGATCAATGCTTGACGCAAATGTCGCGCCGGACCAGTTCGTCGATGACCTGATTGGCCAGAGCATCGGCTTCCTGCTGCCCGGCCATTAGCCGCAGCTCCGGGCTTTCCGGCGTCTCATACACCTGATCGACGCCGGTGAAATTCTTGATTTCGCCCGCGAGCGCCCGCCGATAGAGCCCCTTCGGATCGCGCGCGATACATTGATCGAGCGGTGTGTCGACGAAGATTTCCAGGAATTCTCCCTCGGGGAGCAACTCCCGCACCATTTGCCGCTCCGCGCGGAACGGGGAAATGAACGAGCACAGCACGATCAGGCCGGCATCCGTCATCAACTTGGCAACCTCGCCGATCCGGCGGATGTTCTCGACGCGATCCGTTTCGGTAAAACCGAGGTCCTTGTTGAGACCGTGCCGGATGTTATCGCCGTCGAGCATGATCGTGTGAACGCCGCGCGCGTGCAGCCCGGCTTCCACCAGATTGGCGATGGTCGATTTGCCGGCCCCCGACAGGCCCGTAAACCACAGAACCGCCGGACGATGATGCTTCAGTGCCGAACGCGCCTGCTTGCCGACGGTGAGGTTCTGCAGATGCACATTGGTGGCGCGCCGGAGAGCAAACGAGATCATGCCCCCGGCCACCGTCTCGTTTGAGTAACGGTCGATGAGGATGAAAGAACCCGTGTCGCGATTTTCCGCATAAGGATCGAACACGACCTGCGCCGCCGTCGCGATATTGCAAACACCGACTTCGTTCAGCGCCAACGTCTTTGCGGCCAATTTTCCCAACGTGTCGACATCGACGCGGTGCCGGAGCTCGGTTACGGTCGCTATCGTGGTTTGAGAGCCGATCTTCATCAAATAAGAGCGGCCGGGCTGAAGGGCATGGCTCGACATCCACACCAGCTGCGCGGCAAATTGATCTGCCGCTTGTGGCCGATTGCCGGTGCCGGCAATCACGTCGCCGCGGGCAACATCAATCTCGTCGGCAAGGGTGAGCGTCACCGCATCCTTGGCCTGGCCGGCGGCCAGATCGCCATCGGCAGAAACAATACGCGCCACTCTGGTCGTCCGCCCGGATGGCAGCACGACAACCTCGTCGCCCGGCCGTATGCTGCCGCTGACGATCGTTCCGGCAAAGCCGCGAAAGTCTGAATTAGGCCTGTTGACCCACTGAACCGGCATCCGGAATGGCTTGCCCTGAACGCCGGGTTCGACATCGACCGACTCAAGATAATCGAGCAGCGACGGTCCGGCGTGCCACGGCATCCGCGCGCTGCGCAGCGAAACGTTGTCGCCGTAACGCGCGGAAAGCGGAATCGCAACGACCTGAGTGAAGTTCAACTGCGCGGCGAACTCGCTGAATTTCGCGGCAATGCCGTCGAACACCGTGCGATCGAAATCGACCAGATCGATCTTGTTGACGGCAAGCACCACGTGGCGAATACCGAGCAGCGAGGCAATAATCGCATGGCGTCGTGTCTGCGGAAGCAGCCCTTTGCGCGCATCGACCAACAAAACGGCGAGCTCCGAATTGGACGCCCCGGTCGCCATGTTGCGCGTGTATTGCTCGTGCCCCGGCGTATCGGCCACAATGAATGAGCGCTTCCGCGTGGAAAAATAGCGGTACGCTACATCGATCGTGATGCCCTGCTCGCGCTCGGCTTCCAGCCCGTCGAGCAGCAACGCGAAGTCGATCTCGGCGCCATTGGTGCCGTGCTTTTTTGAATCGCGCTCAAGCGCTGCAAGATGGTCGTCGTAGATCAGGTTCTGCTCATAAAGCAGCCGACCGATCAGCGTTGATTTGCCGTCGTCCACCGAGCCGCAGGTCAGCAGCCGTAACGCAGGCCGGGTATCGGCGACAGCCGATGCAGGTGCGAGGCTCCGCGATTGCACGAGGCTGTCCATCAGAAATAGCCCTCGCGCTTCTTTTTTTCCATCGAGCCGGAATCGTCGTGGTCGATGGCGCGGCCCTGGCGTTCCGAACTCGCGGACGTGCGCATCTCGTCGATGATCGCGTCCAGCGTGTCGGCATTCGAGCGGATCGCACCGGTCAGCGGATAGCAGCCGAGCGTGCGAAATCGCACCCGCTCCATGCGCGGCTTCTCCCCCGGCAGCAGCGGGAGCCGGTCGTCGTCGCGCATGATCAGCAGGCCGTCGCGTTCGACCACCGGCCGCTCTTTTGCGAAGTAGAGCGGCACCACCGGAATGCGCTCGGCGCGCACGTATTCCCACACATCGAGCTCGGTCCAGTTCGACAGCGGAAAGACGCGCATCGATTCGCCGGGCTTGATGCGCGTGTTGAAAATGTTCCAAAGCTCAGGCCGCTGATTGCGCGGATCCCAGGCATGCGCAGCCGAGCGATGCGAGAAAATGCGTTCCTTGGCGCGGCTCTTCTCCTCATCACGACGCGCCCCGCCGAAAGCGGCATCAAATTTGTACTTGTCGAGCGCTTGCCTCAGCGCTTCCGTTTTCATCACTTGCGTATGCAAGGAAGAGCCGGATGCGATCGGAGAAATTCCGCGCGCAACACCTTCCTGATTTGTGTGAACGATGAGCTCGAGTCCAAGCCGCGCCGCTGTTTCATCCCGGAACGCGATCATCTCGCGGAATTTCCACGTCGTATCCACGTGCAACACCGGAAAGGGCAGCTTCGAGGGATAAAACGCCTTCAGCGCCACATGCAGCATGGCGCTCGAGTCCTTGCCGATCGAATAGAGCATCACCGGGTTACGAAACTCGCTGACGGCCTCGCGCATGATAAAGATCGCCTCCGCCTCGAGCCGGCGCAGGCGGGGCGAGAGGCCGTCGCCAAGCGGCGCGGCAGGCGTCACGGGCATTGTGGCTTGAGCAGCAACCGTATTCATCGTGCTTTCAGGCATCGCACCTGGCATGCGGCGCGCGAATTTGCGTTGCGAATTTCGGGCAAACGTCACCAATTCAGACCACTTGTCAACTGCCGGAAAACATGTCGAATAGGCCGGAAAATCAACGACATGATGCTTTGCACCGGCACCGCCGAAGAATGGCTGTCCTATAATGAAGGCAAACCTGTTTAACGCTGAATTTCACGCCGTGCAGTCGCGGCCGGCGGCGTTCCTCGACCGGGACGGCGTGCTCAATGTCGATCGTGGCTGGACGCACCATCCGGATCAACTGGAATGGATTGCGGGCGCGCATCAAGCCGTTCGGCTTTTGAACGAGACCGGCTACTACGTCTTCGTGGTGACCAACCAGTCGGGTATTGCGCGCGGCTTTTACGATGTCGCGGCGGTCGAGAGTCTGCACGCGCACATGCAGGAGAGCCTGCAAGCGCAAGGCGCGCATGTCGACGCGTTTTACTTTTGCCCCCATCATCCCGAAGGCACGGTCAAAGCATTTGCAGTCACCTGCCTGTGCCGGAAGCCCGGCACCGGCATGCTCGATCAGGCGGCACGCGAGTGGCGGATCGATCGGGCGCGCAGCTTCATGATCGGCGATCGGGACGACGATGTGGGCGCCGCTCGCGCGTTCGGAATTCGCGGCGTGAAATTCGACGCGCATGCAAGCTCGCTGCTGGAGGTCATCCGCGGCCAACTTTCAAAGTCGCCGGTCTGACAAATAGCCGAGGAGGCCTGCGCAATAAGGCTGTGATTTCCAGCACCGCCTGTGCTATGCGCGTCGTCACGCAGAAAGCCGCATCGTAAGCAGAAAATGAACACAGCACCCGGCGCGACTCCGCAGGAGCGTTTTTTCATCGCGCTGATGCTGCTGTGGCTTTCCGGGGCGGCTTTGCGCTTCACCATTCTGGCGGTGCCGCCGGTCATCCCGCTTATTCATGAGGAGCTCGATCTGAATGCGACTCAGGTCGGCCTGCTCGCCGGCCTGCCGTCGATGCTGTTTGCGATCGCCGCGGTGCCCGGCTCGCTGCTGATCGCCCGCCTGGGCGTAACCAGCGCCCTCGTCATCGGACTGTTACTGACGGCCGTCTGCGGCGCATTGCGCGGCGCGATCCCAAACGTGATCTGGCTTTACGCAATGACGATCGCGATGAGCGCCGGTGTCGCCGTCATGCAGGTTACGATGCCACCGGCCGTTCGCTCGTGGGCGCCGAAGCGCATCGGATTCGCGACCGCCGTTTACACGAACGGTTTGCTGATAGGCGAAATACTTCCCGTGGCGCTGATGCTGCCGTTCGTCCTGCCGTTCCTCGGCGGAAGCTGGCAGAAGGCTTTCGTCGCGTGGAGCGTACCGGTCGCAATCATCGCGATCGCCGTTCTTGCTTTTGCACCCAAGCAGGAAACGGTAAGCGCAGAGGCGCTGGCGGCACGACGGCGCTGGTGGCCGGATTGGCGCAATTCATTGATCTGGCGGCTCGGCATCATGCTCGGGACCGTGAACGCGACGTATTTCGGCACCAACACGTTCATTCCGGATTACCTCAACAATAACGGCCAATCGGAGTGGATCAGCGCGGCCCTGTCGGGATTGAATATCGGACAGCTTCCTGCGTCGGCATTGCTGCTGGTCTTCGCAGGGCGTCTGGAACGAAAAGCGTGGCCTTACATGTTGTCGGGATTCCTGTCGTTGCTTGCGCTAACGGGAATTGTATTCGGCTCCGGTCCCTGGGTCGTCGCCGCGGCCAGCTTGCAGGGATTTGCGGCGGCCGGCATTCTTGTTTTGATCCTGGCCTTGCCGCCGCTCCTGAGTGATCCCGATGATGTTCATCGGGTTACGGCGGCGATGTTCACCATTAGCTATACGTGCGCTGTCGTTGTGCCGATCATCAGCGGAGCGCTTTGGGACGTAAGCGGCGCCGGAGGTTTTGCCTTCCTGCCGTTTGCGCTTTGCAGCGTTGCGCTCATTGTTCTGGCGCCCGCCATCGGCCATGTACGACGGAAAGAGAGCTGACGGATGCGTCCGATTCCGCTTGGAGCCAAAGGCACCTACACGCTGCGGGTTATGCCGTCGCATCTCGCCAATCAGTTCAAGGACGCCGCGCTTCCGCAGGTGTTCGCCACACCCATGATGGTCACCGCAATGGAAAATGCCGCGCTCAACGCGGTGCGCGACTATCTCGACCCGGGAGAAAGCGCGGTCGGCACACTGGTGAATGTCAGGCACCTCGCCGCAACCCCGGTCGGACACCAGGTCACGGCGCAGGCTGAGGTCACGAAGGTCGATGGCCGGCGCATTGAATTCAAAGTCACGGCGCGGGACGAGACGGAAGAAATCGGCAATGGCACCCACGAGCGGATGGTTGTCGATCTCGGCAGGCTGAATCAGCGGCTGGATACAAAAAGCAAGCCTGTCTCGTAGGTTGTCGGCCGCCGCCCGGCTGCAACCAGGGAGATGCTTCCCAATCAAATACCCGGTGCGGGCCATTGCCCGATCCATGCGTTTTTGCAATGATAGGATTGTGCAGATGTAATGACTTGCGGCTTGCCGCGCGTTTTATTGCGGAGCGTACAGCCGAGCGAAGTGAAAAGGCGTGTTATGTGTGTCGTGCGCAGGTTTTCTGGCGTGCGGCCGCCAAGGGAAAGGGGCACGATCAGGCTTCTTCCGTCGGCCGGTGGATTGACCGCATTCACGCGCACGTTGCAATTCGCAAAACGTTCTCCTGCACGCAATGCCGCTTCGGCGGCCCACCGAAAAAAACGGCCCCGGCATGCCTTCTGTGACCGCAATCACACTGGGCTGCAGACGCTTGTGGTTTCATGCCACTACGTCTTGCCAGCGGAACGCATACAGGCACCGCCGGCCGGAATCCGAAATGCATACCTAACAAAAAGAGACCGGGCAGCAGCCCAGCCCGAGTCTTCGCAAGTCGCGCAAATCAAGGCTGAAGCTTCAACTGTGAGAAGGAGGGATACGGGGCATCGCAAACAATGGGATACGGCGGATGGGCCGCCACGGAGGAGGCCATGTCGTTACGAACACCAACTGTTATCGTCGAACCGAATATGTTGGTCCGGGAAGGGCTGACATCCCTGCTTGAGAAATACGCTTATCGCGTCGTCAACAGCGTCAGCGAAGCCGCCGAGCTCACCGCCGGAGGCTCTACTCCATCGCCAAAGCTGGTGCTTGTCGGAGCGGAAACGAGCGAACGAGCGCTGCTTGACGCCGAAACCTGCCGCAAGCTCTGGCCCGCGAGTAAAATCGTGCTTTTGATGGGCTTGGCCGATGCGAACGATTTCGAACAGTTGATAACGTCCGAGATCGATGGATGCGTCCCTCTGTCGGTCGCACGTGACACGCTCATCCGCAGCATCGATCTGATGATGCTGGAAAATGCCAGGATCATGGTCACGGTCGGGCCGTCCCACACGCGCATTCAGCCATTGCTGGACCCCGAAACGCACAAAAAATGTCGTAACGCCAACGATGCAGGCGATCTCGGCAAGATATCGATCATGCATACGCCGAGTCCTGCACTTGCCTGCATAAGCACCGACGACACGATTGAAGGCACAGGCCCCGGTGTGCAACGCCAGCGCGCGGTCCAGCGCCTCTCCCAGCGGGAGATGGAAATTCTCGATGGCATCGTTTGCGGCTATTCAAACAAGATGATTGCGCGGACCTGCGGCATCACCGAAGCAACGGTGAAGGTGCACATGAAATCGATCCTGCGAAAGATTCACGTCGCCAACCGGACCCAGGCGGCGGTGTGGGCCATGGAAAACAACCACGTGACACGGATGGACAAGACCCTTCTGAAGATCGGCACCAACGGCGCCGCCGCTTAAGCGTGGCGGCTGGCGCCGTATTGCAGCTGCCTGGTTGCGCCGGTCACGCAGGCTGCCGTGATGTTCATCTCAGAGATGACGGCGATCGTCCTAATTGCGACCTTATAAGTTTTCGCCGGAGCGTGCCGCGTCGGCCGCCGTTCGCGCGCTTGCCTGCAGTTGGGGCAGAAAATCCCAGATCTCGCGATTGAGCTCCGTCATTGCGCGGATTGCTTCCAGCATCCCCTTTATACGTGCATCGTCCATCTTGCGGACGACGCCGAGCTGTAGCTTTCCCTTCACCTCCTGCATCCGAATGGAATGGGTGTGTGTAATCTCACCCCGTTCGTTGAGCGTATACATGCAGTGATTAAATTCGTTGCGGATTTTGGTCAGCTCGTTGAACTGCGCGATAATGTGATCCAATTTTTTCTGAACCTCTCTGTCTGCAATCTTTATTTTCGCGAGCCGCTCGACCAAATCCAGGCGCGCCCGTGTCGTGTTGAGAGTAGCGAAAACAACTGCGGCAGAGGCCTCATCGGTGTTCATCAAAATCATCAAAACGTAGATGAACATGCTTTCGTTGTTCGCCCAGCTGTAGACCAGGTTGCCGATGAGGGCCATGATGAACGTGCGGCGATCGGCGCTTTGATGCGCCGCTGCTTCGATCGCCGCAAAATTCGGCTTTGGGGGCAACTGCGACACGAGCACCCTTTCCTTCCCGAAGAACCGCCAATCTGGCGGGCGGCGTGCGCCCGACCCGAGCCCAAATTGGCTCTCAAAACGGCCATTTGAGAGCCATCAAACATATCGTAAGATCACTTGTAAAAGGAAGCGAGGCATTGCAAGGGCCAGCAGCTCGGCGTGGGCGAAATGTTTGGTCTGTGGAGGACATATCGCGGACGCCGCGCCGCAGCGGCCCAAATCCTCCCGTTGCTTGACGGCAGCCGCCGACGTTTGGGCAGCATTCCCGACTCCACATGGCACGACCCTTATGTCGTCGGATTTCTGGCAATGCTGATCACGATGATCGCCACGCGCGCGGCCGGTTCGCTCGGCAGCAATGATCTGGCAGCCGTTCAATCGAAAGCCTGGGGAGATATTACCGGAATGCCCGGCCATCTCTTCGGCGAGGAGATTTGTTTCTACGATGCGGCGCACGACAACCGATTCACGTTCGGTTGCCGCAATGCCGAATTGTTCCTCCATGAATTGGATGTCGCCAAGTATCAGAGCGAACAAAAGCTCAGCGCAGGAGCGGCGGTGACGCCGAGTGAACCGGACGTCACATCCGCACTCTGGTCGCATTATTTCGATGCCTATCTCGGCGAACCGCTGCCGATCTCACGGGCGTAATACAGCTTGCGCCGGCGCGCGGTTCACGATTCGCGGAAGGCGCGCGACATGCTGTCTTTGACCGGCTGCATCAAATATTCGAAAAATGTCCGCTCCGCCGTTTTGATGTAAATCTCCGCCGGCATCCCTGGCTTTGCCTGGAAGTGGTCCATCGGAGGCGGTTGTTTGTCATCAAGTGCAATCCTCACAATATAGACTCCCTTCCCCTCCGTAGCGCGAAGGTCGTCGGGCAACGCGTCCGCCGATACGTATTCGACTTTGCCCGACAGCGTCGGCGTCGTGCGCCGGCTCAATGCCGTCAGGCGGATCGACGCTTCCTGTCCGACCTTGACATGATCAATATCCTGCGGCCGGACCCTGGCTTCGATAACCAGGCGATCACCCAACGGAAGGATTTCCAGGATGTTCTTGCCAGGCTCGATCACGCCGCCGGTCGTGTGATATCTCATTTTCACAACAATGCCGCGCACCGGTGCGGTGATGGTCACCCGGTTAAGCACGTCTCGCTGCGCGCGGATGCGTTCACGTACGTCGGCCAATTCCGCCCGCGTCTGATGCAGCTGATCCACCGCCTCCTTGGTCGCGGCCGTACGCATGCTGACGATCTGCTGGTTCGTCCTGGCGATTTGTTCCCTGGCTTCGCCGATGCCGCCTTCCAGTTTGCCGATTTCGCCGTGCAAGGCGGCTTGGGCGCGCTGGAGTGCCAGGATTTCCGGCTTACGCACCAACCCTCCCTGCAACAGCGTGCTCTTGGCAGCGAGTTCTTCTTCGATCAGTTCAAGTTGGCGCTGAACCGACTTCTTTTGGGCCTTCGCCGCCCTGATGCGCTCTTCGATGCCGTCGATGCTGTCTTTTAAAGCGGCCGTATCCGCTTCGAGATTCTTTCGCCAGGCTTCAAACGTCAGCTTCTGCGAGCCGATAATCCATCTGACATCTTGAGCATCCTGCTTCTCCAGCAGACTGGTCGGAAACTTCACCTCCGCGTCACCACGGATTTCCGTAAGAAGCCGTGCGTCAGTGGCCTCGGCACGCATGTAACGAAGGACAAGTCGTTCAAGCTCCGCCCGAGGCGCAGTCTCGTCCAGCTGAATTAATTTTTGGCCGGGTTCGACGAGGTCGCCTTCATGAACGAGGATGTCCTTGATGACGCCGCCCTCGAGATGTTGAATGATTTTGTTCTCGCCGGTCGCCACGAATGTGCCGTAAGTGATGACCGCCCCGGAAATCGGCGCGCTGTTCGCCCAATAACCGAAACCAAGGACGAAGACGGCGATGGCCATGAAGCCGAGAAGCGTCGGCACGTGGGTTCGGCGCGGGACATCCGCATACCACTCCCGAACCGCTATTGCTCTGGCCGCCATCTGCATCTCCTGTCGTCAGAAATCCTCATGCGTCGAGCCGCGAAGCGCCGTTTCCGCCGCGAGACGATAACTCTCTGCCCGGCGCGTTGCCGTTGAGCAGCGGGATAATGTCATCGCGTTTGCCGATCGCCTGCGCGGTACCGTCTTTGAGGATCATGATGCGGTCGACGTTCTGCAGCAGCGATGGCCGCTGCGTGATTGCCACGACCGTGATATTTTTGTCCTTGGCGCGGCTGAGCGCGCGCGCCAATGCGATCTCGCCGGCAGCGTCAAGGTTTGAATTCGGTTCATCCAGCACGACCAAATGCGGATTGCCGAAGAACGCGCGAGCCAGACCTATTCGCTGCTTCTGCCCTCCCGAAAGCGGGCTGCCGTCGATCAGCACCTGGGTCTCGTAGCCGGCCGGAAATTCCGAAATCATCTCATGCACATCCGCGAGTTCAGCGGCCGCGAAGATCTCTTCGTCGGTTGCGTCTTCGCGCATGCGCGCGATATTTGCCTTGATGGTCGCCGGGAACAGATTCACGTCCTGCGGCAGGTAGCCGACATTTTCACCAAACTGACGCGGATCCCAGTTGCGTAAATCCATCCAGTCGAGACGAACGTTGCCCGCCGTCGGCGTGATCGACCCGACCAGCATGCGACCAAGCGTGGATTTACCAGCACCCGACGTGCCGACGATGGCGAGTGATTCGCCCGGCGAGAGCTGGAACGATACGCCGTTAAGAACCACCTTCTTGGTCGTGGGCGGCACGTACAAAATTCGCTCGACGGAGAGCAGACCGGTGGGCTTCGGAAGCCGGAGTCGCTCAAGATTGAGTGGTGAATTTTGCAGAAGCGTCTTGATTCGCGCGTAGGCCGAACGCGCATGAACGAACCCGCGCCAACCTTCGATGGTTCCTTCGAGCGGCGCCAGCGCCCGGCTGCCGACAATCGAAGCGGCGATCACCATGCCGCCGGTGAGTTCGTCGTGAAGTGCAAGCCATGCACCCCAGCCCAGAATGGCAACTTGAGTGCAAAGCCGCACCAGCCTCGAAAAGCCGGCGAGATATGTGTTGCGGTCCTGCGCGACCACCTGCGCTTTGAGTGATTCTGCCGTTTCTCGTCCCCAAATCTGCACGCCTTCGCGGATCATGCCCATCGCATTGATCACTTGCGCATTGCGCGCCATGGCATCAGCGGCCAGGTTTGCGCGCGCGGCATAAGTGTTCGCTTGCGCGTAAGGAACGGCGGTGAGCTTCTGGTTGAGGAGCGCTATCACAATGAGCGCGATGCCGGTGACCGCAACGATTTCGCCAAGCTGCGGATGGATCATAAACACCGCAAGCAGATAGAACGGCGACACCGGCGCATCCAGCATCATCAGGATCACCGGCCCGGTAATGAACGAGCGCAGCTGCTGTAGGTCACCGAGTGTCTGGAAATCGCGGCTGATGCCGCTTTGCGAAGACTTGGCCGCCGCACTCAAAACCGGGGCGCCGAGTTTCGATTCGGCCTCGACCGCTATTCGGGTGAGGATCAATCGCCGCACGACATCAAGAAATACGTGCGCGGCAACCGCGCCCACCACAACCATCGACAGCATGATCAGCGTGTCGAGGCTGCGGCTGGTGTAGACTCGATCCGATAGCTGGAAGAGATAGATCGGCAGCGAGAGGATCAGGAGATTGGCGCACAACGAGAAGACGGCCACGATTGCAAGTTTGCGCCGGACCGCAGCCACGCCATGCTTGATGACCTGCTGAAAGTCTCGATCGACCGCGCGTTGCTGTAAAGCTGCTGCCGCGCCGGCCGCCGCGGGACTATCATGCGCTTCATTCGTGCCGTTGGCGCCGTTGGCGCCATTGACTCCCTTACCGTTAACTCCGTTGCTGTTATTGATCGTTTTGTCGGGCGACGGTTCGTTCGGCGTCTCCATTCCTCCATTCTTCATGGGTGTACTGCCGCGGTCTCTTGCGTCCCCCCTGGTTTTCCTACTGCGATCTTTTCCTGGTGCGATCTAATGCAAGATGGTCGCTACGCCGTCGTGGTGCTGCGGATCGCTCGGCGTCACCACCGGCGTCGGTTGATGGCTTTGATCCGGCGAGTCGAGCGCAGATGTGAACGCGACGAGCTCGGGCGCGAGCACGCCTGGATCCTGCCCCGCGATCTTCTCGTTGCCGCCGATGATGTTGGTCTGGATCAGGATCATATCGTTGTAATAGTTGCCCTGAAGATAGGGCGACTCGATGCTGCCGCCGTCGACGATCGTCGCCGAGTTGACCGTGATGTTGTGGCCGGTGCTGACCGACTGCGTGGCGCCGTCAGGCGCCGTCGGGCTGCCACTGAGCTGCACGGCGTTGGAATTCGATATGACATTGGTCTGCGACAGATAGTTGATGTCGTAATAATCGCCCTTGACGATCAGGATGTGGATGTCGCCGAACAGGCTGGGGAACGCGCTTAACACGGTGTTTGGATCGACCGTCCCCGCCTCGCTCTGCAAGGCCTGGATCAGCGACATCGCGTCGTCGGTGAACGACTGGTAGTCGTGGTTGCCGGTTGCGTTGATGGTGGCGTCGTTGACGATGCTGTTTCCACCGCCGGTCGCGGATTGAGACGCGAGTCCCATGCCATTGAAATCGATGTTGTTGAAATCGAGCAATACGTTCTGCTGATAAATTAGATTGGCCTGGTGGTAGCTGCCCTCGACAATGATCAAATCGTAATTGGCTGTCAGATTCTCGAATTGCGCGGTGTTGAGCAATGTGTTGCCGCCGGCAATGACGTCGCTTTCGCCGGTCGAACTGGTCTGAAAGATCACGTTGTTGTTGCTGAGGTAGTTTGTCTGGATCAGCGAATGAATCTGCAGCAGGTCTCCGTTCAGTACATCGACCGTCCAGCTGAGGCCGGAGACGGCTACGCCCGAACCTCCGGAGACCAGTGTCGGACCTTCATTCTGAAAATCGGCGATGTTTTGGATCGTGTTCGCGTCAATCGACGTTGAACCGTCGCCGGTGAAATGGTCTATGCCCTTGAAAACATTGGTCTGGATGATGGCGTTCGTCTGGTAATAATTGCCGAGCACGGCGAGCGAAATGGACAGGCCTTCGTTGTTGACCAGGACAGCATCGTTGGCGGTGATGTTCGAGCCGACCGATACGTGATCAATGCTCTGGTCGCTGTGATCGCCATGTACCAGCTCCGGCGGACCGGCAAATGCGCTGTTGGCTGCGTCGACAATCGTGTTGAACAGATCGTTGGTTACCTGATGCGGATCAGAGCCATCGGTCACCAGGACGCCGTTAACGTATTGCCCAAGCTGCACGGCATTCGGAGCCTCATCGCCCTGCGTGAGCAGCGGATGCGAATCATGATCATCGACGAACGCTTTCAACTGGCTGGTGTTGGCCGCAACGAGATCGAGATCGGAAGGAACGGCATCCTGCGCCTCATGCACCATCCATGAAATCAGGTGGTCGGCATGCTCGTTGTTCATGAGCACGAGATCAGCCGGCGCGTTGACCTGATTGTTATCGATCATCAAGTTGACCTGGCGGACGTCGATCAACTCCTGGTCGGCACCGCTTTGGTACGTGACGGAAATTATAAAATCGCCGCCGCCGCTTGCGTCGCTGCCCACGGCAGGAACCTGCAACGGCAGCGCATGCGGAAGTGCCAGGGAAAATTGCGCGTCGGGATGATTCGGCAGTAGCGGAAATCTGTGTATAGGCGAAAGGTGCCAATCATACGGCTCCGCCGGAACGAGCCACGGCAACGGCGTATTGATAGCAGGCAACTCGCCAGGATCGCCTAATCCGGGCGTGTGCGATTGCCCCTCATAATAAGGCACGCTCACCGCTTGGCCGCCGCCGCCCTCGAGCATCACCTTTACGAGAAAAGGATCGGCCGGAGGGAGCTTGAGATAGCCCGCAAAATGCCAAATAAGTTCGCTGACGACACTTGAGGAGGCCATGATACTCGCGCCTCTACTAGCCACACAAACTGTGGTTTTTCATAAACTCGCCAACGCAAACGCGACGAAGGTATTTCTCTGGTGCTTCAGAAAGCAGCCCGCGCGGCATAAACCGCGCGGGCCTTCGCAAAAGACGATTAGCCGATGTGGTGGCCAGGATCCACGGACACGTGAGAGTCGTGACCGGTGATCGTCATATTGAAGCTGTTGTTCTGCAGGTTGGCTCCGAGAACGATGCTCTGGGTGAACGCATCGGCGTTCGCAGCTGTCGAGGCGCCGCTCTGCAACGATCCGGTCGCCAAGGCACCTTGGCTGACGTCGCCTATGGACGCATCGCCATGATCGAACGCAACCGGCACTGTGATGCTGCCGCAACTCGAGACTGAGTTGCCGTTGCCAGCATCGTTGTCGGTCAGGCTGTTGATCTGGTCGAGCGCGATTTGACTGTTGACGCCATGGAAGTCGTCTCCATAGGCGTTGATAGTTTGGTTGAACGTTTGCGGGATGTAGATCGCCCCGGCGGCCAGAGTACCCAGCAGCTGCCCGTCGAGATCGACGTTCACGTTCACACAAACATCAGTGTGGTTCTCGTTGACGTTCAGGTTGGCGTTGCCGTTGAGGTTGGCGTTGCCGTTCAGGTTGGCGTTACCATTCAGGTTGCCGTTACCGTTCAGGTTGCCGTTACCATTCAGGTTGCCATTGCCGTTGCCATTCCAGTTGTCGCTGTAGCTGGACTGGTATTGACCCTGACCCTGATGTTCGCCCTGCCCCTGGTACTCGTTCTGATTCTGATTCTGGCTCTGATGGTCGGGATCCTTGTGGGAGGGGTCGTAATCGTTTTTGTGGGGATCGTAAATGTTACTCATGGTGTGTCTCTTTCTTGTGTGAAGAGACACCGCCCCGTTTCGTCAATCGCCGATCTTCTGCGTCCGCGATTCCACGAACCGACTGCGGCAGAACTTCACACGGGTTGAACGTTAGGTTTTATTCTTAAGATCGAGATCGGTTTTGGAGCGAACGTCCGCATACCCGCAAGACGATTCGCACTCCGGCGCCATATGGATGGCGCTGCCCCTGTTTTCCTGTCGCGGCGCCTCCTGTTGTTGTTGTTTACACGCTGTTTACGGGTCGGATTTTTGCTTTCCGCCCGCGTTACAAACACAATCTTTTTCGATTGAGAGCGTCAACGGACCATTAGGTAAAGTCGTCCTAACGGCGGTTCGAAACCCTTAACAAGCGTTCGCGCGACAGTACTAAACACTTGAAAAGCTTGGGCTGTCTCCTGCCCTAACTCTGAAGGATTACTGCCAATGTTGTCTTTAAGTTATTGTATTGTTACGTGATATTTTGAGGTACGATCGTGTAACGTTTTTCCAGATTTTAGTGCGCTCGTTAAACCAATTAGTTGCGTTGGGACATGATGCCGAGTGGTCCACGCGTTCTTGTAATCGACGCAGATGAATCACAGCGCAGCCGGCTCATCGGCGCACTTGAGAGCGAAGGATTTAAATGCCAGGCCGCGATGAATCGCGTGCAAGCAAGCGCGCTTCTTCGTTCGCTACGGTTCGAGGCCATCGTAAGCGCGGTGCGGCTTCCAGACGGTGATTGCGAGCAGATTTTTCGCGAAGCGCCTTCTTGTCTCGGCTCGACTCCGATCATTTTCACGACTGCGCGCGGCGATATCGACAAGGCCGTACGACTCGTAAAAGCAGGCGCCGCCGATTACGTGCAAAAGCCTTACGATGTACCGGCGCTTGTTGCGCGCCTGCGTCAGATCATTGCCGACCGAGGAGCGCGCAACGACGCGCCCAAAGAGAACACCGCAGTGACGGACGCGATCATGATCTCGCGCAGCATGATCGATTTGAAAAAGCGGGTGGAGCGGCTCGCGGCATGTACTGTCAACGTCTTCATCAACGGTGAGACCGGCAGCGGGAAAGAGATCATTGCACGCCAGATGCATCGGCTCTCTGCGCGCGCTGACGAGCCATTTGTGGCCGTCAGGTGCGGTAGCTTGGCCGGTCAGGACGGAGAAAGGCGCTTGTTCGGCGAAGCAATCCGTTCGGCCGCGAATGGAAGCAAATTCCGCCGCGGCGCGCTGGAGCAGGCCGGCCGCGGGACGCTTTTTCTCGATGAGATCAGCGAATTTCCGGCGAACCTGCAAGCCCACCTGATCCAGGTGATCGACAGCGGCCGGTTCGCGCACATCGGTGATACCGAAACCGAATTCCCGTTCGGAGCGCGGATTCTGGCAGGGTCGCATTTGACCGCAGCAACGCTGCGCGAGCGAATGTCGCCCGACCTGATAAACCTCATCGCTGTCGTTGAAATCACGGTCCCGCCGCTGCGAGAGCGACGGGACGATATCGAGCCTTTGGTCAACGCGCTGCTGCCGGATGTCGCGGCAGACCTCGGCACGCCGCCACTTGCGATCGACGCCGAGGCACTTGCCGCAATGCGCGTGCACGATTGGCCGGGCAACGTGCGCGAATTGCGCAATCGACTGGCCCAGGCACTCACTTTCGCAACGGGCAGCAAGATCGGCATGGCCGACCTCTTTCATGAGGAGATCGCTCTTCCCGAAGAGATCGCCGAAACGGTCAATCTGGCTGACAGGCTCTCCTTAAATGACGCGCGAGCCGAGGCCGAACGCGAGCGGATCGTGGAGGCACTGGCGCTCAATCTGGGCCGCATCGGGCGTACCGCCGAAAGCCTCGGAGTTTCGCGCGTGACGTTATGGACCAAGATGAAGCGGCTCGGCCTTTCGCTGCAACCGCCTTCAAAAGACAACGCGGCCACGTTCGACAGGCCGGCATACGGCCGTTCGCTTGAACAACGACGCGGCACGACCTCGGCGCGCGATAATTCGCCGAAAGCTATTATCAAGCGGTGATGATCGTTGCGACTGCAATCGCCACGATTGCACGGACTTGCAACGCGGCTGCAGCAAAATCTTGCCGGTTTTGTCATTGCGCGTTGACGCTCAGCCTCGTTCCCGCTTCTAAACGAGGAGTGCGAGCAGTCCCTTCAGCAGCTGGACCGGCGTCGGCGGGCAGCCGCGGATGTGCAGGTCTACCGGTATGACGTCCTTCACGCCGCCGGCCACCGCGTAGCTGCCGGCAAAGATGCCGCCGTCAACGGCACACGCGCCCACAGCCACAACCCATTTGGGATCCGGAGTGGCATTATAAGTGCGCAGCAGCGCTTCGCGCATGTTGTTGGTTACGGGGCCTGTAACCAGCAGTACGTCGGCATGGCGCGGCGATGCGACAAAATGCAGGCCGAAACGTTCGAGATCGTAGAAGGCGTTATTGAGCGCGTGGATTTCCAGTTCGCAGCCGTTGCACGAGCCGGCGTCGACCTGCCGGATCGACAGGGAACGGCCGAGCCTGGCGCGCGCCGCGCGCGTGACACTGCCGGCAAGCTCCGCCAGCGCCGCTTCGTCCGGCGCGGGCGCCGCTTCCGTCACCGAACCATGGATGAGACTTTCCAACAGCGTGCGGCGCATCAGAGGTCGTGCCCCGAATACGAACAGTTGAACGATTTGTTGCAGAGCGGGAAGTCAGCGACGATGTTGCCTTCAATCGCGGCTTCGAGAAGCGGCCACTGAAACCATGAAGCGTCGCGCAGATGGCAGCGCTCGATCAAACCGTCGTCGTCGAGCCGCACCCAGATCAGCACGTCTCCGCGAAACGCTTCCGCCACGCCGAGACCTTCCCCGGCTTTGGCTTTGACCGGCGCCGACAAGGCGCCGGCAGGCATGCGCGCGACAATCTGCTCGATCAAGGAAAGGCTTTGTTCGACCTCGCGGATGCGAATCCAGATGCGCGCATCGACATCGCCGGCCTCCAGCACCGGCATCTCGAATGACAGCGCGTCGTACGGCGCGTAACCTGGCGTCTTGCGGCAATCGAAGGCCCGGCCGGCCGCGCGCCCAACGTAACCGCCGGCGCCAAACTGGCGTGCCAACGCGCTCTTCACAACGCCGGCAGTGACGGTGCGGTCCTGAATCGAGGCCGTCTTGTCGTAAAGCTCGACAAGCCGCGGAAAGGCGCCGCGAATTTCGGCGAGGAAATCTTTCAGAACCTGAATGTCGCCACCGGCGAGGTCGCGTGTAACGCCGCCTGGCGCGATCATGTCCATCATCAGCCTGTGGCCGAAGCAGGCATCGGCCACGCGCAGCGTCCGCTCACGCAGAATACCGCATTGGGCGTGCATCATTGCGAAGGAGGCATCGTTGCAAATCGCACCGATGTCGCCGAGATGGTGTGCGAGGCGCTCAAGCTCGGCCATCAATGCACGTAGATAAAGTGCACGCGGCGGCGCCGTCATTCCCAAAGCGGCCTCGACCGCTTGTGCGAAAGCAATGCCATAGGCCACTGCACTGTCGCCGGAGGTGCGGCATGCAAGCCGCGCCGCCTTCTCCAGCGTCGCGCCGCGCATCAACCACTCAACGCCTTTGTGCGTGTAACCGAGCCGCTGCTCCAGACGCACCACGTGCTCGCCATTGGCGGTGAAGCGGAAATGCCCGGGCTCAATCGTGCCGGCATGAACCGGGCCGACCGGAATCTGATGCAAGCCCTCGCCTTCGGCCGGCAGGAAGGAATAAGGCTCGGATTTCGTCGTACGCTTGCCAGGTGTGCGTTTGCCCAGCGGATGACGCCTGTCCCAAACGCCGAAATCAAGCCACGGCCTCACATCCGGCGCATCGATCGGCGTCAGGCCGAACAGGCTTGCAATAGCGCGCTCCGGTCGAATAGCCGGCGGATGGCGCTGCCCAACACTCGGAAAGCTTCCGTCCTGAGTTTCATAGGTCAGGACAGCAATTTCACGACCACTGTTGTCGATAAGCGCCATATGGACTGCGCTTGTGTCACCCCACAATCCGAACAGCGTGGCGCGGCCGTCCACCAGCCGGTCAATTGCGGATCGCCATCCGTCATCCTCGACAGTGAAGCGCGGCCAGGGGCGATGCTTGGCGACCTTGGAGCGAGTCGGAATTCCATCGAGCAAAGCCATCGCGCTCATCCCAAAAGCTTCGCGACATTCTGGAAACCGGACACCAGCGCCGGCGGCAGATAGAAGCCGGCGACAAACACCAGCGCCAGGTGAGCGAACATCGGTACGTATGAGGCCTCGGCCTTCGCGGTGGACCCGCGCGGATCGCCGAACACAATCGTGTTGAGCCGCAAAAACAATCCACCAAGCGCGATCAGGATGCCTGCAACGAGGGCGATCGCAAGCCACGGCTGACGGGCAAAGACTGATGACACCACCAGGAACTCGCTCATGAAAACGCCGAGCGGTGGAAGGCCGGCGATCGCCACGACGCCAAGCACAAGCCCCCATCCGAGCACCGGGTTGCTGACGGTCAGTCCGGCCATATCCGCGATTTTCTGCGTGCCCTTGACCTGCGCGATGTGACCGACAGCGAAGAAGATCGCCGATTTGGTCAGCGAGTGCATGGTCATATGCAGGAGGCCGGCAAAATTCGCGAGCGGCCCGCCCATTCCGAATGCAAACACGATAATGCCCATGTGTTCGATCGAGGAATAAGCGAACATGCGTTTGATATCGCGCCGCCGATAAAGCATCAGCGCTGCAAAGATGCAGGACACGAGACCCATCGTGATCATCAACGGTCCGGGTGCGAGCGCTGCCGGATTGACGGCAAGCAGCATCTTGAAGCGCAACAGCGCGTAAAGTGCGACGTTCAGCAGAAGTCCGGAGAGCACTGCCGAAATCGGAGTCGGTCCCTCGGCATGCGCATCCGGCAACCAGGCGTGCAGCGGGGCAAGACCGACCTTGGTGCCGTAACCGAGCAGCAGGAAGACGAAGGCGACGTCGAGCAAAGCGGGATCGAATTTGGCGGCCTGGCTAACCAGCACCGTCCAGATCATCGCGGATGTTCCCTCCCCGATGACCGGCCGCGCCGCCATGTAGACGAGGATAGTGCCGAACAATGCGAGCGCGATGCCGACGCTGCCGAGGATGAAGTATTTCCACGCCGCCTCCAGCGCCTCGTGCGTGCGGTAAATACCGACCATCATCACTGTGGTCAGCGTGGCAAGCTCGATCGCCACCCACATCAGGCCAATATTGTTGGCGACCAGTGCGAGGTTCATGCCGAACATCAGCACCTGGTACATGGCGTGATAGAAGCGCACGTAGAGCGGCCGCAGACGCCCGATCTTGATTTCGTGGCCGATATAGCTCGCGCTGAAAGCGCTGGTGGTGAAGCCGACAAACGTCGTCAGCACGATGAAGACCCTGTTGAGGTCGTCCAGCAAAAGATAGGGCCCGGATTCGAGCGGCACGAAAAACAGCGATACCGCGGTCAGGAAGGTCGCAAGTGCGGCTACGACGTTGAGGCCTGCCGTCAATCGATATCCCGGCATCGCGGCGAGCACGATTGCCGCAATCGCCGGAATCAACAGCACGGCGGTGAGCGCGTCGAATGTCATCGCCGCTCTCCACGAAAGCGGTCGAGGGCTTGCACGTCGACCGTGTCGAAACGCTCTCGAATACGAAACAGAAAGATCCCGATGACGATGAAGGCAATCAGGACGGAGAAGGCGACGGAAATTTCGACGACCAGTGGCATGCCTTTGGCGCCGGTCGCAGCGAGTACCAGTCCGTTTTCCAGCGACATGAATCCGATCACCTGGCTGACGGCATTGCGCCGTGTCACCATGACCAAGAGACCGAGCAGCACGACGGCAAGCGCGAAGGCCAGATCCTCGCGTGCCAGCGGATCGGCGGCGGCCGTGATCCGCAGCATCACGACCATCGACAATGCGACCAGACCGATGCCGAGCAGCATGGTGGGTCCGACACCCACCACGGTTTCGATTTCCCGGTGGATGCCAAGCCGCACGATGATCCGATGCAGCGCGGTCGGAATGACGATCGCCTTGAACACTACAGCGATGACAGCCGTCACATAGAGATGAGGTGCATCCTGTATGAACGCTTGCCAGGCAACTGAGGCAGCGAGGACGACTGCATGCAGCGCGAAGATATTGAGCAGCGCGTAGAGTCGCTGCTGGTAAAGCTGCATGAAGCTCACCAGCACCAGGAGTCCGGCGAGCAGATGCGCGACGTCGAATGTCAGGCCGTTCATCAGAGACTCCGCGACACGAAGAGCAGCAGCGTCGCCAGCAGCCCAAGCATCAGCGCGGCGCCAAGGAATTGCGGCACGCGGAACACGCGCATTTTTGCGATGGCCGTTTCAAACACGGCGAGCAGGAAGCCGCCGGCGGCGAGCTTCAACACATAAGAGCCGATGCCGAGCACGAGCGCCGCGGGAGTCGCAGGCGGCGAGGCAATGCCCCAGGGCAGGAAGAGGCAAGCGATCAGCGAAATGTAGAGCAGAAGCTTCAACTCGGCGGCGAGATCGATCAGCGCGAGATGCCGGCCGGAATATTCCAGCACCATGGCTTCGTGCACCATCGTCAGCTCGAGATGCGTCGCCGGGTTATCGACCGGAATGCGCGCGTTCTCGGCAATCGCCACGATAATGAGCGCAATAACCGCAAGGCCGAGTGAGACGCGAAGCCCGACCGCCGAAGACAACATAAATGCAGCCATCGTGGAGAGCTGAGTCGAGCCGACGGTCAGTGCGAGTGTAAACACGATCATCAGCATGGCCGGCTCGGCCAGCGACGCGATCATCACCTCGCGGCTTGCGCCGATACCGCCGAAGGCGGTGCCGACGTCGAGGCCTGCGAGCGCCAGGAAAAAGCGCGCGCTGCCGAGCAATGCGATGATGGCAATAAGATCGGCCGACCAGGAGAACAGAAGACCGCCACGGAAGGTCGGCACCAGCGAAGCGGCGACCCAGGTACCGGCGACGACGATGTAGGGAATGACGCGAAACAGCCACGAGGCGTTCTCGGCCAGCACCACCTCTTTGCGCAGCAGCCGGGCAAGATCACGGTAGGGCTGCAGCAGCGGCGGGCCCTTGCGCCTCAGAAGGCGCGCTTTCACCTTGCGCACGAAACCGGTCAGCAATGGCGACAAGGCCAGCACCAGCAACATCTGAACGCCCTGGAAGGCGATGTCGCGAATCAGGACCATACCGCCAGCACCAGAAGCAGCAGCACCAGCACCGCGAAGACGAGCGTGAGGTAGCGGCGAATGGTGAGAAATTGCAGAACGTTCATGTGTTCCGTCGCAAAAGCGACGGCGCCGGCGACCGGCGCATAGAGAGCGTCCCAGATAAGATCGCGGAGTTCGACATGCAGGCGGGCCGGCGCGGTCGAGCCCGGCGGCGGCATTTCGCCGAGTTCGCGCGCGCGGAATATGGTCGTGCCGTACACGCGCCGGATCGGCTGCGCGAAACTCGATGCCGTGTATTGCGTCAGCGGGCTTGGCTCGGGATATCCGCAATCCCATGCCGGACCACGCCGGAGTTTGTCGGAGGCGAGCCGATGAATCGCGAAGGCTGCCATCGAGCCCGACAGCGTCACGAAAACGAACACCAGAAGCCCGTTGTAAGAGCTACGGCTCTCCGCAATCGGAACGATCGTGAGCCATTCGAGACCGGTCTGATGCGGCATGCTGGCGCCGATCAACGCCTGACTGACCGGCGCCAACGCATCGAGAAATAGGCCCGGCAGGATACCGGCGATCAGGCAGAGCGCGGCAAGGATGTACATTGCCGCCAGTGAATTGCCGTCGGTCTCTCGCGCCGCTTCCGCCGCCGGTGAGCGCGGCCGGCCGAGAAAACTTACGCCGAACGCCTTCACAAAGCAGGCCGCAGCAAGCGCTGCCGAGAGCGCCAACAGCGCACCAACCGTCGGGACCAGGAATTTCAGACCCCAGGATGGCAGTTCCGGGCTGAGGAGAATGGCCTGAAACGTCAGCCATTCCGATACGAACCCATTGAGCGGCGGCAACGCCGAAATTGCCACGCAGCCGACCAGAAAAACGAAGGCTGTCTGCGGCATGCGGTGAATAAGGCCGCCAAGATGCTCCATGTCGCGCTCGCCGGTCGCATTGAGCACGCTGCCTGCACCGAAAAACAACAAGCTCTTGAAGATTGAATGGTTGAACACGTGCAACAGCCCGGCCGTGAGCGCGAGCGCTGCCGGGACGTTCATGCCGTACGCTTTGAACGCAAGCGCAAGTCCCAATCCGATAAAGATGATGCCGATGTTTTCGACGGTGTGATAGGCGAGCAGACGCTTCAAGTCGTGCTGCATCAGCGCATAGAGCACACCCATAACGGCAGTGACGCCGCCGATGCCGAGCACGACCATGCTCCACCACCACTCCGACGGGCCGAGCAAGTCGAAGACGATGCGAATGAAGCCGTAGATCGCAACCTTGGTCATCACGCCGCTCATCAGTGCGGAGACGTGGCTCGGTGCGGCAGGGTGTGCGAGCGGCAGCCAGACGTGCAGCGGCACGACGCCCGCCTTCGAGCCTGCGCCGATGACGACCAGAATAAGAATGAGTGATGCCAGCGCGGCGGACACATGCGTCGCGCGGATTGTCTCGAAATCATAATGTCCGTTTGCCCCCGCCAGGAGGCCGAAGGCAAACAGCAATGCCGCCGTCCCGAGGCCCGCCATCAGCAGATAAATGTAACCGGCCCGAACGTTTTCGCTGTCGCGGTGATGCGCGACAACGAGCGCCCACGACGCAAGCGACATGAATTCCCACGCGACCAGGAAGGTGAAGGCGTCATCGGCCACGACCACCAGATTCATCGCCGCAAGATAAGCGGGATAAAACGGCAGCACGCGATGCGGTGTCTTTTCCTGGCGTCCATAGCCCAGCGCGAACAGGCTCGTCGACACGCCGCCGAGATTGACCACCATCAGAAAAAACGCAGAAAGCGCATCGACACGAAAATGCGCGCCGAGCCAGGGCAGACCGAGTGGCAACACTACGGTTGTTGGCTGGGCGCCGATTTGCGTCAGGGCGATGACGAAGAGCGTGGCCGTGGCAATGAGACAGATGCCGTATGCCAGCCTGCCTCCGTTTTTGGATGCCGCAAGCACGATGGCAATCGGCGCGAGCGCAAGCAGCACGGCGATCCCGCCGAGCACGTGCACGACGGTCATTTGAGCCTCACCCCACGCCCGCCGCCGCTCGAGGTCGCGCCCTCGCCGATCAGTTCGATGCCATTGGCGGCGAGAGTCTCAACAAGCTTTACTAATGAATCCACGTTGCCGCGCACGACGCCGTCGCTGGCTTCCATCCGTTGGATGGTCGGCAGCGAGAGCCCCGAGAGCTGAGCCAGATCGCGTTGATCAATACCGAGCAAAGCGCGCGCAGCACGCATCTGGCCGGCGGTAATCATGCGTGGAAAAGCCCGAAAGAACGAGTGACTCGGTGATGTATGATACTCTCAAATGCACGTGTCAAGGATTACAAGTGATGTATTAAACATCATTCGACGGTCTTCACGCCCGGCCAGCAGGGTCGTCACAGGCGTAGGCTGCGGCAGCGGCGACTGGACGCATCACGAGCCCGCATACCAGTCGTAACCTTGATCCTCCCAGTAACCGCCATTGCCGCCGCCAATATTGGCGAAGCTGTCGACGACATCAATTTCGCGGATGTATTTGGCCATCTTGTAACCCAGTTGCAGCTCGATGCGCACGCGCAACGGCGCGCCATTGGCGATGGGCAGCGCCTGTCCGTTGAGGCCATAGGCCAGGATTGTTTGTGGATGGCGAGCGCCGACGAGGTCGACGCTTTCATAATAAAAGGGTCCGTTCGGCGTCTCGCCCATCGAATCGTAGCAACGGAAGACGACATAGCGAGCGGCAGGTTTGACCCCTGCTTTGTCGAGGACGCGCGACAGCTGCACGCCCGTCCACTCGGCGATACAGCTCCACCCTTCGACACAGTCGTGTCGGGTGATCTGCGTGCGGGACGGCATTGCTCGCAGTTCGTCCAGGCTGAGCGACAGCGGGTTCTCGACGAGTCCTCCGACTTTCAATCGATAGCCGGCGAAGTTGTTCTTTTTGACGGCGAGATAGTCCTCCGTCTGCGGATCGATCGAACCGTTCGGCCGCTGCCCTTGCCGAATTTCACTGGGCGGATATTCGCGCGCCATCGGCATTGATTTCTGAATCGCATGCTGAGCGCCCTCGGTAAGGACATTTGCTTTTGCAAGAAACCTGCGGACGGGATTGTCTGTATTCAGCACGCCGTCGAACGCGTCACATCCGCCGAGCGTCAGCAGCGACGCGCCGACACCGATTTGACCGAGAAGCCGACGGCGGCTGAACTTTATGTTGCTCATGTCAAGCCTTTTCGCTTTTTGCTTCAAGATTGCTGCGATACCACCCCGTAATCATGGAACGCATTTCGTTGATCGGCCCCGCTGCGATCACCATCACGATGTGGACGACGAAAAATAAAACGATGATCAGCATGCCGCAGAAATGCAGCAGGCGTGCCGTTTGGCGGCCACCGAAAACATCGAGTAGCCAAGGCCACGCCGAATCGACGCCGGGCGATATCGCCAGACCGGTAAGGACCATGCCTGGAATAACGATCAGGAGGATCACCGCGTAGCTGAGCTTCTGTACGGCGTTGTAAGAACGGCCGCGCGAAAATCTTAATCGCAGATGGTTGGCGAGATCGGGAAGCAAGCGCCGAAAATCGCGCGGCTTGGGAACGATGTCGCGCCAAAAATGGCCGTTGATTACACTGGCGAAGAACCACGCAGACCACGTTGCGAGGAGTACCCAAGCGAAAAAGAAATGGATCACGCGCCCGGTCGCGAGATCGCGATAGGAAGGAATTGTCGCCCACTCCGGGAAGCCCTGGTAGGTCGGCTGGTCCTTCGGTCCGCTTTTGCCAAGAAATCCGGTGGTGTTGAAATCGTGGCCTAAAATCCGCGTGACGCCGACGGCCGCATCGGCGCGCTTTTCCGCATGGATGTCAAATACCGTATTGTCGAACTGCTTGTTTCCATATCCTGCCTGCGGACCCAGATACTGTTTGTCTCCAAAACCTGATTGCTCCCCAACATAAAGGATCGGATGGGCGTTGAAGATCTGCAGCCCACTCGTCACCATGAAGAACAGCGTGGCGGCCCAAATCCAGTGGGTGGCCCGCGTCCACGCGGATTGGCGATAGATAAGTTTTTGTGCGGAGTGTTCTTGTCTGTTTGCTCTCTCGTCAAAATCAACGACCATGTTCATTCCTGATTGAATGGATGGAATGACCTTTCGGGCGAGTGCTTGCCCGCAATAGCCGAGACACATTCAGGCTGACGGGCGTCATTTGGAAATAAAATGTGCGCGCGTGACGACAATTCGGCGTGGTCGGATTGGCTCATACACGTTCGAAACACGCTTGCGTGATCCCGGGCGGCGATGTGGTCAAACCGAAACTCAAATGGCCAGCGTGCAGCCGAGCCCGAAAGTCGCGTGTAATCGTTCCGCCGCGACATGTTCTCGTTTCAGCGAGCGGATGCCGTCGGTACACGTGTCACGAACCGCGTCATCACAACCGTTCACGTTTTTGCTAGCCCCCGCAAAAACGCCCCTCTTGCGGAGTAGCGGTCGCAATGGTCCAGCATCGAAACCCAGCCTGACAGGCGTCACAAATGCAGATTGGTAAGCTCTTGCTCCTCGCCATTGCTTCTAGCGCCGCAGTCGCTGCTACCTCGTGGGCAGCGACATCTGAACGCGTGCGCGGCACAGTGGAATCCATCAACGGCAACTCCCTCATGATACGGACGGCCGGCGGTAAAGACGTAAACGTCACGCTTGATGCCGGGACGAAGTATGCGGCTTTGACCAAAGCCAGTCTCAAAGAAGTAACGAAGGGCACCTATATCGGCACAGCGACGAAAGGTACCGGCGACGTCGCACTCGAGGTGGTGATCTTTCCATCTTCGATGCGCGGCACCGACGATGGTCACTATGCGTGGGACGAAATCACCGATACGACCGTTTCAGGCGGTGAGCGCACGAACAGCGCGATGACGAATGGCAGTGTCAGTCAGGTCTCTGGCACTGCGCCGAAGGTAAAAAGCGCAATGACGAACGGAAACGTTGACGCGGCAAGTACAACCTCGCGCTCGAAGAAAATCACCGTCAGTTATCACGGCGGAACGCAGGAAATCACGATACCCCCCACGGCTCCTATCGTTGCAATCGAGCCTTCCGATGCATCGATTGTGAAACAGGGAGCGCACGTCTTCATTAAAGCAACCGTTGACGATGGCAGGGTGACGGCAGAATCTGTCGCCGTCGGCAAGAACGGGCTGAAGCCGCCGATGTGACTGACGCAATTCAGCGACGCATTTTCTTGGGATGCGTCGAGTGACCGAAACCACGCTATCGCCCGTGTTTACAGACGCCTGCCAGGTGCGTTGCGCGCCTGGCGACCCCGAAGCAGGTAACGCCGGACCAGCCGAGGTTCGACCGGTAAGAGCGCAACGGAACCTTTTGCAAAAAATTCGATTGCGGATCAGCTTGAGCAAGTTCCATGGATCACGACATTGCGCCGCCACAGTGTTGGCGCGAGCCTGTGTGAGCTTCTTCTGCGCAAGTCAGGGTCGTTTTGTCTGACCGGGGGAAAAGTGATCATGTCCACCGCTGAATTTATCGTCCGGGACGTTGCCGGGCTGGAAGGCCTTTACGATTCGCCGGCGTGGGCTGCTGTCGCAAAGGAAACCGACGAACTTATCGCGCCGTACAAAGCTTTCGTCGAGGCGGCGCCATACCTCACCCTCGCCACGATCGGTCCTGACGGTCCGGATTGCTCGCCACGTGGCGACGCTCCGGGCTTCGTCAAGATCGCCGACGCAAAAACCATTTTGATCCCCAATCGCGACGGCAATAACCGTAACGAGAGTCTGCGGAATATCGTGCACGATCCTCGCGTCGCCATTCATTTCCTGGTCCCCGGCTGCTGCGAAAGCTTGCGCGTGAAAGGGAAAGCGTCGATTTCGATTGATCCTGTCATGACGGCAAGTTTTGCTGTGAATGGCAGGAGCCCGCGTACCGTCATTGTGGTGGCAATCGAGCGCGTCTATTTCCACTGTGGCAAGGCGATTCGCCGTTCGAAATTGTGGGACGCGGCGCAAGAGGCTGATCGGCCGAATCTGCCGAAGCCCAACGCGATGCTCGCTGCAATTCAATGGCAACGTGTGCGAAGTGCCATCGGGACAAGGCGGCCAAAGCCGGTCCCGGCCGAGCCTCGAACTGAAACAACGATTGACCGCGGCTTGACGGAAAAAGCCTAGTGGAGCGCTAGTGATTCTGGGCGCGACCCGATTGTTCTCGGCTGCGCTTTCCGTTCTCCGACAGGGCGGCGGCGCACAAGCATCGGCAGACCATCCTTGGGACGAAGCGTTATCCTGTGAAGCGGCCACACTGCGTGATCCGGTGCGACGCGTAGCTCGAAATTTCGCGTAATCGCCGCGACAGCCAGCGTCGCCTGCTGCAGGGCGAAGAAAGAGCCGATGCAGCCGCGCGCACCCGCACCGAACGGCAAGTAGGCGTAGCGGTCGATCTGCTCGCGGGATCCCGGCAGGAATCGGGACGGATCGAAGTAGTCGGCCCGCTCGCCCCACAATCGATGCCGGTGCAGCACGTAGGGCGAGATGACAACCATCGTGCCGGCCGGCACGTGCATTCCCGCAAGCTCGTCATCAGCCAATGCCACCCGGCTGATCGCTGCGAGCGGCGGATAAAGGCGCAGTGATTCTTCGATCACCGCGCGTGTCTGGATCAACCGATCAATGGCGGACGAAGAGCGCCCGCTCATTTCCGTTTCCGCTTCCTTGCGAACGCGTTCACGCCATTCGTGCGATAGCGTCAGGAGATAGAGCGCCCACGTAATGGTATTGGCTGTCGATTCGTGACCCGCGGCGAAGAAGGTAATGACGTTGGCGCGAATTTCATCTTGCGTCAGCCGTCGACCGCTCTCGGCATCGCGAGCCTCGATGAGCAAGTTGAGAATGTCGTGCGAGGTATCCGAAGCGCGACCTCCGAGGCCGGCCGCCCGCGCCGCTATCATATCGTCCACGGCCCGGTGAAATATACGAATTGCGGGCCGGGCATAAAGCCGGCTGAGGCGCGGAATGAAGTCCGGAAGATTGAGAACATCGAATGGATCGATCCGGCCGAGCGCGCCGAAATACGTCCGCATCGCCGCGCGCAAATCATCTCTGCCGATGCCGCCAGAAAACATCGTCCGCTCGAGCACGGCAAGTGCAAGAGAAGCTGTTGCTTCCGCCATATCGATGATCTCGCCGTCATGGCGTGACAATATCGCGATGAAATTATCGATGGTCTCGCTCATCGCGGGCGCCATGCCCTTGACAGCTTTCGACGTGAAGAGCGGCGAAATCAGTCTGCGTTGCAAACGCCACTGCTCGTTTTCCGCCGTGAGCAGGCCGTTGCTCAGGACTGCAAGAATTCTCTTCTGAAACCGGTCCTTGGGATAGTTTTCAGCGTTGTCGCTCAAGATTCGCCGGATCGCGGCCGGATCATGTACCGCCACGATATTTGCAAATGGCAGACGCGTGCGCACAATCGGCTGCTCGAAGTGCGCTTGCGTCCAGGCTTCGATCGGATTGTTCCAAAGCGTTTTGACCAAATCCGTTAGAGCTGGCCAATCGGCTCGCGGCACTGGTGCCGGGGGACGAAAAGAAAAGCTTTCTGCGCACATGACGGACTCCGCTTCTTGCGGAACTAAAAATTCTGACGTTGTGCGTAGGTTCCCGCGCGGTTGCAGCCGTCGGAACCCGATCCGGCCCGAACCGCTCGTCGATGAATTCCTGCTATCGGGTTGCTCGCGTCAGAAAGACGCAATCCCCGCATGTGGGCTTCGACCCAATGCGGGAACCTGCATATTCTTTATCGAATGAAGGCCTGCCGGTGAGTGATGCTGCGCCGGCACCTGGAAAACATCGGCGCTAGAAATCGTTCATCTTGTAACGCTTCACCGCCTCTTCGTTCCAGATCAAACCATTTCCAGGACGCTGAGACACCGGATAAAAGCCATCCTTCACTTTGGTGGGTTCGGCCACAATCGCATTCATCCAGTCGACATATTCAAGCCAGTGGCATGTCGGCGTCGCGGCAAGCAGATGCGCACTGACCTCTGGAAACAAATGCGACGACATCGGGACATTGTAGACGCTGGCCAGCGCAGCCGCTTGCTGCCATCCACTCACACCGCCAATTCGCTCAAGGTCCGGCATCACAAACTCGCAACTCTTTTCCATCAGCGCCTGGTTCATCGAAACAGGCAGCGCAAAATTCTCGCCGAGTTGAATCGGGGTGGACAGTTGCTGGCTGAGACGTGCCGAGCCAGCGTAATCATCGTGACGGATCATTTCCTCCAGCCAGTACACCCCTTCCCCATCAAGCGCGCGCCCGCGTCTTAATGCCTCGCTGAATTGCAGGCACTGATTGAAGTCCACCATGATCGCGATATCGTCCGGGACGCGCGCCCGCACCGCGCGGACAGCAGCCACGTCGTCTTTCAGAGTCGGATAGCCGAGACGTAGCTTGATCGCGCGGAATCCGCCCTGCAGCAACTGCTCGGCCTCGTTCTGAAGCCGGTCCAGCGGCATCAGGCCGAGACCGTTGCTATTGTAGGCCGGAATATCGCGCGGCGCGGCGCCCAGGAATGAAGCCAGCGGCAACCCGGCGGCGATCGCCAGAGCGTCCCAGCAGGCGACATCGAACCCCGCCATCGCCATCCGGACAATGCCCTGAACACCGATCAACGTGAACCGCTTCGCGAGCTTCGCCCACAAATCCTGCGGCACCACCGGATCGCCCTTCACGACGCGCTCCACTTCCCCCAGTATCCTGGCAATGGCCGGAGCGGCGGCGGCGACGTAGCAGAACAAATAGCTTCGGCCGGTCACCCCTTGCTCGGTTTCCAGATCGATCAAAAGAAGTGGCGCGGAACGCACGGCCGTTGCGCTTGTGCCAAGAACGTAATTCATCGGCACTTCGACGCCGGTGGCTTTGATGGACCGAATGGTCAGCCGGATCATGGCATCATCCCTTTCTGCAGGTTGACGCCGGACGCACGGCCCACCGCAATGACCCTGCACATGAGGTTTTCAAATAAAGGCGCAGGTTGTCGGTGACGGCCCCCGCAGCAAGTCATCCTTGATCATATTGACATGCCAGATGGCAAGTGGGGGCAACAGACCAACAGCGAACGCGCGGCCGTGCGCACCGCACGCATGCGTGACCAGCACACCAACCGGCATCCGAAGATCGGCGCTACGGAGATGCAAGCGGCAGCACACCGCCCGCCCGGTTATTCGTTTTCAAGCTGATAATCCGAAAACAGGGAATTTTGCTCGGCTGAATTTGTGCTGAAAAGCCGCCGGCCCGGGCTGGCCGCCCTAAGGAAGATGATTAGGTACTATATTTAATCGCGGATGCACCGTGAGGTACTCAGATGCAAATCCTCGCTGCGACCGATTTCTCCACTCGTTCAGCGCGGGCGGTACGGCAGGCCGGCCTTTTGGCACAGCTCAACGGTGCGCAGCTAAATGTGGTTCACGTCGTGGATGACGATCAACCGGAAGAATTGGTCCGCGTGGAAAAGCGGGAGGCGGAGCAATTACTCGCTGAACAGATCAATTCGATGCCCGAGCTCGGGGGAGTCGAGGCGCGCCAGAGAGTTGTCACCGGCGACCCATTTGATGGAATTCTGAAGACAGCCACGGAGATCGGGGCAGATCTCATCGTTATGGGCTCGCACCGCAAGAAGCTTTTGCTCGACATCTTCATCGGGACAACAATAGAGCGGGTAATCCGAAAAGGACGCTTTCCCGTGCTGATGGTGAACAATGAGGCACAGCGGAAATACGAGAACGTCGTCGCGCCCGTCGATATTTGTGATCCATCTGCCAATGCGCTCCGCGTAGCTTTGTCGACAGGGTTGATCAGCGACAAAGGGGCGACGCTGCTGCACGCATTCCAGGCGACGGGAAGGCGCAAAATGTTCGTGACCGGCATCGAGCAACCAAGTATTGACGAGTACGTTGCAAGCGAGCGCGAACGAGCGACTGCCGAGCTTGCGGCTTTCTTGGTGAAAAACGATCTCGCCCAAGGACGATGGAATCTGCGCGTCGAGGAAGGAGCGCCGATGGAAGTAATTTCCCGGGCAGTGTCAGAATTGGATCCTGACTTGCTTGTGATGGGCACGCATGCTCACTCGGCGTTCTTAAAAGCACTGATAGGGAGCGTCACGGAAGAGGCCCTGCGCTCACTCAGCGTGGATATATTTGTTGTCCCGCCAATGAAGCGCTGAGGCTCAACGATTCTCAGTATCTGCCGTCCCTGCGCGTTTCGGACGAGTCGCGTAATATTGCGGCCCGCACGAGAACGACCAGGCTGATCGGCGTTGTCACCGCGATAAAAACGACGATCAGCATCTCATGCACTACGGGGCGGCTGCCCTGTGCCCAAAAGTAGATCATGGAGGCAATCGCAACAAAGGCAGTGCCAAGCGTGGTTCCGAGCGTGGGCGCGTGGACCCGCTCGTTGAAGTGCCGAAAGCGCAGCAGTCCTAACGTGCCAATCAGAGTGATCGCCGCTCCTGCGACCAGGAAGCCTGCTGCGAGAAACTCCCAGAGTCCCGAAATTCCGTTCATTCGATCACCTCGCCGCGCAGCAGGAATTTGGCGAGCGCCACCGTACTCACAAAGCCCAGCACACCGATAATCAGGGCAACCTCGAAATAAAGGCTGCTTCCTGAGCCTATTCCGAAAGCGAGCATGAGCAGCATCGCGTTCACATACAGACTGTCGAATGCCACAACGCGGTCCTGCGCTCTCGGCCCACGGAGCATCCGGAAAGTGGCGCATGCCATCGCGAGGCCCAACAAGACCTGTGCTGTGATGGCGGACCAGGCGAGAAATGCGCTCATTCAAATATCACCAGCAGGTGCCGTTCGTAGCGTCCCTTTATGATGCGAATCCATTCGTCCTTGTCGATCAGATCGAGGACGTGAATAGTCAACATGCCCTTCGCCGCATCAAAATCCGCCCATACCGTTCCGGGTGTCGACGTTATGATGCAGGCGAGCACTGACAATCCGTAAGGATTGCGAAGCTCAAGCGGGATTTCGACAAAACCAGGGATGCGTGGCCGTTTTTGCAGGCCAAGAATGATGCGGGCTACAGCGATGTTCGACCGGACGATATCTGTCACGACCAAAGCAAGCAGGCGCAAGATGACACCGGGCCGCCGTATTCGAACTTTGGGTACTTCCAATGCCGCAAGCGACCAGCCCCCAACAAGCCCTGCGATGCTCCCCAAAAGGATATGACCGGGAGAAAACGACTGGTTGAGCAGAAGCCAGAGGATCAGGAGGCCCACGCTGGCCATTGGAAACGGCAGAATCCGGATCATGCGCCGCCCCTCGCGTTGCTCTGCCGCGGGGCTTCGCCCAGCACGCCACGAACATAAGTTTGCGGCGCATACAGCGACTGTGCAGTGGCATGCATGAAGCGCATGATCGGCCCGGCCTGGACCGTTTGCCACACACAAAGAAACAGGAGGATGACCACGGGCGCCATTTCGATCAAACGCACGCGCGGCACGGTACGATCCGGCTCGGCCCAGAACGCATTTATGCCTGCGCGAGCCATTGCGATCAAAGCAGCCAGCCCGGAAAGGACCAGCAGTAAAACCAAAAGCCAGGCGCCGCTCGACACGGCACCCGGATCCGAATTGAGCGCAGCCGCCATCATCGCGAACTTGGCGATGAAGCCTGAGAGCGGCGGCAAACCCGAGATTATTAGAGCGCAGCCCAGAAACGCCAAACCGAGCAATCCCAGCGTGACAGGAATTGCAATGCCCACTTCCTCCGGACCGTCCAGCTCGTCTTCCTCGCCGTAAAGTTCGCGGGTTACGGCGAGAACGCCCGCACCAGGCTCACGGCCTCGCTCGACGAGCTCAATTAAAAGGAAGAACGCACCGAGGCCGAGCGTCGAGCTGGTCAGATAAAAGAGAGCAGCTCCGGTAACGCCAATCTGCCCCATACCAATGCCGGCCAGCACTGTGCCGGAGGACACAAGCACGGAGAACGACGCAAGCCGCGCCATGTCCTGCGAGGCGAGGCTGCCGATCGCACCAAACACAATTGTCGCCATCCCGCCCGCGAGCAACCACTCTCCCCCGAATTGAACGGATGCTCCGGCTGCATCTCCGAACAATAGCAGCCAAAGTCTCAGCACCACATAAACCCCCACCTTTGTGAGGATTGCGAAAATGGCTGCTACGGGTGGCGGCGCGGCGGCATAAGTAGGCGGTAGCCAGAAACACAGAGGCCACATTCCTGCTTTCACCAGAAACGCGATACCCAGAAGCCCTGCGCCTGATTCCAGTAGCGCCCGATCATCCGCCCGGATTGCCGGAATGCGGGAGGCGAGATCGGCCATGTTGAGCGTGCCGGAAACGGCGTAGATCAAGCTGACACCAATCAGAAACAGCAGTGATGCCGCGAGGTTTACGACGATGTAGTGAATTCCGGCGCTTACACGAGCCCGTCCAGACCCGTGCAGCGCAAGACCATATGAAGCCGCAAGCAATATTTCGAAGAAAACGAAAAGATTGAACAGATCGCCGGTCAGAAACGCTCCGTTGATTCCCATCAACAGAAACTGAAACAAGGGATGAAAAAGCACGCCGGCGCGATGCCAACGTGCCAGCGAGAATGTAACGGCGGCGGCCGCGAGGAGGCTCGTCAGCAGCAGCATGAGGGCCGAGAGCCGGTCCAATACCAGCACGATAGCAAACGGCGCTGGCCAGTTACCCAAACGGTACACGCCGGCCAAGCCGGTCGGAGCAGCGTCAGCGATCCGCAGAAGTGCGATTGAAACGACCACCAGTGCGAACGTGGTCGCGACATTCAATCCAGCGTTAAGATTACGGCGACGCTCGCCGCCAAGCGCAAGCATCGCCGCCGCCGCAAACAGCGGCAACACTATCGGCGCGATCATCAAATTGTCGCCAAAACGATTCACTGTTGCGATTCCTGTCCATCCACATGATCTGTGCCGGTCAGACCGCGCGAAGCAAGCAGCACAACCAGAAACAGCGCAGTTGTCGCAAAGCTGATGACGATCGCGGTCAACACCAGGGCTTGCGGCAGCGGATCGGCAACTTGCGCGGGATTGCCCATTGCGGGCGGTCTCAGCACCGGAGCGGCGGCGGACGTGAGCCGTCCCATGGCGACGATAAAAAGATTGACCGCATAGGAGAGCAGCGACAAACCGACAATCACCTGGAATGTCCGCGGTCGAAGAATCAGCCAAACGCCCGATCCCGCGAGCATGCCAATTCCGAGTGCGACGACGACCTCCATCACCGCACCTCGTCTGTTGTTTGAGGGGCCGCAGGCCTATCCCCCGGCAAGCGGTGACTGCGTATGGACTGATGGGCGATCGCGATCAGCATCAGGACGGTCGCTCCAACGACCAGAGCAAACACGCCAAGATCAAAGACGAGCGCGCTTGCGACCGGAACGGCACCAACCAGCGGAAGCTCAGCGTAGAAAAATGACGATGTCAGGAATGGTCGGCCAAATAGCCACGCCGCCGCGCCAATGCCGCCTGCGAGCAGCAACCCTACGCCCATCCACCGCACGGGCAGGACGCGCAGGTGCGTCTCTACCCACTCCGTCCCGCGGGCCATGTATTGAATAATAAACGCCGTGGCCATCGTGACGCCTGCAACGAATCCGCCACCGGGGAGATCGTGCCCGCGCAAGAGCAGGAACACCGCGAGCGCACCGATCACCGGGAAGAGCAAGGCCATCAGCAGAGCCGGAACGGCCATCACGCTCTTGACTGTATCGCCTCTTCGACGTTCCGGGTGTGCATCGTCTTGCAGGTTCTGATTGTGCTGCTGCTCCGGCACCGGGATGCTATCGGCCGCGGGGCGAAACCTGCGCAGCAAGGCAAAGACCGTGATGGCAACAATGCCGAGAACAGCGATTTCGCCGAACGTATCGAATGCCCGGAAGTCCACGAGGATGACGTTGACGATGTTGGTGCCGCCACCCTGCGTGTAAGCATTTTCAACGAAGAAATCGGCGATGCTCTGCGCTTGCGGACGGGTCATGATCGCGTAGGAGAGCGCCGCCAATCCGGATCCCGCAGCAACTGCGAGAACAAAGTCGCGCACCCGATACCAGCGAATGACACGCGTCATTCCGCCGGATGGGCTGGTCTCCTGAATCCGCTTGGGCAGCCATCGCAGGCCAAGCAGGAGCAGCACCGTGGTGACAGTCTCCACGACCAATTGGGTCAGAGCGAGATCGGGCGCGGAAAGCCAGATGAAAGTGATACAGGTCACGAGACCGGCGCCGCCCAGCAGGATCAACGCCGCGAGACGATGGAATTTGGCTTGGTAAGCCGCGGCCAGTGCGCAGACCGTACCGACAGCCCAGACTATTGCGAGTGCGACGTCAAATGCGGTTCGCGTTGCGCCATTGAAGCCGATACCACGCGCGTACACGGGTGCGAATCCCGCCAGTATCGCAGCGCAGATCAATAGCTGGAGTTGCGGCTGGAGGCGCCGAGTCCCCAGCACACGTTCCAGCCATCGCGCAAGCTGCCAGGACAGGGTAACGAGCACGCGATCGAAGATGCGTTGCCCTTTGATGTGGCGCAGCAGCGGGGGGCCTTCCTGGGTGAGCAGATATCGCCGCAACATGAAATAGACTGCGATACCGCCGCAGATCGCCACAAGGCTCATCAGCAGTTCCGGGCTGAAGCCGTGCCAGACATTCAGCCTGTACGAGGGAATTCTTGAACCAAGCACCGCGCGGACAGCGGTTTCAAGCAACGGTCCAATGGTGAGAGCCGGCACGATACCGACGATGAGGCACGCCAGAACGAGAAGCTCCGCTGGTAGCCGCATCAGAAAGGGCGGCTCCCGCGGTACGCGAGGTAGCGCTCCTGAAGGCGGACCGAAAAAAACGTCGTGGATGAACCGAAACGAATAGGCAACCGTGAACATACTCGCGACGGTGACGACGTAGGGCAACGCCTGGTCCACGAGCGAATTGTCGTGGACTGCGATCGTCTCGGCGAAAAACATTTCCTTTGAAAGAAAGCCGTTAAGCAGCGGGACGCCGGCCATCGCAGACGCGGCAACCATGGCAAGGGTCGCGGTAATCGGCATGAAATGCCAAAGGCCGCTCAAGCGACGGATATCGCGAGTCCCGGTTTCATGGTCGATGATGCCGGCCGCCATGAAGAGCGACGCCTTGAATGTCGCGTGATTCATAATGTGGAAGATTGCCGCCACTTGCCCGAGAGGGGTGTCGAGACCGATGAGCAGTGTGATCAACCCGAGATGGCTGATCGTCGAGTAGGCGAGAAGGCCTTTCAAATCCTGCTGAAATACGGCGATGAAGGCGCCGAGGATAAACGTAACGAGTCCCGCCGATGCCACGAGCCAGAGCCACTCATTGGTGCCTCCCAGCACAGGCCAGAGACGCGCCAGCAGGAAGACGCCGGCTTTCACCATGGTGGCGGAGTGCAGATAGGCGGAAACCGGCGTCGGAGCCGCCATCGCTTGGGGGAGCCAGAAATGGAATGGGAACTGGGCGCTTTTGGTGAGAGCGCCAACAAGGATCAGCACCAGGGCCGGGACATAAAGTGAATTTGTCCGGATCGCGTCTCCGGATGCGAGCACCCGGTCGAGATCATAACTGCCGACAATGTGGCCGAGTATCAGCACCCCAACAAACAGGCAGAAGCCGCCTGCTGCGGTCGTGATCAATGCCATGCGCGCCCCGTCTCGCGCCTGGGTGTTCTGGTGCCAATAGCCGATCAGCAGGAACGAAAAGAGGCTGGTCAACTCCCAAAAGAAGACCAACTGGATCAGGTTGCCCGAAAGCACGATGCCAAGCATCGCGCCCATAAAGGCCAGCAGGAAGGAGTAGAACCGCGGCACCGGATCGGCGGGCGATAAATAGTATCGCGCGTAGAGCACCACCAGGAAGCCGATGCCCGCGATCAGCAAGGCAAGCATCCAGGCAAAACCGTCCAGCCTCAGACTGAAGTCGAGGCCGATTTCCGGAATCCACGCGGCCTTGTACTCGATTACTTTACCCTCGGCCACCCGAGGGTAACCCGCAACGATCAATCCGAAGGCGGCCAGAGAGACAACTCCGGCGAGGTATGCTTCTGCATTGCGGGCCTTGCTCGGGAACAGGACGGCCAAGCCGCTTCCCAAAAACGGAAGTGCGACGAGCATCAGCAGCGTTGTCGGGAAAAGCGTCATTCACCGCTATCGCGCGAGAGGTTCGAGATGCAGCGCGTGCCATGGTGGATTGCCGGAAGGATCAGGGCAAGTCTCACCGTTTCAGGGTTGAATTTGCCGCATGGCATCGAAAGCTGCTGTGAAAGAGCTGTTCCTCGCCGCGACTTCGTCAGACCTCTTGGACAGGGGCCACACGAGCCCCTCGTAGATGGCCTTTCGGGCCCGCCGCTTCAGCCGGTCGCCCGTATTTGTGGCCACCATTGTCCCGACTTGCGGCACGCAACTTGAATACCGGTGGCTGGTAAACCAACCGAGGCCAAACTGGGCATTGGACTTTCACGATTTTTCTGAAAACCAGCAAGGCCGGCTCGTTCAAATGACCAGGGTGCCTCCCCCCGATCGTCGTCATTATCTGAAACCGAAAGGGCCGCCCCCCGTTGGTTTGGAGAGCGACGGCGCTTTCCGTAAAGAGCTGCACGCCTGTGCGAGCAGCGCGCGGGCGCACTCAAGATAGTTTGATGGAATGGATCGCGTACGTGGAAAGATCGCACTCGTTACCGGCGGCGCACTTGGCCTTGGCCTGGCCTCCGCCAAAATGCTCGCCCACGAGGGCGCGAGCGTGGTGATCACCGATATCAAAGACGGGGAAGGCGAAGCCGCCGCGAAATCGATCCGCGACGCGGGTGGCAAGCCCCTATATTTGCATCATGACGTATCGCGCGAAGAGGACTGGCAGAATGTCATCGCCCAGACGGTAAAGGAATTCGGTCGGCTCGATGTGCTGGTCAACAATGCTGGCGTCGGCATTGGCGCGTCGCCGGACGAGCAGACGCTGGAGCAGTGGCGCTTTCTGATGAGCATCAATCTTGATGGCGTGTTCTTGGGCACCAAGCATGCGATCCGGGCCATGAAAAAACATCCCCCGCAAGGCGGCTCGATCATAAACCTCTCGTCCATTGAAGGCCTGGTGGGCGACCCTAATCTCGGTGCCTACAACGCCTCTAAGGGCGGCGTTCGCCTCTACACGAAGTCAGTTGCGCTCTGGTGCGCACGGGAGAAACTCGACATTCGGGTGAACTCGATACACCCCGGTTATATCTGGACCCCGATGGTCGATAACTATCTCCGCCAAAGCGGCGACGTGGCGGAAGGCCGCAAGGCGCTCGATGCCATGCATCCGATCGGCCATGTCGGAGAGCCGGACGATATCGCCTACGGCGTCGTCTATCTCGCCTCTGATGAATCCAAGTTTGTGACAGGTTCCGAATTGGTGATTGACGGCGGCTACACCGCACAATGACACGCAGCAGTCAGCGGCAATATTAAAGTCCGTAGTGCGCTTCGGTGATGGTGGCGATATAGAACGGGAAATAGTCAGCGGTCCCGAAATTGTTCCCGGCTCTGACTTCTGAGGCGATGCGCAGACCGCCGAACGCGCGCGTCTTCTCGACAGTTGCGCCGAAAGGCTGGTAACGCCACACCTTATCCGGGTTTTCGCGGCTCCAGCGCTGGAACATCGTCTGGATGGGGTGTCCATCGGAGGCTACTTTGATGTCAACCGCGTAGCGCGCGCCATTGTCACCCACCACGACGCGCGCCGTATCCTCATCGACCGCTTCCCAGCGGATATGGGCAGAAGGAAGCAGCGCGGTCGGTAGCCAGAAAACCGCTTCGGCGATACCGCGCGCGGCGGCGGATTTGGCGAAGTCCGCGCTGCCGCCGGCGCGAACGATGGGAATAAGCGACCAAAGCCAAAACCTGGTCCAGCCTTGACCGTCATAATAACCGTCGCTCCCCGATAGACGCATGAGGCCTGATCTCATCGCAGGTCGCCAGATGAAGCCGTGCTGGGCGGCAAGAACCTGATCCGCGCGCATTTGCATGTAACGGGGACTAACCTTGCTGCCCAACGAAAGCTGGCCCTCCATTCGAAGATCGACCCACTGGTAGAGCGGGGTTCCTTCTTTGATCGAAAACTTGAAGAAGCGGTGCACGGGCTCTGGCAGGCCGGCAATTTGCTTTTCGGAGAACACGCGGTCCCGGGTGGAAAGGGATTTAAGTCGTGTCACTATCTCGTCGTCATTTCTCCGATCCGCCAGACGTAGCACTTGCAGTGCGCCTGCGCCGGCAATGAAAGCGGCGATGGGGAGCCACAACCACATGTTTTTGGCACGCAACAGACCCGACTTCTACCCTCCCAACACGTTTATGGTGGATTGGTCCCATTTTTATCGGCCACAACGATTACGGGATGGACGCGGTCGATCATCCGTTCGCAGAGCCGATTGACTGGCGAATAAGGATGGGCACCAATTTGTGATGAATATTCCAGCGTTGGTGGGCCCGGGAGGACTCGAACCTCCAACCAGACCGTTATGAGCGGTCGGCTCTGACCATTGAGCTACGGGCCCGATTGTCGCGTCGTTTTTTTAGCAACGTATGGCGCAAAAGGCTATTCGCACGGCCTCCCCCTCCGCGCGTCCGATCCGCTACTATTGAGTTCTCATACGGGAGGAAGCCTGATGCATGCCTTCGATCTCGCCCAGGAACAGGAATGGAATCCGAAAAAGCATGTCGAGAAAATCCTCGGCAAAATCGAGGACGGCGACTTCACCGTTGCCTGCTGGGAACCGGGCCAGATCAGCCCTTATCATTGCCATCCGGATGCTACCGAAATCTATTTCTGCTTTTCCGGCGGCGGCATCATGCGCACCCCGAAGGAGACGATCGCGGTCAAGCCCGGTGCGTTCGTCGTCCATCCTCCAGGCGAAGTGCACGAATATGCCAACGGGCCGCAGCGCACCCTTCTGTTCCGCGTGCGCTACGGCACCGACATGCGCGCGCATCACTGCGAATGGCGCGGCCGGCCCGAATGGAAGCAATCCGCCGCCGACGCTGAGTATTACCGGGAGCACCCGATTTCCTAGCTGCCATGGCCGGACTTCTTCTTCCGGCCATCCCCATTCGAACGGCAATGCTTTGCGTCTCTAAGCGGATCACCGGGCCAAGCCCGCGATGACAGAACAAACGGCTACATCCTCAGCAGCCGCTGCGCGTTGCCGCATAATATTTTGGCTTTGTCCTCATCCGACAGCGGAATGCCTTTCATCCACTCCACGCCGGGCGGATTCGGCACGAACGGCCAGTCGATCGCGAACAGGATGTGATCGACGCCCATCTCCATCACGCAGCACAAAAGCGCGGGATTGGAGAAGAAACCGCTGGTGGTGACATAGAAATTCCGCGTGAAGATTTCCCTGAAATCGAGTTGTTTCTGCCCCGGCCGTTTGAGCGAGGTGTCGATCCGCCAGAGCAGAAACGGAATGGTCTCGCCAAAGTGCCCGAGGATGATCTTCAGCTTGGGATATTTATCGAACACGCCCGAGAGCACGAGACGGATCGCCTGTGTCGCTGTCTCCACCGTGTAACCCCAGGCCGGCCGCACGACGAGCGGAAAGTCCTTGGCGTAATCTTGATAGTAAATGTCGGTGACCGTCTGATTGGGCAGCGAGGGATGCAGATAAAGCGGCACGTCGAGCTTCTCGGCCCGCTCATAAATCGGCCAGTATTTTTTGAGATCGATGAATTCGCCGGTAGAGAGCCCGTGAATCATCGCGCCCTTCATGCCGAGTTCCTTCACGCAGCGCTCGAGCTCGTCGGCAGCAGCTTCCGGATTGGCGGTCGGCAAGGCCGCAAATGCCGCAAAGCGCTTCGGATTGGATTTGACGAACGCCGCCAACCGGTCGTTGACGCCGCGCGTGATCGCCGGACCGGTATCGGGCGGAAGCTTTTGCGCGGAAGGCGCACCGTGTGACAGCACCTGGATGTCGACGTTCGCCTCATCCATTTCTTTCAGGCGCAGCGCGCCGAGATCGAACAAACGCTCGTCGGTTTCGCTGCCGCGTCCGGCTTCGGGGCCGGTGAAATGCTTGGCGAGCTCCCGGTCCCAATAGTGTTCTTCGATCGCAATGATTGGGCAATTCGGTTTTTCAAACATAGGCGCTTCCCCCGCACGTTTTCCTTGACGAGCCGTGTCCTACCAATGGCCTTGGACGCTGTCACGGCCTTGCCGGCATTCGGCGTGATGGTTCTGCCACAGGGCCAGCGGAAAAGCGCTGCTATTCTTTGGCTGCGGCTACGAATCAACTATGCATTCGCCATGCTGCCAATTTTTCGGATGATTCCAGTCGGCGGCGTTTTCATCGCCATGGTTGCTTTGGTGCAGGCCCTGACACTGCCGGGGCCTACGCGCACCCGGCTCATCCGTGCCGAGGCGCCGGCGCGCGGGCCGCTGATCGATCGTCAGGAGCATCCGGAATGGCGGCAGTTCCTGATCCTGGCGGCAATCCACCGCGCGCAGGAGGTGCTGGCGCTGCGGGATCTGCCGGATACGCCGGTTGTGCAGCAATCCGATCCTGCAGCCGCGCCCATGGCGGCACATGTTGCAGACGCTGCACCGCAGACAAAGGTCGCGAGCTTACCCGGCGCTCCGGGCCCGGCCGACGCAAGCGCGCCGGTCGGCGTTGAGCCGAGTGTCGAGGAATTGGCTTTGCCGAAAAGCGAGCAGGAAACGGCGACTGCTGCACCAGTGATGGCGCCGCCGGCCACGGCTGAGAATGCTGCATCTGACATCACTGGTTCGCCTGCCGTAGCGAACACCGAAATGGCGGAGGCACCAGCTTCAGCGAAAACGTTCACTGAGGCCGCAGACTCGTCGCAGCCTGTGGTGGTCAATCCGACGAATGCTCCTTCGCAGTCGACGACATCCGATCACACCCCTGTTGCGCGTGTTGCAGAAAGCGCGTTGGACAATGCAACAAATGTAATGCCAGGTACCAAAAAAACCGGAGAGCCGTCCTCTTCGGCGGCGGCGGGCGCTGAGAAAAAGCTGGCTTCCATTTCATCGGCAATCACGAGCGACAGCGCGGCGCCTCCGGCAGCCACAAATCCGAATGAGCAATCGCTCGCCGACGTCTCGACAGGCCCCGCGCAGACCGGAAACGAAGTGACGCAGCAATCCCTCGCAACTGACGGCTCGGAAGAGCAAGCGGTTGCTGAAGCACCAAAGCCCACACGAATCGCCGAATTGCCGCACGGTCAGAACGGTACGGCGCCCGCGACAGACGATACCACCATTACAGGTTCGGTCGTCACAGCCGCGGCAACGGCACTGCCGGTCGTAAGTGAAGAATTACCCGCGGTGGATTTGCCGATTGTGCTGCCGCGACCGCGGCCCAATCTCATCAAGCTGCCGCGGGCGCGGCCGGCCGTCATTCCTCCGCTGCGCCGCACCGTCAGCCATCATCCAAAGCCAAAGGCCGCGGCACCGAACGCCCACCGAGGGCCGCCCGATCTATTCAGCGCGCTATTCGATAAGAGATACCAGCACAACGGATCGACGGCGGCGGCGAAGCCGGCGCCCACGCAAACATCGCAACCGGCAAGCTCGCCCTAAGCAAATCGGGCCTGCATTCGTACAAGCCGATCTGCACGATCAAATCATTCACCAAGTATAGCTCGATGCCGCGCGATTGAGGTCGGTTTTGATCGCCGCCAGATCCTGTTTAGCCGGCGATGGTTCCGCGTTCGATGCGAGACTTTCGCCGGCCGCCTCGGATGCAAAAATGTTGAGCCCATTCGGGTCGCCGTTCTTGAGCAGACCCTGGCGTTTGGCGGCGTAGTAATAGCCCGCCGCATAATAATGCACGGCGCGGTCTGCATTACCGTGCGCTGCCTTGTAGGCGCCCGCGAGATACTTGACGGCATAGGTCATGTTCGTGTCGGCATCGAGAAGCCCCGCCGCCGAACCGCGGTAGCCCATCGCGCGCGCCGTACCGAGACGAATTTGCATCAGGCCGTAATTGCCCTTGCTGACGGCACGCGGATTGCCGCCGCTCTCGCGTTTGATGATGCGGCGAACGAGCGCGGCGGGAACATTATTCGCGGCGGCATGCCTTTGGACGAGCGACTCGATATCGGTGCTGGCGGCAGGCTGCTTCATGACCTCGGCGGCGGATGCGGATACGGTCATCAAAAGAAGCGCGCCGAGGCTAAACACGCGAATCATGCTCACTCCGTCATCTTCTCATTTTTGGGGATGACGGCTTTCTCAAAAGGAACTCGGGTCATTTTGTGGCATCGTCGTCACAGAGGCGCCGATTTTGATCACGAATTGCGTCACAAAGTTACAGGGATTTGCGTTGCCGGCTCCCCGGAGCGCGAAAAGTCATTACAAAAACGCCCGGCTTTGGCCGGGCGTTTTTGTAACGACCAGTATGGGACGGCCGCCTTACCACTCGACAAAATGATACCGCTTGTCGGCTTCGCGCGCCAAAGCCTGCGCCTCCTCGATCACCTCGAAGAACGCATCGATGGCAGAGGCAATACGCGCGAGCGCGTCAACAAACGGATTACGCGTGCTCTCGCGCAGCGGGAAAGTAGTCATCTCTTGGTCTCCATTTTGCGGGGACACCCCCCGCGCGTTGCGGGGATGTGACCCCAGGGTTTGCGTTCAAAGCTGCGGTTCACGGTAGAACCGACGCTCGATCTCGCGCTCCACACTGTCCGTGAGTTTGCCGCCGGTGCGGGCGAGATAAGCCGCGACGGCGCGGTCGGCCTGACGCTTGCGCGCGTCTATCAGCGCGCGTGCCATGCGGCGAAAGATGCCGGGGCGGCGCGTCTCACGCGCGCGAATGTCGGCATAACCGACCGGTGCGCGGGCGTATGAGAAGAAAGCCATGGGTCCATCTCCTTTTCAGGTTCGACGAGCCCTGGGGCGCTTCCGGCTGGTTCTTGTTGTTGATTTCGCTTCTGTTGGCGTTCACGCTCTATATAGATCGAATTTGTTGCGTTGCAACATGCTGAAATCTACATGGAACCTATGCGCTGCCGGCATAAGGTCGCGGCCGTGCGACTAAAAAGTTAATTCGATGAAATCGTAATTTCTTGCATCCCGCACACGCGGGTGACCTCATCTCGTCCGCCGGACGAGGCGCGAACGACAGTGCTTCTTTTTTGCAGTGCGGAATCGCGATTCCGAAGAAAAGAAGGCGGCTCCCATTCCGGCGCATCCCCTCACGCATCTGTGTGAGGATGTGTGATGTCCGTGCGCAGCTTTGTCCGTACAAATGTCACGCGCCCATCAGGAGGACACTCATGCGCCCAGCTCGCACGTTCGGCATCGCTATTATTCTTGCCTCGGCGCTCGGTGCGCTGCCGATGATGGCGCAGGCGGAAAACGCGGTGAAAATTCCCGCGCCGGCGGCGGAAGCGCCGGACACGACGCAAGGGCTCGAGACCGCGGTGCTCGCCGGCGGCTGCTTCTGGGGCATTCAAGCCGTCTATCAGCACGTCAAAGGCGTCAAGAATGCCGTGTCGGGCTATGCCGGCGGCGCGGCAAAGGACGCCGACTACGAAACGGTCAGCACCGGCCGCACCGGCCATGCCGAGAGCGTGCAGATCACCTTCGACCCGCACGTCATCTCGTACGGCAAGATTCTGCAAATCTACTTTTCGGTCGCGCACAACCCAACCGAACTCAACTACCAGGGCCCGGACTACGGGACGCAATACCGATCGGAGATTTTCCCGCAAAACGAAGCGCAGCAAAAAACCGCGCGCGCCTACATCGCGCAGCTTGACGCCGCGCACGTATTCAAGAAGCCGATCGTCACCAAAACCGGCACGATGAAGCAGCCGTTCTATCCGGCCGAAGGCTACCACCAGGATTACGCCTTCAATCACCCAATGCAGCCGTACATCTTCATCAACGATGCGCCGAAGGTGGCAAATCTGAAGGCGATGTTTCCCGAGCTTTATCGCGACAAGCCGGTGCTGGTGGCAGAGGCGCAGAAAGCCGCTGGCGATTAGGCGAGCCACTCATCATGCGACGCGCGGGCAAAAAATAAGCCGCCCTAATCACCACCGAGCTTTTCGCTGAACAGGACGAGGGCGCGGCGATAAACCTCCGCCCTGTTCCACTCGCGCATCACCTGGAAGTTCTCCGTGCCGGGCCCAAACGGCTGACCCGCCTGCCAGCCGTTCGTCTTCAACAGGTTCGCCGTCGAGGCGAGCACGTCCGGCACCGAATGGCGCAGGTCGACGCGGCCGTCGCCGTCGAAATCGACGCCGTATTTGATGTAGCTCGACGGCAGAAACTGCGTCTGCCCGATCTCCCCGGCGTTGGCGCCGACAAGATCGCGCAACGGCAGATCACCGCGCTGCACGATCTTCAAGGCGGCGATGAGCTCTCCCTGGAAAAGCTCCGAGCGCCGGCAATCGTGCGCGAGCGTGGCAAGCGTACGCACGACCGACAGCTTGCCCATGTCGCCGGTGCCGTTGTCCGACTCCATCGTCCAGATCGCCATCAGCAGCGTGCGCGGCACGCCGAAGCGTTTTTCGATGCGCGACAAAAGCTGCGCGTGCCGCTCCATCAGGTTCCTGGCGCGGCGGATGCGCGCGGGCGTGACGCGCGTCGACGCGTAGCGCTCGAAGCTCTGGCGGAACGTGCCGTGCTGGCGATGATCGAAAGCGATGATGCGCTGATCGGGCGTCAGCCCCGCAAACGCTTTGTCGACCACGCTGCGCGAGATGCCGGCGGCCTGCGCCTCGCGCGCCATGCCGGAAAGAAAGGTGCGGAAATCGCCGCCGCATTGCACGGCGGCGGATGCGCGGGTGGCAAACGGAATGGCGAGCAGAAGGAAAAATGCCGATACAATGCGTGTGCGCATGAACAACTCCGGGTGAACCCCCCTCGCCTCGGCATCATGGCATGCGGCGGCGGCCAAAGGGAGACGGGCCACGCGGCGGCAAAGCCGCAACACGCGTGGAACTTCCGCCCGCGGCATTCGTTCGCGCGGCCTTGCTTCGCGCCGCTTGCAGCCGCGCGACTCTGCTATGACGCCATGCACGTGACGCAAATGCACGCGAAACAGGCCCGCGTGAAGCAAGCCGCGTAACGCCCACCCGCGCGGTGCGCGACGAGGCGGTTCAAGGATCTCGCGCCGATGAGCAAGGCCCTGCGCCCGATCGCATCGCTGCTGCTGGCCGCAGCGCTTTTGCTTGCCGGCAACGGCGCGCAGTTCACGCTACTGCCGCTGCGCGGCCAGACCGAAGGCTTCTCCACGCTCGCGCTCGGCGTCATGGGCTCGGCCTATTACGTCGGCTTCGTCGCCGGCTGCCTGTTCGGGCCGTACATTATTTTGCGTGCCGGGCACATCCGCGCCTTCGCCGCGCTCGTCGCCATCGCCGCCGCCACCACCCTCGCTTATGCGCTGGCGCCGGAGCCGGTCGCATGGAGCGCCTTGCGCCTCGTCACCGGCTTCGCGCTCGCCGGCTTCTATCTGGTGCTGGAGAGCTGGCTCAACGACGGCGCGAGCAACGACACGCGCGGGCTGGTGATGTCGGCCTATGTCACCATCAACTATGTGGCGGTGGTCGGCGGGCAGATGCTGATCACGCTTTATCCGGTGGAGCAGAACGGCGCGTTCATGGTCGCGGCGATGCTCGCTGCGCTCGCGATCGTGCCGGTGGCGTTGACGCGCTCGGCGCAGCCGGCGCCGATCACGCTGTTCCGCTTCCAGCCGCGCGCGCTCTATGACGCCGCGCCCGTCGCGCTGATCGCGAGCTTCGCGGTCGGCCTCGCCAATGGCGCCTTCTGGGCGCTCGGCCCGGTGTCGGCTGCCGGCAGCGGCCTCGACCATGACCATGTCGCCCTGTTCATGAGCGTCGCGGTGCTGGCCGGCGCGCTCACGCAATGGCCCGTCGGCCGCCTCTCCGACCGCATCGACCGCCGCCTCGTCCTGCTCGCGCTGCTCGCCGGCGCGGCCTTGACGGGCATCGCGCTATGGCTGTTCGCCGCAACCGGCCCGCTGCTGCTCATCTTCGGCTTCGCGTTCGGCGCGCTGGCTTTGCCCGGCTATTCGCTCGCCGCCGCGCACGCCTATGACAAGACGCCGGCCAGCACGATGGTGGCGACCGCGGCGACCGTGCTGCTCGCCAACGGGCTCGGCTCCGTGCTCGGCCCGCTGATCGCGACCCTGTTCATCACGGCGGAGGGGCCGCGCCGCCTGTTCCTCTACACCGCGCTGGTGCAGATCGCGCTCGCGGCCTACGTGTTCTATCGCACGCGCGTGCAGGCGACGCTCACCGAAGTGGACAAGACCAGCTTCGATCTCGCCACCACCGCGCCGGTCGGCGGCGTGGTGATCTCCGAAACGCTCGATCCGAACGACCCGTCCGTCGCGGTGCCCGAGGGCTATGTGGCGAACGCGGAGACGAAAGGATGAGCTGCCGGCGGGGGGCGGGAGCGCCGCTCCATTCGTCCACGCGTCATTCGTCCAGTTGGGCGGCGTCGTATTCGGCCCGCGCGACAACGCGCCGGTAGAACGCATTGAGGGAAGCGCGAATCTCGGGCGTGAGCGGCGCAGGGTTCGGCTCCGGCACGGCGCTGCAATGCGCGTGCGGCTGCACGCAATAGCGATGGCGCCGGCACACGCGTTCGGGACAATCGCGCCAGGCATCGAGAAAGAGATAGGCGCGGCGCGCGAGGATCGTGCGCAGTTCTTCGTGCGTGGTGGGCGGGCGCTGCTGCGCATCGAGGGCGGCACCGATCGCCAGCAGTTTCCGATGACGTTTGGCGCTGTGCGCTGAAAAGCGCCGCGAATTCACATCAAGCGTTTTCTCATCAAGCGTTTTCTCATCAAGCATGGCGATTGTCTCCGAACGTGTTGAGCATCGGGTTTGAGCATGGGGGATCGATCCCGCGCGCGAAAAACCGCGCCGGGCTTTTGCGGAGGCCCTCATCGCCCGGCGGGCGCGAGGGAGGTGGAGCGCCGGAAGGCGCATTCCACTTGTCTTCCTTCGCGGCCCCTTGCGGGGCTGGCGAAGGAGCGGACCCTCATCGCTCGGAGGGCCCGTCGCCCTCCGGCGCTCCACCTGCGGCGATTTTTGGCTCCGGGACCGTGCTTCCGGGCGGGACAGGGCAAGCGCCCATTGATCCAGGCGGCTCCCGCCGCCTTTCGTCCGCGCCCGTCCAGCCATTGAAGGCAGCCGGTCGTTAGTGCCGGCGGACGGTTGGCCGGGCCTCCCGAGGATGGCTACGAACCACCCGCAGGCGCCGCCACCCGAACCCTTACGAACCTGAAGCGTCCTGCAGGAACGCCCCTCGCGGCGGGTTCAGGCAGGGATAGGAATAAAAGGCTATAGGAATAAAGTCAAGAGGGTTGCGGTGCAACGTGAGGTAGTTTTCCGTACCGATACAGCTTGTATTTACTTCATAAGTGTATTAGAACGAACAAAGAACATCTGGAACTGGGGATATGGCAAAAGCTCGGAAAGTGGCCGTCAAGCGCAGCTACTTAAAGCAGAGTGATGTACCGTCGGCGCCCTTGGCCGATGCGTTACGAGTTCCGCAGGCTATTTTTGACCATTACGCGGGAAAACCGGCTAGTCCACTTCAAGTTGCAAAAGCACTGAATGTCGACCCGAAGGGATCGCAAATTCGAGTTCTGACAGGGGCGGCGATCGCATTTGGACTTATTGAC